>NZ_JVSL01000003.1:0-206 GCF_001053575.1 Parahaemophilus parainfluenzae | reverse complement strand
ATTTTCGATTTATTGAAACTACCACCTGCGGCAAAACCATAGCCTACTGTCACACTACCTTGCATATTCATCTGTTTACCATGGTAGCGAGATTTATCTTGCAAACTCTCAATATTCAAGTTTTCAGCATTAAGTTCTACTCGTTTGCCTTTTACTTGGCTACCAATAATATTGGCATCACCACCTGCATGAATCACTGTTTTACT
>NZ_JVSL01000002.1:0-208 GCF_001053575.1 Parahaemophilus parainfluenzae | reverse complement strand
CTAAAGCTTGGTTCGTTTCGTTGTTGTTTTCTGCCTTGGCTTTTTCTGCTTCTTCTAACGCAATTGCGGCTGCATTACGCTTCGCCTTCGCTTCTTCGCCAAATTTATTAGCAAGCAAACTTCCAGCTTCCACGACATTTGGCCCAAATTTCTCTGTCACCTCACGTTGGAAATCAAGCTCTTTTTGAACATCATCTTTATTAAAACG
>NZ_JVSL01000041.1:0-142380 GCF_001053575.1 Parahaemophilus parainfluenzae | reverse complement strand
GACCTTGGCAAGGTCGTGCTCTACCAACTGAGCTATTCCCGCATTTCACATTGGTGAATGAGGCTGTATTATACGAAAAAATTTATTCAACGCAAGCGCAGATTTTGCAAATGGTTAAGTTTGCCTAAGTTTTCATCAATCCAGATTAATAAAGTGCTCACGGTAGTAAGCTAACTCTTTAATTGATTCACGAATATCATCAAGAGCTAAATGAGTATTGCCTTTTTTGAACCCGTCTAAAATTTCTGGTTTCCAGCGAGAAGCCAATTCTTTTAATGTACTGACATCCACATGACGATAGTGGAAATAATCGGCTAAATCAGGCATATATTTATAAAGAAAGCGTTTATCTTGTGCGATGCTGTTGCCACAAATCGGTGAGGCACCTTTTGGTACCCATCGTTTTAAAAAATCTAATGTTTGTAATTCAGCCGCACGTTCGGTGAGTTTGCTCGCTTTGACACGGTCAACTAAGCCATTTGCTGTATGGGTTTTTACGCACCATTCCGACATTTTGTTTAATAATTCATCACTTTGATGCACCGCAATCACAGGTCCTTCCGCTAAAATATTGAGATCTTTATCTGTCACGATGGTTGCGATTTCAATAATTCGTTCTTTTTCAGGATCTAATCCTGTCATTTCTAAATCGATCCAAATCAGATTTTGTTTATCTAATTGCATAATATAAGGTATCCTATGAACATTTTGTAATCCCGTTTATTTTAACGAAAAACATCGGAAAAAACGACCGCACTTTATGAGCAAACGTAAACTAACGCAAAATCAAACTCGTCGAATTCAATCAAATAACGCGAAAGCCTTGCATCGCCACAAGAAGAAAGAAGTGGAATGGCAAGATGATATGCTAGGCGAAAGCCAAGATGGGGTAGTGGTCACGCGTTATTCGGTTCATGCAGACGTAGAAAATGCACAAGGCGAAATTTTCCGCTGTAATTTACGTCGTACACTTTCTAGTCTCGTGGTTGGAGACAAAGTGATTTGGCGACAAGGCAATGAGCAGCTCCAAGGGGTGAGTGGCGTGATTGAAGCTATTCATCCAAGACAAAATGAAATTGCTCGCCCAGATTATTATGATGGGTTGAAACCCATCGCGGCGAATATCGATCGTATTATTATTGTTTCTGCGGTGGTGCCAGTACTTTCACTCAATATTATCGATCGTTATTTAGTGGTGTGTGAAAATGCGGGGATCGAACCTGTCATTGTGGTGAATAAAGGCGATTTACTGGATGCCGAGCAAGAGCAGGAAGTGGAAAGCCAGTTACAAATCTACCGTGATATTGGTTATCAGACCATCATCATTTCTGCTGAAACCGGAAAAAATATGGAAAAATTGGCCGCACTTTTAAGTGATGGAACATCCATTTTTGTGGGGCAGTCAGGGGTAGGCAAATCCAGTTTAATTAACCATATTTTACCGACAGTCAATGCACAAGTAGGCGGTATAAGTGAAACCTCTGGCTTGGGACAACATACCACAACCTCTTCTCGTTTATATCACTTACCACAAGGTGGTAATTTGATTGACTCACCAGGGATTCGTGAGTTTGGGCTATGGCATTTGGAGCCCGATCAAATCACCAAAGGTTATCGTGAGTTTCAATATGTCTTAGGCACGTGCAAATTTCGAGATTGCAAACATTTGAATGATCCAGGCTGCGCATTACGTGAAGCGGTAGAAGCAGGTCGGATTTCACCAATACGTTATGAGAATTATCATCGCTTAATTGAGAGTTTAAGTGAGACAAAATCACAACGTCATTTTTCTGTGTAGTGGACAATTTACTGTAAATTAGGTATAAAGTACCCCTAATTTCGTGATGTAGCTCAAGTTTTTTTGTGTTTAGCCTTGATTATTGGGCATTTAATAGAGATACTACAGCGGATTTATAGATTAAATTTTACAATTACTATAAGAGGTAACATTATGTTCTCAAAAGATGTAGAAATTACAGCTCCTAATGGTTTACACACCCGTCCAGCGGCGCAATTTGTTAAAGAAGCGAAAGCATTTGCTTCTGATGTAACAGTGACCTCCGGTGGTAAAAGTGCAAGTGCGAAAAGCCTATTTAAGCTACAAACCTTAGGCTTGACACAAGGAACTGTAATCACCATCTCGGCGGAAGGTGAAGACGAACAACAAGCCGTTGAACATTTAGTCGCATTAATTCCTACTTTAGAATAATTTACGATTAGCCATAGGATTTCTATTCTATGGCTATTGTTTATCTAACCTTTAATAAATTATCTCGGAAGGTAAAAGTATGATTACAGGTATTCCAGCGTCACCAGGTATCGTTTTTGGTAAAGCCTTAGTATTAAAAGAAGAAAAAATTGTTCTTGATACGCAAAAAATTTCAGAAGATCAAGTTGAGGCAGAAGTTGCCCGTTTTTATGCTGGTCGTGAAGCTGCAGTTGAGCAACTTAATTCTATTCATCAACGTGCATTAAAATCTTTAGGTGAAGAAAAAGCGGCCATCTTTGAAGGCCATTTAATGATCCTTGAAGATGAAGAATTAGAAGAAGAAATTATTGATTATCTTCGTTCGCAAAAAGTGAATGCGAGTGTGGCCGCAAGTAAAATCATCGATCAACAAGTTGAAATGTTGTCTGAAATTGATGATGAATACTTAAAAGAACGTGCGGGTGATATTCGCGATATCGGTAATCGTTTAATCAAAAATATTTTAGGTATGCATATTGTGGATCTTGGTGATATTACCGAAGAATCCATCCTTGTGGCTTACGATTTAACTCCATCAGAAACGGCTCAATTAAATTTAGAAAAAGTATTAGGTTTTATCACCGATATTGGTGGTAGAACATCGCACACCTCAATTATGGCTCGTTCACTTGAATTGCCGGCCATTGTAGGGACAAATGATGTCACAGCACGAGTGAATACAGGTGATTATCTTATTTTGGATGCGGTAAACAACCGTGTTTACGTGAATCCGACTCAAGCTGAAATTGATGAATTAAAAACCTTAGAAGCAAAACTCGCTGAAGAAAAAGCAGAATTAGCGAAATTAAAAGATTTACCAGCGGTGACCCTTGATGGTCATAAAGTCGATGTGGTAGCCAATATTGGTACGATTCGTGATTGCGAAGGTGCACATCGTAATGGTGCTGAAGGGGTAGGTTTATACCGTACAGAATTCCTCTTTATGGATCGTGATCAATTACCAAGCGAAGAAGAGCAATTCATTGCTTATAAAGAAGTTGTTGAAGCAATGGAAGGGCGTCTAGTGGTATTACGTACCATGGATATCGGTGGTGACAAAGAGCTTCCATATTTAAATTTACCAAAAGAAATGAACCCATTCTTAGGATGGCGAGCGGTGCGTATTGCCCTTGATCGTCGTGAGATTTTACACGCGCAATTAAGAGCCGTATTACGTGCGTCTGCATTTGGTAAACTTGCCGTGATGTTCCCGATGATTATTTCGGTAGAAGAAATTCGCGAATTAAAATCTGTATTGGAAACCCTAAAAGCAGAATTACGTGCGGAAGGTAAAGCTTTTGATGAAAACATCCAAGTGGGTGTCATGGTTGAAACACCATCTGCAGCGGTGAATGCGAAATTCTTAGCGAAAGAAGTCGATTTCTTTAGTATTGGTACAAACGATTTAACGCAATATACCTTAGCCGTTGACCGCGGTAACGAATTGATTTCTCACTTATACAATCCAATGTCACCTTCAGTGCTAGGCTTGATTAAACAAGTGATTGATGCCTCTCATGCTGAAGGTAAATGGACGGGGATGTGTGGTGAGTTAGCCGGTGATGAACGTGCGACCTTATTGTTACTTGGTATGGGCCTAGATGAATTTAGTATGAGTGCAATTTCTGTACCACGTATTAAAAAATTAATTCGTCATGTGAATTATCAAGAGGTGAAAGCCTTAGCTGATGAAGCATTACAAAAACCAACTGCTACTGAAATTGAGCAATTAATTCAAGCTTTTTTAGCAGAAAAATCGTTAAACTAGATACAAAAACAGAGTTTTACGTTAAAATACTAGCCATCTTTAATAGATAGGAGATTAAAATGGGCTTATTTGACAAATTATTTGGTTCAAAAGAAAACAAAACAGTGGAAGTCGAAATTTATGCGCCACTTTCTGGTGAGATTGTAAATATCGAAGATGTACCAGATGTTGTTTTCTCTGAAAAAATCGTGGGTGATGGTATCGCGATTCGCCCAACAGGTAACAAAATTGTGGCGCCTGTTGATGGTGTAATTGGTAAAATTTTTGAAACCAACCATGCGTTTTCAATGGAATCAAAAGAGGGTGTTGAATTATTCGTTCACTTCGGTATTGATACCGTTGAATTGAAAGGTGAAGGATTCACTCGCATCGCACACGAAGGTCAAAGCGTAAAACGCGGCGACACAGTAATCGAATTTGATTTAGCAACATTAGAATCAAAAGCAAAATCAGTTTTAACACCTGTGGTTATCTCTAACATGGATGAAATTTCATCTATCGAGAAAAAATCAGGTGAAGTGATTGCTGGAGAATCGGTTGTTTTAAGTTTAACAAAATAAGATTTATAGACTAAAAGATCCGCTTTAAATAAGCGGATTTTTTTATCCTTATTCTTTTTTAAAGAAGGTAAAGATGATTTATCGATTAACAGGCCAAGTACAGCATTATGCATGGGGCGGAAAAAACTATATTGCATCATTGATTGGATTAAATTCAGCCAAAGATCAACCTTGTGCAGAGTGGTGGTTAGGTGCACATCCATCAGCACCTTCTAAGATTGATAATGCCAGTAACAAACAATCCCTTATTGAATTTTTATTGCAAAATCCGACCGCACTTGGGCAAGCAAGTCGTCAGCAATTTGGCGATGAACTCCCTTATTTGTTAAAGATTTTAGATGTTGAAAAGCCGTTATCGATTCAATTGCATCCGACTAAGTCTCAAGCTGAAAAGGGCTTTGAGGCTGAAAATGCAAAAGGCGTGGCATTAACAGACAGCACGCGGACTTATAAAGATAGAAATCATAAACCAGAAATGATGATTGCCTTATCTGATTTCTGGCTTTTACATGGTTTTAAAACAAAAGCTCAAATCCTTGCCACATTAAATGCACGCCCCTCTTTGCAACCTTTGGCTGAAAAACTTGGCACACAAAACCTTGCTGAATTCTATGCAGATGTGATGTTGGCGGATCAATCAACGCTCGCAAATTGGCTATTACCCATTATTGAAGCCAACCAACAGCCTTATAAAAAGGGGGAGTTGACGCTAGACAACCCCGATTATTGGGTGCTTTATACCATGGAAGCTATGGCAATTTCGCCTGAGAAATTAGATGCGGGCTTGGTGTGTTTTTATCTCTTTAATATCGTGCATTTGAAAGAAGGGGAAGGTATTTTCCAAGATGCAGGCATTCCTCATGCTTACCTTCGCGGACAAAACGTGGAGTTAATGGCCTGTTCCGATAATGTGATTCGTGGTGGATTAACACCAAAATATGTCGATATTGTCGAATTATTAAAAATTGTGGATTGTCGCGAAGTGATACCACAAATTATCTCAGCAGCACCTCAAAATCAGTCAGAATTTACTTATAAAACGCCAGTAAAAGATTTTGCTTTAGCTCAAATTCGTCTCGAGCCCGAACAGCACACAGAAGTAAATCTTCAAAGTGCGGGTATTTTGTTGGTGATGCAAGGTGAGCTGAAAATACAAGAAAAATCAACCGCACTTTCCTTGAAACAAGGTGAGTCAGCATTCATTACAGTGGATTCTAACGTTGAGATAATGAGTGAAAAAGGCGGTTATGCCTTCTTGGCAAAATTACCATAAACATTAATGTGATAAGTATCACGATTTATAAACTTATCGCTAGATTAGTCGAAGATTTTAGGTATAGTGGGCGTCATTCAGGCGCCCTTTTTTATGTGTCTAAATTGCATTGGGAGTTTTTATGTCGTTGCCTCGTTATTTTGAAGATCCGCAAACCTTGCACGTGAATACCACACCACATCATGCTTATTTTATTCCTTTTTCTTCAACAGAAAGTGCGGTCAAAAAGACACGAGAATTTTCTCCTTACTTTACCTTACTAAATGGTGAATGGGATTTTGCTTATTTTGAAAGCTATACTCACTTGCCTCAAGATTTTCTTCATTTTTCATTTACAGATAAAATCCCTGTTCCTTCCAATTGGCAAAATCATGGTTACGATAATCATCAATATACCAACGTAAATTATCCTTTCCCTTTTGATCCCCCTTATGTACCCATTGAAAATCCTTGTGGTTTGTATCATCGCGTTTTTAATATTGAAATCAATGCAGGAAAACGGTATCTCTTAAATTTTGAAGGGGTAGATAGCTGCTTATTTGTGTATGTGAATCAACAATTTGTGGGCTATAGCCAAATTAGTCATTGCACTAGCGAATTTGATATTACTGACTTTTTACAACAAGGGGGAAATCATTTACATGTTCTCGTGTTGAAATGGTGTGATGGTAGTTATTTGGAAGACCAAGACAAATTCCGAATGTCTGGTATTTTCCGAGATGTTTATCTGTTAGAGCGAGAAAGAAATTACTTACAGGATTTCTTCATTCAAACACAATTGAATCAAGACCTTTCCAAGGCTCAATTGTATGTAACCTGCCAGTTTGCAGAACGCGAACAATCCATTTCTTGGCAATTATTTGATCCTCAAGGCAAATTGATAATTGAACAAAAAGGGCATGCATTTCATGCTGAAATTGAAAATGCACAATTATGGCATGCGGAGAAACCTCGCTTATATACGTTGATTTTGCAATACGGCTCTGAAGTGATTTGCCAAAAGGTTGGCTTGCGTCATATCGAAGTGAAGAATGGGGTCATGTTATTTAATGGGCAAGCGATAAAGTTTAAAGGCGTTAATCGTCACGATAGCGATCCGAAAACCGGTTATGCCATTAGTCGCGAACAAGCGTTGCAAGATTTACGCTTAATGAAACAGCATAATTTTAATGCTATTCGTACAGCGCATTATCCTAATGCACCTTGGTTTACTGAATTGTGTGATGAATATGGTTTTTATGTGATTGCGGAAAGTGATATTGAATCGCACGGTACGAATGCAGTCTATGTGGAGTCGCCAGAAACAAGCATTTTGTTAGGGGTAAAAACAGAGATTGATCATGACGCAATTCGTCAAAAAACAATCGACAATTATTGTTATATGGCTCGAAGCCCTGAATTTAATCAAGCCATTTTAGACCGCACTTATGCCAATGTTGAGCGAGATAAAAATCGTCCTTCTGTTGTGATTTGGTCATTGGGAAATGAAAGTGGTTACGGTGAGAATTTTGAGCAAGCTGCCGTTTGGGTGAAACAGCGCGATCCAAGTCACTTAGTGCATTATGAAAATGCGATCTTTCAACATTCAGCCCATCAAAATGACACATCCAATTTAGATTTTCATAGCGAGATGTACACCAGCACGGAAGAATTGGATGCTTATTTTGCCGATACTCAAAATCAAAAGCCGTATCTTTTCTGTGAATATTTGCATGCGATGGGGAATTCTTGCGGAGACACAGAAGATTATTTCCAAGCGATGGAACGACATGCAGGCGCTTGTGGTGGCTTTGTGTGGGAGTGGTGCAATCATTCCCCTTATTTGCCAAACTCAAGCAAGATGGGCTATGGCGGGGATTTTAATGACACGCCGAATGACGGTAATTTTTGTGCCGATGGATTAGTCACAGCTGACCGTCAAATTCAAAGCAATTTGTTGGAATACAAAAATGTGTATCGTCCACTTCGAGCTACCTTAAAAAATGGTCATATTGAACTCAAAAATTATTTGGATTTTACGGACGCGGCAGAGGCTATTTCGATTCATTATCAAATTACCGAAGATTTTGCTGTTATACAAGAAGGCCAAATAGATGATTTAAACATTGCGCCAAAATCAACCGCACTTTTTCCTTTAACATTGCCAGCAAGTAACGGTTCATTACAAGTTTTAACATTGACCTATCATCAAAAAACAGAAACAGGTTTAATTCCCCAAAGGCATCGTTTGGGATTTGATCAGATTATTTTGTCGGAGCAATCACCATTCTCCACAAATGAGCTCAAATCAAATCATCAACCAATTTCTGTTTCAGAACATGCCAATTTAATTTCAGTTAAAGTGGCAGATGTTGAATATCAGTTTGACAAATATAAAGGTACCATTCATCAAATTTGCAAAGCGGACAAGCCTTGGTTAAATCAATCTACTGATTTCAATATTTGGCGAGCGCCTTTGGATAACGATAGTTTAATGAAAGCACATTGGCTTGCTGCGGGTTACGATCGTGCGACGAGTCGTGTTTATAATTACCGTTTAACCGAGCAGGAAAGTGCGGTTGAAATTAGCTTTAAATTGGGGCTGATTGCCGTATCAAAAGCGCGAATTTTGACATTGAATGTAGTGTATCGTATTGAACAAAATGGGTTGCTTCACATCAATATTCATGCTGAAAAACAACCGCACTTGCCATTCTTACCACGCTTTGGCTTGGTTTTTTTCCTTAACCAAGGATTTAATCAACTGGAGTATGTAGGCTATGGCCCAACGGAAAGTTATCTGGATAAACATCATGCCACGGCTTTCGGTCGTTATAAAACAACGCCAGAAAGTAATCATGTGCCTTACTTAAAACCACAAGAAAATGGCAGTCACTATGGTTGTCGTGAGGTGAAGGTGGTGAATTCGGCTGATTGCTTTACCGTGCAAAGTCATACGCCTTTTAGTATGAATGTTTCCCCTTATTCTCAAGACGAATTGGGCAGTAAAAAGCACCAATATGATTTGGAGAAAAGTGGCAGTACAATATTGTGTGTGGATTATAAAATGAGTGGAGTAGGCTCCAATTCTTGTGGACCTGCATTAAAAGCGCAATATCGTTTGAATGAAATAGAATGGGATTGGGCGATCTCATTGCAAATTAACTAAGATGAAATAAAAAAGTGCGGTTGAAATTAACCGCACTTTTATGTTTTTAGCAAAAATTAAGCAACAACTATGTTTTTAGCAAAAATTAAGCAACAACGTTAAATTGTTCTTTCATTAATGCTTCGAAATCAGTGCAACCGCCGATTGGTTTTTCATCAATAAAGATTTGTGGCACAGTTTCCACTTCTTTACCGACAGATTTTGATAAATCTGCTTTAGAAATACCTTCCGCGATAATATCTACATAGCGATAATCGAAATCCGCTACTTCACCTTTTAATTTTTCAGCAAGGTTTTTTGCACGTACACAATAAGGGCAGCCTGGACGACCAAAAATAACTACGAACATAAAATTTTCCTTTTATTTAAACAAAATTCCTAATGATTTTACTCTATTTCCACAAAAGCAGAAATCATTTTTCAGGATTATTGTGATTGGTGTAATATATCAACTCTTCTTTTCCTAAGGGTATAACTGAATGAAATTATTGATGCTTTGCCGCGAGCCTCGCCTTTATAGCTGCCAGCGTTTAAAAGAAGCAGCGGAAAGTTGCGGGCATCAAATGGATATTTTGGATCCTAATCGTTGCATTTTAAAACTCGACAAAAATCAACCGCACTTTTCTTTGTATTATCAACAAAATGCAGAAAGTGAGCCCTATTTATTGCCCGATTACGATGCAGTGTTACCACGTTTTGGGACGACAAGTACCCAAATGGGCTGTGCAGTATTGCGTCATTTCCAAGGAAAAGATGTCTATTGTTTCAATAAAGAACAGGCATTTTTAGCCGCACGCGATAAATGGCGTAGTTTGCAGATGTTATTAGAACAAAGCATTGCGGTTCCAACTTCAGTCTTATCGGGTTGTGAAGTTGCGCCGAAACAAGCGATTAAGCAAACAACCGCTCCAATGATTATTAAAACCTTAAAAGGATCACAAGGTATTGGCGTGATCTTGGCTGAACGTCCACAAAGTGCGGTCAGTATTTTAGAAACGTTAAAAGATGCGAATGTCCCCGTCTTGTTACAAGATTTTGTCGAAGAGGCAAAAGGGACAGATATTCGCTGTTTTGTGATCGGTGATAAAGTCGTCGCCACAATGCAGCGTATTGGACAAGATGGCGAGTTTCGTGCAAATTTTCATCGTGGTGGCACTGCAGAAAAAGTTAAACTCACTGAAGAGGAAAAATCCATCGCCATTCGTGCAACTAAAGCCTTAGGGCTTGCGGTAGCCGGTGTTGATTTGATTCGTTCAAAAGAAGGGTTATTGGTGCTTGAAGTGAATGCTAGCCCGGGGTTAGAAATGATTGAGAAGACCAGTGGCATTGATATTGCCTTGCAGATGATCTTGTTTTTAGAACAGCAAGTGAAACAATAAAAGAAAAGGGCGAACTATATCATGTTCGCCCTTGTTGTTTATCCTTTTGCGTCTTGTTTAAAATCGTAATTTGGTGGTAATTCCGGCATTGTATTTTCTTCATCAAAAGGCTCGCTTGCCGGTTGATGTTGAAATTCTTTGCTATCGTGAGCCGGTTTTTCTTTACCTAATAATTGCGGTTGTAATTTGATAAAACTACTTTTATCTGAAAGCCACACATCAATAAACGCTTGTGTAAATTTTTGATCGAATTCGTGATCTAACACGGTGTCATTTAACACAAAATAGCCTTTATCCGCTAAGGCAACAAAATTTAAGATGTCGCTTGGTGAAAAATCAGGAAAGATTTCCTGCATTTTCTTGAGCCATGCGGTGGTGTCATCTTTACTTAAGTTTTGGGCTTCCATTTCTTTGGTTAAAGCAATGGCGAAATTTTTCCCTTCAACTGGTTTCTCATATTTAATCGAAAACATTAATGGGCGTTCATTTTTTTCATATGACCCCGTTTCAGAATATAAGCCGACAGTATAAACATGGAATGGCCCCCATGTGTATTCAGCATTGCCGACCGGTTGCCATTGGGCAAAAAGTGCGGTAGAAAATAAGGCTGAAATGGCAGCAATAATAAATTTTAGTTTCATAGTTTTTTTCATATCAAAAATATTGCCGTGATTATAACAAAAAAGCCCTCTAAAAAAACACAAATAAAAAGGCAGGAATACCTGCCTTTGACATCAAATTATTAGGGGAGTTTATTTTAAGCTACCCACCATATCTTCTGGACGAACCCATTTGTCGAAATCTTCGGCTGAAACTAAGCCTAAGTTAATCGCTTCTTCACGCAAGGTTGTACCGTTTTTGTGTGCGGTTTTCGCAATTTTCGCTGCATTTTCGTAACCGATATGGGTATTAAGTGCGGTTACTAACATCAATGAATTTTCCAATTGTTGTTTAATGCGTGGGTAGTTTGGTTGAATACCGGTTGCGCAGTGTTCATCAAATGATACGCAAGCATCACCCAATAATTGTGCTGATTGTAAGAAATTCGCCACCATGACAGGGTTAAATACGTTTAATTGGAAGTGACCTTGTGAGCCAACAAATGCGATAGTGGTATCGTTACCGAATACTTGTGCACACACCATGGTTAGCGCTTCACATTGAGTTGGGTTCACTTTACCTGGCATGATTGAAGAACCTGGTTCATTTTCAGGAATTAAGATTTCACCGATACCAGAACGAGGACCTGATGCTAATAAACGAATGTCGTTTGCAATTTTGAATAAGCTCATCGCTAATTGTTTAATTGCACCGTGAGTTTCCACAATTGCATCGTGAGCTGCTAACGCTTCAAATTTGTTTTCTGCAGTCACAAATGGTAAGCCTGTGAATTTTGCAATGTAATCTGCTACTTTTACATCATAGCCTTTTGGTGTATTTAAACCAGTACCTACTGCAGTACCACCAAGTGCTAATTGGCTTAAGTGTGGAAGAGTATTTCTCAGTGCACGTAAACCGAAATCCAATTGTGCTGCATAAGCAGAGAATTCTTGACCTAATGTTAATGGGGTTGCATCCATTAAGTGAGTACGGCCAATTTTTACCACATCTTTAAATTCCGCTGATTTTTTAGCGAAAGTTTTTTGTAAACGTTCTACACAAGGAATGGTGTGTTCAACTACTTTTTTGTATGCCGCAATGTGCATTGCAGTTGGGAAAGTATCATTTGAAGATTGGGATTTGTTCACATCATCATTTGGGTGGATAAATGATTTTTCACCTAATTTACCACCATGTAAAACGTGAGCACGGTTTGCCACTACTTCGTTCACGTTCATGTTTGATTGTGTACCTGAACCGGTTTGCCAAATGACTAATGGGAATTGGTCGTCTAATTTTCCTGCAAGGATTTCATCACAGGCAGTTGCGATTAAATCACGTTTTTCTGCAGGTAATACACCTAAATCGCAGTTTGCGAAAGCAGCGGCTTTTTTCAAATAACCGAACGCTTCAATAATTTCGTGCGGCATAGAGGCTGCCGGACCAATTTTGAAGTTGTTACGGGAACGTTCGGTTTGTGCTGCCCAGTATTTATCTGCAGGAACTTGAACTTCGCCCATAGTGTCTTTTTCAATACGAAATGCCATGTGATACTCCTATCATCAAAAATAAAAACAAATCTCGAAAATTCTAACACCTACGAGTTATGAATGGAATGTAACATAAAGGTTAAAAGTTATTTTTGTGATGTAGATCATAAAAGTGCGGTAAAAAATTTTCGTGTTTTTTCTATTTTCGTTAATCACTTTGTTGATGATTTATTTTTTAGGGCTTTTTTGATAAAATCCGCCAGTTTACAAAACGATAAATGAGGAAGTCGCAATCATGGCAAAAAACGCACAATTTTATCTCTTAAATCCAGAAAAGAAGATAACAGTTGAGCAACTTGCCTGTGATCTTGCCGCTCAAGCATGGCGTTTAGGCAAGCGAGTGTTAATCGCTTGCGAAACAGAAGAGCAAGCATTTTTAATTGATGAAGCATTATGGCAACGGGATCCAAATGAGTTTGTTCCTCATAATCTTTCGGGCGAAGCAACACAATATGCACCGCCAATTGAGATTAGTTGGAAAGGCAAACGCAATGCCCAACGTCGAGATTTGCTGATCAATTTACAAATGGAAGTGCCGGATTTTAGCCACAGCTTTACGCAATTAATTGATTTTGTACCGGTAGAAGAAACGCAAAAAGCCCAAGCGCGTGAACGTTATAAAGTCCTTCGCTCACAAGGTTGGATGCTTTCTACTGAAAACACTTAATATTTTTAACTTTAAAACCTAGGAAATTAACATGAATTTAAACGCTAAAGTGGCTTTAAGCCTTATTCTTGGCGCAAGCACCTTATTATCTGCTTGTGACAATAAAGAAAATACCTCAACCCAAGTTGAGAAAGCCGTAAGAGTACCTGCACCAACAGAAAAAGCAGAAAGTGCGGTTGAAAAATCAAAAGGATTAGTGGCTGAAACTAAATCAGCCGAAAAAGTCGCTGAGAAAACAGAAAGCACAGAAGTTAAAGCTGACGCAAAAAAAGCCGATGTAAAATCTGACGCAGTGAAAGCTGAAGTTAAAAAAGAGGCGAAAGCGGATGATGTGGTAGAAAAAGTATCTGAGAAAAAAGAAACGGTTGTTGCTCAACAAGCGGCAACTGCTCAGAAACCACGCGTAATTCCTGCTGAAAAAGCATCGAAAGAAAGTGCTAAGCATAATCAGAAAAAAGCGGTATTGAATGTGTTAGAAAAACAATATAAACAAGTTCGTTGTTCTGCCGATGCGAAAAACGTAAGCGGTGATAGTTTCTGCCGTCAAGAAGAACGCCGTTTATTCTTAGAAATTCAACGCATTAAAGATGAATTAAGAGGGATTAAGGCATAATCTTATTCTTACCAATATGAGGACGTGATCAATTCGCCCTCAAAATAAAAAATAGATTTTTTGTGACCGCACTTTATGAACGATATTACCTTTTATCAACGCTTCGAAGCCGATATTCTCGCCGGGCGTAAAACCATCACGATTCGAGATAAATCCGAAAGCCATTTTAAAGTTGGTGATATTTTACGTGTTGGTCGATTTGAAGATAATCAATACTTCTGCACGATTAAAGTATTAAGTGTTGAGCCGATCATGCTTGATAATCTAACAGAACAGCACGCAGCTCAGGAAAATATGAGTTTGGCTGAATTGAAAGAGGTGATTAAGGCGATTTATCCTAGTGAAGATAAGTTCGTATTAATCAATTTTAAGATAAAATAATCAGAGGGAATCATGTATATAAAATATATTAGACTGATTTTATTGCTTCCTATTTTTCAGTCGTTGTCTGCATGTCTTAGTTTCGATGGGATATATCCGAAGTATAAAGATTATGAAGGTAGTGACTATGGCACGTTAAGTGTAAAAAATTACGCAACTCATCTTATAACTATTTATAAGAAAGATGATGTTAAGCAATGTTTAGTACAAGATGGCCCTCGAAGAGTTTTAGTTTTACGTGAGCTTTTTCTACCTCATTTTCAAAATGGGGTATTTAATAATTCACCATTTAAAGACTCCGAAAAATATTTATCTGAAAGTAGAGTAAAGGCTGGATCTTATGTGCAATTAACAAAAAGATCTAATAATTCCAATATAAGCTCTCAAACTTTTAAATTTATTATTGAGAATAAAGGGTATTATTATTTTCAACGAATAGCTAATAAACCTATACCTATTTTAAAGATGGATGAGGATATTAATGAGATTTTCTATCTTTTGCCGGATAAAAATGGGACTTATAAAAAAGATACCTATAGTGAAACAACAAAGAGACATTATACATTAGATGGATTACTCAGCGAAAATGATACTATTATTCGTTATAAGAATGAAATTCCCGCAAAGAAATGGGATCTTCCTGAATGTGAGTAGTTAGATTATAAGTTAGTTAAAGAGAAAATAAATGACACAAAAATTCGAAATGGCAGACCGTTTTAATCCGTCTGCGGTAGAGCAAGCCCTTTATCAACATTGGGAAGAGAGCGGTTATTTTAAACCGTCTGAAAATGAAAACGCACCGAGCTATTGCATTGCAATTCCGCCGCCGAACGTAACAGGTTCTTTGCACATGGGGCACGCTTTCCAACAAACCTTAATGGATACCTTAATCCGTTTTAACCGTATGGAAGGGCATAATACCTTATGGCAAGCGGGCACAGACCACGCGGGTATTGCGACCCAAATGGTAGTGGAGCGTAAAATCGCCGCAGAAGAAGGCAAAACTCGCCACGATTATGGTCGTGAAGCGTTCATCAACAAAATCTGGGATTGGAAAGCTTATTCTGGTGGCACAATCAGCCAACAAATGCGCCGTTTAGGGAACTCTATCGACTGGGAACGTGAGCGTTTCACTATGGACGATGGTTTATCTAACGCGGTAAAAGAAGTATTTGTTCGCTTGCATGAAGAAGGCTTGATTTACCGTGGCAAACGCTTAGTAAACTGGGATCCGAAACTTCACACCGCGATTTCTGATTTAGAAGTAGAAAATAAAGAGAGCAAAGGTTCCCTTTGGCATTTCCGCTATCCGTTAGCTAACGGTGCGAAAACGGCAGATGGTAAAGATTATTTAGTGGTGGCAACCACGCGTCCAGAAACCATGTTGGGCGATACGGCTGTTGCAGTGCATCCTGAAGATGAACGTTATCAATCTTTAATCGGTAAAACTGTGGTTCTGCCACTGGCTAATCGTGAAATTCCAATTATTGCCGATGAATACGTCGATCGTGAATTCGGTACAGGTGTGGTAAAAATTACCCCTGCGCACGACTTCAACGACTACGAAGTGGGTAAACGTCACAGCTTACCGATGGTTAACGTGTTAACTTTAAATGCGGATATTCGTGATGAAGCGGAAATTATCGGTACTGATGGCAAACCACTTGCAGGCTATGAAGCAACAATTCCTGCGGATTACCGTGGTTTAGAGCGTTTCGCTGCACGTAAGAAAATCGTGGCAGATTTTGAAGCGCTGGGTTTATTAGACGAAATCAAACCACACGATCTCAAAGTGCCTTATGGCGACCGTGGTGGCGTGCCGATTGAGCCGATGTTAACCGACCAATGGTATGTGAGCGTGAAACCGCTTGCTGATGTAGCAATCAAAGCGGTGGAAGACGGCGAAATCCAATTCGTGCCAAAACAATATGAAAACCTTTACTTCTCTTGGATGCGTGATATTCAAGACTGGTGTATTTCTCGCCAACTTTGGTGGGGACATCGTATTCCAGCGTGGTATGACGCGGAAGGCAACGTTTATGTTGCGCGTAACGAAGAAGAAGTGCGGTCAAAATACAACTTAGATTCTGCGGTTGAACTTAAACAAGATGAAGACGTGCTAGACACGTGGTTCTCATCAGGTTTATGGACATTCTCTACTTTAGGTTGGCCAGAGCAAACTAAAGAACTCAAAATGTTCCACCCGACAGATGTGTTAATTACCGGCTTCGACATCATCTTCTTCTGGGTTGCGCGTATGATTATGTTTACGATGCACTTCGTGAAAGATGAAAACGGCAAACCACAAGTACCATTCAAAACGGTATACGTAACAGGCTTGATCCGTGATGAAAACGGACAAAAAATGTCGAAATCGAAAGGTAACGTGCTCGATCCAATCGACATGATCGACGGTATCAGCCTTGAAGATTTGCTTGAAAAACGTACCGGCAATATGATGCAGCCGCAATTAGCAGAGAAAATTGCTAAAGCAACGCGCAAAGAATTTGCTGAAGGTATTGCAGCTCACGGTACAGACGCATTACGTTTCACATTAGCTGCATTGGCTTCAAACGGTCGTGATATCAACTGGGATATGAAACGTTTAGAGGGTTATCGTAACTTCTGTAACAAATTATGGAATGCAAGCCGTTTCGTTCTTACGAATGAAAAATTAGATTTAAGCGAAGGCGAGATCGAATTTTCATTAGCGGATCGTTGGATTCAATCGGAATTCAACCGCACAGTGGAAACGTTCCGTAATTCATTAAGCCAATACCGTTTCGACCTTTGTGCCAATGCAATTTATGAATTTACCTGGAACCAATTCTGCGACTGGTATTTAGAATTGACTAAACCAGTATTTGCAAACGGCAATGCAGCACAAATCCGTGCAGCAAGCCAAACCTTGGTTCACGTGTTAGAAAAATTATTACGTTTAGCACACCCGCTCATTCCATTTATTACTGAAGAAATTTGGCAAAAAGTGAAAGGATTTGTGGGCATTACTGCAGACAGCATTATATTACAACCTTTCCCACAAGTGGAAGAAAACGGCTTTGATCCAGAAGCAGAAGCTGAAATTGAGTGGTTAAAAGAAGTGATCGTTGCGGTGCGTAATATTCGTGCAGAAAGCAACATCGCACCAAGCAAAGGCTTAGATCTGTTATTCCGTAATTTAAGCGCAGAAAACGCAAAAATTCTCGAAAAACAGACCGCTCTTTTAAAAGCCATGGCAAAATTAGACAACGTTCAAGTGTTAGCGGCAAACGAAACAGCACCACTTGCGGTAGCGAAACTCGTTGGCAATGCTGAATTGCTTGTGCCAATGGCTGGCTTTATCAATAAAGAAGCAGAGCTTGCCCGTTTAACTAAAGAGATTGAAAAATATCAAAACGAAGTTAAACGTATCGAGAACAAACTCAGCAATGAAGCTTTCGTGGCTAAAGCACCTGAAGCGGTGATTGCGAAAGAACGCGAAAAACAAGCGGAATACCAATCTGGATTAGAAAAAATCCAAGAGCAGTATAAAGCGATTGAAGCGTTGTAGTTTTAAAACGAAGTAAGAAAGCGGTCAAATTTAAAATTTGGCCGCTTTTTATTTTCTACAATATTCTTATAAGTATAAAATTCACTCTAGTTATTCAACACTTCAAGCAATGCTTGAACAGGGTGTTTCAAGATAGCTTTTTCATATCGCTTCACTTGGCTACGGCAGGAGTAGCCGGTCGCAAGGCAATAATTCGGATCTTTACCTTGTAATTTTTTGCCCCATGATACGTCGTAAATATCCTTTGACATGGTTTGATTTTGAACTTCATGGCCAAATACCCCCGCCATGCCACAGCAGCCGACTTTTTCAACATTCAAGGTTTGTCCAAATTGCGCGAAAATATTCTGCCATTCTTTTGGGCTGTTTGGCATAAAGGTGGATTCAGTACAATGAGGGAATAAATGCCACTCAAAAGTGCGGTCAGATTTCGCGATATTTTTCACCGCACTTTGTAATGACTTACTTTCTAATTGATTGGTCAGCCATTCGTGCGCTGTGAGTACATGGAAGTCACCGCGAGAATCACCTAAGGCTTCTTTATATTCATCACGATAAGAAAGCACAATCGCTGGATCTACGCCGACTAAAGGCACATTTAATTTAGCAACGCGATTTAAAAACTCCGCTTGTGTTTTCGCGGTTTTACTAAAGCGAGTTAAAAAACCTTTAATATGCATGGCTTTGCCATTCGGTTTAAAAGGCAGAATGATTGGCTCGAACCCTAATTTTTGTGTGAGGGCGACAAAATCGCGGACCACTTTAGCATCGTAATAAGAGGTATAGGGATCTTGTACGATAAAGAGCATATTGGCTTTTTCTGTGGCACTAAGACTTTCCAACTCTTCTAATTTTTTGCCTTGGTAGCCGATTTCGACTAATTGTTGTTGAAGGTTAGGCTCAGAAAGGAGAGGTAAATCAGTCATACCAAGTGTTTTTTCAACCAAGCTCTGTGTAATTTTGAGCTTGGTAAAATAATTGAATAATGCCGGTTGTTTTGCCATATAAGGTGCTGCCACTTCTAAATTCGACACAATATGATCTTTGGCTGGACGCAAATAACGGCTGTGGTAAAAATGGAAAAATTTTGCACGGAAACTTGGTACATCAATTTTAATCGGGCATTGGCTTGCACAGGCTTTACAAGCCAGACAAGTATCCATTGCTGCCTTCACTTCATTTGAGAAGTCATATTCGCCGCGCCATTTCTGTACGCTATTGCGGAAACGTTCCACAAGTGCGGTCAGTTTCACTTGTGTTTTATGAAAATCTAATTGCTCAGGTGATACGTTTTCATTCGCCATCAATCGCAACCACTCACGCACCATAGCGGCTCGTCCTTTTGGTGAGAATACGCGATTTTTACTCACTTTCATGGAAGGGCACATAATGCTGTGCTCATCAAAGTTAAAGCAAAGTCCGTTGCCGTTACAATTTATCGCGCCTTTGAATTCATCTCGCATTTGAATCGGGATTTGACGATCATTGTCCGCACGCATCGGCGAGAGAATCGAATAGAGTTCCGCATCGCTATGAAGTGGCGTACAGATTTTGCCTGGGTTGAGACGATTATTTGGATCAAATAAGAATTTCACATAACGCAATTCCTGCCAAAGTTCAGGTGTAAAGAATTTCTCCCCATAATGAGAGCGTACGCCTTTGCCGTGTTCCCCCCATAACAAACCGCCGTATTTCACCGTGAGTTCTGCCACTTCATCTGAAATTTGTTTAAAGAGTTTGACTTGTTCTTTATCGCATAGGTCTAAAGCGGGGCGAACGTGCAATACGCCAGCGTCAACATGGCCAAACATCCCGTATTGCAGATTATGGCTATCTAATAAAGCTCTAAATTCTGCAATGTAATCCGCAAGATGTTCTGGTGGCACACAGGTATCTTCCACAAAAGGAATCGGTTTGGCTGCACCTTTCGCATTCCCCAATAGCCCCACCGCTTTTTTACGCATGGCGTAAATACGTTCAATAGAAGGCAGGTCAGAACAAAGTTGATAACCGATAATATGATCTTTGCCTTGTGCAATTTTTTCATCTAATTGCTGACAAAGTGCGGTCACTTGGCTGTCGATTTTGGCTTGATTGTTGCCCGCATATTCCACAATGTTTAAACCCAGAATTGGATTTTGTTCTTCTTCTGTTAAAAGCTCTTTCACTGAATGCCAAATGATATCTTGCTTAGCAAGGTTCAGCACTTTGGAATCGACGGTTTCAACGGAAAGGGCATTGGCTTTCACCATAAAAGGTGCGTTGCGAAGTGCTGCATCAAATGAGCTGTACTTCACATTAATTAAGGTGCGATATTTAGGAATCGGCAATAAATTGAGTTTGGCTTCGCAGATAAACGCAAGTGAACCTTCTGAGCCCGTTAAAATTCGGGTGAGGTTAAATTCACTTTCATCTTTATTAAAGACATTCTTAAGATCGTAACCGGTGAGAAAGCGATTGAGTTGTGGTAAATCTTGAATGATTGAGGCTCGCTTCTCTTTACAACGTTGGAAAATCGTTTGATGTAACGCTTTACCATTTTCTGCAAGCGGGTAGTTTCCTAAAACATCGTTAGATTTGACCGCACTTGTATCTAATATTTCACCATTCATTAAAACAGAACGTAATGCTAAAACGTGATCAGAGGTTTTCCCATATTGTAATGAACCTTGACCGGAAGCATCGGTATTAATCATGCCGCCTAAAGTTGCACGATTACTGGTGGAGAGTTCTGGCGCAAAGAATAAACCGTGAGGTTTTAAAAATTGGTTGAGTTGGTCTTTTACTACGCCCGCCTGAACGCGAACCCAGCGTTCTTCTATATTAAGCTCTAAAATGCTCGTCATGTGGCGAGAGAGATCCACAATAATATTGTTGTTAATAGATTGCCCATTGGTGCCCGTGCCACCACCGCGAGGTGTAAAGGTTAGATGAAGGTATTTCTCTTTATTGGCTAATTTGGTGATACGTACTACATCGGCAACAGATTTAGGGAATAAAATAGCCTGAGGAAGTTGTTGATAGACGCTGTTATCTGTCGCAAGACTTAAACGGTCAGCATAATTTGAGGCAATATCACCTTCAAAATGCTGCTTTTGGAGTTCGCTAAGATAATCACTTACCACGTTATTAAGTTGTGGCACATTAGAAAGACGGGGCAACATAAAATCACTCACCTATATAATAGAGAAGAAAGTGAATTTGATGATATATGAAGCTCAAAAAAAAGTCGATTTGAACAAAAGATATTTTTTGTTAGAATAGAAATCGGGTTAAAAAGTAACCCGATTTTTGTGAACAAATGTTCATTTTAGGGGTTGTTTGTCTATAAAATAACCAAAAAGGGCAAAAAAAGTTTGATCTTTGATGTTTTTATAGGATAATAACCATACTTTTGAACGTTCCTTTGGCTATGGCAAAGGAATTGAATTTGTCAAAAGGATAAGTTAGGGCAAATTCAAAACCCTAGTTAAGCAACGTTTAGAGTGTTTCTTTTTTATAAAGTTCACAATAAACAAGGAAACTTTTCTTATTAATAACGATGACTAAATAGAGGACATCAAAATGAAAAAAACTGCAATCGCATTAGTCGTTGCTGGTTTAGCAGCAGCTTCAGTAGCTCAAGCAGCTCCACAAGAAAATACTTTCTATGCAGGTGCTAAAGTTGGTCAAGCATCTTTCCATGATGGTATCAAAGACAACTTAGGTTCTTATCACCGTAACTCTGTTACTTACGGTGTGTTTGGTGGTTACCAAATCTTAAACCGTGATAACTTAGGTTTAGCGGTAGAATTAGGCTATGATGACTTTGGTCGTGTTAAAGGTCGTGATTTAGGTAAAACTGACTTCAAACACACTAACCACGGTGCTCACTTAAGCTTCAAAGGGAGCTACAATCTTGGTGGTTTAACTTCTGCTTTAGAAGGCTTAGATGTTTATGGTCGTGCAGGCGTAGCATTAGTTCGTTCAGACTACAAATTCTATGATGTAACAAACGGTGGTGCTCGTATCCACGATGCTGGTCGTCATAGTTTACGTACTTCTGGTATGTTCGCAGCAGGTGTTGAATATGCATTACCATCATTACCAGAGTTAGCATTACGTTTAGAATATCAATGGTTAACTCGCGTGGGTAAATTCCGTACTCAAGATGCACCTAACAGCTCTATAGACTACAACCCATGGATCGGTTCTATCAACGCTGGTTTATCTTACCGTTTCGGTCAAGGTGCTGCTCCAGTTGTTGCACCTGAAGTTGTAAGCAAAACTTTCAACTTAAGCTCTGATGTAACTTTCGCTTTCGGTAAAGCTAACTTAAAACCACAAGCTAAAGCAACTTTAGACGGTATCTATGGTGAAATCGCTCAAATCAACAACGCTAACGTAGCAGTTGCTGGTTATACAGACCGTATCGGTAAAGATGCACCAAACGTGAAATTATCACAACGTCGTGCAGACTCTGTAGCTAACTACTTAGTAGCTAAAGGTGTTCCAGCTCAAAGCATCTCTGCAGTTGGTCACGGTAAAGCTAACCCAGTTACAGGTTCTACTTGTGATGCGGTTAAAGGTCGTAAAGCACTTATCGCTTGTTTAGCACCAGACCGTCGTGTTGAAATCGCAGTTAACGGTACTAAATAATTTTATTTAGTTATCCATTAACGGATTAGCATTAGAAGACCTAAACTTCGGTTTAGGTCTTTTCTTATATAAATTAAACTTACAAATTGAAGGAATTTTTGAATGAAAAAGTGGATTATCTTGATTATTATCGCAGTTGTTGCAGGTTTAGGCTTAATGTCTAGCTACAATGGCTTAGTAAAAGCAGAAACTGAAATTGATTCTGTTTGGGCGAATGTTGAATCATCTTATCAACGTCGTGCAGATTTAATTCCAAACTTAGTGAATACTGTAAAAGGTCAAGCAAACTTTGAACAACAAACATTAACCAATGTCATCGAAGCTCGCGCAAAAGCGACACAAACTAAAATTGATCCGTCTAATTTAACGGAAGAACAATTAAACGAATTCCAACAAAACCAAAATCAAGTGGGCTCTGCATTATCTCGCTTACTTGTTACGGTAGAACAATACCCACAATTAAAAGCGAACGAAGGCTTTATGAACTTACAAGCTCAACTTGAAGGTACTGAAAACCGTATCAATGTCGCTCGTAATAAATTTAATGAAGCTGCACGTATCTATAATGAAAAAGTACGTCAATTCCCAACTAAATTAGCAGCAATGATTTTTGGTTTTAAAGCTAAACCTTACTTTAAATCAGCTGCAGGCGCTGAAAATGCACCAACTGTAAACTTTAACTAAGGTTTATCTATGCCATTCTTTTCCAGAATTCCGGTAGATAAAAAGCAAATCGAGGCGGCGATTAGTCGCCTCGAAAGCTTAAGTTCGGCTGAGTTACGTGTTTATATTGAACGTAAAGTACCAAAGGCTTCAGCACAACTGTCTGCAATGGAACGAGCTTTAGAAGTCTTTGACGAGCTGGAAATGCATAAAACAGCGGCACAAAATGCCGTGTTGATTTATGTGGGATATAAAAATCATCTCTGTGCAATCGTAGGTGATAAAGGCATTCATCAATTTGTTGATGTGGCTTATTGGCAGTTACAATGCGATTTAATGATTGAGCAGTTTAAACAAAAAGCTTATACACAAGGCATTGTCGATGCGATTGATCGTATTAGTGATATTTTATCTCGCCATTTCCCTATTCAGCCTGATGATGTGAATGAATTATCTAATGAGGTAATTATTAATGGCTAAGCTTTTATCTTTTATGAAAAGTGCGGTTATTTTTAGCCTTGTTTTTTTTGCTCAAATGGTTGTTGCGGCAGAATTTCCGCCTGTACCAAATCCTTTCCATTATATAAACGATTACACCAACACACTTTCATCAGAACATAAGCAAATTTTAGAAAATAAACTGATTGCTTATAGTAAAGAAACGAGTTCACAAATCGCTGTCGTTTTGGTTCCTACAACCGGTGAATATGAAATTGCTGATTATACCTTTGCTTTAGGTGATAAATGGGGCATTGGGCGTAAAAATCTGAACAATGGCGTGTTGATGTTGATTGCGAAAAATGATCGCAAAGTTTTTATCGCAACAGGACAAGGTTTAGAAGGTGTATTGCCGGATGCTTTTTTATCGCAAGTCATCCGTTCGGCAATTTTGCCACAATTTAAACAAGGCCAATATGCCCAAGGTATTAATGATGGCTTAAACCAAATTATTGCGGCAAGTAAAGGCGAGTTTGATGCGGCACAAGTTGAAGAAGATGTGTTCGATAAGTACATCCCATTCTTAATGGTATTGGCATTTATTGCTATTGTATTATTTGGTGAATTCCAATATCACAAAGATGAAGTCTATATTAGCCCGAATCAACGTGACCAACTGAATAAAATCATTCGTCAAAGTACGATTTCTCGTCGCCGTGGTGGCGGTTTCGGAGGCGGATTTGGTGGAGGCTTCGGTGGCGGTGGTTCTTCCGGTGGTGGCTTTGGTGGCGGTGGCTTTGGCGGCGGCGGAGCTGGTGGAAGTTGGTAAGACCAAGTCTTTCACTCAGGTTCTATCTTATGCTAGAATAGTGCCCTATTCATATTTATTTGAACAAGGAACATTATGGAAACGTTAGACAAAATCAAAAAACAAATCGCTGAAAACCCGATTTTAATTTACATGAAAGGTTCACCAAAATTACCTTCTTGTGGTTTCTCTGCACGTGCATCTGAAGCATTAATGAATTGCAAAGTGCCTTTCGGCTATGTTGATATTCTTCAACACCCAGATATTCGTGCTGAATTGCCGGCTTATGCAAACTGGCCAACTTTCCCGCAATTATGGGTGGAAGGTGAGTTAATTGGTGGTTGTGATATTATTTTAGAAATGTATCAAGCTGGCGAACTTCAAACTTTATTAAGCGAAGTAGCGGCTAAACATCAAGCTTAATTGACGATAGATTACTGAGATAAACCTGCTTTTTAGCAGGTTTTCTTTTGTTCAAAAAATGATAAATCAGATATAAAAGTGTGATCGGATTAACATTTTTAAGTTAAATAACTTGTTGATAAAATTCCCTTACGTTAGACTACATCGCGTTAGTCGGGGTGCCTCTATTAATGGCTGAGAAATACCCGTGAACCTGAAACAGATAATGCTGGCGTAGGAAACTAATCATCTCATTATGCTGTTTCGTTATGCAAAAATAAGGAGAACGCATAATGAACAAAACACTTCCCATTTTAACCGCACTTTTTACCGCTTCCGCTTTCGCACAAGCTGCACCTCAAACATTAGATGTTTATACTTATGATTCATTTAGTGCTGATTGGAGTGCTGGACCAAAAGTAAAAGCAGCTTTTGAACAACAATTCCCGCAATGTAAGCTGAATTATGTGGCTTTTGACAATAATGGCACCTTGTTTAACCGTGTTCGTCTAGAAGGTAAAAAAATTAAGGCGGATGTAGTACTCGGTTTAGATAGTTATCAAATTGAGGCTGCACAAAAACTCAATATTTTTGAGCCAAATAAAGTGGATTTAAGCCAGTTACGTTTACCCATTAAATGGGAAAATCACACGTTCTTACCATTTGATTATGCGCAATATGCGTTTATTTATGACAAAAATAAGCTGGCTAATCCACCAAAGAGCTTAAAAGAATTAGTTGAGCGTCAAGATCTTAAAGTGTTATATCAAGATCCGCGTACAAGTAGTATTGGACGTGGTTTATTACTTTGGATGAATATAGTTTATCCAGAAGCAGATGTCGCAAATGCCTGGAAGACCCTTTCTAAACATACGGTCACGGTCACCAAAGGTTGGACTGAGTCTTATGGGGCCTTCTTAAAAGGCGAAGGTGATCTGGTTTTAAGCGTCAATACGTCACCGATTTACCATATTCTTTCTGAACAAAAAGACAATTATGTGGCAACGGAATTTGCAGAGGGTAGCGTATTACAAGTTGAAGTCGCGGCAAAAGTCGCTAACCGCAATAATGCCTGTGCTGATGAATTTTTAGGATTCTTACTTTCACCGCAAGCTCAAGCGGATATTGCTAAAAATAATGTGATGTTACCCGTGGTAGAGACCAATATCGAAAGTCATATTGATGCGCTTAATTCTCGTGCAAAATCAATGCGTATTTTAGATACCACAACGGTAACAAGTGAGCAGCTTAAAGGCTGGATCAATCAATGGCAAAAAGCCTTATCTAAATAGTATTAATGAGCTTATTGCAACATCCGCATTTTCGTCCTCGCCATTATTTGGGCGGAAGTGCGGTTATTTTTTTCATCGTTTTACTTTATGGATTTTCCCTTTCTGCGGTTTTTTCAGTAGGAAGTGATTATGCCTTATCTGATTTTTTAAAAGACGATTATCTGCATCAAGTTATCGCCTTTAGTTTCGGTCAAGCATTATTATCTGCCTTGCTTTCTAGCATAATTGGTATGTTATTTGCGCGTGCTTTTTTCTATTTAGATTTCAAAGGCAAATCGCTCATTTTACGCATTTTTTCCCTCACCTTTGTTTTGCCAGCATTACTGGCTATTTTCGGTTTGATTGGGATTTATGGCACGGCCGGTTGGCTAACACAACTGCTGCAAACCTTAGGTATTTCGTGGAAACCCTCCATTTATGGTTTAAGTGGTATTCTCATTGCCCATTTATTTTTTAATATTCCCTTAGCGGCACGGATGAGTTTGCAGGCTTTGCAAAGTGTTCCGACTGAGCAGCATCAACTCGCGGCACAATTGAATATCAAAGGTTTCACATTTTTCCGCTTAATTGAATGGCCTTATTTGAAAAGTCAAATCGTGTCAGCCTTTGTATTGATTTTTATGCTGTGTTTCACCAGTTTTACCATTGTATTGGCACTGGGTGGCGGGCCACAAAATAGCACGCTAGAAGTTGCGATTTACCAAGCCATTTTCTTTGAATTTGATTTACCCAAAGCCGCACTTTTTGCGCTTGTACAATTTGCGTTTTGTTTTGCGTTATTTTCGCTTTCACAATATTGGGCAAAAGCACCTGAAACGCAGATTTCACAACGTTATCGCTGGGTTTTACCTGTTTCAAGTGCGGTCAAATTTGGACATGTTTTTGTCTTATTCTCGGTGTGCTTATTTATTTTAAGTCCCTTATTCAATATTGTTTTTCAAGGTTTATCTGCGACCCAATTATTTGGCTATTGGCAAAACCCACAATTATGGAAAGCGCTCGCTTATTCATTAACCATGGCACCGACAGCCGGGATTTTATCGGTATTATTTGGATTCTTCTTATTGTTACTCTCCCGTCAGCTACAATGGCTATATCATCCCAAATTAGCTCACTTAATTTTAACGGGGGGCATGATGATTTTAGCCATTCCGACGATTGTCTTAGCAGTTGGCTTATTCCTTTGGTTGCAAGATATTGATTTTTCAGCAGGGCATTTGTTTGTTGTGGTATCTGTTTGTAACGCCTTGGCTGCCTTGCCATTTGTTATCAAAATTCTCAATACACCAATGAATCAATCGATGCAATATTATGAAAAACTCTGTTTATCGCTGAATATTACAGGCTGGCAGCGTTTTCGTTTAATTGAATATCCGCTACTAAAAGCACCGTTGAAATATGCCTTGGCGCTTGCGACAACTTTATCACTCGGCGATTTTACAGCGATAGCCTTATTTGGTAGCCCTGATTTTACTTCTTTGCCTCATTTGCTTTATCAACAAATCGGGCAATATCGAAGCCAAGAAGCGGCAGTGACGGCATTGATTTTATTGGGCTTATGTTTAGGTTTATTTATGTTCATTGAAGGGCAGAAGGAACAACATGATTAAATTAAATAATGTAGTCTTCAATTATCAATCCATGCCAATGGTATTTGATTTACATATTCAAGCCCAGGAAAAAATCGCCATCATTGGTGAAAGTGGTGCAGGAAAAAGTACCTTGCTGAATTTAATTGCCGGCTTTGAATATGCTGATAGTGGCGAGATTTGGCTCAGTGGTGAAAACCATACTAAAACGGCACCTTTTGAACGCCCTGTTTCCATGCTATTTCAGGAAAATAATCTCTTTACTCATCTTTCCGTAGAAGATAATGTCGCCTTAGGTTTAAAACCGAATTTAGCCTTAAATGCAGAAGAAAAAGCACTTGTAGAACAAGCTGCTAGAGCAGTTAATTTACAGGATTTTTTAACGAGAAAACCGACCGCACTTTCAGGTGGACAAAAACAGCGAGTGGCATTAGCGCGCTGTTTGCTACGAGATAAACCCATTTTATTATTGGATGAGCCTTTTTCCGCACTTGATCCTAAATTACGCATTGAAATGCAGGATTTAATGGATCAATTATGTGAAGAGAAAAAACTCACCATGTTACTGGTGACACATCAACCCAAAGAAATTGAACGGCATATTGATCGAGTGATTGAAATTCATCAAGGAAAAGTGATCTGATCTCTTTTTATCATATTGCAGAGTAATATGCTCAACTTAATAAAAGCTATATAGCTTAAACGAGGAAAATATAATGACCACAACAAATGTAGTACAGCTTTCATCTATTACGCCCCATCCCTCAGTAGAGTATTGGTCTGTTTGTAAAGTAGAAGCGTTATTTGAAACACCTTTTTTAGAATTAGTCTATCGTGCGGCTCAAGTGCATCGAGAGCATTTTAACCCAGGTGCGATACAGTTATCGACGTTGATGTCGATTAAAACGGGTGGATGCCCTGAAGACTGTGGTTATTGCCCACAATCTGCCCGTTATCAAACAGGCGTACAAAATCAGCAGATCTTGGATATTGATGAAATTGTCGAAAAAGCCAAAATTGCTAAAGCACGTGGTGCAGGACGTTTTTGTATGGGCGCGGCATGGCGTGGTCCTAAGCCTAAAGATATGGAAAAAGTCACGGCGATTATTCGTGCGGTAAAAGATATTGGCTTAGAAACTTGCGGTACTTTTGGCTTACTACAAGATGGTATGGCGGAAGAGTTAAAAGATGCAGGATTGGATTATTACAATCACAATCTAGATACTGCTCCAGAGAATTATCACAATGTCATTGGTACACGCCGTTTTGATGATCGTTTAAGTACATTAGGAAAAGTGCGTCATGCCGGTTTAAAAGTTTGCTGTGGTGGTATTGTGGGTATGAATGAAACCCGTAAAGAGCGAGCAGGCCTTATTGCAAGTTTGGCAAATCTTGATCCTCAGCCTGAGTCAGTGCCGATTAACCAATTAGTGAAAGTAGAAGGCACACCAATGGCAGAGGCGGCTGATTTAGATTGGACAGAGTTTGTTCGCACCATTGCGGTTGCGCGTATTACCATGCCGAAAAGTTATGTTCGCCTTTCTGCAGGTCGTCAAGGCATGAGTGAAGAAATGCAAGCGATGTGCTTTATGGCTGGAGCAAATTCCATTTTCTATGGTGATAAGTTATTAGTGACAGGCAACCCAGAAGAAGATGGCGATCAACTTCTTATGGCAAAATTGGATCTAGAGCCAGAAACAGAAGAAAACAGAAAACCACTCGACAGAAATTAGTCATAAAAAAGTGCGGTGAAATCTACCGCACTTTTTGTTAAGGCTTACTTAACTTGTTCGGTTAAGCAAGGTTGAATTTTATTTAGCATTTCTTTTAAAATACGTGCTGGTGCAGCCACGATATTGCCTGAGCGTAAATAGCCGTGACCCGCATTGAAATCACATACTAAACCGCCCGCTTCACGCACGATTAAATCACCCGCTGCGCAATCCCAAGGTTTTAAGCCCATTTCGAAATAACCGTCAACGCGACCAGAAGCCACATAGCAAAGGTCTAATGCGGCAGAACCTGTACGACGGAAATCTGCTGCTTCATCAATTAAGTTATTCATGATGGCAAATTGAGTTGGCATCAAGCTTGGTTGTTTGAATGGGAAACCGGTGGCTAAAATCGCCCCGTTAAGTTCATTTTGACTATCTACACGTAAACGCACTTCATTTAATTTTGCGCCTTCACCACGCACGGCCGTGAATAATTCATTACGAATAGGATCGTAAACCACACCCACTTCGGTACGGTTTTTTACACGGATAGCAATAGAAACGGAGAAATGTGGCAAACCTTTTACGAAGTTGGTTGTGCCATCTAGTGGATCAATTACCCATTGAATATCACTGTCTTTGCCTTCTAATGCACCACGTTCTTCACTGATAATTGTGTGATCAGGATAAGATTTTTGAATGATTTCAATGATCTCAGCTTCAGCGGCTTTATCGACGCTGGTCACATAATCATTAATACCTTTTTTACTTGTTTGGATGTCATCACGGCGCTCATAGTTTTTAGCAATTACGTTGCCCGCTCTTCGTGCCGCACGAATAGCGATATTTAACATTGGATTCATATTTCCACCAGATTTTAAAGAACAGATAAATAGGTCGCCTATTATAAGGGAGTTTTAGTAAATAGCCAGTTGAAAATGTTTAATTCACGGTTTTTCCCGTTTTTTAAAGGAAATTTGCGATCAGTATCGCAAAAATAAAGTAGCAAATTTGGCTTTCTTCTAAAGGACTTTTAAAGTGCGGTCAAAAAGAAGGCATTTTATGTATAAAGGGATAACTTTATTAGAAACCTTGATTGTATTATTTATTTTAAGCTTAACGTTGGCGTTTACATTGCCTAAATGGCAGAAAAACGATCCCAAATATTTTCTCGAAAAAGAGCAACAACGGCTTTATTTTTTCTTACGCAATATTCAAGCGAGGGCAGAAAATTCATCAGCGATTTGGTTTATTTTGGCTAATCAAGATAGAGCGAATCAACGTTGGTGTATTACTGCTCAAGTAAAAAACGATCATTTTTGTGATTGTTTTCATCCCCAGAATTGTCCTAAAAACCTTTATGCGCATTTTTACTATCCTTATTTTGAAGGAAAAACGATGCTGATAGGCCCTAAATTATATCCGTCAGAAGTGGCGGTGAAATTTAATGGGGCCAGAAATACCATGGAAACAAATTGTTTTATGTTACAGGCGGAAGAACATCGTACATTGTTTTCTTTTTTCAACGTGGGCAGTATCAAATTAAAGCCTGATCAAGCGGCGAGTGCATGTACAAGATGAAACCATTAAAAGGCGAAACATTGGTGAGTTTGTTGATTTCACTTGGCTTATCCGCTTTATTATTGCTATTGGTTGCACAATTTTATGCCCAAACTCAACAGCAAAATCAGCGTTTAATGTTACAACTCAAACTACAAACGGAATTACAACGTACAATTCAACTCATCGGGAAAGATCTGCGTCGCGTAGGTTTTCGAGCCGCAAACCAAAAACTCATCGAGGATAATCTGGCTTTATTTGAATTGGATGAAAACGGCACTGCAATAACCATTGCTCAAGCTGATAATGCTCCATCAAATAGCTGTGTTTTATTTTTTTATGATTTGAATAGTAATGGCTGTATTGGTGAAAAATACACAAAAAACACTTGCGTAAATGGCGTTAAAAATGTGGCAAAAAATATCGAAAAAGAGCTATTTGGTTACAAACTTAACGACAAAATGATCGAAACTAAACAAACCTATAAAAATTCGGTAAATGCAGATTGTCGCTCAGAAGAGTGTCAGAGAGCCTTAGCACAATCTACTTGTAACGCTGGTGGTGGATGGACTGATTTATTGGATGAAAAAGAGTTTGAGATTTCTCAATTACGTTTTGATTGGTTAAAGGCAGGGAAAGGGATTGAAATCAAACTCGCGGGAAATCTTGCAACACATAAGCATATTCAATATGAAACTTCGCTTGTGGTGCCTTTATTAAATCAAGAAGAATGATCATGAAAAAAGGGATGGTGACACTGACGGCACTGATTTTACTTTCAGGCTTATTGGCGCTGATCTTATTATTTGATGAACAGATCTTTGCATTTTTTCGAGCTCAAATGAGTCAGCGAAAATATTATGTAGAACAAGGCCTGGCGTTACAGAAAATCAGTCAGCAGCAACAAAAACATATTTGCCAAAACTTGCCTTTAAATGGTGCTGAAAAAGTGAAACAAGTCTTTTTCGAGTCTAATGGGGCAGAGGATAAAGTGGCCTATTCTGTTTGGTGTAAACGAGCAGAGTTATTTAAGAAATCGCCGACAAAAGGCATGAATGAAAATATGCTGCGAGATTTTATTTCCAGCGAAAAACAAGCTGATTTTCAACCGCACTTTGTGAAAGTAGATACTACTTTAACTGCTCAAAAAACACTACAAGTGTATTGGATAACGCAAAACCAATTAGAGGTTAAAGGGAATGTGAGTGGCATTTTGTTAGCAGAAGGGGATTTAACTTTAACCGGCAAAGGGCGAATAAGTGGTGCAGTGATTACAGGTGGTTCGCTTAAGTTAGAGGAGGGCGTGACGGTGGCTTACGGTAAAGCCGTGGTGACCAAACTCGTACAAGAATATAGCCAATGGCGTTTGGTGGATAAAAGTTGGAGTGATTTAAGTGCGCAAGATCAAAGTGAATAAAGGCATGTCGTTAATGTCACTTTTATTAGCATTATCGATTTTCAGCGGGTTATTTTTGATCTTTAACCGATGGACGAGTGAGCAACGGAAAAGTGCGGTCAGAATTTTTCAAGAATTTCAGGCAATTCAAATTGCTGAGAATCAGGCTCAACGTCAGTTTTTAGGCTTGTCTTGTGAAAATAGCGTACAACAAAATGGCATTCAATTTGCAATTCAATGCAGTCATCATCAAGTGAATATACGCTATCCTCAAGGTGAATTTTTATTGAAAACCGAGTAAAATAACGCATTGTTTTTGCTTTCAAAAGGGCGTTACTTTGTTCGTTACTTATTATTCAAACCAACCGGAAATTCAAAAGGATATTTTAGTTTCGCTGTTGGAAAATTTACCTCAACATGATCCGTTTCAATCTGACATTGTGTTAGTGCAAAGCCCTGGTATGGCACAATGGTTACAAATGGAAATTGCTAAAAAACGCGGCGTTGCAGCGAATTTCCAATTCCCCATGCCTTCCAGTTTTATTTGGAAACTTTACGCTGATAATTTGCCGAATGTTTCCACGCAAAACCCTTTTGAAAAAGATTCAACGTTATGGCGATTAATGCGATTAATCCCTACTTTTTTACAGCAAAAAGAATTTGAACCATTAAAAAAATATTTAGCGTCCTCACCGGCATCAGAACAGCAAAAACTTTATCAATTAAGCCTAAAAGTTGCCGATTTATTTGACCAATACCTCGTCTATCGTCCCGAATGGATTGCCGCATGGGAAGAAAATAACGATGAAAAAATCTTGGCTCAAATTAATCAGCAAAAGCAGGGCCTTTCGGCGTTAAATCCTACCTTTCTTTCTCAAATTAAAGGCAATATTCATTGGCAAGGGATTTTATGGCGAGCATTGGTGGATGATGTCCAACGTGATTTCGGTGGAAAAGCAAAGCATCGTGCTGCACTCAATCAACAATTTTTAGAGCTATGTCGTGATCCAAATGCGACACTCAACTTGCCGGAACGTATTTTTATTTTTGGTATTCCAGCATTGCCAACGGTTTATCTCAATATTTTCCAAGGTATTTCAGCTAAAACAGATGTACATTTATTCTTCAATAATCCATGTCAAGAATATTGGGGGGACTTGCGAGAACTGAGTAAATCCTATTTATTAGAAAGACAGCGTTTCGTGCAAGAAAGCAATGATGTGAAGCCTTTAATTTCAGCCGAGCAAGTGTCATGGGAACCTGCTGATCTTGATTACACCAATCAACAAGAAGAATTGTTCAGCGGGAATCCGCTTTTAGCCTCTTGGGGAAAAATGGGGCGGGATTTTCTCTATCAATTAGTGCGTGATGAAGAAAATATTCAAGCCATTTCCTGTGATTACTATGCAGAACTTTCCGAAAAAACATTGTTAGGGCAGATCCAAAATCAAATTTTGACGTTGAGTCATGGTACATTAAATGTTGCGAAAAATGACCGCTCTTTGGTGATGAAATCTTGTCATAGCGCGATGCGCGAAGTTGAAGTGCTACATGATTATTTGTTGGATTTATTCAATCAGAATCAGCATAAACCAAAAGAAGAACAGATTACACCAAAAGATGTGGTGGTCATGGTTGCCGATGTTAACCAATACACACCTTATATTCAGGCTGTCTTTGGTGCGAATAGTGCGGATGCACCCGTTATTCCGTTCTCAATTTCTGACAGTAAATTGTCTGAAAGTGATGTGATCGTGTCGAGCTATCTTTCCCTGTTAAATTTAAAAGAAAGCCAGTTTGGTGCGGAAGAAGTACTTGCTTTATTGGATATTCCGGCTATCCGTGAGCGTTTTAATATTGCGCTTGCCGATCTCGAGCAAATCCGTGAATGGGTGAAAGAGTCGGGCATTCGCTTTGGTTTGGAAAAATTGCAGAATACACTGAATTTTAACGCGTGGCAGGCAGGGCTTGAACGTATGACCTTAGGCTATGCGATGCGTGAAGAACAAGGTGTTTGGCAAGACAGTCTTGGACTTGATAGTAGCTATGGATTGAAAGGGCAGTTAGTCGGTGCGGTAAATCAATTTTTTACGGCCTTAAATAAATGGCATCAAGATTTGCAAAAGGCACACAATATTGAAAAATGGCGTGAAAAATTGACCGCACTTTTGACGGATTTCTTTGTGCAAAATGAAGAAACGGTGGATACTTTATTTTATATTCAAGATTGTATCAATGCCTTTGCCGATGATTTGCAGGCCGTCAATTTTGAAGAAACCTTGCAAGCGGATGTGATTGCGGAAGTGATGTCTGCGCGTTTAGAAGAAACACCAAATAGCCTTCGTTTCTTAGCGGGAAAAGTGAATTTCTGTACGCTTTTACCAATGCGTTCTATTCCTTTTAAAGTGGTGTGTTTGCTCGGAATGAATGAAGCGGATTACCCACGCAGTCATACCCCAAATAGTTTTGACTTAATGCAATATCATCATCAAAAAGGCGATCGTGTTCGTCGAGATGATGACCGTTACTTATTCCTTGAGGCTTTGCTCGCCGCAAGATCCCATTTTTATGTGAGTTATGTGGGCTGTTCGATTATTGATAATCAACCCAAAGAGCCTTCAGTATTGGTGAGCCAGTTGCTTGATTATATTAATCATTATTCAGACGATGGCTTAAGAATTGAACAGCATCCAATGACGGCGTTTAGTCCAAACAATTTCCAAAATGAAGGAAAAATTAACCGCTCTTTTGCGAAAAAATGGCTGCCGATTGCCCAATTCCAAGAAAGAAAATGTCATGAGTTTGTTGTGCCGATGGGGGAAAATCAAGCGCCAATAACGGAAATTGAGCTCGATCGGTTTGTGAGTTTTGTTGAAAATCCAGTGAAATTCTTTTTTGAAAAGCAGCTTGGTGTGTATTTCCGAGATGACGATGATCGCATTGAAGAAAGTGAAAACTTCACGTTAAATGGTTTGGAGCATCATCGCATTAGTAATGAATTATTGCATTTAGAGGAAGCGCAATTTAACGATTATTTCGCCAAACAGCGAGTGAAAGGCATCATGCCACGTGGCGAGTTTGCGGAAGTCTGTGCGCAATCCATTCGTGCTGATGTATTGGCTTTTAAAGAGAAAATTAAGGACTATTCTTCACCACATAGTGAGAGTGTCGATTTTGTGGTGGAAACGGCACAAGGCAATATTCGCTTGTTTGGCTATATGGAGCCATTATTTGGTGATGAAAATCAGATAATCGAATGGCGATTTGCAAAATATAAAGATCGTTATCGTATTCGCCCATGGCTTTATTATCTCATTCAACTGGTGACAAAAGAGAATGCACTGCCACCACGTATTATCGCTAAGGATAAGGATTTAACATTAAAAACAATAGAAAAATCGACCGCACTTGAGAAACTGAAAATGTATGTCGAGGCTTATTTACAAAGCCAGCAACAAATTCAGCTTATTCCAACGGAAAATATAGCGAAGTTTATTGAAAAAGATGAAAGTGCGGTCAATTTTGACAATGTTTTAACGAATATCGAATCTCTTGCGAAAGACGATAACTATAGTTATAGAAAAGCCGAGCCTTATTGGGCGAGGGTATTGGGTCAAACAGAACAATTTAAATCGCAGGATGGTCTTTTGCAGTTGGTGAAAGAAACCACATCCTGGTTTGGAGAAATGTTGTCTTAAAGCGGATCTTCAGATCGAAAAGATCCTGGATTTTTGATAAGATACTGACTTAAGAATCATTTTGAAAAGGAGCTAAAATGCGTTGTCCGTTTTGTTCAACTGAAGAAACTAAGGTGATTGACAGCCGTTTGGTTTCTGATGGGTATCAAGTGCGTCGTCGTCGGGAATGCGGGAATTGTCATGAACGCTTTACCACCTTTGAAACGGCCGAATTAGTGGTGCCAAAAATTATTAAAAATGATGGGTCACGCGAGCCGTTTAATGAAGATAAATTGCGTAGCGGTATTCAACATGCGTTAGAAAAACGCCCTGTAAGTTCGGATGATGTGGAAAAAGCCATTAGCCATATTATTATCCAATTACGTGCTACGGGGGAGCGCGAAGTGCCAAGTCATCTCGTGGGTAAATTAGCCATGAATGAGCTGAAAGAATTAGATAAAGTGGCGTATATCCGTTTTGCATCCGTTTACCTGAGCTTTGATAATATCAATGAATTCACCAAAGAAATTGAAAGCTTAAAGGATTAATATGAGTGACACCTTTTCCCCTGATGACGTGAAATTTATGCAACTGGCTCTTGAGCTTGCGGCAAAAGGGCAGTACACCACTACGCCGAATCCATCCGTAGGATGTGTGTTAGTTAAGAACGGTGAAATTGTCGGGAAAGGGTTTCATTTTAAAGCCGGTCAGCCTCATGCTGAACGTGTAGCGTTGGCAGATGCCGGTGAGAAGGCGAAAGGCGCAACTGCTTATGTGACACTTGAGCCTTGTTCTCATTATGGACGCACACCGCCTTGTGCATTAGGGTTAATTGAAGCGGGTGTCAGTCGAGTTGTCGCAGCTATGGCGGATCCTAATCCGCAAGTAGCAGGCAAGGGCCTGAAAATGCTAGCCGATGCAGGCATTCCAAGTGCGGTCAATTTATTGAATGAACAAGCAGAAGCCTTAAATAAAGGTTTTCTCAAACGTATGCGAACCGGCAAGCCTTATGTGCAGGTGAAATTAGCCATGAGTTTAGATGGACGAACAGCCATGGCGAGCGGTGAAAGCAAATGGATTACAGGTGATGCAGCTCGTGCGGATGTACAAAAAATGCGAGCCAAAGCGACCGCACTTTTATCAACAAGTGCTACGGTGTTAGCCGATGATCCAAGCTTGAACGTGCGTTGGAATCAATTTCCCGATGATTTAAAAGCAGAATATGCTGAAGATACTGTTCGTCAGCCCATTCGCATAATCTTAGATTCTAAAAATCGAGTTCAACCAAGCCATCAATTATTCCATACCCATTCGCCAGTTTGGCTTGTGGGTTCAATTCCACGAGATATGTCGGTATTCCCTGATTTCTGTGAGCAAATTTTACTGCCAGAAAACTATGATTTTGATCTATTGATGACAGAATTAGGCAAGCGACAAGTGAATTCCATTTGGGTTGAAGCTGGCGCCAATTTAGCGGGAAGCTTGATTGAACAACATGCTGTAGATGAATTAATTATTTATGTCGCCCCGAAACTCTTGGGAGATAAAGCTCGAGGATTATGTCAACTCCCGCATTTGGAAAAACTTGCTGATGCCCCATTGTGGCAACTGCAAGAATGTGAAAGAATTGGGGATGATTTAAAGCTCAGTTATTTACCTAACTTATTAATAAAAGAATAAAAAATGTTTAAAAAACTTTTCTACTCCGCCCTTTGGGGGCTTGCCGCGGCAGGTGTTATTTTATTTGCCGTTCCTAAGCTTAATAACAGCAGCCTTTTCTCTGCTGATGATATCGTTTCGTTCAATAGTGCTGTGAGAATTGCTTCTCCTGCTGTGGTGAATGTGTACAACCGATCTTTTTCTTCTGCCAGCATTAATGATAGCGATCAATTACAGGTAAATAACTTAGGTTCTGGCGTGATCATGACCAAAGACGGTTATATTCTTACCAATAAACACGTTATTCAAAATGCCGATCAAATTGTGGTAGCGTTGCAAAATGGCAATATTTATGAAGCCAATTTAATTGGCTCAGACAATTTGACAGATCTTGCGGTATTAAAAATTAAAGCAACCAATCTTTCCACGATTCCACAAAATAAAGAACGCCAAGTACGAGTTGGGGATATTGCTCTGGCTATTGGTAATCCGTATAACCTTGGTCAAAGTGTTTCCCAAGGGATTATCAGTGCGGTAGGACGTAGTGCCGTAGGCGATTCTTTAGGTCGTCAAAACTTTATTCAAACCGATGCATCAATTAACCGTGGTAACTCTGGTGGCGCATTGATTAACTCAGCGGGCGAATTAGTGGGGATCAGCACGTTAAGTATTGGTAAAACAGCCAATGAAATTGCTGAAGGGTTAAATTTTGCGATTCCAATTAGTATTGCTAATGACGTGTTATATAAAATTATCCGAGATGGCCGCGTGATTCGTGGTTACTTTGGGGTACAAAGTGAAATCACCGCTAACTCAAACGGTGGTATCGTGATTACCGGCGTGACAGCGAATAGTCCTGCCGCTAAAGCAGGCATCCAAGTCGGTGATGTGATTTTACGTTTAAATAAACAAGATAACTTATCTATTCGTGAAATGATGCAAATTATTAGTGATACTAAACCGAATACAGAAGTCATTGTTACTGTTTCTCGCTTAGGTAAAGTGATTGATCTCCCAGTGGTTATTGAAGAGTTGCCGTCTAACTAAGGATATATCGTGGAAGTTAAAACCAGTCACTTTTTTGCCTGTTTAGATCGTCTTCGCTTAATTCAACGTTGGTCATTGATGCGTAATATTGAAAAGGAAAACTTGGCAGAGCATAGTCTGCAAGTTGCCTTTGTGGCACAAGCCTTAGCCATTATTAAAAATCAATTTTTTGGTGGGGAAGTTAATCCTGAGCGTATCGCAGTGATGGCGATGTATCATGATACCTCTGAAATTTTTACTGGAGATTTGCCAACCCCAATTAAGTATTTCAATTCTGAAATCACTCATGCTTACAAAGACATTGAAGCGGCTGCAGAATTGCATTTAATTAGTTTGCTCCCGACTGAATTGCAAGAGAGTTTCGCGCCATACTTAGATAGTGAGCAATTTAGCCCAGAAGAAAAGCATTTAGTAAAACAAGCGGATTTGATTTGTGCCTATATTAAAGCCCAATTTGAATTAGAGCATGGTAACCATGAATTTAAAACAGCAAAAAAACGCTTAGAAAATTTAATGGAACAATGGCACAGTCAAGAAATGGATTATTTTTTGCAGGTCTTTTTGCCAAGTTTTGGACGATCGATTGATGAGATTGCGTTGTAATTTTAGGTGTTAAGCAAAGAAATATATAGCATAGTATATTTCACAAAGAGCCAAACGATATTACCAAGTGATTTTTGAAAATTCATTTTTTAATGATTGATGAAAACTTGAGATCTTTTTATCATTCACCTTCGTCTGTCCAATAAAAATTTCAATATCACTCTTAATGCTATCCATTATAGAATTATATTCCTCTATCAATTCTTGATAATTAGTTAACATTAAATTTTTATATAATATTGTGATTTTTTTAGTTAATTCGCCTTTACTTTCATGTCCAGTAAAAGGATCTAATATCTTTGGTACAAATGCTATATTCCAAGGAGCACAAAATGCATATGGATTTTTTGTATGACCAAATATATGGGACACTTGGTAATTCACTAAATTTGTTTTTTTCCCACTATTTTTATAATATTCAGTCAAGTCTTGTAATAATTTAGTTGGGTAGTGGTTGTTACTTGGATCAACTTTAACATCACATAAAAATATATTTTGATAAAGATTCTGATATAAAGCATTTCCTGAACCATTACGAGCATATGATCTAACATAAGCTTGTTGCCCTTTAGTCTTTATCTTTTGTACTAAATCTCTCCATTCTTTAGCTGCTTTTTCTTTTGGGATCAAGATAATTGAATCTTGAGCAAATTTTAAGAAAGAGTTTTCATCAATCTGAAAATACTCAAAAAATTCTAAATATCCATCTTTTATTTTATTTTTAAGCATTAAAAATTCCCTTAAAGAATGCTATTTATTTCAATGTTGCTAAGATAATTTGTTCTGGCTCCACATGTAACCACACTTCTTGTCCCACTTTCCAACCATCTTTACTATGAATACTCGCACAAAATTCAATTGAGCTGTCTTTTATTTGCAAAATCGCTTCTTCATTTTGCATAGAAAGAATGGTTGCTTGGAAAAGGTTGTTTTTTTCTTCTAATGGAGTCGCACTCACTTTCACCCAAGGCGCTTTAAACATCACCATCACTTCTTTTTCAGTAATGAGTTTTAGACGTTCAGCACTGCGTAGCGTGATCGAAACGTGTAATGGATGGGCTAAATCCTGAATATTGACTGCAACGATGCAACGGGAATCCACAATATGTTGGCTTAAAACTTTACCGAAAAATTGATTACGCGCGCTACTTTGTAAGGAGAATTTTGCTGTTGCTGAAAGCAAGCTGTTGAGTGGAATTGTCTCATCTTGCAGAATATGGAAGGCGTGCTCTTGTGTTTGTTCGAGCAAATCATAAAGCTGCAGTAAACGCTCAGCATAAGTGGTTAATGACGTACCGCCCCCATTTTTTCCACCAATATTACGTTCTAAAAGTGGTTTTGGGCTGATTTTATTCATCGCCTCAAGGTGATCCCACGCACTTTTATAGCTTACTTTGGCATTTTTGGCCGCTTGATTAATTGAGCCACATTCTTTAATTTCTTTTAAGAGGCGAACACGTTTTGGATCGATAAATAATTCTTGATGAAGTTTGATCGTCAGTAAAATTTCAGTTTGTTTCATCATCTCCTCCTAATACATAATTCTACTTATTTTACTTGATTTTTGTTTTTTTCTGTATGCTTATTTTAAAATTCAAGTTATAATTTTGCCGTAGTATATTTTTTTACATATAGTTTCATTTATATAGGAGATAAATAATGAAATTAACCAAATTTGCAACCGCACTTTTAATTGCAGGTATGGGCGTATCTTTCGCTGCATCTGCAAAAGTCACTGTATTTGCAGCAGCTTCAATGACTGATGCATTACAACAAATTGCGGATCAATACCAAACTGAAAAACCAAATAATACCGTGGTTTTCTCTTTTGCTTCGTCTTCTACTCTTGCTAAACAAGTTGAAGAAGGTGCACCAGCCGATTTATTTATTTCAGCTAGCAATAAATGGATGAAATATTTATCTGATAAAAACCTCACTGTAAAAGAAACTGAAAAAGTATTAGTGGGTAATGAATTAGTATTAATTGCACCGGCTAAAAGCAGTGTTAATTCAGTTGATGTTGCAAAAGGCGAATGGATTAAAGGCTTAAAAGATAGTTATTTATCTGTTGGTGATCCAGCTCACGTTCCTGCAGGACAATATGCAGAAGAGTCATTAACCAAATTAAATTTATGGGATCAAGTAAAAGATAAATTAGCGCGTGCAAAAGATGTGCGTGGTGCGTTAGCCCTAGTTGAACGCGCTGAAGCCCCTTATGGTATCGTGTATAGCACTGATGCAAAAGTGAGTAAAGACGTGAAAGCAGTAGGTGTATTCCCGAAAGATAGCTATAAACCGGTTGAATATCCAGTCGCGATTTTAAAAGATCATGACAATGCGGATACCCGTGATTTCCTTAACTACTTAGAATCGAGCGCAGCGAAAAAAATATTTGTTGAATATGGTTTCTCTGTGAAATAATGAGCTCAGACTTTATAAAGAAAGGACAGGAAACTGTCCTTTTTGTTATCTCTAAAGAAATTTCGTCATATCGATATATACACAAGGAAATATTTTGCTCTCTTGGTTTCAATTAAGCCCGATGGAATGGGATGCGATTCACTTAAGCATGAGTGTCGCATTGAGTTCTATGCTTTGGAGTTTGCCCTTCGCAATTTTTATCGCTTGGTTACTGGCTCGTAAGGAATTCTACGGTAAGTCACTGATTACAGGAGTTATTCATCTGCCTTTGGTGTTACCGCCAGTGGTAATTGGTTATTTATTATTAGTTGCCATGGGGCGTAATGGTTTCATTGGCAAGTATTTATATCAATGGTTTGGTGTATCCTTTGGCTTTAGTTGGAAGGGAGCGGTATTAGCTTCTGCAGTGGTGGCATTTCCATTGGTTGTGCGGGCAATTCGTCTTTCCTTAGAAAGCATTGATTTTAAATTAGAACAAGCTGCACAAACGCTTGGTGCTTCGCCTTGGCGAGTCTTTTTTACAATCACATTACCTCTTTCTCTCCCTGGTGTATTGGCGGGTTTAGTATTAGGTTTTGCTCGCTCTTTAGGGGAATTCGGGGCAACCATTACCTTCGTTTCCAATATTGCGGGGGAAACTCAAACCATTCCTTTAGCGATGTATTCATTTATCCAAACGCCAGGTGCGGAAGCTCAAACTGCACGACTTTGCTTGTTTGCGGTGATCCTTTCATTAATTTCCTTATTGCTTTCCGAAGCATTGAGCAAACGGATGCAGAAAAAATTGGGGCAGGGCGATGCTACACATTAATGTACAACAACAATTAGGTCGCCTGACCTTACGTGCGGATCTGCAATTGCCAACTCAAGGTGTGACGGCTATTTTTGGTTTGTCAGGTTCGGGGAAAACCTCATTAATTAATTTAGTGAGTGGCTTGACTCATCCTGATCAGGGATTTATTCGTTTAAATGACCGCACTTTGGTGGATGTGGAGAACGGTGAGAATCTCCCTGTGCATCAGCGCAAAATTGGTTATGTATTCCAAGATGCTCGTTTATTTCCGCATTACAACGTCAAAGGTAATTTGCGTTATGGCATGAAGCATGTCAGCCGTGAAGATTTTGACTATATCGTTCAGCTCCTTGGTATTGAGCCATTACTCAAACGCTATCCGCTGACTTTATCAGGCGGAGAAAAACAACGTGTGGCGATTGGGCGAGCCTTATTGACGGATCCTGATATTTTATTGATGGATGAACCGCTTTCTGCTTTAGATGTGCCTCGCAAACGTGAGCTTATGCAATATTTAGAAAGTCTATCCAAAGAAATTAATGTGCCGATTTTATATGTGACGCACAGTTTAGATGAATTATTACGTTTGGCCGATCGCGTGGTGCTGATGGAAAATGGCAAAGTGAAAGCCTATGACACCTTAGAAAATGTGTGGAACAGTCCGTTATTTGCCCCTTGGAAAGGCGAATCAGAGCAGAGTAGTGTGTTGGCGTTGCCCGTCTATTTACATAATCCAACCTATAAAATGACCGCACTTTCTTTAGGTGAACAACAGCTTTGGATTAACGAAGTGCATCATCAAGCGAATGAAAAAGTGCGTGTCTGTATTTATAGTTCCGATGTATCACTCACTCTCAGCAAGCCAGAACAAACGAGTATTCGTAATATCTTACGTGGACAAATTGTACAAATCGTTCCGCAAGAGAATCGCATTGATATTGCGGTGTTGGTGGAAGGGCATAAAGTTTGGGCAAGTGTCAGTAGATGGGCGTTTAATGAATTGCATTTCGCTCAAGGCATGGATGTTTATGTGCAAATAAAAGCGATTTCAGTCGTATAAAGTAAAAGTGCGGTCAATTTCAAAACAGTTTTAAAATTGACCGCACTTTTTGTTTAGGCTTACTTACCTAAGTTATCAAAGAATTTCTTCACACCGTCTAAAAAGCTTGAAGATTTCGGACTATGCGACTTTTGTCCTTTCAAACTTTCTTCCAGTTTTTCTAATAATTCTTTTTGTTCTTTATTTAAGTTCACCGGTGTTTCAATCACTACGCGACAAATGAGATCGCCTGCGTAGCCGCTACGTGTAGAGCTCACCCCTTTACCACGCATACGGAAGAGTTTGCCTGTTTGGGTTTCAGCAGGGATTTTGAGTTTCACTTTACCGTCTAAGGTTGGAACTTCAATCTCACCACCTAACGCAGCCATTGAGAAACTGATTGGCACTTCACAGTAGAGGTTATTGCCATCACGTTCAAAGATATGATGTTCTTTAACGTGAATAACCACATATAAATCACCTGCTGGTGCACCATTTTCGCCAGCTGCCCCTTCACCGCTTAAGCGTAATTGGTTGCCGGTATCCACACCTGCTGGAATTTTAACGGAAAGGTTTTTCTTCTTGTGAACACGACCTTCGCCATGGCAGCTTTTACATGGTTTTTCAATTTTCTTACCAGAACCATGACAAGTAGGACAAACCGCTTCAGTTACGAAGAAACCTTGTTGGCGACGAATACGACCTGAACCATGACAGCTTGGGCATGTCTCAACTTTTGATCCTTTTTCTGCGCCAGTACCATCGCAGCTATCACAGTGAGCAAGGGTATTAATCTGGATATCTTTGGTTGTACCTTTTACGGCTTCTTCTAACGTGATTTGGATGTCATAACGTAAATCTTCACCGCGAACAACACGCTGACGGCCTCGTCCGCCACCACCGAAGATATCGCCGAACATATCACCAAAAATATCACCGAAATCAGCACCGCTGAATCCGCCACCGAAGCCACCTCCTCCCATGCCGCCTTGTTCAAAGGCTGCATGGCCGTATTGATCGTAAGCGGCACGTTTTTCTTTATCACCTAGGATTTCATAGGCTTCTTGGATTTCTTTAAATTTTTCTTCTTTGGCTTTATCACCTTTGGTTCTATCAGGGTGATATTGCATGGCGAGTTTTTTGTAAGCACGTTTAATTGCTTTTTCGTCTGCGCCACGTTCAACACCAAGAACGTCGTAATAATCTTTCTTTGCCATAATGTTTTCGTTTTCCGTTTAAAAATATAAATTTAAAAAATTTTATTTTGTTATTGTATGGTATTGCGTTAACAATATACCTAAGAATAAAAATAATGTCGAAGTCAGAAATATCAAGGGTAAATTCGTTAATTTATGACTTATTTTGCTGCAGCGAATGCTTGCTCTAAGTCAGCTAAAATATCTTGAATATTTTCAATACCGCAAGAAAGGCGAATAAGTCCTGCAGAAATCCCCGCTTTTTCTAATTCAGCTTCAATTAATTGGCGGTGCGTTGAAGTCGCTGGATGTAATGCACAAGTACGAATATCGGCTACGTGTACTTCACGAGAGGTCATTTGCAATGCGTTTAACCATTTTGCCGCGGTTTCTTTGTCACCTTTAATCTCAAAGGAAATAACGCCACACAAACCGTTCGGTAAGTATTTTTGTTTGAGGGCATAATCTGGCGAACTTGGTAAGCCAGGATAATTCACTTTAACGACTTGCGGATGTTTTTCTAAAAACTCGGCTACAGCTTGTGCATTTTCATAATGACGTTGCATGCGAAGCGCGAGGGTTTCCATGCCTACATTCAATAAGAAACTATTTTGAGGAGCTGGTGTAGCACCTAAATCACGCATTAATTGCACGCGTGCTTTGACAATATAAGCTGCGGGGCCAAAGGTTTCTGTGTAAACCAAACCATGATAAGTTTGGTCTGGCGTGCTTAATTGCGGATATTTGCCGTTATTCCAATTAAAGTTACCGCCATCAGTAATTGAGCCACCTAAGGCAATAGCATGACCATCTAAATATTTAGATGTGCTGTGAATGACCACATTTGCACCAAATTCGATTGGACGACAAAAATAGGGGGTAGCAAAGGTATTATCAATTAATAATGGCGCTTCTGCAGCTTTTGCTAAGGCGGCGAATTTTTCAATATCCAACACGCGTAAAGCAGGGTTTGCAATGGTTTCAGCAAAAACGGCTTTTGTATTTGGACGAATCGCTTTTTTGAGTTCTTCAAGCGGTAAATCTTGATCCACAAAAGTCACTTCGATACCCATTTTTTTGAATGTATGGGCAAATAAATTGTAAGTACCGCCATACACATAAGAAGAGGAAATAAAATGATCGCCTGCTTCTAAAATATTCAACATCGCATAGAAAACCGCAGATTGACCAGAAGCCGTACACATTGTTGCCACGCCACCTTCAAGTGCCGTGATTTTTTCTTCCGCAGCATTTGTTGTTGGGTTTGCTAGGCGAGTATAGAAATAACCGGCTGCTTGTAAATCAAATAACTTGCCAATTTCTTCTGCAGAATCGTAAGTATAAGTGGTGCTTTGTACGATTGGTTGAACACGTGGCTCACCGTTTTTAGGGGTATAGCCAGCATGGAGGCATTTCGTTTCGAATTTCATTGTTTTTTCCTTTGTTGTGTTTGTTTTGGGGTAAAGTGCGGTCGTTTTTTATAAAATTTTACGCACTTTGAGCTTAGCAATGTGGTACAACAGCGATATAAATTTCTACCAAACCATCAGAGTGGTATTTTTCAAAATCCACCGAATAAGCCCGCTTAAGTAAACCTTGTTGTTCTTTTTTCCAGATTAGTTGCCATGTTTGATAAATTTCATCTACTTTGCAACGAAAAACTTCGTAGAAACTCAAATCTTCAATTTCAATCACCGGAATATCTGTCTCTAATATTACTTCACTTGCAATCGCAAAATCATAGTCTGCTAGGTGATTCGTAGCATAATTAAAATAGATGCCATAACAACAGTGACCTTGTGGTAGTTTATCAAGATTGTTTTGCCAAAGGGGTGAGATTATCTTATTTGCTATGTTGTTATTTAAGCGTTGTTGAACGATTGGGTAGAGTTTTAACGCCATTTATCCTCCAGGTTTATTTTTCCAGACTTCACTTTTTTAAATAAAGTCAGGAAAAACGACATTTAATGAATATGCCAAAAGGGCGTATCGCTACGCCCTTTGATTTAGGTTAAAGTGAAATTATTTGTTGTCTTTCACTTCTTCAAACTCAGCATCAACAACATCATCATTTGGTTTGCTGTTGCTTTGAGCTTGTTGTGCATCAGCTTGCTGTTGAGCCACTTGAACAAGTTTTTGAGCAACTTCTGCAAGCGCTTGAAGTTTAGCTTCGATAGCCGCTTTATCTTCACCTTTCGCAGCTGTTTCTAAATCGCTTAATGCACTTTCAATTGCTGCACGATCTTCAGCTGGAACTTTGTCACCGGCTTCTTCTAATTGTTTACGTGTGCTGTGTACAAGGTGATCTGCTTGGTTGCGAGCTTGTACTAATTCTTCAAATTTACGGTCTGCTTCAGCGTTTGCTTCTGCATCACGAACCATTTGTTGAATTTCTTCATCACTTAAACCTGAAGAGGCTTTGATGGTGATTTGTTGTTCTTTACCTGTACCTTTATCTTTCGCAGAAACATGGATAATACCGTCAGCGTCGATATCAAAGGTTACTTCAATTTGTGGCATACCGCGTGGAGCAGGGTTGATGCCTTCAAGGTTGAATTGGCCTAAAGATTTATTCGCTGATGCTTGTTTACGTTCACCTTGTAACACGTGAATGGTTACTGCACTTTGGTTATCTTCTGCTGTTGAGAATACTTGCGATTTTTTAGTTGGAATCGTCGTGTTTTTCTCAATTAAGGTAGTCATCACGCCACCCATGGTTTCGATACCTAAAGATAACGGCGTTACGTCTAACAATAATACATCAGTTACATCACCCGCTAATACACCACCTTGAACTGCTGCACCGATAGCAACGGCTTCATCAGGGTTCACATCTTTACGAGGTGCTTTACCGAAGAATTCTTCTACTTTTTGTTGTACTAATGGCATACGGGTCTGACCGCCCACTAAGATAACATCATCAATTTGTGATGCACTTAAGCCAGCATCGTTTAATGCAACTTTTACAGGTTCAAGTGATTTCGCCACTAAATCTTCTACTAAAGATTCTAATTTAGCACGAGTTAATTTAATGTTTAAATGTTTAGGACCTGTTGCATCTGCAGTGATGTAAGGTAAGTTCACATCAGTTTGTTGTGCAGAAGAAAGTTCAATTTTCGCTTTTTCACCTGCTTCTTTTAAACGTTGCATTGCAAGTGGGTCGTTACGTAAGTCAACGCCTTGTTCTTTTTTGAACTCATCCACTAAGTAGTTGATAACACGGTTATCGAAGTCTTCACCACCTAAGTGAGTATCACCATTGGTTGCTAATACTTCGAAGGTTTTTTCGCCACCTACTTCATCAATTTCGATGATAGATAAGTCGAATGTACCACCACCTAAGTCATAAACAGCGATAGTTTTGTTGCCTTGACCTTTATCTAAACCGTAAGCTAATGCTGCAGCTGTAGGTTCGTTGATAATACGTTTAACTTCTAAGCCTGCGATACGACCTGCATCTTTTGTTGCTTGACGTTGAGCGTCGTTAAAGTATGCAGGAACAGTGATTACTGCTTCAGTCACTGGCTCACCTAAGAAGTCTTCTGCAGTTTTCTTCATTTTTTTCAATACTTCTGCAGAAATTTGTGGCGGTGCAAGTTTGTCACCTTTTACATTTACCCATGCATCACCATTGTCTGCTTTGGTGATTTCAAATGGCATAATGTCGATATCACGTTTTACTTCAGCATCATCAAAACGACGACCAATTAAACGTTTGATTGCGAATAATGTATTTTTCGGGTTGGTCACCGCTTGGCGTTTTGCCGGTTGACCCACTAAAATTTCGTTATCATTTGTATAAGCGATAATTGACGGGGTAGTACGATCGCCTTCTGCGTTTTCAATTACGCGTGGTTTATCACCATCCATTACAGCGACACAAGAGTTTGTTGTACCTAAGTCAATACCAATAATTTTTCCCATGTTGTTACTCCTAATTAAATTTTAAATTCGTTGTAAACTATTACGATGAATAAGATGTGGATACTTTTTCGCATTTCAAGAGGCAAGATTTAAAATTTTTTCTTCCTTTTAAAGTGCGGTCATTTCCGTTCTTGTTTTACAAAATAAGTCCAGAGATGAGAAGTTCAAGGGGGGGGTATAAAATTATTTTTTAAAAATAAGAAAAAAGTTGTGATTTGTGATAAATTGCCAGCAATTTTAATCAACTATTAATTAACAAAGGAATCAAAATGAAAAAATCAACCGTAGCATTAAGTATCATTGTTGCCCTTGGTGTTGTAGGCCTCGGTGGTGCGTGGTTTACTGGCGAAAAAGCACAAACTGAATATTTACGTCAAATTGAGTTAGCAAACCAAAAATTCCAAAGTTTAGGTTTGTCAGATTCAGTGAATCTTGTTTATAAAAATAAGCAATTTGATCGCAGTTTCTTTACTTCTCAAGTGGAAGATGAAGTAGTTATTTCTTTACCAAAAGAAGGACAAGTATTTACCATTCCACTATCAACCAAGCTTTATCACGGTCCATTTCCGCTTAATCAGCTAGAAAAATTCAACTTTGTACCAACAATGTTTTCTGCACAAGGTGTGATTGCTAAAAATGAAACAACTCAGCCGCTATTTGATTTTCTTAAATCAGATAAGCCTGTTCAATATCAAGCTTCGACTAGCTATAGCTTAGCAACAAAAGGTAAAGTTGAATTAGCGGCAGGGGAAATGACGGATCCAAATTCTCCACAAAATAAGATCGCATGGTCAAATATCAACATTGGTTTTGATGTAGATAAAGATCGAGCAGGTAAATATGACATGACCTTAGACGAAGTGACTGCTGATTTAGGCCCTAGTAGTGCAGATGGGGAAAATAGCCAGTACGCTACTGCAGTTAAATCGGTAAAAATGAAGATGAAGGGCATGAAATTGGACGCTTCATTTAATCCAACAAAATGGGCTTATATTTATACAGGAAAAGGCTCTTCTTTAACTGAAAGCTTCGAAATGACGAGCACGGATTATGCTGGGAAAACAACGTCTATTATTGAAAAAGGTTTAAAAGCAACATCTGATATTTCACTTAATGGTGATTTTGTAAACTTAAAAAGTGAGAGTGCAGTAGATTCATTTGTTTTAGATGGAAAAGAGTTAGGGAAGTTAACTAACAATAGTGAATTAAATCATATTGAAGCAAACGCAGCAAATGCCTTGATTGAAGCTGTTTTCACGGTATTTAAGTCTGTTAGAGATGATAAAAATGTGAATGATGAAGTGGTATCTGAAATCTTAAGTTCATGGGTTGAAGAGCATGGTATGGCTATTTTTAATAATCAGCCTCAACTTAAACTCAACCCAGTATCAATTTCAGACAATCAAGGTAAAGTGTCATTAGATCTCAATGTGGCATTAGCGAAAGATCCAAAATTTGATTTAATGAAAGGAAATTTATATAAACAATTTACGGATTTTGCTGTGCATATTCATGTAGATAAAGCGACAGCAGAAAAAATCATGACACAATTTGCTCCAGAAGAAGATAAAGCTTTGATTAAAGAGAAAATTGAAGAGCAAGCCAAACAAGCAGCAGCACAAAATATTGTGGTGAATAACGATAAAAATGTGACACTTGCCTTAGTACTTGAAAAAGGCGAACTTAAGCTTAATGGTCAAGTGATTCCTGAAGAGCAGGTGCAAGGCGTGCTGTTTATGTTAATCATGAGCGCGGCAATGCAGGGTAAGTAATTTACGAGTAAATAAACAGAAAGGAGATAAAGTAATTTATCTCCTTTTTATTTGGTTAACTTAAACGTGCTTTTAAATATCCTTCATAATCGGGGATATCAATATTGATTTCTTGATCAAATAAGCTTGATGTTAAAAGAAAATCAGCAGTGCTTTGATTAATTGCTACAGGAATATTCCAAACAGTTGCAATACGCATAAGGGCTTTTACATCTGGATCATGTGGTGCCGCGTTCATCGGATCCCAAAAGAAAATCATCATATCAATTTTTTTCTCAGCAATCAGTCCGCCAAGTTGCTGATCGCCGCCCATAGGGCCACTTAATAGCGAGGCTATTTTGAGTCCCGTTTCTCTTTCTAATAGATGGCCAGTTGTACCCGTCGCATAAAGTTGATGGGGAGCGAGTGCTTCTTTGTGTTTCTTTACCCAATTGAGCAGATTTTGTTTACAGCTGTCATGTGCAACGAGCGCTATTCGTTTATGAGAAAAGATTGGGCGAGTTGTCGTGTTCATATTTTGTCCTCTAAAAAGCTCAAAAGCATGCGAACACTTTAGATCAAAGCGGGTAGAGAATGCAATATATAAAGTATGCTTTAATTTAAACTCAAAAATCCTTTAAAAATGACCGCACTTTTAATGAAGAGTATTGCAATAACACGAAGAAATGCATGAGAACAGTGAAAATCTACTATCTTTCTTGCAAAAAATCTTCTAAAATTTACAAGATTTGTTAAATGTTTGTAACATTGATTAACAAGCTTGATTTTCGTGTTTGGTCATGACCAAACTTCATTTTCACTCAGTAAAATAAGGAAAGACTATGTCAGATACCTTAGTAAACGATATTGACCCAATTGAAACACAAGATTGGTTGTCAGCTGTTGATTCATTAATTCGTGCAGAAGGCGCAGAGCGTGCGCATTACATCATCAATCAAGTGATTGATCAGGCACGTAATGGTGGTGTGAACATTGCAAAAGGTGGCGTAACAACCCCTTATGTTAATACCATCCCTGTTTCTGAACAGCCTGCATACCCAGGTGATAAAGCTATTGAGCGTCGTATTCGTAGTGCTGTACGTTGGAATGCGATCATGGCGGTATTACGTGGCCAGAAAAAAGATCTTGAATTAGGTGGTCATATTTCAACTTATCAATCTGCAGCAAGCATGTATGAAGTCTGTTTTAACCACTTCTTCAAAGCTGCTACAGATAAAAACGGCGGTGACTTAGTCTTCTTCCAAGGCCACGCGGCACCAGGTATGTATGCTCGTGCATTCATTGAAGGTCGTATTACTGAAGATCAAATGAATAATTTCCGTCAGGAATGTGAACCAGGTAAAGGTCTTTCTTCTTACCCACACCCGAAATTAATGCCTGAATTCTGGCAATTCTCCACAGTATCGATGGGTTTAGGTCCAGTAAATGCAATCCGTACAGCTCGTTTCTTAAAATACTTAGATAATCGTGGTTTAAAAGACACTAAAGATCAAAAAGTGTATGCTTTCCTTGGTGACGGTGAGATGGACGAAATCGAAGCAAAAGGTGATTTAACATTCGCAGCACGTGAAGGCTTAGATAACTTAATCTTTGTAGTAAGCTGTAACTTGCAACGTTTAGATGGTCCTGTAACGGGTAACGGTAAAATCGTTCAAGAATTAGAAGGTTTATTTGCTGGTGCTGGTTGGGAAGTCATTAAAGTTATGTGGGGTAGTGGCTGGGATAAATTATTTGCAAAAGATACTACTGGCAAATTAACCCAATTAATGATGGAAGTACTTGACGGTGACTATTTAACCTTCAAGTCTAAGAATGGTGCATACGTTCGTGAACACTTCTTCGGTCGTTATCCAGAAACCGCTGCATTAGTAGCAGATATGACAGATGATGAAATCTGGGCATTAAGACGAGGTGGTCACGATTCAGAAAAACTTTATGCTGCATTCCATAAAGCGCAAACTGCTGGTAAACCTGTTGTGATCTTAGCGCACATGGTTAAAGGTTATAAAATTCCTGAAGCAGAAAGTAAAAACACTGCGCACCAATCTAAAAAAATGTCTCTCGAAAGCTTAAAATCTTTCCGTGATCATTTCCAATTGGATATTAAAGATGAAGATATTCCTAACTATCCATACATCACCTTCCCAGAAGGTTCAGAAGAGTACAATTATCTTCACGGCAGACGTAAAGCGTTAAACGGTTACTTACCAAAACGTTTACCAAAATTCACCACTGAATTTAAAGTGCCAGCATTAGAAGAATTTGCCCCATTATTGGAAGAACAAGCTCGTCCAATTTCAACCACAATGGCATTTGTACGTTTCTTAAATACCTTATTGAAAGATAAAAATATTGGTAAACAAATTGTGCCAATTATCGCTGACGAAGCGCGTACTTTCGGTATGGAAGGTTTATTCCGTCAAATCGGTATTTACAACCCACATGGTCAAAACTATGTGCCTTCAGACCGTGACTTAGTGGCGTACTACCGTGAAGCGAAAGATGGTCAAGTATTACAAGAAGGTATCAATGAATTAGGTGCTGCATCATCTTGGTTAGCGGCAGCGAACTCATACTCTGTAAATAACCTTCCGATGATTCCATTCTTCATCTACTACTCAATGTTTGGTTTCCAACGTGTGGGTGACTTAATGTGGGCAGCAGGTGACCAATTAGCACGTGGTTTCATGATCGGTGGTACTTCTGGCCGTACAACATTAAATGGTGAAGGTTTACAACACGAAGATGGTCATAGCCATATTCAATCTCTTGTTATTCCTAACTGTGTATCTTATGACCCAGCTTACGTTTATGAAGTGGCAGTTATCCTACAAGACGGTATCAACCGTATGTACGGTGAAAAACAAGAAGATGTGTTCTACTACATCACCACATTAAATGAAACTTACGAACAACCAGCAATGCCAAAAGGTGCAGAAGAAGGTATTCGTAAAGGTCTTTATAAATTTGAAACCGTTGAATCGAAAGGCAACAAAGGTCATGTTCAATTATTAGGTTCTGGTGCAATCTTCCGTCACGTTCGTGAAGCAGCACAAATTCTTGCAAATGAATATGGCGTAAGCTCAGATGTATATAGTGTGCCTTCATTCACTGAAGTAGCTCGTGAAGGTGCGGATGCAGTACGTTGGAATATGTTACACCCAACAGAAACACCACGCGTACCTTACATTGCACAAGTCATGAACGATGCACCAGCTGTAGCGGCTACTGACTACATGAAATTGTTCGCAGAACAAGTTCGTGCATTCATTCCAGCACAAAGCTATCACGTATTAGGTACTGATGGTTTCGGTCGTTCAGACAGCCGTGAAAACTTACGTGAACACTTTGAAGTGGATGCGCGTTATGTTGTGGTTGCAGCATTACATGAGCTTGCAAAACAAGGCAAATTTGATGCGAAAGTGGTGGCTGATGCAATCGCGAAATTTGGTTTAAAAACTGAAATTTTAAATCCGCTTTACGCTTAATAAACAATATCCTGTGCGCTAAAACGCACAGGAGCATCTACAAATAAAGTGCGGTTGATTTTAACTGCGTTTTTTAAAGGTAAGATAACATGTCAAAACAAATTCAAATTCCTGATATCGGTAGTGATGAAGTTACCGTAACAGAAGTGATGGTGAAAGTAGGTGATACCATTACCGCTGATCAAAGTATTATTAATGTTGAAGGTGATAAAGCTTCAATGGAAGTACCTGCACCAGAAGCCGGTGTGGTAAAAGAAGTATTAGTAAAAGTGGGTGATAAAGTCACAACTGGCACACCAATGCTTGTATTAGAGTCAGCGGATGCGGCAGCGCCTGCTCCAGCAGCACCTGCGCCGGCAGCCGCACCAGCAGCTGCAAGTGTAGTTGAAGTCAATGTACCCGATATCGGTTCAGACGAAGTAAACGTGACAGATATTATGGTGAAAGTCGGTGATACTGTTGAAGTTGACCAATCAATCATCAATGTTGAAGGTGATAAGGCGTCAATGGAAGTGCCTGCTCCTGTTGCTGGTGTCGTAAAAGAAATTTTAATCAATGTGGGCGATAAAGTTGTTACTGGCAAATTAATCATGAAATTTGAAGTGGCAGGTGTAGCACCAGCCGCAGCGCCTGCTCAACAAGCTTCGGCACCTGCAGCAGCACCGACAGCTTCAGCGATTAAAGAAGTGAATGTGCCTGATATCGGTGGCGATGAAGTTAACGTAACTGAAATCATGGTTGCCGTTGGTGACAGCGTTTCTGAAGAGCAATCTTTAATCACCGTTGAAGGCGATAAAGCCTCAATGGAAGTGCCAGCTCCATTCGCGGGTGTGGTAAAAGAAATTTTAGTGAAATCAGGTGATAAAGTTTCAACTGGTTCATTAATTATGAAATTTGAAGTGGCGGGTGCAGCACCTGCTCCTGCAGCGGCTCCAGCTGCAGTAGCTCCTGCTCCTCAAGCAGCACCTGCAGCAGCGCCGGCAGCACAATCAGGTAATGTATCTGGCTTAAGCCAAGAACAAGTTGTCGCAAGCGCAGGCTATGCGCATGCAACTCCAGTGATTCGTCGTTTAGCGCGTGAATACGGCATTAACCTTGATCGCGTAAAAGGCACCGGTCGTAAAGGTCGCGTAGTAAAAGAAGATATCCAAGCTTATGTGAAAACCGCTGTTAAAGCGTTTGAAACAGGCACTGTATCTTCTGCAGCAGCGGGTAATGGTGTGGCAAACGGTGCGGGCTTAGGTTTATTACCATGGCCGAAAGTTGACTTCAGCAAATTTGGTGAAGTGGAAGAAGTTGAATTAAGCCGTATCAACAAAATCTCTGGTGCAAACTTACATCGTAACTGGGTAATGATTCCACATGTTACTCACTTCGATCGCACAGATATCACAGATTTAGAAGCATTCCGTAAAGAACAGAACAAGATTGTTGAAAAACAAAAATTGGATGTAAAAATTACACCAGTTGTGTTCATTATGAAAGCAGTAGCGAAAGCATTAGAAGCGTTCCCACGTTTCAATAGCTCTATTTCTGAAGACGGTCAAAAATTAACACTTAAAAAATACATCAACATTGGCGTAGCGGTAGATACACCAAACGGTCTTGTTGTACCTGTATTTAAAAACGTGAACAAAAAAGGTATTATCGAACTCTCTCGTGAATTAATGGAAATCTCCAAAAAAGCACGTGACGGTAAACTTTCAGGTTCTGATATGCAAGGTGGTTGTTTCACCATTTCAAGCTTAGGCGGTATTGGTACAACTCACTTTACACCAATTGTAAATGCACCTGAAGTGGCTATCTTAGGTGTGTCTAAATCAGAAATGCAACCAGTTTGGAATGGTAAAGAATTTGAGCCACGCTTAATGCTTCCATTATCATTATCTTTTGACCACCGCGTGATCGATGGTGCTGATGGTGCTCGTTTCTTAAGCTATATCAATGGCGTATTAGCTGACTTACGTCGCTTAGTGATGTAATTAACACGGTAAGATGTGAGTGATTAGGCTCATATCTTACAGAAAGGATCGCAAGTGCGGTCAAAAATTTGAACGTTTTTACGAGGTAAAAATGAGTAAAGAAATTAAAACCCAAGTTGTGGTACTTGGTGCTGGTCCTGCAGGTTATTCAGCGGCATTCCGTTGTGCGGACTTAGGTTTAGAAACAGTACTTGTTGAACGTTATTCAACATTAGGTGGGGTATGTTTAAACGTAGGTTGTATCCCTTCTAAAGCATTACTTCACGTAGCGAAAGTAATTGAAGAAGCGAAACATGCAAGCAAAAATGGTGTGTATTTCGCAGAGCCTCGCATTGATTTAGATGAAGTGCGTGCAGGTAAAGAAGCGGTTGTGGCGAAATTAACTGGTGGTCTTGCAGGCATGGCTAAACAACGTAAAGTCACCGTTGTTGAAGGCTTAGCGGCATTTACCGATCCACATACATTAGTAGCACGTGATCGTGATGGTAAACCAACCACAATTAAATTTGATAATGCGATTATCGCAGCAGGTTCTCGCCCAATTCAATTACCATTCATTCCACATGAAGATCCACGCGTTTGGGATTCAACGGATGCACTTAAATTAAAAGAAGTACCGAAAAAACTTTTAATCATGGGCGGTGGTATCATCGGTTTAGAGATGGGTACCGTATATGATGCATTAGGTTCTGAAGTTGAAGTGGTTGAAATGTTTGACCAAGTAATTCCAGCGGCAGATAAAGATGTGGTAGGTATTTATACCAAACAAGTTGAGAAAAAATTCAAGTTAATGCTTGAAACTAAAGTGACTGCAGTTGAAGCAAAAGATGATGGTATCTATGTTTCAATGGAAGGTAAAGCATGCAACGATACTAAACGTTATGATGCAGTATTAGTCGCAATCGGTCGTACGCCAAATGGTAAATTAATCGATGCTGGTAAAGCAGGTGTTGAAGTGGATGAGCGTGGTTTCATTCATGTTGATAAACAAATGCGTACTAATGTGCCTCATATCTTTGCAATCGGTGATATCGTTGGCCAACCAATGTTAGCACATAAAGGTGTTCATGAAGGTCACGTTGCGGCGGAAGTGATCGCAGGGAAAAAACATTACTTCGATCCAAAAGTCATTCCTTCTATTGCTTATACTGAACCAGAAGTGGCTTGGGTAGGTAAAACTGAGAAAGAATGTAAACAAGAAGGTTTAAACTACGAAGTGGCTAAATTCCCTTGGGCTGCTTCAGGTCGTGCGATTGCTTCAGAATGTGCTGAAGGTATGACCAAATTAATCTTCGATAAAGATACTCACCGTGTACTTGGTGGGGCAATCGTTGGGTCTAACGGTGGTGAATTATTAGGTGAAATCGGTCTTGCGATCGAAATGGGTTGTGATGCAGAAGATATCGCATTAACGATTCATGCTCACCCGACACTTCATGAATCTGTAGGTCTTGCGGCTGAAGTATTTGAAGGTTCAATTACCGATCTTCCAAATGCAAAAGCGAAGAAAAAATAATCAATTCTAATCCTTTTAAGGGCTACTCATTGAGTAGTCCTTATTTTTTTTGAGATCTCACTCACAAAATTGCATAAAAATTCAATAAAAACTGGCGGGCATAATGACTTTTTGATAAAATCCGACCAGTTTTGTTTTTATATTTTTTTATTATTTAAAAGCTATGTTAAAGAAGATTTTGATTATTGTAGGTTTGGCTGTTTTGACAACAGCCTGCTCTAACAACTCGGGGCAGGCACAAAACGGCATGATTAGTGAAAGTGATGATGCTGAGTTAACGGGTTTGATTGCTGGTTTAGATGGGAAAAAAGGGGGCGTTTACCCTAAATTAAGAACTAACCGTCCTAAATCAGGTTTAATTGGTGATAAAGCGCTTGCTCAAGTTTATAACGAATGGGTTGGTACTCGTTACAGAATGGGGGGCACTTCAAAACATGGTATTGATTGCTCTGCATTTATGCAAACTGCTTTTCTCGATGCTTACGGCATGGAACTTCCACGTTCAACCTCAGAACAACGCTATTTAGGTCGCCAAATCCAAAAACATGAATTACGTAAAGGTGATTTAGTGTTCTTCCGTCGCAACAATCATGTTGGCGTTTATATTGGTAATAACCAATTTATGCATGCAAGTACAAGCCAAGGTGTAACAATTAGTTCATTAGATGAAGATTACTGGTCAAGAACTTATACACAATCTCGTCGTGTGATGTAATGACAATTTTATTTCAACAAGAAGTGCGGTTAATTTTAACCGCACTTTTTCTTTATTTAGAATTTAGATTATTTGATGATTGGCTTAAGCCGCAAATTTCATTAAGTCTCTTCTTGGTTTCATTTGATGGATAGTATTCGTCACCGTGCCAACTAATGGAAGGTTTGTCCATTGTGTTGTTTTAATATTTTCCACTTTAGAATCTAATGCCATGAATACAAATTCATTACCGCTTACACCAGCAAATTCATAAATATGGAATTCGTCTTGTTTTTCTAATACGACAAGATCACCAATGAAAAGGCTATCATTTTTTTCAACCACTAACATATCGCCCATTTCAATTCCCCAAGCAAGCATATTCGGATTGCTAACACGAATAAAACAAGTTTGTTGTGGACGTTTGATGCAATAAAGGTTGAGATCTAATTTTTTATTAAATGTCGATTTGCTTTCAACATCATTGAAAAATGGCATAGGATGATAAGAAAACGTCATATCATTTTGTGCAACTGTATTTGCGTAGTTCATCATCTTGTGTTCCTTTTAGTTTGTGTGTTTTTAATCAGTGGTTGTTTATACAGTTGTAATATACTGGTATTAGATACAGTATGTCAATAGGGCATAGAAAAAATTTTTTTATAGGCGAAAATTTTAGAAAAAATTCATTCCTTACTGAAAAAGTTCAATTTTTTAACAAAATAATAAAGAAAAAATTTTCTTTTAAATAAAATTTGAGCTATCTTTATCTTGTTTCGGTGGATCGTAACGATCTGAAGTTCAACTTAATCTTCATTTAAAACTATTATGAATACAACACGTTTATTTCATTTTTTGTTCCAAGGTAATTTGGTAAAACGAATTGCCGTTGGTTTGGTACTCGGGATCCTTGTTGCCTTGGTGAATGAGAGTGTAAAAAATTCAGCAGGTATTGATCTTGCATCTAGCTTTGGAGTGCTCGGTCAAATCTTTGTTAAAGCATTGCGTGCTGTTGCACCAATTTTGATTTTCTTCCTTGTTATGGCTGCGCTCGCTAATAAGAAAGTGGGCTCTAAAAGTAACATGAAAGAAATTGTCGAGCTTTATCTTTTGGGTACGTTCTTAGCGGCTGTGGCTGCAGTAATTGCAAGTATGGCATTCCCATCAGATGTGGCTCTTGCAGTAAAAGAGGATGCGAGTTCAGCACCTCAATCTGTTGGTCAAGTCATGTTAACGTTAGTATTGAATGTGGTGGATAACCCATTAAATGCAATTTTCAAAGCAAACTTTATCGGTGTTTTAGCGTGGTCTATCGGTTTAGGTTTAGCCCTTCGTTATGCATCAGATGCAACTAAACAGGTTGTGGCTGATTTTGCAGAAGGCATTTCTAAAATTGTTCACGTGATTATTTCATTTGCACCTTTCGGTGTATTCGGTTTAGTGGCTGAAACATTATCTGACAAAGGCTTATCTGCGTTAGGTGGATATGTTCACTTATTATTCGTGTTAATCGGTACAATGTTATTCACTGCATTTGTGCTTAATCCAATTCTTGTTTATTGGAAAATCCGTCGTAATCCATACCCATTAGTTTGGACTTGTGTGCGCGAAAGTGGTGTAACGGCATTCTTTACACGTAGTTCTGCAGCAAACATTCCTGTAAATATTGAATTAGCAAAACGCTTAAATCTTGATGAAGAAACCTATTCTGTGGCAATTCCATTAGGTGCAAACATCAACATGGCGGGTGCGGCAATTACCATTACTGTATTAACGTTAGCGGCTGTTCATACATTAGGCATCGAAGTATCTTTCGTCAGTGCTGTATTATTAAGTATTGTTGCAGCGCTTTGTGCATGTGGAGCTTCTGGTGTGGCTGGTGGTTCATTATTATTAATTCCATTAGCTTGTAGCTTATTCGGTATTTCTGATGACATCGCGGCACAAATGATCGGTGTAGGTTTCGTGATTGGTATCTTACAAGATTCAACAGAAACCGCGCTAAACTCTTCAACTGACGTATTATTTACTGCGGCAGTATGTATGGAAGAAGAGCGTAAAAACGGTTAATTAAGTTAATCTGACAAGGCGGGCAAATTGCTCGCCTTTTGTTTTTAAGGGAAAGAGAATGACACTTTTAATTCAGCAAGCAAAATTTGAACTTCATCAAAAACAAACCTTAAACTTACCGCACTTTGCGATTGAGCCACGACAATATTGGGTTGTGGTAGGCAGTAATGGGAGTGGAAAATCAGCGTTTGCTTTAGCTTTGCAAAATGAATTGCCTTTACAGGAAGGGGAGTATCATAATACTTTCAAACGTGTTCAATCCTTTTCTTTTGAAAAACAACGAGGAATTCTTGAGTCTACATTAAAGAATTTAAACAACGATGATACCGATCCGGATTTTTTTGGTCAAACGGCGAGAGAAACCATTTTAAATGGTAGCTCTGAGCTCACTTTTTGTGAGCAAATTGCAGAGAAATTAGGGATTACTTATCTCTTAGATCGTTTCTTTATCAAACTTTCCACTGGGGAAACTCGAAAAGTCTTATTGGCACAAGCATTATTACAAAAGCCCGATCTATTAATTTTAGATGAACCTTTTGAAGGGCTAGATCAGCAATCTGTGCAAGATTGGATGGCGATGCTGAACGAACTGAAAAAAGAATGTGCAATCGTTCTAATTGTTAATCGCCTAGCGGATATTCCAGCCCAAGCGACCCATTTAGCTATGTTGGAAAATTTAGAAGTAGTACTAGAAGGTGAACGCCAATCTATTGAGCAACAAAGTATTTATCAACAATTAGTTTATGCGGAGCAATCTGTTGATGTGGCTTTGCCAGAACCAGCGTCACCATTACTAAAACTACCTGAAAACCAACCGCACTTTGAACTTAAAAATGTTACAGTTCAGTATGGCGATAAAGTGATTTTGGATCATTTAAATTGGGTTGTTCAGCCAAATCAAAATTGGTGGATTAAAGGACCAAATGGAGCAGGGAAGTCAACCTTACTTTCGTTAATTACAGGTGATCATCCTCAAGCCTTTGCGAATCATGTGGTGATTTTTGGTAAACAACGTGGTTCAGGCGAAACCATTTGGGATATCAAACAAAAAATTGGTTACGTAAGCAGCCAACTGCATTTAGATTATCGTGTGAATTGTTCCGTGCTAGATGTGATCATTTCAGGTTTTTTTGACAGTATTGGGATTTATCAACAAGTGCCAGAGGCAATTCGTTTGAAAGCCATGCAATGGTTAGCTCGTTTAAATCTGACTCATTTAGCAAAAAAGCCATTTCGTTCACTTTCTTGGGGACAGCAACGTTTGCTTTTAATTACACGTGCAATGGTGAAATATCCGCCTGTTTTGATTTTAGATGAACCTTTTCAAGGGCTTGATGGATTAAATCGCAAGCTAGTAAAACATTTTATTGAGCAACTGGTCAATAATAGTAAAACCCAACTTTTATTTGTCTCTCATCAAGATTTAGATGCCCCGAATTGCATTACACATCTTTTTGAATTTATAAGAGAAAACGATAAATATATTTATATACAAAGTGCGGTCTAATTTGTTAGACTTTTCTTATATTTCCTCACATTAAGGAGTAATCTATGGAAGGCTTATCCGTTGCCGCAATCGTCTTTATTGTATTAATTGTCGTCGTACTTTTTTCAGCACTAAAAACTGTACCGCAAGGTTATAACTGGACTATTGAGCGTTTTGGGCGTTATACCCACACTTTAATGCCTGGCTTAAACTTTGTCGTACCATTTGTGGATCGTGTTGGTCGTAAGATCAATATGATGGAACAGGTATTAGATATTCCATCACAAGAAGTCATTTCTAAGGATAACGCCAACGTATCTATTGATGCGGTCTGTTTTGTTCAGGTGATTGATGCCCGTAGCGCGGCTTATGAGGTGAATCATTTAGAGCAGGCGATTATCAATTTAACTATGACTAACATTCGTACCGTATTAGGTTCGATGGAATTGGATGAAATGCTTTCCCAACGTGACTCTATTAATGGTCGCTTGCTGGCAATTGTGGATGAAGCGACCAATCCTTGGGGAATTAAAGTTACTCGTATTGAAATTCGCGATGTGCGTCCACCACGTGAGTTGATTGATTCAATGAACGCGCAAATGAAAGCAGAACGTAATAAACGTGCGGAAGTCTTAGAAGCAGAAGGGATCCGTCAGGCGGAAATTTTACGTGCAGAAGGGGAAAAACAAGCCCGTATTCTGAAAGCGGAAGGGGAGCGTCAAGAAGCCTTCTTACAAGCAGAAGCACGTGAGCGTGCAGCGGAAGCAGAAGCAAAAGCAACCCAAATGGTGTCAGAAGCGATTGCTAGCGGTGATACCAAAGCGATCAATTATTTTATCGCACAAAAATACACAGAAGCTTTAAAACAAATTGGTGGCTCACCGAACAGCAAAGTGGTCATGATGCCGCTTGAAGCAGGCAATTTAATTGGCTCGGTAGCGGGTATTGCCGAACTGTTAAAAGGCGATAAAAAAGCGTAATTTCTTAAAGTGCGGTTAAAAATGACCGCACTTTTTCTCTCAAGGAGTTGATATGGCAGATTGGTTAACAACTTGGTCGGTGTGGCATTGGTTGGTATTAGGTTTTGTATTGTTAATCGCTGAAACCCTTGTACCCGGTGTATTTTTATTGTGGTGGGGCTTGGCTGCAATTGTGACGGCAGGCGTAATGGCGTTAGTACCGAGTTTATCCTTAACCGCGTTAGCCGTTTTTTATGCGATTTTAGCGATTATTCTCTCGCTGCTTTGGTGGAAATACCAACATAGCAAAGATAATCAGGATCAATCACGTACAACCTTAAACCAACGGGATCATACTTTGTTAGGTAAAAAAGGCACAGTATTAGAAATCGGTTCTAACGGGATTGGTCGTGGTGCTTTTGGCGATACCACATGGCGTATTCAAGGCGAGCATTTGACAGTGAATGATCTTGTGGTGGTAGAATGCGTTGATGGTATTACATTGTTAGTTAAAAAGGTAACAGAATGAATCATTTGATTATTTTTGCGCATCCCAATAGCCAAAAAAGTTTTGGTCGAGCCATCGTGGATCGCATTGTAAAAGCAAGCCAACAGCTTGGTGTTGAAACCCATTTGCGTGATCTTTACACCATGAAATTTAACCCGATTATTTCCTTTGAAGAATTACAATCGGCCAATAAGGGGATTATCCCGGCGGAAATTCAGCAGGAACATGATTTTATCCGCCAAGCAGATTTGATTACGATGGTTTATCCTTTATGGTGGATGGGTTTTCCCGCCATGTTGAAAGGCTATTTGGATCGTGTATTAAGCCATGGTTTTGCTTATAAAACAGAAAATGGCGAATCCAAAGGTCTGCTTCAAGATAAAGCGATGCAACAATTTATTACCATAGGGAGTAGCGTAGCAAAATATCAAGAATACGGCGTGGATAAATCCCTCAATCATTGTTTAATCAATGGTTTATTTAATTATTGCGGTATCGAGAATGTGGATTACACTTTATTTGGCGATGTTCATATTATCGATGATGCTACTCGCCAAGCGATGCTTGATGAAGCAGCTGAAAAAACAACGGAAAAATTGACCGCACTTTTAGCTCAATCTTGAGCACAATCATAGGAAAGCAACAGATGTCAGAAACTCAAGTGAATAATTTTTCTTTAATAAGCCGTCTATTCGGCAATTTATTTTATCGCAGCCCTACGGATCCAATTTTGAGTGGGGTATTTGATTGGCTGCAACAACAAGGTTTAAGTCAAGTGTGGGCACTTTCTACGGATAAAGAAAGCGAAGCGACCATTGATAATTTACAGATGAAAATTGATTTAACGTTGCTTGATCAAGAATATCAAAAATTGTTTGGTCCAAACGGTAACGTGCCGACAGCTATTTCAAGTTATGATATGGATGTGCAACGTTTTGTGGATTTCCGTAATACTCGTAATGTGCCTGAGGCAGAGAATGTGGATCATTTCGCCTTGTTATTGCTTACAGCTTCTTGGTTAGAAGACAACACGGAATCGCTATCCGCTCAACAAGATTTATTTGGTGATTTCTTATTACCTTGTGCAGCGAAATTCTTAACCCAAGTGGAAACTTATGCCACACTTCCTTTCTATCGTTCATTAGCGTATTTAACCCGTGAAATCTTGGCTGCAATGGCTGATGAATTAGAAGAAGGCGAGTAGTTTTCATCAATAGAATAGATCCCTAAAAGAGATTTTTAGAGAGCAATAAAAAAGCCCCGCGAATCAAAACGCGGGGCTTTTATTTAATGGAAGATCAATTATTCTTCAGAAGTCACATCTTCAGTGCCTTCGTCTTCATCATCCACATCACAAACACGTTCAAGACTAACTACGTGTTCATCTTCTGCGGTACGAATTAAACGAACCCCTTGGGTGTTACGGCCAACGATGCTCACTTCACTTACACGAGTACGCACTAAGGTACCCGCATCAGTAATAAGCATAATTTGGTCGGTTTCTTCCACTTGTGTCGCCGCAACGACTTTACCGTTACGTTCGCTCACTTTAATCGAAATCACCCCTTTGGTATTACGGGATTTGGTTGGGTATTCGCTTAATTGGGTACGTTTACCGTAACCGTTTTGCGTCGCCGTAAGGATTGCGCCGTCATTTTTCGGTACAACTAAGGAAACCACTTTATCGATGTTGAGATCGAGGGTTTCTTCCGCATTATCATCAGAAACCTCTTCAATTTCGACCGCACTTTCATCGTCAGCGATGTCATTAGTAAGGGCAAGTTTAATACCGCGTACACCGGTTGCTAAACGACCCATTGCACGGACTGCACTTTCAGCGAAACGCACTACGCGACCTTGAGAAGAGAACAACATGATTTCGTTAGAACCGTCGGTGATATCCACACCGATTAATTCATCTTCATCACGTAAGTTCAAGGCGATGATACCGCTTGAACGTGGACGGCTGAATTCGGTTAGCGCAATTTTCTTCACAATACCGCCGGCCGTTGCCATGATGACGAATTTATCTTCTTCATAAGCAGAGATTGGCAAGATTGCGGTGATACGCTCATTTTCTTGTAACGGTAGAATATTTACAATTGGACGACCACGCGCGCCACGGCTTGCTTGTGGTAACTGATAGACTTTCAACCAATATAAGCGACCACGGCTCGAGAAGCAGAGAATCGTATCGTGAGTATTCGCCACTAAGAGTTTTTCGATAAAGTCTTCATCTTTCATCTTCGTTGCAGATTTACCTTTACCACCACGACGTTGTGCTTCGTAGTCGGTAAGCGGTTGATATTTCACATAACCTTCGTGAGAAAGGGTCACTACAACATCTTCTTGAGCGATTAAATCTTCTAAATCAATATCACCGGAAGCTGCGGTAATTTCGGTACGACGTTCATCGGCGAATTGTGCACGTACTTGTTCAAGTTCTTCACGAATCACTTCCATCAAGCGCTCAGGGCTGTTGATGATGCGAAGAAGTTCTGCAATTTTAACCAATAACTCTTTGTATTCATTGATCACTTCTTCGGTAGCAAGACCGGTTAAACGATGTAAGCGAAGTTCTAAGATTGCATCAACTTGTTCCGGAGAAAGGTAGTAATCCGAACCTTTAATACCAAATTCAGCCGCTAATTCAGCCGGACGTGCCGCTGCATCAAGTAAACCTAAAATGTCGTTATTCAATTTCCAAGGACGAGAAATTAATTTTTCTGCCGCTTCTTTACGCTCTTTCGATTGACGGATGATATCGATAATTTCATCAATATTTGAGGTTGCAACCGCTAAACCTTCTAAAATATGGGTACGCTCGCGGGCTTTACGCAATTCAAATAAAGAACGGCGAATCACCACTTCGCGACGGTGCATCACAAAGGCTTCAATGATTTGTTTTAAATTGAATAAACGTGGTTGACCGTGATCTAAAGCCACCATGTTGATCCCGAAAGTCACCTGCATTTGGGTAAGCGCATAGAGGTGATTTAATACTACTTCGCCTACGGCATCACGTTTGATGTCGATTTCAATGCGGATCCCTTCTTTGTTCGAAAGGTCGATAATATTGCTGATGCCTTCGATTTTTTTATCTTTGATGAGCTCAGCAATTTTTTCCACTAATTTGGCTTTGTTCACTTGATAAGGCAATTCGGTCACAATGATTTGCTCTTTGCCTTTATCCGTGGTTTCTACACTAGCACGAGCGCGAACATACACTTTGCCGCGACCAGTGCGATAAGCTTCTTCAATCCCTTTACGGCCATTAATTAATGCCGCTGTTGGGAAATCTGGGCCAGGGATATATTGCATTAATTCATCAATGGTGATGTTTTCGTTATCAATATAAGCCAAGCAACCATCTAAAACTTCATTTAAGTTGTGTGGTGGAATGTTTGTTGCCATCCCCACCGCAATACCGGAAGAACCGTTTGCTAAAAGCGCTGGAATACGGGTTGGTAATACATCCGGAATCATTAATTCGCCATCATAGTTTGGCGAGAAATTTACGGTTTCTTTATCCAAGTCAGTTAATAGCGCTTGGGTAATTTTTTGCATACGAACTTCGGTATAACGCATTGCCGCTGGCGCGTCACCGTCGATTGAACCGAAGTTACCTTGCCCATCTACCAACATGTAGCGCAATGAGAACGGCTGTGCCATACGCACAATGGTGTCATACACCGCAGAATCACCGTGCGGGTGATATTTACCGATTACATCACCGACTACACGGGCAGATTTTACGTATTTTTTGCCGGCAGTGATGCCAGATTGATCCATGGAGAAAAGCACACGTCGATGCACCGGTTTTAAACCGTCACGCACATCAGGCAAAGCACGCCCAACAATCACCGACATGGCGTAGTCAAGGTAAGAAGATTTTAGTTCTTCTTCAATATTGACTGGGGTAATAGAGGAATGGATTGAATCCGTCATTTTTATTCCTTTTTTGATCAAAAAATTGCGACGGATTATAGCATAAATTTAAGCGTTTTTGTGTGAAAAGTGCGGTTGATTTTAAAGCAGTTTTTTAATGCAGAAATAAATAAGGCAGACATTAAGTCCGCCTTATAATTGAGAGAAAATCGACTATTTCCAATTTTCTCGTTTGGCTTTTTGTAATTTCGCATAAGCACCAAGTAAAGCTTGGTGTTCTTTAAAGTTTTCAAGCGTTTCATCGCTGGCTGGCAAGTTATAGAACGGGTTACCTTTTTCTGCCACTGCAGCCCAAGCTTGTTGAACGGCTTCTTTGCCATACATTTTTTCAAATACAGTACGATATTGTTGTGGATCGCGAGTATTGTCTAAATGTAATTCAATGATGCTGATTAAGGCACGATAGTAATTTGCACGCTCTGGTGTAAATACCGAGCTGTTCATATTCATCGTCCAGTTAGCCCAATCTAAGGCTAATTCTAATTCACCTAATGCTAAGTAAAGCATGGATTTCAGTTCACCAACACGTAATGTTGTCCAACCGCTTGCTTTTGGTGCCACGATACCGATAAATTCGCGAACGCGTGTGGCATCGTCAATATCTTGCTCATCTAATTCTGCTAACAACTCTTCGTAAGTTTCAGCATCATGATGATGGTGTGGTAGATCCAATAAGATCTCACGCCAGTCCATCCCCATGTTGTTATTGGCATAAATGAGGTCATCAGCAGGATAGATATCAGACATGCCTGGTACGATAATACGGCAAGCGTAAACGTCTAAATGGTTGTAATCCATGATATAGACTTCTTTTTCTTCCGCATTAAAGATAGCCATCAAGTTTTCATATTCTTCTTGCGTTGAACCAGAAAAATCCCAATCTACAAACTCATAATCTGGCGTATTTTTGAATAAATCCCAAGAAATTAAACCGCTAGAATCAATAAAGTGTGTTTCAAGGTTAGCATGCTCCGCCACATCATCATTATTGAATGATGGAGGAGAGAATACATCGAGATCTTTTAAGCTGCGACCTTGTAAAAGCTCCGTTACCGTACGCTCTAATGCCACTTGGAAGTTCGGATGTGCACCAAAAGAGGCAAAGCACGTGCCATTATTTGGGTTGAGCAATACCACGCAAATGACAGGATATTTGCCACCTAATGAGGCATCGAAAGCATAAATTGGGAAGCCTTCCTCCTCTAATTTTGCAATAGAAGCTTGAATAGATGGATAACGATCCATCACGGATTTTGGAATTTCAGGAAGACTGATTGCTTCTGCAATAATGCGATTTTTTACATAGCGCTCAAAAACTTCTGACAGCCCTTGCACTCGTGCTTCATTTTTTGTGTTACCAGCAGACATCCCATTAGAGACATACAAATTCGCAATGATACTTTGTGGAATATAGACGGTTTCTTGATCGGATTGGCGCACATAAGGCATCGCGACAATACCGCGATCGTAATTACCGGATTGCAGATCCACAAGCAATTCTGGGGTTAGTTCTTGATTTGGATCGAAATAATCCCATAAGTAATCATCTAAAATCCCTTCTGGTAAAAGGGCGTCATCTTCAATAGGAAACCATTTTTCAGTTGGGTAATGGACAAAATCGCCATTGGCAATCTCTTGCCCTAAATAGAAATCGGCAAAGAAATAGTTGGTGGAAAGACGTTCGAAATATTCACCTAATGCAGACGCTAACGCTGCTTTTTTGCTTGCACCTTTTCCGTTAGAAAAACATTGTGGGCAATCTTTATCACGAATGTGTACCGACCATACATTTGGCACAGGATTAAGCCAAGAGGCTTCTTCAATATTGAAACCAAGTGCGGTCAATTTTTGTTGAAATGTTGAAATACTGTCTTCAAGTGCGGCATCTTTGCCGGGAATAAATGTTTGTTCGGTCATAATTGTTCCTGTTATAAAAAGCCCCAGCATCATAGGGGAGTTTAGAGAGCTAATCAAGCATAAAATTTATGCACTTCTGCTCTTGTTTTCCTTGATTTTTAAGGGTAAATTAGCTTGGCGCAGAAAGGCATTTTCTGCGTGGGTAAAATTATAAACAAATCAACCAATTGGGAGATATCATGGCTCAAGGATTTTATGAATTAAAAGTGGCTAAAGACGGACAATTTATGTTCAACTTGAAAGCAGCAAACGGACAAGTGATTTTAACTAGCGAACTTTATAAAACTAAAGCATCAGCTGAAAACGGTATTGCTTCAGTGCAAAAAAATGGCGTGGATGCGAAAAACTTTGAATATCGCGTAGCGAAAAATGATAAACCTTATTTCGTATTAAAAGCAGCTAACCACCAAGAAATTGGCCGTAGCCAATATTATTCTTCTCAAGCTGCAGCAGAAAAAGGCGTTGAGTCAGTTATCAATAACGCATCTTCTGCAGTAATCAAAGAAGTAACAGAATAATCATTCTGTTCTTATTTCTTTAAATGCACCTGCCGGCTCTAAAAACGCCGGCATTTTTGACCGCGCTTTCTCCGGATTCAGTGTTAATGGATAGGTTCGTTTTTGAGCAACGATTACTGTGAGCGGAGAGCAGAGCGTGCTCTTTTCTTGTTTTATAGATAGTCTTTCTTCTGCAATCACATCAAAATTTAATAACGATAACCAGTCAATGACTCTCCAAGTAGCATATTGTCGGAATTTGAAGTCACCTAACTTCGGTTTGAAAAACAATGGACTGATTGGATCAAATAACGTGATAAAAATCCAGCCGTCATCCTTTAAAACACGATGAGCTTCACGCAATATTTGGTGAGGATCTTGCGCAAAATTTAAGGTGTTTGCCAACAAGCAGGCATCCATTTCTTTTTCAATAAAAGGCAAGGCTAATGGCGATGCTTGGAGTAAGCTATCACTTTCATTTAAAAGTTCGGAAGGAAAATACGCTGTTTTTTCAGCTAATACAATTTGGTGACGTAAAGGCAAGTCAAAGGCGATTTCACCACTTAAAGCACCGATTTTCAGAATTTGATAGCCTAAAATTTTTGGTGTCCATTGGGCAAAATAATCGGTTAATACGTTACAATAGGCTTCACCTTGCGGTAACGCTTGCCAACTTTCAGGTGAAAGAAGAGGTTTGTGCCATTTGGCTTTCCAATTCAATGTTAATCCTATTTTCATAAGGTAATTTATGCTAGTTCCTATTCCTGCGCTCAATGATAACTATATTTGGCTTTATAGACGAGAAAATTTCCCCTTAATTGTGATCGATATCCCAGAAATAACCCGTTTAATTCCGTATTTAGAATCCCATAAGTTAGACGTAGAAGCGGTGTTATTAACCCATAATCACGATGATCATGTGCAAGGTGTCGAGACATTTAAGCAATATTATCCCAATGTGCCAGTTTTCGGTCCAACAGAATGCGCAGACAAAGGGGCAACCAATATCGTGGATAGTGGCGTGATTAATACGGCACATTATCATATTGAAGTTTTGCCAAGTGGTGGTCATACGGCAGGGCATGTCAGCTATTTAGTGGATGGGCATCTATTTTGTGGCGATGCGTTATTTTCTGCAGGTTGTGGTCGCGTATTTACGGGAAATTTTGCTCAAATGTTTGAATCTATGCAGCGTTTTAACCAATTACCGAATGAAACCGTGGTTTGCTCCGCTCATGAATATACGCTGGGTAATTTAGCTTTTGCGGAAACCGTATTGACGGATAAAAGTGCGGTTGAAAATCAACGTGTTTTAGTGGAACGTCATCGAGCAGAAGGTAAACCGAGTTTGCCGACAACAATTGAATTAGAGAAACAAATTAATCCGTTTTTACAAGCAAAAAATTTAGACGAATTTACACAATGGCGTTTAGCTAAAGATAAGTTTTAACTCGTTTTAGTTATTTGTTTGAGTTTTTTCTCTTGAAATTTGCTCAATTCTCAACAATTCATTAAAATAGCGAAACTTTTACTTTCTACTTAAGCCGCATATTCATAAAAGTGCGGTTGTTTTTATTAGGTTTTTATGACCCTTCTTGTTTTAGGCATTAATCATAAAACAGCTTCTGTCGCTGTTCGTGAGAAAGTCGCTTTTTCTGAAGAAAAGCGGCAGCTTGCCTTACAACAAATTCACCAGCAAGATTTGGCTGAAAGTGCGGTTATTCTTTCTACTTGTAACCGTACAGAGATTTATCTTCACCATCGTCAAATTTCACCCCAAGAGTGTAAGCAATGGCAAACGAACTGTATAAATTGGTTTGCTAATATTCATCAGCTTTCTGTCGATGAATTAAATAAAAGTATTTACACACATCAAAATCAACAAGCAGCAAATCATTTAATGCGCGTGGCCTGTGGTTTGGATTCATTAATTTTGGGTGAGCCGCAAATTTTGGGACAGGTGAAACAAGCTTTCCAAATCAGTGAAGATTATTATCAATCGGCTAATATTCCGCTTTCGAGCACGCTTTCTCGTTTATTCCAAAAAACCTTTGCAACAGCAAAACGAGTGCGTACTGAAACCAATATTGGTGAAAGTGCCGTATCGGTGGCTTATGCGGCTTGTAGCTTGGCACGTCAAATTTTTGAATCTTTACGTGAACTACAAATTTTACTTGTTGGGGCAGGAGAAACCATTGAATTGGTGAGTCGTCATTTATTACGCCATGGTGTAAAAAAATTGATGATTGCTAACCGCACTTTATCTCGAGCAGAGCAGCTGGTGGAAAAATTAGCGTCTAATACACCGATTGATGTGTATTCGCTTGATGAATTGCAAACCCCGCTAAATCAAGCCGATATCGTTATCAGTTCTACAGGCAGTCCGACTATTTTAATCACTAAAGCGATGGCTGAAATTGCGGAGAAAGCACGCCAATTTAGACCGACTTTAATGGTTGATATCGCCGTGCCGCGCGATATTGATGAAAATGTCTCGGAATTAGAAAGTGTATATCATTACACCGTAGATGATTTGCAAGATATTATCCAACGCAATCTTTCTCAACGTGAGCAAGCATCAGAGCAAGCACAAGATATCATCACGCAAGAATGTAATGCCTTCTTTGAGTGGTTGAAAGTTCAACAATTCTCCAATTTAATTCGTCATTATCGTGATGAGGCAGAGAATACTCGCCAAGAATTACTCGAAAAAGCGTTACACCAAATTCAACAAGGTGAGAATGCTGAAAAAATTCTACAAGAATTAAGTTATAAATTAACAAATAAACTTATTCATGCTCCAACCCAAACCATGCAATCCATGATGAGATCGGGTAATGCAGAAGGGTTGCATGCCTTTTCAAATGCGTTGCATTTAACCCATCCTTTAAATGAAAAAAACGATTAAATTTTTGACCGCACTTTTCGGTAGTGCATCGTTACTGATGAGTGTGCCAGCCTTAGCGGAATACCGAACTTTTGATGATGGCAATATTACTTACGGAATTTTTCAAGCAAAGCCCGAAGAAGTACAGCTACATTGGAAAGATGCCGAAGGTAAAGATTATCAAAGTTTAACGCGTCTCAAAAATGCCTTAGAGCCTAGCTATAACGTGAAAATGATCATGAATGCAGGCATTTATAGTATGAATAATACGCCCGCTGGATTGTGGATTGAGCATGGAAAAGAGCTCAATGCGTTAAATACAAAATCAGGCAAAGGTAACTTTCATGTACAACCCAATGGTGTGTTTGCCATTGCAAAAAATAAGCCCTACATTTTAACCACATCCGCTTATCAGAAAACTAAACTCAAGCCGGATTTTGCGCTGCAATCAGGCCCGATGTTGATTATTCATGGCAAAATAAATCCGCAATTTAGAGCAAGCCTAGAAAGCTATCATAAGCGTAATGCAGTGTGTTTGACGAAGCAAAATGAATTGCTATTTTTGATGACGATAAGAGGTGAGCCTAATCTTTATACCTTGAGTCAAGGTTTGCTTAAAATTGGTTGTCAGGATGCCTTATATCTTGATGGAACCATTTCTAATTGGTACATTCCAGGGCAATTTAGCTCTTTGCATTGGAAGCATTTTGTGGGAATGATCTCCGTTCTTGATGTGAACAAAAAATAGCAAAAGCGTTTTATTTATAATCAACTAAATCAAAAAATCCGTTTTTTGCAAAAAAATGATTGACGAGAATAGGTCAAATCAGGATAATACGCCCCGCAAAGCCGATAAGGTAAAGCAAATGATGGCTACATAGCTCAGTTGGTTAGAGCACAACACTCATAATGTTGGGGTCGCAAGTTCGAATCTCGCTGTAGCCACCAAATTTGCGGGACTGGCGAAATTGGTAGACGCACCAGATTTAGGTTCTGGCGCCGAGAGGTGTGTGGGTTCAAGTCCCTCGTCCCGCACCATTTATCAGCTTGCAGTCAAATAGTAGTTGGGGTATCGCCAAGCGGTAAGGCACCGGGTTTTGATCTCGGCATCCCTAGGTTCGAATCCTAGTACCCCAGCCATACTATCTAAATAAAATCTTCTTTATTTCCAATCAAAGAGTTTCTGTTGGGGTATCGCCAAGCGGTAAGGCACCGGGTTTTGATCTCGGCATCCCTAGGTTCGAATCCTAGTACCCCAGCCATCTTATTTCTCTATTTATTTTATATAAAAATGCGATTAAATTTAACTGCACTTAGTCCTATCTGTCAGTTGTTATTTGCTACAATTTTAATGTCTTTATATAAAAGAAAAGCCACCTTGCGGTGACCTTTCTTTCATATTGATTATTTTAATTCTACTAAAGTTAAATTACATTGAGCTGTTGATGCTGAAGGTAATGCCTCATAATCTTTACCCGCTTGGGGGGTGAATACAAGTTTTTTGCCTAGGCAATGTTCAGGTCCTACGAACTTACCATTGACTATATAATTAATATTATGGGGTGTAATAATTTCACTTTGTAGAGTGATTTCTGCATCTGATGGGATTATAAATTCCTTAAAAAAAGTGCCAGAACCTATTTCATTGAATTGGCTAGGATTCATACTTGCACTAGAGCTTGGCATGCCAATAGATTCATTCCCTTTAAGATAGAGTAATGAGCTGAAGGATTGCCCAAGGCTTCCTCCAACATTCACTTTTTCTGTTTTTCCATTTTGTTTTACTTCCATCATTGTGTAGCGACCATTTTGTCCATATAGACGGATACGAGCATCAGTTTGTGGGTTATAAGCTTTTCCTGCATTTGATAGTTCAGTGTTTACACAACCTGAAAGTAGTAATGCTGCTGTACTGATAAGCATCAATTTTTTCATGATTTTTCCTTTTGTTAATGATAGGAAATGGTGAATTAATGTTCCCTTGTCTTAAAGAAGGTCACATCAGGATAACGTTCTTGTGCAAGATTTAAGTTAACCATAGTTGGTGCAATGTAAGTAAGATTATCTCCACCATCTAATGCTAGATTTTGCTCATTTTTGCGCTTGAACTCTTCAAATTTTTTGTTATCTGTACATTCCACCCAACGAGCCGTTGCGACGTTGACAGTTTCGTAAATGGCTTCAACGTTATATTCAGATTTCAAACGCGAAACAACCACGTCAAACTGTAATACACCGACCGCGCCAACAATCAAATCATTATTGTTTAATGGACGGAATACCTGAACAGCACCTTCTTCAGAAAGTTGTACTAAGCCTTTCAACAATTGTTTTTGTTTAAGCGGATCTTTTAAACGAATGCGACGGAATAATTCAGGTGCAAAGTTTGGAATACCGGTAAATTTAAGCTCTTCGCCTTGCGTAAAGGTATCACCAATTTGAATCGTACCGTGATTGTGCAAACCGATAATATCACCCGCATAAGCTTCATCGGCATGAGAGCGATCTCCTGCCATAAAGGTGAGTGCGTCAGAAATGACTACATCTTTACCGATACGCACGTGTTTAAGTTTCATCCCTTTTTCGTATTTACCAGAAACTACGCGTAGGAAAGCCACACGGTCGCGGTGTTTTGGATCCATATTGGCTTGGATTTTAAACACGAAACCAGTGAATTTTTCTTCTTCTGCTGAAACCTTGCGGGTATCTGCTTGACGAGCTTGTGGTGCAGGTGCCCATTCAGTTAAACCATCTAAGAAATGATCAACACCGAAGTTACCTAATGCCGTACCGAAAAAGACAGGTGTCAATTCACCACTTAGGAATAAATCCAAATCAAATTCATTACTTGCACCTTTTACAAGCTCTAATTCATCACGCAGTTGTTGGGCTAAGTCATCACCTACGGCGGCATCTAATTCAGGACTATTCAAGCCTTTCACAATGCGTACTTCTTGAATGGTCGAGCCTTGCCCACTTTGGTAAAGATAGGTTTCATCTTTATATAAATGATAAACCCCTTTAAACAATTTGCCGCAACCAATCGGCCAAGTAATCGGCGCACAATGGATTTTTAATACGCTTTCCACTTCATCTAATAATTCCATTGGATCGCGAATATCACGGTCAAGTTTATTCATGAAAGTGATAATTGGCGTATCGCGTAAACGGGTCACTTCCATTAATTTAATGGTACGTTCCTCAACCCCTTTTGCTGAGTCGATAACCATCAAGCAACTATCCACGGCCGTTAAAGTGCGGTAGGTATCTTCCGAGAAATCCTCATGCCCCGGCGTATCCAATAAATTTACTAAGCATTCATTGTAAGGGAATTGCATGACGGAAGTCGTAATGGAAATACCTCGTTGTTTTTCCATTTCCATCCAGTCAGATTTTGCATGCTGTGCAGAGCCTTTACCTTTGACTGAGCCTGCTTTTTGAATGGCATTTCCGTATAACAATACTTTTTCGGTGATGGTGGTTTTACCCGCATCAGGGTGGGAAATAATCGCAAATGTGCGACGTTTATTCACTTCTTCTAATGGATAACTCATTTGTCTTGTTTCTTCTGTTTTAAATAATGCTGTATTGTCGCTGATTTTCAGATTGAGCTCAAATTAAATTGTTTTTCTTTTATTATCTATTGATTATTTTTAGGTATAACTCTGTAATTTCTTTTCTTTAAAATTTTAATAAAAAAAAGCAAACGTTTGCGCTAAAAGTGCGGTACAATATCCACCGATTTTTTATTCTTATAATTAAAGGTGCAAGCAATGACACAACTTAGTCTAAAAAAAATCTATTCAGGAAAAGTGCGTGATCTTTATGAGATCGATGATAAACGGATGTTAATGGTCGCCAGTGACCGTTTGTCCGCATTTGATGTAATTTTAGATGATCCTATCCCACGTAAAGGTGAAATCCTGACTCAAATTTCTAATTTCTGGTTCAATAAGTTAGCCCATATTATGCCGAATCATTTTACGGGTGATTCAGTTTATGATGTGCTACCAAAAGATGAAGCTGATTTAGTAAAAGATCGCGCAGTGGTTTGCAAACGTTTGAATCCAATTAAGATTGAGTCTATCGTACGTGGTTATTTAACGGGAAGTGGACTAAAAGATTATAAGCAAACAGGTACCATTTGTGGTTTAAAATTACCGGAAGGATTAGTTGAGGCAAGTAAATTACCTGAACCGATTTTTACGCCATCAAGTAAAGAAGAAGTGGGTAATCACGATATCAATATCAGCTATGAACAATGTGAAAAAGCAATTGGTGCAGAGTTAGCGGCACAAGTGAGAGAAAAAGCGATTGCACTTTATGCTGAGGCAGCAAAATATGCGCTGACTAAAGGTATTATTATTTGTGATACCAAATTTGAATTTGGTTTAGATGAAAATGGTACGCTCACTTTAATGGATGAGGTATTAACACCGGATTCTAGCCGTTTTTGGTCAGTTGATACTTATAAAGAAGGCACAAATCCACCGTCATTTGATAAGCAATTTGTACGAGATTGGTTAGAACAAAGTGGTTGGAATAAACAACCACCAGCACCGAAAGTACCAAAAGAAGTGATTGAAAAAACAGTGGCTAAATATCAAGAGGCTTTGGATTTATTAACAAAATAACATTAACAAACTCCCTGCTATGCTTTAGAATAGCAGGGATTTTTATGGATAAAATATTGTGAATAAAAGAGTATGAAATCTGTTGCGATAGTTGGTTTAGGTTGGTTAGGCTTACCGCTGGCGCTGCACTTAAAAGAACTTGGTTGGTGTGTAAAAGGCTCAAAACAATCCCCTGATGATGCTCAGAAATTGCATCAGCTAGGTATTGAAACTTATCCTTTTTCGCTTTCTGACGAAATGAAACGTTTACCAGACCATATTCGCCCTCTTTTTAATGTAGATGCTCTCATTCTCACCCTACCACCTAGCAGTTTTTCTCCTCAACAGTATTGTGAATATCTTGCTTTTTTAACTAATCAAGCCAAGAAACAAGGTGTACAACATATACTTTTTACCAGTTCAACTTCTGTTTTTCCTAATATTTGGGGGCAATTTGATGAAAGTGCTCAACTTTTAGCTGAAACAGAAATGGGTAAAACACTGATACAAGCCGAGCAGTGTTTATTCCAATCAGAAGTATCTCATTGTGATGTTCTTCGACTTGCAGGATTAATTGGTAAACAACGCCATCCGGTTAAATTCTTAGCAGGAAAACGCAATTTAAAACAGGGCAATTCGCCTGTTAATTTGGTGCACCTTGAGGATTGCATTCAAGCTATTACAGTCTTACTCATGAATCCAAATGGATTGCGAACTTACCATCTTTGCGCGCCAATTCATCCTACTCGAGCAGAATATTACACAAAAGCAGCGGTATTTTATGATTTATCCATACCACAATTTGAGTGTAGTGATTCGGATCCGAAACGAATCATTATGGCAGATAAAATTTGTCGAGATTTAGGCTTCGCTTATCGTTATCCAAATCCCGATGATATGTTAGAAAAGCGCAGTGATTTTTGACCGCACTTTTTAAAGACTCACTCACCATAACCACAATGAAGGAAATAAAATATGTCAAATACGATTCTGCAACATTTACCTAAAGGCCAAAAAGTGGGCATTGCCTTTTCTGGCGGGCTAGATACCAGTGCAGCATTACTTTGGATGCGCCAAAAAGGTGCGGTGCCTTATGCTTATACTGCAAACTTAGGCCAGCCAGATGAAGATGATTACGAAGCTATTCCGAAAAAAGCGATGGAATATGGTGCGGAAAATGCACGCTTAATTGATTGTCGTGCGCAGTTAGCTTATGAAGGGATTGTTGCTGTTCAATGTGGTGCATTCCATATTACAACTGGAGGTGCAACCTATTTTAACACCACACCACTTGGTCGTGCGGTAACAGGAACCATGCTTGTTGCAACGATGAAAGAGGATGATGTGAATATCTGGGGGGATGGCTCAACTTTTAAAGGTAATGATATTGAACGTTTTTATCGTTATGGTTTATTAACCAACCCAAATTTAAAAATTTACAAACCATGGCTAGATCAACAATTCATCGATGAGTTGGGCGGTCGCTTTGAAATGTCACAATTCTTAATCGCAAATGGTTTTGACTACAAAATGTCAGTAGAAAAAGCGTATTCAACTGACTCTAATATGTTAGGTGCGACACACGAAGCGAAAGATTTAGAAGAATTAAGCACTGGTATTAAAATTGTAAAGCCAATTATGGGGGTGGCATTCTGGGATGAAAATGTTCAAGTGAAACCAGAAGTGGTTACTGTTCGTTTTGAAGAAGGTGTACCGGTTGCATTAAATGGCAAAACATTTGATAACGTAGTAGAGCTTTTCTTAGAAGCAAATCGTATTGGTGGTCGTCATGGTTTAGGTATGTCAGACCAAATTGAAAACCGTATTATTGAAGCAAAATCACGTGGTATTTATGAAGCACCGGGAATGGCATTATTCCACATTGCTTATGAGCGTTTAGTCACCGGTATTCACAATGAAGATACTATTGAACAATATCGTATCAATGGTTTACGTTTAGGCCGTTTGTTATACCAAGGTCGTTGGTTTGATCCACAAGCATTGATGTTACGTGAAACTGCACAACGTTGGGTTGCTCGTGCGATTACAGGGGAAGTGACATTAGAACTTCGTCGTGGTAATGACTATTCCATCTTAAATACTGAATCACCAAACTTAACTTATGCGGCAGAACGTTTAAGTATGGAAAAAGTGGAAAATGCACCATTTAATCCAATTGATCGTATTGGCCAATTAACCATGCGTAACTTAGACGTAGCAGATACACGCGGCAAATTAAGTATTTACTCTCAAGTAGGTCTATTAACTGCAGGGAAAGATTCAGTTTTACCGCAATTAGGTAAAAAATAATTTTCTCCTTTAAATATAAGAAGTGCGGTCGATTTTGACCGGACTTTTAGTAGACATAATAAAAAAACCTTAGGTTTTAACCTAAGGTTTTTGCTTTTTAGCAAGCATTATTTTTTCTCTTCACATTTGTTGATATCGCTACATTTGCCGTAGAGATATAAACTGTGTGCTTTTAATTTGATGCCATGTTGTTCACTGATTTCTTTTTGACGTTGTTCAATAATGTTATCAGTAAACTCAAATACTTTGCCACAATCTTCACAGATAATGTGATCGTGGTGTTCTGTTGGAGCAAGCTCAAAAACAGATTTGTTGCCTTCAAAATTATGGCGAATCAAGATATGCGCTTCATCAAATTGGTTAAGCACGCGATATACAGTTGCAAGGCCAATATCACTGCCTTGCTCTAACAAGATTTTATATACTTCTTCAGCTGAGAAATGTTCATGTTTATGCTCTTGCATTAATGCAAGGATAGTGAGCCGAGGTTCAGTAATTTTTAATCCAGCTTTTTTGAGTAATTTGATGTTTTCTTCAGACATAATGTTCCCTTAAATTTGCTAAATTAGAGATGGTTAAGCTAATTCTGCTAAACACATTTCATCGTAGATTTGTTTTGTCCATTTCTCTACGCGTTCTGCAGTAAGTTCAGGTTGACGATCTTCATCAATACATAAACCGATAAAGTTTCCATCATCTAACAATGCCTTTGAGGATTCAAAGGTATAACCATCCGTTGGCCAGTTCCCTACAATAATCGCACCGCGTGGTTCAACAATATCTCGTACTGTGCCGATCGCATCACAGAAATAATCGGCGTAGTCTTCCTGATCGCCACAGCCAAAGATACCGACTAATTTGTCAGTAAAATCAATTTCTTCTAAGGTTGGGAAGAAATCATCCCAGTCAGCTTGTGCTTCACCGTAATACCAAGTTGGAATACCGAAAAGTAAAAAATCATAACCTTCGATATCTTCTTTAGAGCTTTTTGCAATGTCACGAATATCAACGAGTTCGTTGCCTAATTGCTTTTGAATCATTTTTGCAATGTTTTCTGTATTACCTGTGTCACTACCGTAAAATAAACCGACAACTGCCATTGTTCTTTCCTTTTGAAATAAAATTAGGTGAGTAGAAAAAAAGATGAGGGATCAAAGCCCCACAATTTGTGCGAACTATAACATAAATGAATTCTCATTTGAATAGAATAATTCTCATTTAAAGCGATTAATTCTTATTTAGAAACCTATCAATAGCACGTATCACAAAATCAGGTTTTTCGGCATGAACCCAGTGCCCACAACCATTGATTGTAAAGGAGGTCGCATTCGGGAATTGTTTTAGAATGGTTTCGGTATATTCAGGTTTAATATAAGATGAAAGGCCACCTTTGATGAAGAGTGTAGGCGTATTAGCGAAGACCTCTTGCCAATCCATTAGCTCCGCATAATGTTCAAAAAGTGCGGTCAAATTGAAACGAAAATATTCGCTTGAAGACGGTTCAAAAGATTTCAGCATAAATTGCACCACACTCGGATCGGCAATTTCAGTTTCTAAAATAGGCTTAGCTTGTTGACGCGTTTGTGGCTGCGCTTTTTTCACGGCAAATAAACCACGGAACACATCATCATGTCCAGCACTGCTATTTGCGACTGGGGCAATATCAATGACGACCAATTTTCCCACGCGCTGTGGTTGAAGAGCGGTCATTTTCATGGCCGTTTTTCCGCCCATTGAATGACCAATTAAAATAACCTTATCTAATTGAAGGTGATCGATAAGTTGCCATACATCATCCGCCATGACATCGTAATTCATTGTTTCTGAATGAAAACTATGCCCATGATTGCGTAAATCTACGCGCAAAATATTATAGTGATCGCTAAATGCACGCGCGATGACGCCAAGATTATTCATATCCCCAAACAAGCCATGAATGAAAACTAAAGTAGGCGAATTAATTGATTGTTTTGCTTGGTGAAATTGATGGTTTAATAATTGGGAAGATGACATATATTTTGCGTGAGAATTTGGTTAGAAATCGTTATAATGGACGAAAATTTTAGCAAACGGAGAGAAAAAAATGAAGATAATTGAAGTCGATGAAGAATTATATCAATACATTGCGGCACAAACTCAATCTATTGGAGAAAGTGCGTCTGATATTCTTCGCCGTTTGTTGAATTTACCCACTCACGCAACAAGCTCGGTTGATTTCTTTGAATCATTGGCATCAGATGAAACGCCAAAAAGTGCGGTGCATTCTGAGCCTGTTTTAACGGAAAAAACAACCGAAGCATCTCAACCAAAAGTTGAACCTGTCGAACCGCCAAAAGCAGTGAAAAAACAATCGGATGAAGCCATCAATCACATTGTTGATAAAGTGCGTGCACTCTTGAATTCTACTGAATTTAAAGACGAGCCAAAAGCGGTTGTGCGTTTTTTAAGTATATTACGTACGCTTTATCGTACCAATCCAGAAAGCTTTGCACAGGCAACCGAAAGCTTGCAAGGCCGTACTCGCGTGTATTTTGCTCGTGATGAAGGGACGTTGCTTGTGGCAGGTAATCATACTAAACCAAAACAAATTCCAGATACACCATATTGGGTGATTACCAATACCAATAGTGGCCGTAAAATGTTGATGTTAGAAGGGGCGATGCAGTCTATGCATTTGCCGGAATATTTAATCGACGAAGTTCGCCCTTATTTCGTTAGCAACTAAGTCAATGCAAAAATTCCCTTGGCAAGCATTTGCCCAAAATTCAGCGTATGCAAATCAGGTCGCGTTGCGAAATTCGCAGGGCGATCCTTTTACTTGGGCAGAACTTGCTGAGAAAATTAATCAGGTAGAAGCCTTTCTTTTACAACAAGGTGTGACAGCGCAAAGTGCGGTTGCGTTTTGTGGTAAAAATTCAGAACAGATCTTATTTCTTTATTTAGCCGTTATTCAGCTAGGCGCAAAAATTTTAGGTATCAACCCTGCATTTCCTCAAGAAAAAAGAGAAGAATTGTGCCAAGTGTATGGGGTGGATTTTTGTTATCAAACCGAAGATATTCATTATTTAGCTATTAAAGCATTACCCGAACATAACGCTGACTTTACAAAAGCGGCAACGATGACATTAACATCGGGCTCGACTGGTTTGCCTAAAGCGGTGGTGCATAATGTGTCTGCTCATTTAGCTAATGCGGAAGGCGTTTTTGCCTTAATGAATTTTGGTAAAGATCAATCATGGCTACTTTCTTTGCCGCTTTATCATGTTTCCGGACAAGGTATTGTGTGGCGCTGGCTTTACGCAGGTGCCACTTTAGTTTTACCGAAAGAAGATTTTTATCAATCTATTGGTGAGGTTTCTCATGTTTCTCTCGTGCCAACGCAATTACAACGTTGGTTTGATTATTTGGTCGAACATCCACAACCTATCCAAACTCAAGCGGTATTATTAGGTGGTACACAAATCCCCGTAAAATTAACCCAAGCGTTAAGTGAATTAGGGATTCGAAGTTATTCAGGTTATGGTATGACCGAAATGGCTTCTACTGCATTCGCTAAACAATCGGATGGAAAAATCGGTGTGGGGCAGCCTTTGCTTGGTCGAGAGTTCAAGTTAGTGAATGAAGAAGTTTGGCTAAAAGGTGCGGGACTTGCCATGGGATATTGGCGTAATGGGTGTGTTGATCCGCTTACTAATGCTGAAGGTTGGTTCGAAACCAAAGATAAAGGTCAATGGTTCGATAACGAATTAGTCATTCAAGGCCGATTGGATAATATGTTTATTTCTGGCGGAGAAAATATTCAGCCGGAAGAAATTGAAAAAGTGATTGCACAATCAGATTTAGTGAAGCAAGTCTTTGTTTTGCCTAAATATGATGAGGAATTTGGCCATCGTCCTGTCGCGATTGTTGAATTTCATACATCCTTTAATGAAAGTGCGGTTGAATCTCTCAACGTTTTTTTACAAGGGCGATTGGAACGATTTAAGCAACCCGTTGCCTACTATGAACTCCCGCAGGATTTAATCCAAGGGGCAATAAAGATTTCTCGCAAAGCACTCGCCGATTGGCTGTCGCAACAATAGGAAAGTTAGTTTAATGAAAAAAATCTCTCGTGTTTTGACCGCACTTGGTCTTTCATTTGTTTTTACTCTGGCGCTTTCTCAGCCTGTTTGGGCAGAGAATAATAATGCGGATTTACCGACGGAAAAAACACTAAAAAGTGAATTAGCCGAGGCACAAAAATTACCAGATGGTGATGAAAAAACAAATAACGTCGCGACAATCCAGGCTTCGCTTGATTTCTTGCAACAAATTCAAACACAGCAAAAAAATAATAACGATTTGCAAGATACGCTTATTGATGCAGATTCTGAAATTCAGAAGAATAGTGCTGATCTTCAAAATCTTAAAAAACAGCTAAGTACGCCAAGTAACACCGATTATGCTTCACAAAGTTTAGCCAATCTACAGGCTCAGGTTGAGAAACTGACTAATCAACAACAAGATGCGCAATCTGCCTTAAGTGCGGTGAATACACAACTAGCAGGGCAGAGCTCAGTGTCTGAACGTGCTCAAACAGCCTTAACAGACAATGTTAAACGTACGCAAGAATTGAATCAGAAATTAGCTGATCCAACGACAAGTGCACTGTTAAAACAACAAATTCAGCTGGAATTGCAACTGATTGAGCTAAAAAATATCTATAATCAAGTGCTATTAAAAAATAGCGATCAATTGACAGTGCTTTATCAAAGCCGATATGAACTATTAAATACTCGTGTTCAAGCATTGCAGCAACAAATTGCAGCCATTCAAGAAGCGATTAATCAAAAGAATTTGGCTAAAACACAAAACCAAGTTGAGCAAGCACAGCAACAAAGCCAAAGCATTGAGCAAAATCCGCTGATCCAGAAAGAGTTAGATTTAAATTCGCAACTTAGCCAATATTTACTTGAGCAAACAGAGAAAACCAATACATTAACGCAAGATGAACTACGCATGCGAAATGTCTTGGATAACTTAACGCAGACACAACGTACCATTGATGAGCAAATCAGTGCGTTACAAGGCACGTTGGTACTTTCTCGCATTATTCAGCAACAAAAACAAAAATTACCGACCAATTTAAATATTCAAGGTCTTTCAAAACAAATTGCAGATTTACGTGTACAGATCTTTGATATCACGCAAAAACGTAATGAGCTTTATGATATTGATGCCTACATCAGTAAAATAGAGCAGGATGAAAACAAATCGTTTACACCGGCGGAAAAAGCACAATTAACGAATTTATTGACAGAACGTCGAAAAGTGGCTTCTGATTTGATTAAGTCATTGAATAATCAGTTAAATTTGGCGATTTCCTTAGAGTTAACCCAACAACAGATTACTCAAATCAGTGATCAAATTCAGTCTAAACTCGATCAACAAAGTTTCTGGGTAAAAAGTAATAATCCAATTAATTTAGATTGGATCAAAAAACTGCCAATGTCACTCAAGGCACAACTTGATGGTATTGGAAAGAAAATCGGCTTCCCAACAAACTTTGATAATTTGCCGTATTTACTCACTTATGTCTTTATTTTGTTTGTGATTGGTGGGTTGATTTTCAAATTTAAAGAATCGATTAAACAACGTTTGAGCGTGATTAATGGCGAAATAAATACGCTTCGTTCGGATAGCCAATGGCATACACCACTTGCGTTATTTTATACTGCACTTTTATCTTTATCAGGTACCCTTTGGTTCTTAGCGGCTTGCCAACTTTTAGGCTTTTTCTTCGTGAAAAATCCACAAGAGTTTTGGGAGTGGTCGCTCAGTATGGCGGGCTATTGGTGGTTCTTTAGCTTTATTTTAGCTATTCTTCGTCCGAATGGTATTTTAGTGCGCCACTTTGGTTTTGCTAAAGAGAGTGCAGCTAGCCTACAAGATGTCACGAAACGTATTATTGTTTCTGTTGTGTTATTACTAAATACATCAATTTTCAGTAATGTCATGGATACCGGCTTAGCCAATGACATCCTCGGCGAAATTAATACGATTGTTGCTTTGCTTTTCTGTATTGTGATTATTGCACCACGTTTTGTTCGTACAGAAAAATCCTTGAGTTCAACGACAACAGATAAGCGTGATAGAACCATTTTCAAGATCGTGCGAATCTTATTGCAATTGGTACCTGTTGTTTTAATTGCGTTAATTGCTTTAGGGTATTACTACACCGCCTTAAATTTAATTACACATATTATTAATACTTATATTGCATGGGTTGTGTGGTCGTTGGTGCGTCATACAATTTATCGTGGTGTCACAGTAGCATCAAGACGTTTAGCTTATCGTCGTTTACAAGAGAAACGCCAGCAAAAACAACCGGATTCAAATGATGCTTCAGCCTCTGATGATGTGGTCGTGATTACCGAACAAGAAGAGGGATTAGCCTTAAATGAAGTACGTAGCCAGTTACTACGCTTTGCCGATCTCTTTATTTGGACCGCACTTTTTGCCATCTTCTATTATGTATGGTCAGATTTAGTTACAGTTGTAAGTTATTTGCGTGATATTACTTTGTGGCAACAAACCTCAACGACTGAAGCAGGCGTGGTGACAGAAACGATTTCACTCTTTAACTTGATTGTTGCGTTAATCATTGTTGTGATTACCTATATTTTAGTGCGTAACATTCAAGGTATTTTAGAAATATTGCTCTTCTCGCGAGTGAAACTTTCGCAAGGTACGCCTTATACCATTACAACATTATTAACCTATATCTTGGTTGCAGTGGGTGGCGCATGGGCATTTTCAACGCTCGGAATGTCATGGTCTAAATTACAGTGGTTATTTGCCGCTCTTTCCGTTGGTCTCGGTTTTGGTATGCAGGAAATTTTTGCGAACTTTGTTTCCGGTATCATTTTATTATTTGAACGTCCAATTCGTGTGGGCGATACCGTAACCATCAATGATGTAACGGGTACGGTGGCAAAAATCCGTATTCGCGCTATTACCATGATTGATCCGGATCGAAAAGAAGTAATTGTGCCAAATAAATCTTTTGTTACTGGACAAGTGACTAACTGGGCATTATCTAATACCGTTACTCGTTTAGTGGTGTCAGTTGGCGTGGCTTATGGATCAGATTTAGAACTGGTGAAACGTTTATTATTACAAGCTGCAAATGAGCAACCAAACATCTTAAAAGATCCAGAACCAAGAGCGCTATTTTTAACCTTTGGTGCGAGTACCTTAGATCACGAACTACGTGTTTATGTTGGGCAAGTGTCTGAGCGAAATGATACGCTTGATGCACTCAATCGCCGTGTGAATGAGTTATTTGCAGAAAATAATATTGATATTGCATTCAATCAATTAGATATCTTTATTAAGAATAAAGATACTGGCGAAGAAATTCCATTTATTGATGTGGCGAAATTAGCCAAAAATCATTAATTAAAGAGAGAAAATATGGCAGGGAATACTATCGGACAACTTTTTCGTGTGACGACCTTTGGAGAGTCTCACGGTATTGCATTAGGCTGTATCGTAGATGGCGTACCGCCGAATCTTGAATTATCGGAAGCCGATATTCAACCTGATTTAGATCGTCGTAAACCGGGTACATCACGCTATACCACACCGCGTCGTGAAGACGATGAAGTGCAGATTTTATCAGGGGTATTTGAGGGTAAAACAACGGGTACCAGCATTGGAATGATCATTAAAAATGGTGATCAACGTTCACAAGATTATGGCGATATCAAAGATCGTTTCCGTCCAGGGCATGCAGATTTTACCTATCAACAAAAATACGGTATTCGTGATTATCGCGGTGGTGGTCGTTCTTCTGCACGAGAAACCGCCATGCGTGTTGCTGCGGGTGCGATTGCGAAGAAATATTTACGTGAGCAGTTTGGCATTGAAGTGCGTGGTTTTTTAAGCCAAATCGGCGAAGTGAAGATTGCGCCTCAAACTGTCGGCAAAATTGATTGGGATAAAGTGAGTAGTAATCCATTTTTCTGTCCGGATGAAAGTGCGGTTGAAAAATTTGATAAATTAATCCGTGAATTGAAAAAAGAAGGCGATTCGATTGGTGCCAAACTAACGGTGATTGCAGAGAATGTCCCTGTTGGTTTAGGTGAGCCTGTTTTTGATAGACTTGATGCCGATTTAGCCCATGCGTTAATGGGAATTAATGCCGTTAAAGGTGTAGAAATTGGCGATGGTTTTGCCGTGGTTGAACAGCGTGGAAGTGAACATCGTGATGAAATGACACCAAATGGTTTTGAAAGCAACCATGCTGGCGGTATTTTAGGGGGCATTAGCTCTGGTCAGCCAATTATTGCGACCATTGCACTAAAACCGACATCCAGTATTACCATTCCTGGACGCTCGATTAATTTAGAAGGTGAGCCCGTTGAAGTCGTGACAAAAGGCCGTCATGATCCTTGTGTCGGTATTCGAGCAGTACCCATCGCAGAGGCAATGGTCGCGATTGTGTTACTCGACCATTTATTGCGTTTTAAGGCGCAATGCAGATAACTCTTTTAAATTAAGCTTATTTTTTCTTTTATTGAAGATAAGGTCATTCGTTTAGGAAATCTTATGAATAAATCTTTAGCAAAATTACTTTCAAGTGCGGTTGTTTTAGGGAGTGTTTTTTTCTCGCTACAAACAACGGCCTCGCCACAAGACTGGCAACGAATTAAACGTCCAATTCCAGCAACAGACGGTAAAGCGAATCCTATTGGTAGCTATTCGAATGGTTGTATTATCGGCGCGGAGCCATTGCCTTATAAAGGTGAGGGGTACCAAGTCATTCGTATGAATAAAAATCGCTATTATGGTCATCCGGATATGATTGCTTACTTACAGCGTCTTGGACAAAAAGCGAAGTCAGCAGGCTTACCAACGATGTTAGTGGGAGATATTGCTATGCCTGGTGGCGGTCGCTTTTTAACAGGGCATGCAAGCCATCAAATGGGATTAGATGCGGATATTTGGTTGCGTATGGGCACCATGACAGACAGTGAAGCGTTAAATTCTGATGGAAAAGGCTTGCTTGTGGTGAACCGTCAAACACAACGTGTTGATGAAAATGTGTGGAATAACAATCATGCAACGCTAATTAAATTGGCTGCGCAAGATCCAAAAGTCACCCGTATTTTTGTGAACCCCGCGATTAAATTAAAACTTTGTCAAACTGCAGGAGATGATCGGGCTTGGTTACACAAAATTCGTCCATGGTTTGGACATGATTCGCATTTCCACGTGCGTATTGCTTGTCCGAAAGATGCCGCTTATTGTGAAGATCAAGCACCGGTACCAGCAGGTGATGGATGTGGTGATGAACTTTATTCTTGGTTTGAACCCGCAAAACCAGGTTCAGGCTCTTCTAAACCAAAAGTGACACCGCCAGAACCGTTCTTGTGCCAACAAGTGTTGAGTTCGCCAAATAGTAGCGAATGGTTAGAGTAGGAGTTAAATCATGGAGTTGGGGATTGATATATTAGCCATGCTTTTTGCTGCTGCCTTTATTGCCGCATTTATTGATGCGATAGCGGGTGGCGGAGGCTTAATTACAATCCCTGCCTTATTAATGACAGGTATGCCACCAGCAATGGCATTAGGCACAAATAAATTACAAGCATTTGGCGGTGCGTTGTCGGCAAGTATTTACTTTTTGCGTAAAAGAGCAGTCAATTTATCGGAGTTTTCTTTCATCTTACTGGTGATTTTTATCGGCTCGGTGATTGGTACCTTGCTTATTCAAAGTTTAGATGCGTCATTAATTAAAAAAGGGCTTCCATTTCTCATTTTAGCGATAGGTCTATACTTTTTATTTACGCCTAAATTGGGCGAAAGTGATCGTAAACAACGAATTTCTTACGCTGTTTTTGCGTTATGTTTTGGTTCATTACTGGGTTTTTATGACGGCTTTTTCGGGCCAGGGACGGGTTCATTAATGAACCTAGCTTGTGTGACACTACTTGGATTTAACTTAACCAAAGCGACCGCCCATGCGAAAGTGATGAATTTAACCTCAAATTTAGCCTCATTAATTTTTTTCCTAATTGGTGGTCATGTGATTTGGACTGTCGGTTTAGTGATGATGGCAGGAAGCCTGATAGGTGCCAATTTAGGAGCTAAAATGGTGATGGCAAAAGGCAAACAACTGATTAGACCGATGGTGGTGATAGTGTCATTTATCATGACGATAAAAATGGCGTATGATCAAGGTTGGTTTCATTTTTAATGATTGATTATGACAGATTCTCAAAAAAAATTACGTATTACGGCTCGAACAGGCTATGAACCGCATTTTTCATGGTCATATTTGCACCCTAAAAATTGGGGCATTTGGCTCGGTATTTTTGTGCTTTTGTTATTGGCTTTTGTACCATTTCGTTTACGTGATAAAATGGCCGAGAAACTGGCTCGTGCGCTGACGAAAAAAATCGGTAAACCACGTATTCGTGCCGAGATTAATTTGAAACTCTGTTTCCCAGATTGGACGGCTGAGCAGCGTGATAAAGTGATTGAAGAGATGTTTGTGACGGTCGCACAAGTCATGCTTGGTATTGGTGAAATTGCCATTCGTTCTAAAAAACATTTACAAAAACGCAGTGAATTCATTGGTCTTGAGCATATCAAACAAGCCAAAGAAGAAGGGCATAACATCATTTTGATGGTGCCACATGGTTGGGCGATAGATGCCTCAGGCATTATTTTGCATACACACGGCATGCCGATGACGTCAATGTATAACCCGCACCGAAATCCGTTGGTGGATTGGTTATGGACTTTAGCGCGTCAACGTTTTGGTGGCAAAATGCATGCTCGCCAAAATGGTATTAAGCCATTTTTAGCACATATCAAACAAGGTCAAATGGGCTATTATCTTCCTGATGAAGATTTTGGTGCTGAGCAAAGTGTCTTTGTGGATTTCTTTGCTACTTATAAGGCAACGCTTCCTGGGTTAAACAAAATGGCAAAATTAGCGAAAGCGGTGGTTATTCCAATGTTCCCTCGCTATAACGCCAAGAGTGGGAAATATGAAATGGAAATTCGCCCACCGATGCAATTAAGCGACGATCCTGAGCAATCGGCCCGTGCGATGAACGAAGAAATAGAGTATTTCGTCACGCCAACACCCGAACAATATGTCTGGATTTTACAGCTTCTTCGTACTCGAAAAGACGGGGAAGATATTTACCCAGATTAATTCATTTTATTTACAAAAGTGCGGTCAAAATTCACCGCACTTTTGCATTTTTATATGCTAGAATGCGAGCCTAAAAACAGGATTTTTTCTTACTCTTTTTTGAGCAATTATTTATGAACAAACAACTTGAATTAATCAAATCTTCTATCAAATCTATCCCAAATCATCCAAAAGAAGGCATTATTTTCCGTGATATCACGAGCTTACTTGAAGTGCCTGAGGCTTTTAAAGCCACAATCGATTTGATCGTTGAAAAGTATAAAGATCAAGGACTCACAAAAGTAATTGGTACTGAGTCTCGTGGATTTATTTTTGGTGCGCCAGTTGCATTAGCATTAGGCTTGCCATTTATCCCAGTTCGTAAACCGGGCAAATTACCTCGTGAAGTGATTGCACAGTCTTATCAATTAGAATACGGTCAAGACACCCTTGAATTGCACACTGATGCCATTTCGCAAGGTGATAATGTGTTAATCATTGATGACTTGTTAGCAACGGGTGGAACAGTTGAAGCTACCGTGAAATTAGTTCAACGTTTAGGTGGTGAAGTGAAACATGCTGCTTTTGTGATTAATTTGCCAGAATTAGGGGGCGAAAAACGCTTACGTGATTTAGGCATTGATTGCTACACCTTAGTAAATTTTGAAGGCCATTAATTTTTAAAGGGATGCGATGAGCTACCAAGTTTTGGCCAGAAAATGGCGACCAAAAAACTTTTCTGAAGTAGTGGGGCAAAGCCATGTGCTCACTGCTTTGGAAAACGGTTTAAAAGAAAACCGTTTGCATCATGCTTATTTATTTTCCGGCACCCGTGGCGTGGGTAAAACCTCTATTGCTCGTTTATTTGCGAAGGGCTTGAACTGCGTAAATGGTATTACTGCCGATCCTTGTGGTGAATGTGAAAACTGCAAAGCGATCGAAGCGGGCAACTTTATTGATTTAATTGAAATCGATGCGGCTTCTCGTACTAAAGTAGAAGATACGCGTGAGCTATTAGACAATGTGCAATATAAGCCGGTAGTGGGGCGTTATAAAGTCTATCTCATCGATGAAGTCCATATGCTTTCCCGCCATTCTTTCAATGCGTTGTTAAAAACCTTGGAAGAACCACCTGAATATGTGAAATTCTTATTGGCTACAACGGATCCACAAAAATTGCCAATTACGATTTTATCCCGTTGTATGCAATTTCATCTTAAAGCATTAGATGAACCGCAAATTTCAGCACATCTTAATCGCGTGCTTACTGCCGAAAATATTCCTTTTGATGCGCCCGCATTAGATAAATTAGCCAAAGCGGCACAAGGTAGTATTCGTGATAGCTTAAGTTTAACGGATCAAGCCATTGCCATGGGCAACGGTAAAGTTTCCACCGATGTGGTGAATACCATGCTTGGGCTGTTAGATGAAGACCAACCGATTGAAATCATTTACGCCTTACACCAAGGTAACGGTGAGCGTTTAATGAAAACCATCCAAACGGTGGCAGAAAAAGCGGGCGATTGGGATGAATTATTGGCAGAGACGGCTGAGAAATTACATCAAATTGCATTAATGCAGTTACTCGCTAAAAATGCTATGGACGAAAACGATCATCTTGGTTTTCTAGCCAAACATATTTCACCGGAAGACGTACAATTCTTCTATCAAGTGATTGTATCGGGTCGAAAAGAATTGGCCTCCGCACCAAATCGTCGAATTGGCGCAGAAATGACATTATTGAGGGCATTGGCATTCCACCCAAAGTTCCTTACGGCAGCACAAACGCCTAAACAAGGCGGGCTATCCCCTGAACAAAATACACAGAAAAGTGCGGTTGAAAATCAGCCCGTTTCTGATTATGTAGATATGCCAGTGCTGTCGCAAAATATCAAAGCAAATTATTCTGCACAAGCGCAAAAGCCGATGGCTCAATCGGCGGTTGTGCATTCTTCACCTTCTCAACCTGTTTCCACTCAAACCACATCTTCATTGAATTTAGCTAGCCTTGCTGCGCTAGAAGCATTGAATCAATTAACGCAAATTGAGCAATCAGAGCGCCAACATCATCATGATGAACAGCAAGCCGCCGTAGAAGAAACCTTGCATCATCTCCAAGCGTTAGATGAGCAAAAAAATTCGCCAAAAATGACCGCACTTCCTGTGCGAGAGATGACACCACCGAAAGCTGCGCAAACGAAAGCTACGCAAACGAAAGCAGCAGTGTCAAATCCAATTACTCAACAAGCAGAAGCGTTAAAGCAAAGTGTTGAGACAGTTGAAAATACCATTGATGACAATGCTGAAATGGATGCGGAAGAGCAGGAAATTCTGGATGCGGAAACTTACCGTTGGGAGTGGAGTAATCCGGATTTAGCTAAAGTGGATAGCGGTGTGCGACCTTCTGATATCAAACAGGCGATTTTAAAAGATGTGACACCAGAATTGCGTGAGAAAATTATTCAAATTACGCAAAAACAAGATCCTTGGACGGATATCGTTGAACGCTCTGGCGTGACTGGTTTCTCAAAAGAGTTGGCATTAAATTGCTTTATTAAGTCGCAAACCGAAGATGAGCTTCAACTCGGGCTTCATTCTGAAAAAGCCCATTTAAAACAAGATCGAAATGTTAAAAATTTAGTGGATCATCTTGAACGTTTATATGAAAAACCAGTCAAATTGTCGATTTTTGTTGAAGATTCCGCTGTTTTAACCCCGATGGATTACCGCAAAAAAGTTTATCAGGAGTTGCGTGAACAGGCACGTACGGATTTACAGCAAGATAAAAAACTGCTTTTATTACAAAAAGAGTTTGATGCGAAGTTGGATGTTGAAAGCATTCGACCAGTCTAAAACTCATTTCTCTAAATTTTAACTTTATAAAGGAAAAATATGGCGTTTAGCTCTCTTTTTACTCTTATTGATGACATTGCATCGATTCTTGATGATGTCGCCTTGATGACCAAAATAGCAGCCAAGAAAACCGTTGGTGTAGTAGGTGATGACTTAGCCTTAAATGCTAATCAGGTAACAGGGGCATCTTCCGAGCGTGAATTACCCATTGTTTGGGCAGTAACCAAAGGATCGTTAGTCAATAAAGTCATTTTAATTCCAATTGCTTTACTGCTTTCTGCATTTTTACCTTGGTTGATCGTGCCACTTCTGATGATTGGTGGGGCATATTTATGTTTTGAAGGTGTAGAGAAAATTCTGCATAAATTTATTGCCCATGAAGAGCACGAAGAAAAAACAACCTTTAATGAAGCCGCTAAAATTAAAGGGGCAATTCGTACGGATTTTATTCTTTCTGCTGAAATTATTATTATTGCATTGGGCGAATTAACCGAAGCGAGCTTGCTCACTCGCATCATTTCTCTTTCGATAGTCGGTATCGGAATTACTATTTTTGTTTATGGCTTGGTCGCATTGATTGTTAGAGCGGATGATTTCGGTTTATACCTTATCAAAAAAGGTGGTGTGGCGAAGTCAATCGGGAATGCAATTTTAGTGATTATGCCAAAATTTATGCGTTCACTTAGTTTTATCGGTACGCTTGCGATGTTCTTAGTCGGTGGCGGTATTTTTGTACATAATGTGGATTTCATTCATCATTTGCTCGCTGATTATCAATTAGCAGATGGCTTATTAGGTAATGTGGCAACGTTAGTCGTGGGTGTGATTGTAGGCGCGATTGCTTGTGCGATTGTATTGCCCGCGATGAAATTATTCGGTAAACACTAAAAACGAGATAAAAAATAACCGCACTTTGATTGTTTCAAGGTGCGGTTTTTTTATGGATGGAACAGATTATTTGCGAGAAGTGTAATCGCCAACACAAACCCATTTATAGCTGGTTAAGGCTTCTAATCCCATTGGGCCTCGAGCATGAAGTTTTTGAGTACTTACCGCCACTTCTGCACCTAAACCAAATTGTCCGCCATCGGTGAATCGAGTACTTGCATTAACATACACGGCTGCCGCATCTACTTGATTGATAAATTGAGTGGCTAGTCGTTGATTTTCCGTCAAGATACTTTCTGAATGTTGCGTGCCATATTCACGAATATGAGCAATTGCCGCATCCATATCTTCAACGACCACAACATTGAGATCCAATGAGCCCCATTCTTGGCGTAGTGCTTGTTCAGTCACTTCTTGCACATCGACATTTGCAGCTTGAAGAATAGAAAGTGCGGTCGATTTTGCATGGAATTTCACTTTTTTCTCAGCTAAATATTTCGCGAGTTTTGGTAGGAAGGTTTCTGCAATCGAGCGTTGAACTAAAAGCGTTTCCAACGTATTACATGTGCTTGGACGTTGGCATTTTGCATTAGCAATCACTGCAAGGGCTTTTTCTTGGTCAGCACTTTCTTCCACAAAAAGATGGCAAACGCCCACACCACCGACAATCACCGGAATAGTAGAATGTTGTTTACAAAGCTCATGTAAACCGGCGCCCCCGCGAGGAATAATCATATCCACATAGCGATCCAATTTAAGCAGTTGCATCACAAGTTCACGATTCGGATCCGTAATGGCTTGGACTGCATGGCGTGGTAATCCTGCTTGTTCAAGGGCATTTTGTACCACTTCTACTAAAATTTGGTTGGAATGTTGTGTTTCCTTTCCGCCCCGTAAAATCACGGCATTACCGGTTTTTAAGCAAAGGCTTGCTACATCAATGGTGACATTGGGACGTGCTTCGTAAATGGTTCCAATTACACCAAGCGGAGTACGAACTCGTTCGATCTTTAATCCGCTATCCAAGGTGCACCCATCAATGATTTTACCCACTGGATCGGCGAGCGAAATCACATGGCGCACATCATTCGCAATGCCTTTTAGACGATCTTCGGTTAATAAAAGGCGATCAATTAAGGCTTCAGATAAGCCATTTTGTTTTGCGACTTCAATATCTTTTTGGTTTGCAGCAAGAATACGCTCCGCTTGTTGTTCTAATTGATCCGCAATAATACTGAGTGCATGATTTTTTTCAGTGGTGTTTAACTGCGCTAAAATAAAGGCTGCATCTTTGGCCTGCTTGCCCATTTGTTCTAACATATCGAATCCCTTGTTATTGCAACAAAATATGGTGTAGCTTATCGTAAAAATGAGCACGGTGAAATGATTAAATTTAAGGATTTTGTGAATTCGGTGTGAATGGGTTATGATTTGCCCGACTTTATGACGTAGGGAAGTATTTAAAATTTACAGGTTCTACAGATAGTACTATTTACAGTTGTAAAATAGACAACAATAAAACTTTTGAAAAAACATGACGAATAGTTTGGGAGATAAAATATGAAAAAACTATCAAAATTGCCAATAAATAATTCATTATGTTTTAGAAATATCGACTTTAATGGATTTTCGAGAAGTAACAAATGGGTGGGTTACTTTGGAGCAAATGATTTAGGTGATACGGCTAACATAAAAAGAGCTTCTAAATTGCTTGAAAGATTTTTTTCTGAAGATTTGGACGGTTTTTTCCTTATTAGTGCTCTAGTATATGATGATAATTCAGAGGTAGATGATGAATTAAAACAATCTGGCTATTTAGAAGAATACTTGAGTTTATATGAAGAAGCCAAGAAGAGTAATTTCTTAAATGAGTATACTGGTGTTTATGAAGATTATTTTGAATCAATCGATTTGAAAAATGAGCCACAACCTCCAATAAGTATATTTAACATGCATTTTGATTCCAATAAGATCTTCTTGTATTGTGAGTTGGTCATTGCTTTTTATTTTGGAAAAGTTTGTGGTGGTATTTGTTTTTTAATTAATCCTAAGTTAGGAATTGCACTTTATCCACATGATGATATTGGTTATGGCTGTATCTCTCTTACAGATGACACATCTTTAGCGGAGCGTTTCCTCGAATTTTGTAATGAAGATAAATATTTCTATTCTATTCTTGATGAAGAACTTAAGAGTTAATTTTTCTTAAACAATAAAATAAAGGCTAGTATGACATTATTTGATGAGTGTATAGAAGCTCTTTCAGACGATTTTAGTCTCCTGACAGAGGAAGAAGAGAAAGAGGTTCTAAATATTTTTTATAAATATCCATTTGAGTATGGAAATATAGATAAATTAAAGGAAGGTGTTGTTACTTTAAAATTTGATAAATTGATTAAATTGGTTGAAGAAAAACTTAAATCTTCAGAAGTTTATGTTTTAGCCGATATAAATGGAGTACCTATCTTTAAAACTAATTTATTCTTAGCTTTAGAAAAAATAGATGATATATCTGCATTATCAACAAAAGTGTTTTTGCTTGGGGATGGTTATTTGGCTCAGATAGTGCCCCAAACACCTCCATTAGATATTGTAGCCTTGAATTCTTAGTAGTTCGTGAGTCTGGGGTTTTAGCATTGTGCAATCAAAGTGTTAGAACATAAAATGTGTTTGGTTTTTAAGAAATTTTTAAATGCTTTTATCTTATGACCCATCATACTATCTCTTTAATTAGAGAAATCTAAATTTACATCTTATCCATTATTTCTATTTCGTTTTCTTCGGTAATTTATCATTTGTTTCCTCTTCTTGCTCTTGGAAATCGAAAACAGGTAATCCCCAACCAAATCGAACTGCAAGTAAGCGTAATGCAAAACCACTGAATAACGTGAGTAAAATTGAAAGCGTGTGTTCTACTTGAAGGTGTTGTAATGCCATATACATAGCGGCAGAGAAGAATGACACGCTGGCGTAAAGTTCTTTTTGGAATACAAGGGGAATGCGGTTACAGAGTAAATCACGCAACACACCACCAAATGCACCTGTCACGGTTGCAGCAATGGATGTCACGGTAAAGCCATAACCCATATCAATGGCAATCTGCGCACCGATAATGGAATACACGATTAATCCCAAGGCATCTAACACCAAGAAAATCGTGCGGAAGTAGCGCATGAAATGTTTGATGAAGGGGGCGATAAAAACGGTTAATACCGCTGCACCAGCCACCATAATGAAATATTCAGGATGTTTAACCCAGCCAAGCGGGTAGTGCCCAAGTAGAACATCGCGTACCGAACCGCCGCCAATCGCCGTCACGCAGGCAATAATAATTACCCCAAAAATATCCATTTTTTCTCGTCCAGCGGCTAATGCGCCGGTAATTCCTTCGGCAGTTATTCCAATAATATAAAGTACGCTTAATAGCATTTTTTTGTGGTTCCTAAAGTGCGGTTACAATTTTACTTATTTTAAAAGGGAATGAGTCAAAATGCACGAAAGCCATTAAAAAAAGCTGTAAATTTTGGCATAATGACGCCTTCTTTTTCTAATCGAGAATCTTATGTCAGAAGAACAATCCAAACCCTTAGCCGCATTTCTTGCTCTCTTGCCAATTGGGTTGCTATTAATTATTGAATTTTTTGCAGAGTCTTTGCAATCTGCTGAAAAACTGATTCCTCATTTAGCCTTTGGTGTGCTGATTGCGCAGTTACTTTGTTTAGTTGCGTTTATTAAAGGCGAAATTTGTCCAGGACAACGTGGACGTTTAATCAAAGCAAATGTCTGTTTTGCACTTTATTGGTTAGTTTGGCTTGGAATTAGCTTAGCCTCACCACATCATTACGTGATGACTGATATTGTCAGCTTATGCGGGTTATCTGCCGTATATGCAGTGTGGAAACAACCTAAAGATGAATCGGCTCGTCGTGGTTTTCTCTTAATGGCATCGTTGGTGAGTGGATTGGGTGTAATTGCCTATTTGATGATTTTCTTTGGCAATCCAATATCAAATTTCGTGCAATATAATCCATTGGCACAAGCGGTGATGGGTGTATTGTTAGCGAATTTATGTTTATCTGTTTCTCGTAATCGTTTACAAGGTTTTATTGCATTACAGCCATTATTGATGATTTTATTGCTTGCGCTAAATGCCTTGGCAGTACTGATCTTTATTATTTATCAAGGTGTAAGTGCGGTCAGTTTTGATGGTGTTTTCGCATACGGTATTTATTTTGTTCTTCATTTAGTAATAGCAGGGGTATTGCTTTTGCACAGTGTTAATAAATGGAAACTCAGTTATAACAGCTTACTCATTTTATTCTTTATGGCGGCGAGTTTGGCTGTCTGGGCAATGTTTATTTAATGGATAAAATAAAATCTTACGCCGCCCCGATGTTAGTCGTGGGCTGCGTGCTATTTGGTTTAGGAAGCCTGATTGTTAAGTTTGTGCCCGTGGGTGGTTATGCCATTGCATTTTGGCGTTTACTTATTGCCTCTTTTATTTTCTGGTTCTTAATAAAATTAAAAAGACAGCGTTTCCCTAAAAGCCGTAAAGCGATGATGTATGCCACATTAGCCGGCATCTTTTTAGCCTTTGATTTATCCTTTTGGCATGAAAGTGTATATGCCGTAGGGCCGGGTATTTCAACATTGCTGAATAGCTTGCAGATTTTCTTTTTGGCCGCAATTGGCTATTTTTTCTTTGGTGAACGCCAAACGAAATTACAAATGTTAAGCCTTTTTTTAGCGGTTGCGGGTGTAGTCTTAATCTCAGGGGAAGAGTTACAACATAATTTTGACGGCATGTATGGCATTATCATTGGGCTCATTTCGGCAGGCATGCTTGCCGCTTCAATGATTATGATTAAAAAAGTGCACGAAGAAGAACCCACCGCTTTATTTTCGTTAATGTTTATTTTGAGTTTAAGTGGTGCGATTGTCTTAATTATTCCTTCGCTAATTTTTAATTCTGATAATCTTTATCCCACCACTTTCACCGATTGGGGATTGGTGTTTATTTATGGTGCAGTGATGCAATGTGTCGCCTGGGGCATGATTGCTTATACTATTCCTTATTTATCGTTAGGTTTAACGGGTTTGTTGCTTCTTTCTGAGCCGGTGGTGGCGCTTGTGATTGATTATTTTGGCTTGGATAAGCCCATCAATCATTGGCAATGGGCGGGGGCAGTGCTGACATTAGTGGCGATTTATCTAGGCTCTCAAAAAAACAAAACCGCTTAAAACAAAAAAGTGCGGTAAATTTCACCGCACTTTGTCTTCACATTAAACCAATTACTCAGCTGCTTTCTTTTTCAAGTATTGATAGAGCTCGTCTTTAATCCGTAATTTTTCTTTTTTCAAGTTCTCAATTTCCGTATGAGTAGCGAGTTCTATGTTATCAATCTTATTTTTGATCTCTTGGTCTAACACATTGTGTTTTTCAAACAAGCGATCAAAATAAGCATCTTTGTTTTTAAGCTTAGTGATTAAATCGCGAAATTCAGGAAACATAGGTTACTCCTCTTGGTTAACGTTCATTTTTATTATAGAACTTTTTTTTGCTGTTTCTAGTGCCTCATTCTCAGAATTTGACAGAGATCACAAAATTAAATCATGGCAAAGTGCGGCCATAAAATTGGATGTTTTTGAAGAGGTTAATAAAAGAAAAATCAGGCTTTTAACTGGTTTATTTGCTCAAAGCACGCTAGAATAAAGGTATCTGTTTCATAATGAAAAATAGGGAATTCCAATGATCGATCCAAATTTACTCCGTAATAATCTGGCTGAAGTAGCAGAAAAATTAAAAGTAAAACGTAACTTTATTCTTGATACGGAAAAACTTACCGCATTAGAAGAACAACGCAAAGATTTACAAGTAAAAACTGAAACATTACAAGCAGAGCGTAACGCGCGTTCCAAAGCCATTGGTGCGGCAAAAGCACGTGGTGAAGACATTGCACCATTATTGGCTGAAGTGGATAACATGGGCGAACAGCTAAACGAAGCGAAAACTCAACTTGATGCTGTGTTAGCAGAAATCAATCAAATCGCGTTAAGCATTCCAAACCTTCCAGCAGATGAAGTGCCATTAGGTAAAGATGATACTGAAAATAAAGAAATTTTACGTTGGGGTACACCGCGTACATTTGATTTTGATATCAAAGATCACGTGTCATTAGGTGAAGATGCCAATGGTTTAGATTTTGCTGCAGGGGCTAAATTAGCAGGTGCGCGTTTTGCGGTAATGAAAGGTCAAATTGCTAAAATGCACCGTGCATTAGCACAATTCATGTTAGATCTTCATACCGAACAACATGGTTATTTAGAAACCTATGTGCCTTATTTAGTTAACCATGCGACCCTTTATGGGACAGGTCAATTACCAAAATTCGGTGAAGACTTATTCCATACTTTAGCGCTAGAAGGCGAACAACCTTACGCATTAATTCCAACAGCGGAAGTGCCGGTTACTAACCTTGTACGTGATGTGATTGTTGATGAAGCAGATTTGCCAATCAAAATGACCGCACATACACCATGTTTCCGTTCTGAAGCGGGATCATATGGTCGTGATACCCGTGGTTTAATTCGTATGCACCAATTCGATAAAGTGGAAATGGTACAAATCGTTGATCCAGATAAATCTATGGAAGCGCTTGAAGAATTAACAGGCCATGCAGAAAAAGTATTACAACTTTTAAATTTACCATATCGTAAAGTATTACTTTGTACTGGTGATATGGGCTTTGGTTCTTGCAAAACTTACGACTTAGAAGTGTGGGTGCCTGCACAAAATACTTATCGTGAGATTTCTTCTTGCTCAAATATGTGGGATTTCCAAGCCCGTCGTATGCAAGCACGTTGTAAAGCGAAAGGGGATAAGAAAACTCGCTTAGTACACACATTAAATGGTTCTGGTTTAGCAGTCGGTCGTACTTTAGTAGCCGTGCTTGAGAACTACCAAAATGCAGACGGCTCAATTACGGTGCCAGAAGTATTACGTCCTTACATGGGCGGATTAGAAGTGATCTGCAAATAATCCAAAATATATAAATTCAATTTAGGGCTAATGTTTATTAGCCCTTTCTTTCATCTAGAGAAATGAGATTTTTATTCTAGTCTTTGAGATAAATCCACATCAATATTCATGCATTTAGAGGTAATCTTATAAGGTATCAATTTTTAGGAGAATAATAATGACTGATAAACGACCATTTCCATTACCAACAGGCTATTTTGCGATTCCATTAGGTTTAAGCGCTTTATCTTTAGCCTGGTTGCATATGGGCGATACGCTCTCTTTTTCTCTAAATGTGAGTGATATTATTGGCATAACGTCTGTTTCAGTATGGGCACTTTTCGTCTTGCTCTATATTTATAAAATGATTTATTTCTCTCAAGAAGTACAAGATGAATATTGTTGTCCGATACGTTTTTCTTTTCTTGCATTAATACCGATTACAACGATGTTAAGCGGGGATGTTCTGTATCGCTGGTTTCCTCTTATTGGTGAGGGATTAATTTGGATCGGGACAATTGGGCAATTATTGTTTGCTTCAGTGCGAATTAGTGCGTTATGGAAAGATGGCACATTTGAGGAAAAATCGACACTGCCACCTTTTTATTTGCCCTCTGTGGCGACTAACTTTACAAGTGCCTCATCATTAGCCTTGTTAGGCTATCAAGATTTAGGCTATTTGTTCTTAGGTGCAGGGATGATTGCTTGGATTATTTATGAACCGGTGTTATTCCAACGTTTACGCGTGTTGCAGATTGAACCCCAATTTCGTCCAACAATGGGGATCATTCTTGCCCCAGCATTTGTGGGCTCGTCGGCTTACTTATCGCTTAATGGGGGAGAGATCGATCTTTTCGTTAAGCTCTTATGGGGATACGGTTTTTTACAAATGTTCTTTTTAATTCGCCTGTTTCCTTGGATTAGTGAAAAAGGACTGAATATTGGGTTCTGGGCTTTTTCATTCGGATTAGCTTCTTTAGCGAATGGGGCGGTTTCTTTTGTTCATCATAACGTACTGAGCGGATTGGCAAACGGTGCATTTATCTTTGCTAACGTGATGATGAGCGGTTTGGTGCTGATGACATTAGGAAAAATTTTCAAAGGACAATTTTGGTTAAAATAGCTTAAATAAAAAGTGCGGTTAAAAATGACCGCACTTTTTTTATGAATTTTTTAAATAACAACCTATCATTTACAAAAACTAGGCATGTCGTTTTGCTGTTGATGTAAATGCAATTTTATCTGGTCGATAGCTAATACTCCCATATTGAAACGGTCGACCATCAGCCAAATAAGTGGTACTCGTCACATTCACAACCATGTCATACTCACCAAGATCAATTGCCTTTTTTTCTTCTTCGTTTGCATAGCGAAAGACAATTTTTCGTTGTGAGTGACTAATTTTTAATTTTAATTCGTTTTCCAAATAGTGATAAATAGAATGTTCTGCGATTTCTCGGCTAATAAACGGCACGATGCGGCGATCAAAATAAGAAACCTCATATTCAACTGCCTCTCCATCAATTTCACGCAGACGAGCAATGCGATAGAAATCGATCTGATCATTGACGTTAAAGATATCCATCAATTCTTCTTCACCTTGCACAATATACAAGCTGGTTAATGTGGTTTTTACTTGATGTGTTGAGGCACTATTTAATTCGCTGACGGTTTTAATTTCGGAAAGCATTTGTGGTTTAGATAAATCATGCTTTAAAACAATCGAATTTCTGCCTTGTTGCTTTTGAATATAACCATCGATTTCAAGTAAAGAAAGCGCTTTTCGAATAGTATCTTTGGAAAAACCATAGCTTTGCATGAGTTCATTTTCACTCGGGAGTTCTTGCAATGGTGCTAAATTACCATTATTAATTTGGCTTTTTATCTCGTTATAGACCTGCTTGTACTTGCTCATTTCTTATCCTTTTATCAGCCGCTCCATAAATGTGTTAATAGCATATCATAAAATCCTTAATGTTATACGTATAAATTTTAATGAAAACCAATCTTTTACGAAAATGTTTTAAACTTTTACGTATATGTTGTTGCATTAAAATATGTTTAGGTTAGAATAAGCGAAAAATGATGACGTCCTAAAGGAGATATTATGCTTACTCGTTCAAGTGGTGTTCTTATGCACATTACCTCACTACCAAATGCATTTGGGATTGGTAGTTTTGGGCAATCCGCTTATGATTTTGTCGATTTTTTAGTTGAAACCAAACAAACTTATTGGCAAATTCTTCCACTCACTACCACCAGTTATGGTGATTCTCCTTATCAATCTTTCTCTGCGGTTGCAGGTAATACTCATCTTATTGATTTTGATTTATTAACTCAAATGGGCTTGTTGAAAGAATCGGATTATGCTTCGGTCAATTTTGGTGATGATCCAACTAGCGTGGATTATGAACGTATCTTCTACGCGCGCCGTCCGATTTTAGAAATAGCCGTGAAAAATTTTTTAGAGAATCAATCATTCCAAGCTGATTTCAAACACTTCGAGAAAAGCAATCGTTTATGGTTGGATGATTTTGCTGAGTTTATGGCAATTAAAGAGCATTTTGGCAATCAAGCATTGCAAAAATGGGATGATAAAAAAGCTGTGGCTCGAGATCCAAGTGCATTGGAAAAATATCGCACCATGTTAGCGGAGCAAATTCAGTACTTTAAAGTGACGCAATATTTCTTCTTTAAACAATGGAGCGAGTTAAAACATTACGCGAATCAAAAAGGCATTAAGATTATCGGTGATATGCCGATTTACGTGGCTGCAGATAGCGTAGAGGTTTGGACAAAACCAGAACTCTTCCAATTAGATGAAGAACGCAATCCGCTTTTTGTCGCGGGGGTCCCAGCCGATCAATTCAGTGCAACAGGACAACTTTGGGGCAATCCGCTTTACGCTTGGGAAGAACATAAAAAACAAGGCTACGCTTGGTGGATTCACCGCATTGAAGAAAGCTTCAAAATTTATGATGTACTACGTATCGACCATTTCAAAGGTTTCTCTGATTATTGGCAAGTAGACGGAAAAGCAGAGGTCGCTAAAGATGGTAGCTGGCAGCCAGGCCCAGGTTATGACTTATTTAAAGCCGTTAAAGAGCAATTGGGCGATTTACCGATTATTGCCGAAGATTTAGGTAATATTGATGACAAAGCCAGAAAATTGCTTGCAGATTGTAATTACCCAGGCATGAAGATCCTGCAATTTGGTTTTGAAGATGTCAGCGGAGAAAGCTTAGATAGCCCGCATTATTGCATCCCGCATTCCATTGTTTATACCGGTACACATGATAACGATGTGACCAATGGTTGGTATAACAGCCTGACTGAACAACAGCAGCAATATATCAATGATTATACGCATCGCCATGAGGATGAATCGATTTGCCAAGCGATGATTCGTCAGCTTTTTGCAACGGTTAGCAATACCACGATTGCCACAATGCAAGATGTTTTAGATTTGCCAGCGAGTTCAAGAATGAACGTGCCTTCAACAATTGGTGGAAACTGGCAATGGAGAATGCAGCAATCAGATTTAACGCAAGATAAAAAAGACTTTTTAGCAAAAATGACCACGTTATATCAACGTGCGAATCAGGAAAAATAATGATGAAATTTAGTACCTTTGTAAAAAACGAAACCAATAAATCGCTTGAACAATTAAGCGATAAAGAAACTTATATTCAATTATTAAATTACGTAAAAACACTCTCAGCAGATAAACCTAAAAACACAGGTAAACGTAAGGTTTATTATATTTCTGCAGAATTCTTAATTGGTAAATTACTTTCTAATAACCTGATTAACCTTGGTGTGTATCAAGATATCAAAGCGGAATTAGAAAGTGTGGGTAAATCATTAAGCCATATTGAAGATATTGAGCCAGAACCATCTTTAGGAAATGGTGGTTTAGGGCGTTTGGCTTCTTGTTTTATTGATTCCATGTCTACCCTTGGCTTAAATGCTGAGGGGGTTGGTTTAAATTATCATTATGGGTTGTTCAAACAGGTCTTTAAAAAGAATGAACAACATGCTGAACCTAATGATTGGATTGAAGATAATTCTTGGTTAATTCCAACAGATATTAGCTATGAGGTGCCATTTAAGAAATTTACATTAACCTCTAAATTAGATCGTATTGATATTTTAGGTTATAAGAAAGACACGAAGAACTATCTCAATTTGTTTGATATTAAATCAGTGAATCCTAAACTGATTAAGAAAGGTATTGAGTTTGATAAAACTGCGATTGAAGAAAATCTGACTTTATTCCTTTACCCAGATGATTCAGATAAAAATGGGGAATTATTGCGTATTTATCAACAATACTTCATGGTATCAAATGCGGCACAATTGTTAATTGATGAGGCGATTGCGCGTGGCAGTAACTTACATGATTTAGCCGATTATGCGTATGTACAGATCAACGATACACATCCTTCAATGGTGATTCCTGAATTAATTCGCTTATTAACGGAAAAACATCAGATTAAATTTGCAGAATCGGTTGAAATCGTACGTAATATGGTGGGCTATACCAACCATACGATTTTGGCTGAAGCGCTAGAAAAATGGCCACTCGATTATCTAGATGAAGTGGTGCCACATTTAGTGGTGATCATTAAGAAATTAGATAAATTAGTGCGTGCAGAATATAAAGATTCAGCAGTACAAATTATTGATAAACAAAAACGTGTGCATATGGCGCATATGGATATTCACTTTTCAAATTCTGTAAATGGTGTGGCAGCATTACATACGGAGATTTTGAAAAATTCAGAACTTAAAGCGTTCTATGCGTTATATCCTGAAAAATTCAACAATAAGACAAACGGCATTACTTTCCGTCGTTGGTTAGAGTTTTCTAACCAACCATTAGCCGCTTACATTAAAGAATTGATTGGTGATGAGTATTTGCATGATGCAACGAAATTAGAGAAATTGTTAGCCTTTAAAGATGATAAAAAGGTTCATCAACAATTAGCGAAAATTAAGTTTGAAAACAAATTAGCACTAAAAGCGTACCTTAAAGAAAATAAAGGTATTGAGTTAGATGAAAATTCAATCATTGATACGCAAATTAAGCGTTTCCATGAATATAAACGCCAACAAATGAATGCGCTTTATGTGATTCATAAATACTTAGAAATTAAAGCGGGTAAATTACCAAAACGTAAAATTACGGTGATTTTTGGCGGAAAAGCGGCACCTGCTTATGTAATTGCACAGGATATTATTCACTTAATTCTTTGTTTATCTGAGTTAATCAATAATGATCCTAAAGTGAACAAGTATTTAAACGTACATTTGGTGGAAAACTATAATGTGAGCGTAGCGGAAAAACTGATTCCAGCAACTGATATTTCAGAACAAATTTCACTTGCCTCTAAAGAAGCTTCTGGTACAGGTAATATGAAATTTATGCTTAATGGCGCGTTAACCTTAGGCACAATGGATGGGGCTAATGTTGAAATTGCAGAATTAGCTGGTGCTGAAAATATCTATACATTCGGTAAAGATTCAGAAAGTATTATTAAACTTTATGAAACAGCAGGTTATGTTTCAAAAGAGTATTATGAAAACGACAAAGAGATTAAAAGAGCGGTCGATTTTATTCTGAATCCTGTCGTGGTGAAATTAGGCAATAAAACACGTTTAGAACGTCTTTATAACGAGTTATTAAATAAAGACTGGTTTATGACGTTAATTGACTTTAATGCTTATGTTGAAGCGAAAGAACAAATCTTAGCTGATTATGAAGATCAGGATAGTTGGAATGAGAAAGTGGTGCACAATATCGCAAAAGCGGGCTTCTTCTCATCAGATCGCACGATTGCTCAATATAATGCAGACATTTGGCATTGTGAGAGCTAAGGGGAAGCAATGAAACTACTTACCCTGAATGTACATGCTTGGTTAGAAGCTAACCAAACGGAAAAAATAGAGATTCTTGCTGAGGCTATTGTGGAAAAGGGTTATGACATCATTGCCTTACAAGAGGTTAATCAATTGATGTCGTCTCCTGCTATTTCGCCAACGTTAAAGCAAGATAACTATGGTGTCATTCTGTTAAATAAAATCAATCAACGCGTTGCACAGAAATACTCGCTTTTTTGGAGCAATTCGCATATTGGTTACGATAAATATGATGAAGGCATTGCGTTTTTAACGCGGTTGCCTGTTTATGATGTTGATGCGTTTTATTGTAGCCAACATCAACGTCTTGACTCGATTCTCTCGCGTAAAATCATTGGCTTGACAGTAGAATATCAAGGCCAGTTAATTGAATGTTATTCTTGCCATATCAATTTGCCAAATTGTGATGGGGAAAACCAACTTGATAATGTTCGTTATATTGTAGAGCGAAGTCAAAGTGCGAATCTTAAAATCCTGATGGGTGATTTCAATACTGATGCAATAAGCGATCAGCAAGCTTACCAGCAGATTAAATCCTTAGGCTTATTCGATACATTTGAAATGGCAGAGCAGAAGGATAGCGGTATTACTGTGGAGAAAGCGATTGACGGCTGGAAAGGCCATAGTCAAGAAAAGCGATTAGATTATATTTTTTTAAACCAAGCAAAAAGGGTTTTATCCAGTCAGGTTATTTTTAATGGCAAAAATAAACCGATTGTTTCCGACCATTTTGGCGTAGAAGTAGCTCTCATCTTGTAGGAGAATCAATATGAAAAAAATGCTCAGTTTTGAATTTTGGCAAAAATTCGGTAAGTGCCTAATGGTTGTGATTGCCGTGATGCCAGCCGCTGGTTTAATGGTGAGTATTGGTAACTCACTGCCTTTGATTAGCGATGCGGAATGGCTAGCGCTTGTCGGAAACATTATCGCCCAAATTGGTTGGGGGATTATTGGTAACCTCCATCTATTATTTGCTTTAGCGATTGGTGGTAGCTGGGCAAATGAGCGTGCAGGCGGTGCATTTGCAGCTGGCCTTGCTTTCATTTTAATTAACTTAATTACCGGTAACTTTTTCGGTGTAAAGCTTGAAATGCTAGCCGATCCAAATGCTCACGTAAGTACCATATTGGCCGGTGAAATTCCTGTGGCGAATTACTTTGTGAATGTGCTTGGGCAACCTGCGTTAAATATGGGCGTGTTCGTTGGTATTATCGCGGGTTTTGTGGGGGCAACAACCTTCAATCGTTACTACAATTTCCGTAAATTACCTGAAGTATTAACGTTCTTTAATGGTAAACGTTTTGTTCCTTTCGTTGTCATTTATCGTTCCGTATTAGTGGCGATCTTCCTATCATTATTCTGGCCTTTAGTTCAAACAGGAATTAATCATTTCGGTCAATGGATTGCGAACTCACAAAACTCAGCACCAATTTTAGCACCATTTATTTACGGTACCTTAGAGCGTCTATTGCTTCCATTCGGTTTACACCACATGTTGACTATCCCAATGAACTACACTTCATTAGGCGGTACTTATGAGTTCTTAACTGGTGCACAACAAGGTAAACAAGTATTTGGTCAAGATCCACTTTGGCTTGCCTGGGTGACTGACTTAATCAACCTAAAAGATGCAGGTAATTTAACCCAATATAACGACCTTCTTTCAACAGTGACACCAGCTCGATTCAAAGTAGGACAAATGATTGGTTCAACTGGTATCTTAATGGGCTTGACACTCGCGATGTATATCAACGTAGATGAAGATAAGAAAAAACTTTATAAAGGTATTTTCCTTTCATCTGCACTTGCCGTGTTCTTAACAGGTGTAACAGAGCCAATCGAATACATGTTTATGTTTGTTGCATTACCGCTTTATATTGTTTATGCCTTAGTACAAGGTTGTGCTTTCGCTATGGCAGATATTGTTGACTTACGTGTGCATTCATTCGGTAACATTGAGTTCTTAACACGTACACCAATGGCGATTAAAGCCGGCATTGGTATGGATGTGATCAACTTTATTTGGGTATCCATCCTGTTTGCCATTGCCATGTTCTTTATCGCAAACTTTATGATTAAGAAATTTAACCTTGCCACAGCAGGCCGTAATGGTAACTATGATGCAAAAGGTTCAGATGAAGCTTCTAACAATGAGCCAAAAGTGGCGAATGCTAGTACGCAAGTTATTCAAATCATCAACTTACTTGGTGGACGTAATAATATTGCAGATGTTGATGCTTGTATGACACGTTTACGTATCACTGTACATAATCCAGATTTAGTCGGTGATGAAGCAAGCTGGAAACAAGCAGGCGCAATGGGCTTTATTGTGAAAGGTTCTGGTATCCAAGCGATTTATGGACCAAAAGCAGATGTTTTAAAATCAGATATTCAAGACGTGCTTTCATCTGGCGTAGAAATTCCTAAAATGTAATTCTACCTAAATATCTATTTTATCCCCGCCTTCAAGGCGGGGATATCATATCAATATCTCATCTTGATGTTCTTCAATATATCCCAATAATCCTTTTATTTAATACTATAGACGTACAAAATATTTTTATAACTTAGGTTCTATAAAAAAATACCGCCTGTTGTGTAACGAGCGGTATTTCTAGATAGAGGGAAGTGGTCATTAAATGATTAATTGACCGACAATACTACGAGTTTCTTCTCGAACTTCGGTGAGTTTTACTTTCACTAAATCACCGATTTTGTAACGGCGCTCCCCTTGAATATACAGCGCTAATTCATCAGCATTCACTTGCATTTCATCTTTATTTGGATGCAATGTAGAAGCAGGTACGAACATAGATGCGCCATTTTCTAATAATTGAACACGTAAACCACCACGCATCACATCTTGTACTTCTGCATCAAATTCCACATTTTCAGCGACTTTGTCAGCAAGGTAGCGACAATATAGCCAATCGGCAATATCACGCTCAACCAAGCGATTTTGACGACGGGCTTCTTGTAAGCGAGCAAGGACTTCATCTTGTGGTTTTTCACAAGCTTGCTGTGTGAGCACGGCTTTAATTAAACGATGGTTCACCATATCGGAATATTTACGGATAGGCGATGTCCAGGTCGCATAACCTTCTAATCCAAGCCCAAAATGTGGAGCGAGTTCGGATTTAAACTCCGCAAAGGTTAAATAACGACGTAAACGGAATTCTAAATAGTCACCTTCAATCGGTTCAATATCATGACGCATTTGGCAATAACCTTTTAAGGTTGCCAAATTTTCCACTGAATAACGCTCTGCAAGTTCGGCTTGATTTTCTTCATTAGCTAAATTTGCCATTAAGAAATTATGGGCATTTTCTAAGAATTTCTTATCAAAGCCCGTGTGTGTATTAAAGATACCGGTTTGTGCATGCTCCGCTAAGAATTGAGCTGCACAAATGTTGGCAATAATCATGGATTCTTCCACGATTTGATTTGCAATACGACGATATTCCGCCTTAATTTCTTTTACTTTGCCATTTTCAGCGAGAATAAAGGAGTAATCCGGTTTCTCTTTAAATAGCAATGAATGGGTTTTACGCCATTGAATACGCGCTTGAGTAAATTGATGTAACCAATCAATTTGCTGGGCAATTTCTGGTGTTTCCGGTTGCCATGCATCCGGTACTTGTTCTAAATAATCTGAAATCTTGTTATAGGCTAATTTTGCTTTAGATTGCACATAAGCGGACACAAAACGCGGTTTAGCCGTAATATTACCTGCAAGATCCGTTTCAATGTAACACACTAATGCAGGACGAGTTTCATTTGCCATTAATGAGCATAATTCATCAGATAATTCACGCGGCAACATAGGAATGTTGAAGCCCGGCAAATAATTGGTGAAACAACGCTGTTTCGCATCTTTTTCAATTTGTGAATCTAATGCAATGTAAGCTGTGGGATCCGCAATGGCAACGATTAATCGCCAGCCAGTTTGCATACCATTTTGCTCGATAGGTTCAATGTAAAGGGCATCATCCATATCCTGTGTGCTTTCAGAGTCAATAGTAACAAAATGAAGTGCGGTCAGATCTTCACGAGTTTGTTGATCTAACATCTCATAGCTTTCTGCACCTTGTACCGGATGACGAGATTGTTCATGGCGTGCCAACGTAACCCACCAAGGAGCTAATTCATCATCAGCACGGCAGATAAATTGATTGATGGTGGCATAGAAAAAGCGATCATCACGTAATGGGTGCGTTTTCAAATTTGCGACGACCCAGTCGCCTTCTTGTAATTCTTCTTTTACTGATTTGGCTTGTTGCGCACCAATGGGTTGGTTGATACTTGGATGATCAACCAAAACTTGCAATTTCTTGTCTTTATTGAATCGCACTTTGGCAATAAAGCGAGTGAGCATTGGTTCAATTAATTCTTCAGGTTCAGCTTGTTCTTTATCGCCTTGCTTTTCAATGGTGGCTTTGATTTTGTCACCGTGCATTACTTTTTTCATCGCAGGCGGGGCAATAAAGTAGCTTTTTTTATCGCACTCTAAAAAACCATAAGCTTTATCTGTACTTTTTACCATGCCTTCAACGTGTTCTTTGCTGTCGTGGATTTGTTGCTTAAGTTGTGCGAGTAATGGATTATCTTGGAACATAGTTATATTTAAAAAAAGAGAAAAGGCAGACTGAAAAGCCTGCCTAAAAATAGATTGTACGAAAAATTATTCTTCGCCTAATTCGCCCATTGCGGTGATGCTGAAACCTGCATCTACGTGAACGATTTCACCAGTAATACCAGATGCTAAATCGGAGCATAAGAATGCTGCAGAGTTACCCACATCTTCGATAGTGACAGTACGGCGTAATGCTGCTGTTTTCTCGAATGTGGCAAGCATTTTCTTGAAGTTTTTAATACCTGATGCCGCTAAGGTACGGATTGGACCTGCAGAAATTGCATTCACACGAATACCTTCTTTACCTAAGTCAGCTGCCATTACGCGAGTAGCCGCTTCAAGAGATGCTTTCGCTAAACACATCACGTTGTAGTTAGGAATTGCGCGCTCTGCACCTAAGTAAGAAAGGGTTAATAACGCTGCATTTGGATTTAAGTAAGGACGTGCCGCTTGTGCCATAGCAACAAAGCTGAATGCACTGATGTCGTGAGCGATACGGTAGCCTTCACGAGTTGCTGCGTTTACGTAATCACCATCTAATTGATCGCCTGGTGCGAATGCGATAGCGTGTACGAAACCATCAAATTTTTCCCAACGTTTGCTTAATTCTGCAAAGCAGTTTTGGATGCTTTCATCGGTCGCTACGTCTAAAGGAAGGACGATGTCAGAACCAAATTCTTTTGCAAATTCTTCTACGCGTGGTTGTAATTTATCGTTTAAATAAGTGAAAGCAAGTTCAGCACCTTGTTCTTTCATTGCTTTTGCGATCCCGTAAGCAATAGAACGGTTGCTTGCAAGACCTGTCACTAAAATACGTTTACCAGTTAAGAAACCCATATTTTTTCCTATGTTTGAGTTAAAAAAATCGACGAGATTATACTTGTTTTGTGTGCTTTCGGCAATCAATCACACTTTGTACCAGTTAGGCGGGATTATCAATATCTTTAAATTCTACATCCAAGCCATATTCAGCCGCTAGCCATTCACCTAATGCCTTAATGCCGTAGCGTTCTGTTGCGTGGTGACCAGCCGCAAAGAAATGAATACCTTGCTCACGAGCTGAGTGAATTGTTTGCTCCGAAACTTCGCCCGTAATAAAGGCATCACAACCTTGTGCTGCCGCTAAATCAATATAGCCTTGTCCGCCACCGGTACAAATACCTACTTTACGGATTAAGTGCAGTCCGTTTTCGGTGCAAATTAACGGTTTACGGTGAAGCACTTGTTCAATACGGTGCGCAAATTCTTCAGCGGTAACGGGATCTTTTAACGTTCCCAAAACAGGAATGCTGGTTGCGCTATTTTCTAAAGGTCGAAGATCGCTAATCCCCAATAACTGAGCAAGTTTTGCGTTGTTACCTAATTCAGGGTGAATATCTAAAGGTAAATGGTAGCCATATAAATTGATATCATTCACAAGTAAGGTTTTGATGCGTTTGCCTTTCATGCCACGAATACACGGATTTTCGCTTTTCCAAAAATAACCGTGGTGGACAAGTACCGCATCAGCTTGTTGCGCAACGGCATAATCAATCAAAGCTTGGCTTGCGGTGACCCCCGTGATGATCTTTTTGATCTCTGATTTGCCTTCTACTTGCAAACCGTTAGGGGCGTAATCATTTATTCTGTCTGTGCTAAGTTTTTCGTTTAGTAAACGTTCAAGTTCTAGATTGTTCATCATTTTTGAGAAAAAAGAAAAAGGTGAGATATGGTAAGGGATTTAAAAAAAAATGGCTAGTGCAAAAGGAGTGGGGGGGAATGCACTAGCCAGTAGTGTGTTTGTAATAAAACAAGTTTACTATCTAAAACGAGATTCATTATATATTTTATTATATAAAGATCAAGGGGGATTTTAGATATTTTTAAAAATAGAATTATTGACAGATTTACCAGCCCTCAATGATAGTTTTTTACAAAATTTTATAGGCAGAACTCGCGGAGTTAGTTGCATAATAGAGCAATTAACTCAAGGTATTATTGATTGCATAACTAATTGTTTTAAAATTGTTTTATTCCAAGAAGTATACTTCTTTTAGTTGGTATTGACATACCAACTAAACAAACACTGATAAAAATATTTTTAATTAACATTTAACATAAGGAATCGGAGTAAAACATGCCAAAAATTGAATTATCAAGTAAATGGTCTTGTGATGGGCGTGAGTTAAAACCTAAATCAGGAGCAACTTCACAAAATACTTGGGTGTATGACGGTCGTTATCTAAAACCTAAATTTTCAGCAACATCAAAAAATACTTGGGTATATGACGGACGTGAATTAAAACCTCAATTTTCAGCTAATTCACAAAATAGTTGGGTAATTGAAGGGAATAAAATTAAACCTCAATTTAGTTCAAATTCGAGTAATACTTATGAGTTTAACGGGCACTCAATTTTAGTTGCTTTTGGTCAAGTTGTTTTAAAACTTTGGTAAGAGAGAGGTAGTTATGTCTAAAAAAATTAGAAGCAGTGCAATTTATAAAGATTTAATTATCGAATCTGCTGAAGATTATACCGTTACTATCAGATGCCGTGACAGAAAAACACGAAACATGTTAAGAGAAATTTCTGAAGATCTTGGTTTTGAATATTCTGATGAATGGAATACTCGTTATTTTGGCCATCGATTAATTAATTTCATTAATGGCGTTGATACCCGTAGAGAAACAACAAAACTCGCAGAGGATAAATTCCCAGAAGAACTTTTCTCAGATACTGATACTACAGAGTATATTTCTGATGAGGATTGGGAATGGTGGTGTGGATTATCAGATACACTAAAATATATTGTGTTATGGAATATTAAAGATGAATTTCTTGATGAAGACCATGGCCTAACTCCTGAATATGATGATTTAAGTCAGGAAATTTCTACAGAACTAGATCTTTATGATAGAAATGGTGCAATCGCTTTCTATTTGAAAGATTATATTGTAGGTGTACATTTCTCAGATGGTAATTTTGAACCTGGAATAACTCATAAATTTGTCATTCCGGATAATGTGTTTAATATTAGAGAGTTGCCTAAATTGTCACATATTAAGCAATTGTCTTCATTATCGTTCCATGGTTGGGGGGGCGGTTTTGGTTCGGAGGAAATTGAGTTGCTTGCTCAAATTCCTCAACTGAAAGAACTGGATCTTACGACTAATAGTGTTTCTGGAGATGCTCTAGAAAAATTATCCTCGTTGACTAATTTAAGAACTCTTTCTTTACCATATTCGGGGGATTGGAGTGCTGATGAGTGTAGTATGTTAGCCTCATTAGGTGATAAACTACCAAATTGTGTAATTAATCTACATGTTGGTACTTATGAGGATATTAGTAATCTTGCTACATTAAAAGGTCTTAATGTATCATCACTTTCATTCAGAGATTGGGATGAGTCTGTAAAAGAAGATGTAATAGATTTGATAATTTCATTCTCTAGTATTAAAGAATTAGATCTTTCTGGTAATAAAGTAGATATTCAATCATTAGCTAAATTAGCGTCTTTGCCTAATTTAAGCACCCTTTATCTAGAAGATACTAAGGATTTTGATTACTATAGTATAGAACCTGACAGTGATGAGTGTCATCAACTTCAAAGTGCATTACCAAATTGTAAAATTAGGTATAGCATGTAACAAGTTGGATTTACGATTGACTGACTTTATAAATAACACCGTGTGTAATACATGCGGTGTTTATTATTTTTATTGTGGGATGGCAAGTATATAGAAGTAAATATTATTTATTCATTTTTGTGTTCCCATATTTAAATAAATTTCAAGTATTGGAGAAAATGTGGAAAAGTCTTTACCTCCTAAGCCCAGTGTTTCAGAAGTTAATAAATATCTAAATGAATGGATAAATCTTGAAGGTTATACTTCGCAAGAAAGGGCGTTAAATAAACTTTTTCTAGAGTTATTACCTGGAAATTCTGAAATAACTGATATTTTATTAAAGGCATCATGTTTAAATGATTTTTATAGCACAAGAATATTTGCTATTTATCCTGTGGCAAAACGTATTTTAAGTATTAAAGATCTAGATAAACGTTTAAAGGCTGGTGATATCAAATTAGTTCGTGAATTAGGAAACGTAAAAATTGGTGATAACAAGAGGTATTTTTATTCTTTTGCGACTAAATATTGTAGTCATCATAATCCAATTGCTTTTCCAATTTATGACAGCTATGTGGAGAAAGTTCTCGTTTATTTTAATAAAGTCGATAAATTTTCATCTTTTAAAATAAAAGATTTAAAAAATTACAGAAAGTTTAAAGGGATTTTATTAGATTTTCAAAGATATTATAAATTAGGAGGATTTAATTTAAAAGAGATTGATCGATATCTCTGGTTATTAGGTAAGGAGTTTTTTTCGAAGAAATAATAACTTATTCTTAATATAAAAGGCTAGATTCTTTATAGTATCTAGCCTTTTCAGTAGAAGCACCTTTTTTACGAATACAAACTTGGTTCATCCTCAGTTGGACGCGTTTTAAATCGGCGGTGTAGCCACATGTATTGTTCGACACCTTTTAAGATTTCTTTTTCCACAACTTTATTCATTCTTGCAGCGATTGCTGTTTCATCTGAAAGATTGGAAAAATCCACCGGTGGCGAAATACTGACCGTATAGCCTGAGCCGTCTTTATTACGCAATGGGGCAAAAGGCACGACTTTACAATTTGGCGCGGATTTAAGCAGATAATAACTTCCAGTCGTGGTTGCTGCTTCTTGAACAGCGAAGAAAGGCACGAATACCGCATTTTTTCTGCCGTAATCATGATCGGGCGCATACCAAATGGTTTCACCTTTGCGCAAGGCTTTGAGCATGCCACGTAGATCTTTTCGGTTCAGCATATCTTTATTTGAACGTAAGCGACCTTTAATTTGTAACCAATCCAGTACATGATTGTCATTGGGGCGATAAACGCCTACACCAGGATGATGTAAGCCCACTATACGCGCACCTAATTCAAGAGTAAGAAAATGGACACCCACAAAGATAATGCCATCTTGGGCGTTCTCTTTTAAATAATTTAAGCCCTCAATTTTTGACCATTTTTTAATGCGAGCATCAGACCAAAACCATGCCATGCCGGTTTCAATAATCGCCATCCCAACGGCGCGTAAGTTTTCTTGCAAAATAGCTTCACGTTCTTGCTCGGGTATTTCTGGAAAGCAGAGCTCAAGATTTCGGCGTGCGATAGCGGCACGGCGTTTTCCCACTTTTAATTTTGAGAAAAGCCAGCCTAAGCCATTGCCGATGTGGCGTAGAATTGGATAGGGAAGTAACAAAAGGCTTCGCCAAATCGCCACACCGAGCCAAAATCCCCAGTATTTAGGGGCTAGAAAGTGCGGTTGAAATTGAGGGAGTTTTTCGTTTTTCATAATTCTTTTTTGGTTAGTTCTGCGTGTAGTTTATCGCAAATTTGAGTTGTGGTAAAATTGCGCCAAATTTTTATTATTCCAACAGAGAGATTTCAAAATGGCTCAATATTCTGCCAATTTTAATCAAGCAAAAGTATTAGTGTTAGGCGATGTGATGCTTGACCGTTACTGGTTTGGTGCGACTAATCGTATTTCACCGGAAGCACCGGTTCCTGTGGTTCGCGTACAAGATAATGAAGAGCGTGCAGGTGGTGCAGCAAACGTGGCAATGAATATTGCTTCTCTTAATGTACCTGTGCAAATTTTAGGTTTAATTGGTCAAGATGAAACAGGGACAGCCTTAACCAATTTATTACAGCACCAAAAAATTGACTGTAATTTTGTGGCATTGAATACTCACCCAACTATTACGAAATTACGTATTTTGTCTCGTCATCAACAATTACTTCGTTTAGATTTTGAAGAAGATTTCAAAAATGTGGAATGCCAAGAGTTGCTTGCAAAATTAGAAGCGGAAGTGAAAAATTTTGGTGCATTGGTGCTTTCTGATTATGGCAAAGGCACGTTAAAAGATGTACAAAAGATGATCCAAATTGCACGTAAAGCGAACGTTCCCGTGCTGATCGATCCAAAAGGGACAGATTTTGAGCGTTACCGTGGTGCCACTTTACTCACACCAAATATGTCTGAGTTTGAAGCGGTGGTGGGTAAGTGTGATTCTGAAGAAGAAATTATTGAGAAAGGTTTAAAATTAATTTCAGATATCGAATTGACCGCACTTTTAGTGACCCGTTCCGAAAAAGGCATGACATTACTTCGTCCAAATCAAGAACCGTTCCATCTACCAACTGTTGCAAAAGAAGTGTTTGATGTAACAGGTGCGGGTGATACCGTAATCAGCGTATTAGCAACCGCACTTGCAGATGGTCGTTCTTTTGAAGAATCTTGCTATTTAGCCAATGTGGCGGCAGGTATTGTGGTCGGTAAATTGGGTACATCAACGGTCTCTACCGTGGAATTAGAGAATGCGATCCATGGTCGTTCTGAAACGGGCTTCGGTATTATGTCAGAAAGTCAGTTAAAAACTGCAGTAGCTCATGCTAAAGCGCGCGGTGAGAAAATTGTGATGACAAATGGTTGTTTCGATATTCTTCACCCAGGCCATGTATCTTATTTAGAAAATGCTCGCAAACTTGGCGATCGTTTAATTGTTGCAGTGAATACAGATGACTCAGTTAAACGCTTAAAAGGCGAAAGTCGTCCAATTAACAATCTGAATGCACGTATGGCAGTATTGGCTGGTTTAGCGTCAGTGGATTGGGTGGTCTCTTTTGATGAAGATACACCACAACGTTTAATCGGTGAGATTTTACCTGATTTATTGGTGAAAGGCGGCGATTACAAACCTGAAGAGATTGCCGGCAGCAAAGAAGTGTGGGCGAATGGTGGTGATGTTCGTGTATTGAATTTCGAAAATGGCTGTTCAACTACAAACGTAATTGAAAAAATTAAAGCGCTGAAAGATTAATTTATTAAGGAATGAGTAGAATAAAGCTTGCCTTTATCCTGCTCAATCGTTAAAATTCAGGCTCCTTGTCATCGCTGAGTTAGAGATCGGCGAATGATGTATTAATAACACTGCCTTTTAGGAGTAAAAAATGTCTCTAAGTACTGAAAAAAAAGCAGCAATCGTTGCTGAATTTGGTCGCGATGCGAAAGATACTGGTTCTTCTGAAGTTCAAATCGCATTATTAACTGCACAAATCAACCACTTACAAGCTCACTTTGCTGAGCATAAAAAAGACCACCATGGTCGTCGTGGTTTATTACGTATGGTTTCTCGTCGTCGTAAACTTTTAGACTACTTAAAACGTACTGATCTTGCTTTATACCAAAGCACTATCGCTCGTTTAGGTTTACGTCGCTAATTTTTATTACGATAGTAAAAATAAAAGCCTTCGAATTACCGAGGGCTTTTTTATTTTCGGCATATTGGAAAATAAAAAAACGGTCAAAAATTTGACCGCTCTTTTTTAGTTCATTAGTTTGCAATGCCTTTATGACGAAGCAATGCGTCTAATTGAGGTTCACGTCCACGGAAGCGTTTGAATAAGACCATTGGTTCTTCAGAGCCGCCGCGAGTGAGAATTTCATCCAAGAAAGATTTACCCGTAACCGGATTGAAAATCCCTTCTTCTTCAAAACGAGAGAAGGCGTCTGCAGATAGTACTTCAGCCCATAGATAGCTGTAATAACCGGCTGCGTAACCGCCAGCAAAGATATGGCTAAAGCTATGTGGTGCTCTTGCCCATTCAACGCCTTTAATTACGGCAACTTTATCTTTCACTGCTTTTAAGGTATCAAGTACTTGATTAGCTTTGCCTGGTTCAAAAGTATGATGAAGGGTAAAATCAAACAAGCCAAATTCAAGTTGACGTAACACAAACATCGCTGCTTGGTAGTTTTTCGCTTTGAGAAGTTGATTTAATTTTTCTTCTGGTAACGGTTCGTGCGTTTCAAAGTGACCAGAGATAAAATCAAGGGCTTCTTTTTCCCAACACCAGTTTTCCATAAATTGACTTGGGAGTTCTACCGCATCCCAAGGTACACCATTGATACCCGCAACATCAGGTACGTCAACTTTGGTGAGCATATGGTGAATGCCGTGACCAAACTCATGGAAAAGAGTCGTGACTTCATCATGGGTGAATAGTGCAGGTTTATCACCAATAGGCGCGTTGAAGTTACACGTTAAATAGGCAACCGGTTTTTGAATTGAACCGTCAGCATTACGTTTTCTGCCGATGCAATCATCCATCCATGCGCCGCCACGTTTATTTTCACGTGCATAAAGATCGAGATAGAAACTACCACGTACTTCATCAGTTTCATCAATTAAATCAAAGAAACGCACATCTTTATGCCACGTATCTACGCCAAAACGTTCAACTGCACGAATATTAAAAATACGTTTAATTAATTCAAATAATCCCGAAATAACGCGATCTTCAGGGAAATAAGGACGAAGTTCTTCATCATTGATCGCATATAAATGTTGTTTTTGTTTTTCAGAATAGAAACTGATATCCCAAGGGGCAAGTTCCGTTACGCCAAATTCTTTTTCACAATAAGCTTTAAGTTCCGCTAATTCTTTCTCACCTTGCGCTTTTGAACGATCTGCAAGGTTATTTAAGAAATCTAACACTTGTTGTGGATTTTCTGCCATTTTGGTCGCAAGTGAGCGTTCAGTATAGGTATTGAAACCTAGCAGTTTCGCTAGTTCCACGCGTAACGTCATGATTTCTTCAATGATCGCTGTGTTATCCCATTTACCTGCGTTTGGACCTTGATCAGAAGCGCGAGTTGCATAAGCACGATACATTTCTTCGCGTAGTGCTGCATTTTCGCAATAGGTCATGATTGGCAAATAACTTGGGATTTCTAGCGTAAAGCGATAGCCTTTTAAGCCTTTGCTTTCAGCAGATTGTTTTGCTGCAAGTAATGCCGATTCAGGAAGACCTGCTAATTCACTTTCATCTTCAATGACTTTTTCCCAGCCCATGGTGGCATCGAGTACATTATTGCTAAATTGTGCGCTTAATTCAGATAAGCGAGCAACAATCTCACCATAACGTTTTTGTTTTTCTTCAGATAAACCGATACCTGAAAGCTCAAAATCACGTAGTGCATTTTCAATGGCTTTCTTTTGCGCCACTGAATAAGTGGCAAATTCAGGGCTATTTTTTAAGGATAAATAGGCATTGTATAACCCTTCGTGTTGGCCTACCCAAGTGCTGTATTCAGAGAGTAGTGGTAAGCAGGCTTGGTACGCATCACGTAATTCAGGGCTGTTTTTAACTGAATTTAAATGGGAGATGGGAGACCAAGCACGGCTTAGGTGTTCGCCTGCTTCAGAAAGGGGTTCAATAAAGTTTTCCCAAGTAAAGTGCGGTTGTTTTAGAACTTGTTCAATGGCTTGACGATTTTCTTCGATGAGTTTTTGGATTGCCGGTTGAATATGTTCTGGTTTGATTTGAGAAAACGGAGGTAAGCCTTCAATATGAAGTAATGGATTAGACATAAATATTCCTTTTGGTAACTGTTTCTTTAGTAAATTGCGACAAATTCTATAATATCAAGGTTGAAAAATCTAAAAAATCAGTAATAATTGCGTATCACTTTTATTTAGGGTTTATGATGAACGGCGCTTCCTTTTTTTCTATTATCATTTTTTCTGGCATCATTGCTCTTACGATTGTTATAGGTGTTGTTTCACTTAAGTTTTTCCCAAAAACTTCTTTAACCAAGGCTATGTATGTTGTTCTTGGATTCATTTCTTTAATATTAGGTGTTATTGGTATTTTTTTACCTATTCTTCCGACAACACCTTTTTTACTGCTTACACTTTATTCTTTTGCGAAAGGTTCTTCTCGTTTAGAACAATGGTTTTTAGGGACGAAGCTTTATCAAAAGCACCTAAAATCCTTTAATGAACGTCGTGCATTAACAAAAAAAGCAAAAATTTCTATTCTAACCTTTTCAACTACGATGCTTTTAATTGGCTTTTACTTTACTCCAAGTGTAGTGGGGCGAACGATCATTGCCATTTTAATTGCGGTAAAATATTGGTTCTTTTTCTTTTGGATTAAAACAGAAGACGTTGAAAATGGATAATTCTTTCTTTACTTGGCTTAAAAGTGCGGTCATTTTCGGTATCGTTTTTGGATTGAGTGGTTGTGATAAATTAAACAGTCCTAAATCTACAAACGCGGCAGCAGAAGAGCAACCAACACAAAGTCAGTCTATCGAACAAGAAAATACATCAAAACCGAGTAGGACTTTACTGACTCGGGCGTTTACTCATTCTCCTTCTTTTGAGCCTTGGTTTGTGCGTTATCCTGAACAAGAAAACTTATTGCGCGATTTATATGAAGGCTTAACGGCTTATGATCAGGAAGGACGAATCGTGCCTGGTATCGCAGAAAGTTGGCAAACAAAAGATAACAAAACTTGGATCTTTACCTTGCGTGAAGGGCTTCGTTGGTCAAACGGTGAACCTTTAGTTGCTCAGGATGTCATGCTTTCTTGGCAAGCATTGTCTCAATCAAATAGTCCATTAAGATCTTATTTGGCTTATCTTAATCTAAAAAATGCGAAAGGCGTTTTAGAAAAAAATAAACCTTTTAAGAGCTTAGGCATTTATGCAGAAAATGACCGCACTTTACGTATTGAGCTTGATAAACCAACACCGTATTTGCCGGAAATGTTGGCGCATATTAGCCTTGTGCCACAATATAGTGATCCTGATTCCCCTGTGACTAATGGGGCTTATATGATCGAAAGTGAAAGTGTGAGAAGCATACACTTAGCGAAAAACCCCTATTATTGGCAGAAAAATAATGTCGCTTTTGAACGCGTAGCCTATTTGCCTTTTGTTGCACCTAAATTGGCTGAATTTGATGTGGTGGTTGATATGCCGGAAGTACACTCAGATCTTCAGCATTTTCCGCAGCTTTGTGGATATTTTTATGAATTTAATCTGAAAGATCCTAAAGTTGCTAAGGCCGATGTGCGTAAGGCGATTGCGTCGTTGGTTTCGGTTACGAATATTGTGAATAATGAGATTCCAGCGGCAATTCCAAGTTCTTATTTTTTACCGAAAGCTATGCTAAATGGACAAGATTCAAGATGGGAGCCCGTTGTTGCCGAGCAGTTATTGGCTCAAAATAAAATTGATGAAAGACATCCGCTACATTTAAATGTGCTTTATGATGAAGCGCCATTGCATGTGAATATCGCGCAACGTTTAGTAGGGCAATTAACGCAATCAGATATGTTGCGTGTAGATGCTCAACCAGTCAATTGGCAAACATTACAGGATAAACGTCAAAAAGGTGATTTCCAAGTCATTCGTTCAGGCTGGTGTGCGGACTTTAATCATCCGATGGCATTTTTAGGCTTGTTCTATTCTAAAAGCCCCGATAATAAAAATGGCTATGCTAATGCAGAATACGATCAACTTTTTGAGCAAGCACTGAAAAGCTTAAATGAAAAAGAGCGGTCAGAAATTTACTTAAAATTAAGTGAGAAAATCCAGCAGGAAAACCTTGCGTTACCGCTTTTCCAATACACTACACCGGTTTATATTTCTCCAACTATTATGGGAGCGAAGAAAAATCCAGTAGGGGTCATTTATAGCAAAGATCTATGGCGAAAAGTGGAAAGCTAAAACTGATTAAGAAAGTTGTTTATCATGCGATAAACAACTTTTTTATTAAATTTAATTAAAAGTGTAAAGTAACACTATTTACTTTTTATTTTTATCCGCTACAATACACAACAAATCAACTTAGAGGGAAATCCTGATGTTAAAAATGAATGATTTAGTTAAGCTTAGTCAGACACCAAAATCCACGGTGCTGTACTATGTGAAAGAAGGTTTGTTGCCAGAGCCGGTGAAAGATAAACCGAATTTTCATCTCTATGATGAATATTGTGTAGAGTTGCTCAGTTTTATTAAGTATCTACAAAGCAATTTCAATGCGACGATTTCACAAATTAAAGCACTTTTTGCTCATCCTCATTTTGATTGGAATAATCCTTATGAAAGTCTTATTGGATTATTGGATATCATCATGGGTGCTGAAAATGAAGTGTTCACTATTGAGCAATTATGTGCAGAATTTCATCTTTCCGCTGAACAAATCGAAGAGATGGTAGCGGAAGGATTATTGAATCCTCGTGAAGGCATTTTTACAGCAAAAGAACGTGATATTCTGGCGATCTTGTCTCGTTGTGATGAAGCCGAAATGGATGTAGTGAAAGCTTATTTAGCTGCAGCAAAAATGTTAGCAGAAAAAGAGGTGAATGTGACTTTAGCGGCATTAGCTAATAGCGAACAAAAAGATGAAAAATTAAAACATTTATTTGATTTGTTGTTGGTGTTAAAACCTTATCTCTTGAATATGAAAACCTTCAATCTTTATCAAGCGGAGAGTGCGAAATGAAACTCTTAAAATATGCTGGCTTTGTGCCTTATTTAGCCATTGCCTTTATTAATGCCAGTGTGGATTTGGCACATAAAATTACCATTCAAAATGTATTATTGAAAAGCTTTTCAGGTGAGAGCTTGGTGGTTTTAACGGCATTAATTAATGCGATGATTTTATTGCCATTTATTTTCTTATTTTCCCCTTCGGCATTTATTAACGATAAATTTTCGCGCACCAATGTGATTCGTTATAGCAGTTTAGCGGCTGTGGTGATCAGTGCGGGGATTTTAGTGAGTTATATGACGGGAATGTTTGCGCTTTCCTTTGTACTCACATTGATTTTGGCAGCGCAAAGTGCGGTCTATTCTCCAGCCAAATATAGCATTATTAAATCGATTGTGGGCACTGAAAATATCGGTATGGCAAACGGTGTGATTCAAGCGCTCACCATTGTGGCTATTCTATTTAGTTCTTTTGCATTTTCTTTCTTATTTGAAGCGCATTATGTGGCATCAGATGATCCGAATGAAGTATTACAAAGTGTTTGGGTGATAGGTGTGGCGTTAGTATTGCTGAGTGCATTAGAAGCCTATTTTGCTTTTAAAATCCCATTCTTTAAGCAAGAAGCTGAGAATACAGAAGGTCAGTTTGATATGAGAAAATACCTTTCTTTAGGGTATTTAAAAGATAACGTTCGCACATTAAAAGCAGATCAAAATATTTGGTTGAGTGTTATTGGATTAAGCCTATTTTGGGGCGTGTCACAAATTATTGTGGCGGCATTCCCTGCGCATTATAAAGCGATGTTCAATGAAGATAATGCCATTGTTATTCAAGCGATTCTTGCGGTGAGTGGAGTTGGGCTTGCGCTTGGTTCATATCTTGCTGGTCGAGCTTCTCGTTTGCATATTGAGTTAGGTATTGTTCCGCTTGGTGCGTTGGGTATTTGTGTGTCGTTATTCTTCTTAACTCTAGCTCAAAGTGGGGTGGTATTAGCACTTTGTTCTTTTGTCTTTGGTTTTTCTGGCGGTTTATTGATCGTGCCATTGAATGCGACGATTCAGTATTTTGCATCTGAGAAAATCAGCGGCAAAATTATGGCGGGTAACAACTTTGTGCAAAATGTGTTCATGGTGGTCTTTTTGCTATTAAGCATTGTTTTTGTACAACTTAATGTTTCGACTCAAGGTTTATTCTTAGTGACTTCTGCTGCATGTTTTGCTGCAAGTTTATATACCATGTCGAAAGTACCCCATTTATTTACACGTTTATTCTTACTCTTTGCGTTAAAAGCGAATTACCGTTTTCATGTGGATGGCTTAAAAAATCTTCCACAAAGTGGTGGTGTGTTGTTATTAGGTAACCATATTAGCTGGATTGACTGGTTAGTGTTACAAGCGGCTAGCCCGCGTGCGATTAAATTTGTGATGTATCGTCCAATTTACAACAAATGGTATCTCACTTGGTTCTTCCGTATTTTCAAAGTGATCCCAATTGGTGGAGGCTCAAGCCGTGAATCTATTGAAACTATTCGTGAATATTTAGCACGTGGTGAAGTGGTGGCGTTATTCCCAGAAGGTCATATCAGCTATAACGGCCAAATCAATGAGTTCCAAAAAGGCTTTGAGCACGTATTAAAAGATTTAGAGAATGTGACGACTGTTCCTTTCTATTTACGTGGATTATGGGGTAGCAGTTTCTCTCGTGCGGATTCTTTCTATAAGAATTTAACTAAACGCCAAGGCAAACGTGAAATTTTAGTAGCATTCGGTAAACCCATTCATGGTTTTATTGATGCGACAGCGATGAAGCAAAAAGTACTCGAACTTTCTTTCTCCGTATGGGAAAAAGTCATGAGTAAACGTAAACCACTTATGCACCATTGGTTGAATTCGGCAAAATCGAATTTATTCAAAGAAGCTGCGGTGGATGCGCAAGGCACTAAACTCAATAACCTGAAATTTATTGCTGCCGTATTGATGTTTGTGAAAACCTTGAAAGCTGCTTTAGGGAATGAAAAAAATGTTGGCGTGTTATTACCAAGTTCATCAATCGGGGCAATTATCAATATGACCTTAATGGTGATGGGCAAAGTACCGGTAAATTTAAACTACACGCTAAGCCCAGAAGTGATGGAAAAAGCGTTGAAAAAAGCTAATATTTCGCAAGTCATTACCTCTGAAAAATTCTTGGATAAGTTGAACACAAAAGGTTTTGACTTTAACCAAGTGGTGGCTGATAAAGCCCTCTTTATGGAAAATTTAGGGAAATCGATCACTAAAGCGAATAAAGTGCGGTCATTTTTAACGGCGTTTTTAGCGCCACAATGGTGGATTAAATTACGTTACTTTGCAGATGTAAGCTTGGAAGATAATGCAACCATCTTATTCAGTAGTGGTAGTGAGGGTGATCCAAAAGGCATTGAATTAAGCCATAAAAACTTACTGACAAACATTAAACAGATCGGTGAATTATTAAATTTCCATAAAGATGATGTGATTTTGAATTCCTTACCCATTTTCCACTCATTCGGCTTAACTGTGACAACTTTATTACCATTGTGTGAGGGCATTAAAATGGTAAGTGTAGCGGATCCGACAGATGGGGCGACAGTAGGAAAAATGTGTGCTCGACATCGGGTGAGTATTTTATTTGGTACTTCAACTTTCTTTAGATTGTATGTACGCAATAAGAAATTCCATCCGTTAATGCTACAAAACGTACGTATGGTTATTGCGGGCGCCGAAAAATTGAAAGCAGATGTGAAAGAAGCCTTCAAACTAAAATTTGGCTTGGAAATTTACGAAGGTTATGGGGCGACTGAAACAGCACCGGTAGCTAGTGTTAATATGCCTAATTTACTTGATCCGGAAACCTTACAAGAATTTACCTTCAATCAAGCTGGTACAGTCGGTATGCCATTACCGGGTACCATTATCAAAATTGTGGATCCGGAAAGCTTGCAAGAATTACCAGTTGGCGAAGACGGCTTGATCTTGATTGGTGGTGGACAAGTCATGAAAGGTTATTTGAATGCACCAGAAAAAACAGCAGAAGTGATTGTTGAAATTGATGGTGTGCGTTATTACAAGACCGGCGATAAAGGTCACATCGATCATAACGGTTTTATTACCATTGTGGATCGTTATTCTCGATTTGCTAAAGTCGGCGGCGAAATGATTAGTCTCGGTAGTGTGGAAGAGAAACTTTCACAAGTATTTGATGAAGAAAATCAATTCGTTGCGGTAGCTGTAAGCGATGATAAAAAAGGCGAGAGCATTGTGCTTTTAATTAAGTCTGCACTTTCTTTAGATGAGATCAATGAAAGCATTAAAGGATTAAATGTACCGCCGATTATGCTCCCAAGCCAAGTCTTCTTAGTGGATGAAATTCCGATGCTTGGAAGTGGTAAAGTGGATTTCAAAGGCGCGAAGAATCTGGCGATGAGTTTGGTTAAGTAAAGAAAATCGTAATAAATAAAAGAGCGGTCAATTTGACCGCTCTTTTTGTTATTTAATGAACCTCATTTAGGTGTTTTTCAGTATTTTTACCTTACATCAACGTACCGACATATTTTAACATGACCCCAGCGGCAATAGCTGAGCCAATTACACCAGCAACGTTTGGTCCCATCGCGTGCATAAGTAGGAAGTTTTGGTTATCTGCTTCCAATCCGATTTTATTGGAAACGCGAGCGGCCATAGGAACGGCAGATACACCAGCAGAACCAATGAGCGGATTAATTTTGTTTTTGCTGAATTTATTCATCAATTTGGCCATTAATACACCGCTACCTGTACCGATTCCGAAAGCAATGACACCAAGAATTAAAATGCCTAGCGTCTGCGGTTGTAAGAATTTATCGGCGATAAGTTTAGATCCCACAGACAAGCCAAGCACAATGGTTACAATGTTAATCAAGGCATTTTGTGTGGTGTCACTTAAACGTTCTACTACGCCACTGACGCGCATGAGATTACCGAAACAGAACATCCCGAGCAGTGGGGCTGCATCCGGTAAGAGTAAACCAACGAGCAACAGCAAAATCACCGGGAACAAGACTTTTTCACGATTACTCACATGGCGCATTTGCGTCATGCGGATTTTGCGTTCTTCTTCTGTGGTTAACGCTTTCATAATCGGCGGTTGAATCAACGGCACTAATGCCATATAAGAATAGGCCGCCACCGCAATAGCGCCAAGCAATTCAGGCGCCAGTTTGCTGGTAAGATAAATCGCTGTCGGACCATCTGCACCACCAATAATGCCGATAGATGCAGCTTGAGGCAGTGTAAATTCAATAATACCGAAATAATTTAACGCTAACGCACCGAGCACGGTAGCGAAAATACCGAATTGAGCAGCTGCACCAAGCAGTAATGTCTTCGGATTGGCTAATAACGGACCAAAATCTGTCATTGCACCTACGCCCATAAAAATGACCAATGGTGCAATGCCGTAGCTGATCGCAACTTTATAGAATAATGCCAAAATACCGGCGCTGTAACCCATATCCACAGATAACGCTTCTAATTGATTTATCATCGATATCGGCGCAGAATTTAGTGCTGTTTTAATTGCAGCAAGATCGGGTGAAACACCCAACTGCGCGGCGATTACCGCAATTTGCTCTGGTGAGCCGAGATGAAGCAAATTCTCCAATGCTGTCATAGCAAGACCTGCCTCAGGGATATTTGACAATAGTCCGCCGAAACCAATTGGCAGTAACAACAATGGTTCAAATTTGCGCGAAATGGCAAGCCATAGCAACAGTAGGCTCACAGCGATCATTACCGCTTGCCCCCATTGCAGATGGAATATACCCATTCCTTTAATTAACGCAATAATACTCTCCATAGACCATTCCTTATGCTAAGGTCATCACGGTGTCACCCACCGCTACCGCATCACCAGCTTTGACGCAAATGCCACGTACGGTACCAGCCTGTGCGGCTTTCACTTCAGTTTCCATTTTCATGGCTTCGAGAATGAATAATACATCGCCAGCTGCTACGGTTTGACCTTCTGTTGCAACAACTTTCCAAATATTACCTGCCATCGGAGCCGTTACCGGTGTGCCGCCCGTTGCTGGCGCTGGAGTCGTTTGTGGCGCAGCTTGAGGAGCAGTAGTCGCCACATGAGAGATATCACCGCCCTCACTTACTTTCACCACAAAGGCTTTACCTTCCAATTCCACAGTATAAACAGAGGAGCCAGAAGCAGATGGTGCAGCTTTAGAAACAGGTTTATTTTCCACCGAACTTTCATTGCCAGTTGGAGCAGGTTCAAAGGCGGCTGGGTTGTTGCGGTTTTCTAAGAATTTCCACGCAATTTGCGGGAAGAGCGCCACGATTAAAGCATCATCCACAGCGTTGTCTGCCAATTTCACCCCTTTCGCTTTAGCTTGTTCAGCAACTTCAGCTTCAATTTTCGCCATTTCAGGCGCAATGTGATCGGCTGGACGGTCAGTTACTGGTGCCGCACCTTCTAATACTCGAGCTTGCAACGCACTATCTACTGGTGCAGGTGTTTTACCGTATTCACCTTTTAAAATACCGGCAGTTTCTTTCGCAATGGTTTTGTAGCGTTCACCAGTGAGAACATTAATAACCGACTGTGTACCAACAATTTGAGAGGTTGGTGTAACGAGAGGAATATAACCTAAATCTTTGCGTACGCGTGGGATTTCTTCTAATACTAAATCTAATTTATCGGACGCATTTTGTTGTTTTAATTGGTTTTCCAAGTTAGTAAGCATGCCGCCTGGCACTTGTGCTACTAAAATACGGCTATCTACACCGCGTAATTGGCCTTCAAATTTGGCATATTTTTTACGCACATTACGGAAATAGGCAGCAATTTTTTCCAAGCGAGGAATATCCAAACCGGTGTCATATTCAGTACCTTGTAAGGTGGCGACTAGGGATTCAGTTGCAGGGTGACCATAAGTACCTGACATAGAAGAAATTGCCGTATCAATACCATCTACACCTGCTTCAACCGCTTTTAATAGCGCCATTTCTGCCATACCAGTGGTGGAGTGGCAGTGTAAATGCAATTCTACGTCGAAACGTTTTTTGATTTCGCGCACTAAGTCTGCCGCCGCCATTGGATTTAAAATACCAGACATGTCTTTGATGACTAAGCTGTCGATACCGATTTCAAGTAATTGTTCAGTCGTATCAAGCCAGGTTTGCATGGTATGAACTGGGCTGGTGGTATAACTTAAAGTCCCTTGAGCATGACCACCAAATTTACGTACTGCTTGCAACGCTGCTTTCATGTTGCGCGGGTCATTGAGCGCATCGAATACGCGGAAAACATCCATACCATTCGCTACACAACGTTCTACGAAACGTTCTACTACATCATCAGCATAGTGGCGATAGCCTAATAGGTTTTGGCCACGTAATAACATTTGTAATGGAGTTTTTGGACAAGCTTTTTTCAATTCACGCAAACGAACCCAAGGATCTTCACCTAAAAAGCGAATACAGCTATCAAATGTTGCACCGCCCCAAGCTTCCAACGACCAATAGCCAATATCATCTAATTCATGAGCAATTGGTAACATATCATCAAGACGCAAGCGCGTTGCGAAAAGTGATTGGTGGGCATCACGAAGCACCAGTTCTGTCATTTTAATTTTTTTAGCCATGGTAAAATCCTTATTTTATTTGAACTGTTGGGTACGGCGATGGTGTGCGATAGCCGCTGCAATCACAGGACGTAACCGCTCAAAATCGTCAGTAGGTGCCGCAGAAAGTGCGGTTGAATTTTGGGAAGTTTTGGGTTCGGGTTGAGGTTCTGGAAAGAATCGGTTGATAAGTTTAGACATCAATCCAATTGCCCAAATTAAAATGAGCAAAAAGACCAATACAAAACCCATCCCTGAAAACATCAGGTTAATTCCTTCGCCTATAAGTGCAGAGGGAGTCATCATTTTTCTTCCTTATTTGCTTGAAAAAATGGACAATTTTATTCTAATCGATCTGTTTAAATAAAACTGTGATGAAGATCATAATTTGAAATATAGGCACACAATAAAAGGGGAAATGTGCGGTTGATTTTGAAGTATTTTGGCGTGAGTTAAATATTATTAATGAGGTATTTCTACTGAAACATACTTTATACAAAGCGTGTAAAAAACTAAAAGGACTAAGTTCTATAGTGACAGAACTTAGTCCTTGAATTAAATGAATCTCGATTTGTTGATAGAAAGGAAAATTATTCTACTTTTACAATCCAGCCTTCAGGTGCTTCCACATCACCGAATTGGATGCCGGTTAGCTCGTTGTAAAGTTTACGTGTCACAGGGCCTACTTCAGTTTCTGAATAGAATACGTGGAATTTGCCTTTGTGTTGAATACCACCTACTGGCGTAATCACTGCGGCAGTACCACAAGCACCCGCTTCGGCGAATTGATCAAGTTGATCGATATAGACATCACCTTCAATGGCTTCCATACCTAAACGTTCTTTTGCAATGTGAAGCAATGAGTATTTAGTGATACTCGGTAAAATAGAGTCAGAAGCTGGCGTGATAAATTTATTATCTTTGGTAATACCAAAGAAGTTTGCCGCACCCACTTCTTCAATCTTAGTGTGAGTTTTTGGATCGAGATAGATCGCATCTGCAAATTTACGTTCTGGTGTACCTTGTTCTGCGGCTAGTTCATGTGGAAGCAAGCTTGCCGCATAGTTACCACCCACTTTTACACCACCTGTACCCATAGGTGCAGCACGGTCGTAATCCGTAGTAATAAAGTTAGATGGCGCTAAACCACCTTTGAAGTATGCGCCTACTGGACAGCAGAATACAGAGAAAATAAATTCTGGTGCGGTTTTTACACCGATATTCGCGCCAGTACCAAAGAGGAATGGACGTAAATATAATGTTGCGCCAGAGCCGTAAGGACCTAACCATTCTTGGTTTGCTTTTACCACTTCTTTACAAGCACGGATAAATAATTCTGTTGGCACTTGTGGCATTAATAAACGATCAGAGGTATGTTGCATGCGTTTTGCATTTTGATCAGGACGGAATAAGTTGATTGAGCCATCTTTACAACGATAGGCTTTTAAGCCTTCAAAGCATTGTTGACCGTAGTGAATTGCAGTTGAACCTTCGTGGATATGTAGCATATTATCAGTGGTAAGTTTCCCTTCATCCCATTTACCATCTTTCCAATGTGCGATGAAACGATAATCTGTTTTGATATAACTAAATCCAAGATTGTTCCAGTCTAAGTCTTTCATTTTGCTTCCTTAATTTGTATAAATAATTTTATGAATGGAAATGCAGTTAATCTACACCATAACGGCAACTATGAAAACCTTTAAACACAAAAATATTGTGATTTCTCAAAATTTTTATTGGATTTTTAAATTTGTGAAGTTGGTCAGGAAATAAAATTTTGCTTATGTTAGAATGCGGGAATAAAAAAACGCCGCTCGAAATGAGCAGCGCTTAACCAGAATGGTTTAATATATACAGGAAGTAAATGAGTAACTTAATTGTTACTCCAGTTCGGAGAACCGAACTATATGCAAACACAACATCATACTTAAGTCTGAAACTCATTAACTTGTAAGGAATTACCAATCATTAAGTATGGGTATATTGTAGGTAGAAGGTGATGGAAGGACAAATGATGTTTTTTTATTTGACGTATAAAAAAAACTAATCCGAATTAGATCTTAATCATTATAAACTAAAATTTAGCCGTTGGGAAGAATTATGTATAAACGTTTGCCTCCCTTGAATTCATTGAAGTCTTTCGAATCAGCTGCACGACATTTAAGCTTCACAAAAGCTGCGGATGAACTTTTTGTGACACAAGCCGCAGTGAGCCATCAAATAAAATTATTAGAAGATTTTTTAGGTGTCGAGCTTTTTATACGTAAAAATCGTTCACTCGAATTGACGGAATTTGGGAAAGCCTATTTTGTTGATATTAACAAAGTCTTGCGAAAATTAAATGAAGCGACTGAACGTTTATTAACGCTTAAAGCTGAACCTCATTTGGCCATTAGCGTGCCACAAACCTTTGGTATTCAATGGCTTGTGCCTCATTTGAGTGATTTTAATAAGCAACACCCTGAAATTGAAGTACGCTTGAAGGGCGTCGATCAAGATGAAGGTTTATTGAATAAAGAAATTGATATTGCCATTTATTATGGAAAAGGTGATTGGGAAAATTTACAAGTCGATCGTTTAGGTGAAGAAAACCTCGTGATTTTGGCCGCGCCTTCGTTGCTTGAGAAAATCCCCGTTCGTTGTCCTGATGATTTGAAAAAGCATACGCTGATTCATACGCATACTCGAGATAACTGGCAAGCGATGGCGGATTACCTCAAATTAGATGATTTGAATATTCAGCAAGGTCCGTTATTTAGCCATACTTTTATGGCATTGCAAGCGGCCGTTCATGGTCAGGGTATTGCGCTGGCTAATCGTATTTTGGCTCAGCAAGAAATTGAAAACGGTCATTTGCAAATTGTGTTACCAACCGAATTACGGGATCCGAAATCATTCTATGTAGTCAATCATTTAGATCGTTTAGATGATGAACAAATTCAAGCCTTTAGAACATGGATTAAAGATTCAATTAAATTAGGGAAAATATGAATAAATTAGCCTTATATTGTCGAATTGGTTTTGAAAAAGAAGTCGCTGCAGAAATTACCGACCGAGCTTCTGAGCGTGGTGTATTTGGTTTTGCTCGCGTGGTAGAAAACAGCGGCTATGTCATTTTTGAATGCTATCAACCAGGTGATGCAGATCGTTTAGCAAGAGAAATCCCTTTTAATCGTTTGATTTTTGCACGTCAAATGATCGTTGTGTCAGATCTCTTAGAAAATCTCGATCCTCAAGATCGTATTTCGCCAATTCTGGCTCAATATGAACGCATTGCAGAAGACATTAATCTTAAGCAAGCGGTAGAGCTATTTGTTGAAACAGCAGATACGAATGAAGCCAAAGAGCTTTCGACATTTTGCCGAAAATTTACTGTGCCGTTGCGCCAAGCATTGAAAAAGAAAGGTTGGTTACAAGGCAAACCGAATGCAAAGCGCGGTCAAATTTTGCATTGTTTTTTCACGCAGCCGAATTGTTGCTATGTGGGGTATTCCTATCTTGGTAATAACTCCACTCACTTTATGGGAATCCCACGTTTAAAATTCCCAGCGGATGCACCAAGCCGTTCAACTTTAAAATTGGAAGAAGCGATTTTAACCTTTATTCCTCGAAATGAAGAAAGTAAACGCTTGAATGAAAATATGGTTGGTGTTGATCTCGGTGCTTGCCCTGGCGGCTGGACCTATCAATTAGTGAAACGTGGTTTATTTGTGTATGCAGTTGATCACGGCAAAATGGCGGCGAGCTTACATGATACTGGCAGAATAGAACATTGCCCAGAAGATGGATTTAAATTCCAACCACCAAAACGCAAGCATATTGATTGGCTTGTGTGTGATATGGTGGAGCAACCAAGTCGAATTGCGAATTTAATAGGAAAATGGTTGATTAACGGCTGGTGCCGAGAAACCATTTTCAACTTGAAATTGCCAATGAAAAAACGCTATCAAGAAGTGATGTTGTGCTTAGAAAATCTTGCGGTGATGTTGGCAGAAAAAGAACTGGAATTTGATATTCAGGCGAAGCATTTGTATCACGATCGTGAAGAGATTACGGTACATATTGCTTTAAAATAAAAAAGCAAAGTGCGGTCAAAAAACATGGAATTTTTGACCGCACTTTTTATTTAAACCATTATTTATTCGCTAAAATCACTGCGCGAGTTGGGGCTTGATAGCCTTCGATGGTTTTACTGTGATCGTTTGGATCTAAGAAATCAATCAAACTTTCATTTTCTAACCAATCCGTTTTACGCTGTTCTTCTAATGTTGTGGTGGCGACATCCACACAACGCACATTAGTAAAACCGACTTTTTTCAACCAATTGATGAGCGCTGCAACGGAAGGAATAAAATATACGTTCTTCATTTTTGCATAGCGATCTGAAGGCACTAATACCGTATTCACATCGCCATCAACCACTAAGGTTTCTAACACCAATTCGCCACCTTTTACTAATTGGTTTTTTAGCTGTGTGAGATGATCGAGCGGTGATTTACGGTGATAAAGCACACCCATTGAGAATACCGTATCAAATGCCGCAAGTGGTTGCATTTCTTCAATACCTAATGGGATTAAGTTAGCTCGACGATCGTTATTTAGTAATTTTCGAACCGCTTCAAATTGGCAAAGGAAAAGCTCAGTAGGATCAATACCAACGACCATTTTTGCGCCTTCACCAACCATTCGCCACATATGGTAGCCGCTACCGCAGCCCACATCTAAAATGGTACGATCTTTTAATGGTGCAAGATGAGGCAAAACACGATCCCATTTGAAATCAGAACGCCATTCGCAATCCACGTGAATATCAAATAAATGATAAGGTCCTTTTCGCCACGGCATTAATTGCTTCAAATGATGGATAATGCGTTGTTTTTCGCCCTCTGATAGTGGGATAGTGCAGTCAGATTTCACCGCATTTTTTAAATCGATAGTGTCTGCCTGTAAATCAGGGAGAAAGTCCACGATTTTTGACCATTTTGCATAATCACCATGGGTTTGTTTTTCCCATTCTTTTAATTGCAAAGGCAATGTTTCTAGCCAAGCAGATAAATTTGTGGTGGCAATTTGTTGATAAAAAGGACGAAAATCAATCATTATTTTGCTTCCTTATAGGCTTTTTCTGCTTTCTCAAAAGTTTCTTTAACTTCATTTTCAGGTTCTGCAGAAAGGAGGGAAACCACAATAATCGCCAGGCTAGCAAGGATGAATCCCGGGATCATTTCATACACATTAAACCATTCACTGGTTTCAGGAATCACCGATTTCCAAGCAAAAACAACCACTGCGCCGACAACCATGCCAGCCATCGCCGCTGATGAAGTCATACGTTTCCAGAATAAGGAGAAAAGCACGACCGGACCAAATGCAGAACCAAACCCTGCCCAGGCAAATTCAACGAGTTTTAATACTTTGCTGTTTTCATCTTGTGCAATCCAAATTGCAATGCCCGCGATAACTAAAACCATTGCACGACCTAGCCAAACAAGCTCTTTTTCAGAAGCTTTTGGACGAATAAAACCTTTATAAAAATCTTCAGTAATAGAGCTTGAAGAAATTAATAATTGTGCAGAAAGTGTACTCATTACTGCCGCCAAGATCGCAGAGAGTAGAATACCGGCAATCCATGGATTAAAGAGCAATTTAGCCAGTTCAATAAAGACTTGTTCTGGTTCATTATTTACCACACCAGCCACATTTGGGTTTGCAAAGAAATAAGGAATCCCGAAGAAGCCAATACCAATTGCACCGGCAAGACAAATCACCATCCATGTCATACTGATGCGGCGTGCTTTAATAAGAGATTTCACCGAGTAAGCCGCCATAAAACGAGCAAGGATATGCGGTTGACCAAAATAACCTAAGCCCCAAGCCGCTAAACTTAATAAACCTAATGGTGTAGTAGAACTAAATAAATCAGTAAAGTCTTTATTTGCTGCGCTTTCTGCTTGATGTAGCACTTCAGTAAATTGTGATGCATCACCCAAACTTAAAAAGATAAAGAGAGGCGTTAAAATCAGTGCAAAAATCATCAATGTGGCTTGAATGGTATCCGTCCAGCTTACAGCTAAAAATCCACCGATAAAGGTATAGACGATGGTCGCTAATGCGCCGTACCAAATGGCGGTGGAATAGTCGACTGAGAATAGGTTTTGGAATAATTTTGCTCCCGCAACCACACCTGAGGCACAGTAAATCGTGAAGAATGCTAAGATGATTGTTGCAGACACAATTTTTAAGAGATTATGTGATGTGCCAAAGCGATGGTGGAAATATTCCGGTAGTGTGAGAGCATTGTTGTTAAATTCGGTATAGATCCGTAAACGACCAGCCACGAGTAACCAGTTAAAATAAGCTCCGAGAATTAAACCAATGGCGATCCAACCTTCTACTAGGCCAGACACATATACCGCACCTGGCAAGCCCATTAATAACCAGCCTGACATATCAGATGCGCCAGCAGACATGGCTGTCACAAAACTTCCGAGTTTACGGCCACCTAAAATGTAATCGGATAAGTTGTTTGTATAATAATAGGCAAGGACACCGATTAAAATCATGCCGAAAATATAAATACTAAAAGTAATAAGTGTTGGGTCTAAACCAAACATTAAGTACCCCAAAAAAAGTCATGAAAATTTGAGAAAGGTCATATTTTACCTTATTTGGGTCTATTATTCTATTTTCCTTTTCGATAGACTTATACCATTAAAACTAAGGTCGAAAAAATGGATTCTGTTGAATTATTAATGAATGTTACGCCCAATGAAACTCGCGTTGCGTTGGTGGAAACGGGCGTTTTAAAAGAAGTTCATATTGAACGTCAAGCCAAACGTGGCATCGTGGGGAATATCTATAAAGGACGAGTAACCCGTGTTTTACCGGGAATGCAGTCCGCATTTGTGGATATCGGTTTAGAAAAAGCCGCATTTTTACACGCTTCCGATATTGTTTCACATACCGAATGTGTGGATGTGAACGAGCAAAAGCAATTCCGAGCAAAAAGCATTTCTGAACTCGTACGCGAAGGGCAGGATATCGTAGTCCAAGTGGTAAAAGATCCTTTGGGCACTAAAGGTGCAAGATTAACTACCGATATTACATTACCTTCTCGTTATCTCGTCTTTATGCCAGAAAATAGCCATGTTGGTGTCTCGCAACGTATTGAAAGCGAAGAAGAACGCGCAAGACTAAAAGCGTTAGTTGAGCCTTTTTGTGATGAGTTAGGCGGCTTTATTATTCGTACTGCTACCGAAGGTGCAACAGAAGAAGAATTGCATCAAGATGCAGAATTTTTAAAACGTTTATGGCGTAAAGTGCTTGAGCGTAAAGGCAAATATCCAACTCGTTCTAAAATTTATGGCGAGCCTGCATTACCACAGCGTATTTTACGTGATTTTATCGGCGCCAATTTAGAGAAAATTCATATCGATTCCAAACTTTGTTTTAACGAAGTGAAAGAATTTACCGATGAATTTATGCCTGAATTGAGTGAAAAATTAATGCTTTATACGGGCAGTCAGCCGATTTTTGATATTTATGGCGTAGAACGTGGTATTCAAAATGCCTTAGAGAAACGCGTGAATTTAAAATCAGGCGGCTATCTCATTATTGAGCAAACCGAAGCCATGACGACCATTGATATCAATACGGGAGCATTCGTTGGTCATCGAAATTTAGATGAAACCATTTTTAACACCAATATTGAAGCCACTAAAGCTATTGCTCAGCAGCTACAACTACGTAATTTAGGCGGTATTATCATTATTGATTTTATTGATATGCAAACCGATGAGCATCGCAATCGCGTGATTGAATCCTTGGAAGAGGCCCTATCGAAAGATCGCGTAAAAACCAATGTAAATGGCTTTACTCAACTTGGCCTAGTGGAAATGACGCGTAAACGTACTCGCGAAAGTTTAGAGCATGTATTGTGTGATGAATGCCCAACTTGTCAAGGTCGTGGACGTGTGAAAACCGTCGAAACAGTATGTTACGAAATTATGCGTGAGATCATTCGTGTTAACCACTTATTCTCGAGTGAACAATTTGTGGTGTATGCGTCTCCTGCTGTGGCGGATTACTTAATCAAAGAAGAATCTCACGGTTTATTGCCAGAGATTGAAATGTTCATCAGCAAACAGGTTCAAGTCAAAACAGAACAGTACTACAACCAAGAACAATTTGATGTAGTAGTGATGTAAAAGACAAAAGTGCGGTCAATTTTGACCGCACTTTTTATCCTTAAACTTAGATAGAATATGAGTGACTCAAAGGTAATAGAATAATGAAATATGTTTTTGGATATTTTGTGAGTATTCTGGCTTTTTCTTTGATTTATTTTGTTGCTATTTTTTATGTGCAATTTGATTCGGGAGTTAATAACATAAATTATGTTCTTCTAGCAAAAGAGGCAATAGTAGCAAGTTTGAAACTTCATATTCTCATTCTTCCTATTATATTTCTAACAACTAAAAGAAAAACAAAATAGCATGATGGAGCACTTTATATTTGTGTGTGAAAGTACTCTGTACAAATTATTTTTTACTTTTAAATGGCATAAATTTTCTGATGTTAGTTTTTAATTGCTTGTTGATAAGTTTTCATTTATAAAACGTATAGTTTAGAGTTCATAGGGGAAGTAAATGCTTATAGCTGATTTAAAATGGATTGATTATGGCTTTTCGATGAGGGATGAGGCATCCTTACTAGTTCTTAAGCCAGCTTATTGCTTAAATTTAACATTAGCAATAGGAACAAAAGGAAATTCTGGGAGTGACTATTTTTATACTAATGTTTTTAATGTAGGAATGGTGCAAAGAGAAAAGGTCTTGGTGATAAATAAAGGAATGGTTGTTGCTCTGAAAACATTAGATGACATAGAAAATTATTTGTCACTCATGATAAATAGTATATCAGGAGAAACCTGGGATGATATTGTTATTCAGTTACAAAAATATTTTGATTGGGAATATGAAGGGTATAGAGAAGTTTAAAAAGCATCAAATTTTAAATTCAAGAATAAAAAGTGCGGTCAAAATTGACCGCACTTTTTACTTTAACTACTTCAATCTTTCTAACTGTTGAATAATGGCTTCATCAGATTGTGATTGGATTTTTCGCATCCGAATAAAGAGTAAAGCCGCAGCAATGGTTAAGGCAATGATAAACGCAACCCAAAAACCTTTTGCGCCGATGCTTGGAACAATCCAATCCGTTCGTGAAAGAATATACCCAACCGGAATACCTACGCCCCAATAGGCAAGTAATGTGATATAAAGGATAATTTTGGTGTCTTTATAGCCACGTAAAATACCGCTCACGACGACTTGCACTGAATCTGAAAATTGATAAATCGCCGCTATCGCTAATAAGCTGCTTGAAAGAGCAATAACGGTGGCATTATCGCCTACAATCAATGTAGCGATCTCTGCACTAAATACCCAAATCACCAACGCCAATACACTTGCCGCAATCAAGCCAAGCATAATAGCGGCGTAAGACATGATTTTGGCTTTTTGTGGTGCATGATTACCCAGTTCTTGAGCCACTAAAATGGTTGCCGCCATGGCAATAGACATGGGGAACATAAAGGCTACGGCACTGGTGTTTAAGGCAATTTGGTGGCTGGCGACCACATCCGCGCCTAATGGGGAAAGTAATAAACTACTTAATGCAAAGAGTGAGACTTCACTACACAGCGCAATGGCAATAGGCAAGCCAAGTGCGGCCAATTTTTTCAGTGTTTTGATATCTGGCTTTTCAATAATCTTTTCAAAGACTTTCAGACTACGTTCATTATAGTTTTTAGCTGAATAGGTAATCATCAAGATCGCCATCGCCCAGTTAACAATAGCCGTTGCCACACCACAACCGACACCACCCAATGCCGGTGCACCAAATTTGCCGTAAATAAACATATAATTCAACGGAATATTCAGCATTAACCCCATGAAGGTAATCACCATAGCGGGTTTTGTTTTGGCAATGCCATCATTCAAACAGCGGAAATTAATCAGCAATAAATAGGCAGGCAAGCCCCATACCATCGCACGCAAATAATTCATCGTCACATCAGCCATGTGGGCATCCATATTCATGAACTGTAATATGAAATCATTATGATAGATGATGAGTGCAAGGGGAATCATCACTAAAAATGAAATCCAAAGGCCTTGTCTCACTTGGTGAGCAATGCGATGGCGCTGCCCTGAACCATTTAAATAGGAAATTGTTGGAGGCAAGGCGAGTAATAATCCTTGCCCGAAAAGTACCAAAGGTAGCCAAATAGAGGCACCAATACCAACACCGCCTACATCAGCCGAGCTCACACGCCCCGCCATAATCACATCTACGGTGCCCATGCCTGTTTGAGCTAATTGGGCAAGCCCGATAGGTGTCGCAATTCGGATAAGTTTTTGAATATCAATACGGTATTGAGAAAAAAGACGAGAATTCATAAATTTGCTATAATATTGGAAAAATTTTTAATGAAGGAATAATAATGTTTACAGGTATTGTACAGGGCATCGCCCAAATTTATGCAATTAAAGACAGTGATAATTTTAGAACACAGATCGTAAAATTACCAGCTGAAATGCGAAAAGGCTTGGAAATCGGTGCATCAGTGGCGAATAATGGCGTGTGCTTAACGGTGACTGAAATTCACGACGATCTTGTGAGCTTTGACTTAATGCAAGAAACCTTGCGCATCACGAATCTAGGCAGTTTAAAAGCCGGGGATTTTGTGAATATCGAACGTGCAATGCAAATGGGCGCCGAAATTGGTGGGCATATTTTATCTGGTCACGTTTATTGTACCGCAAGTGTTTCACAGATTATCGAAAGCGAAAATAATCGTCAGGTTTGGTTTAAATTACCTACTAAAGACGTGATGAAATATATACTCACCAAAGGATTTATCGCGATTGACGGCATCAGTCTTACTATTGGTGAAGTGAAAGACGATGAATTCTGCGTGAATCTAATCCCTGAAACTTTACACCGAACACTTATAGGTAAACGCCAAATTGGTGATTTAGTGAATATCGAAATCGATCCACAAACACAAGCGATTGTGGATACAGTGGAACGATATTTAGCAGCTAAAGCTTAGTTGGAATGAAAAAAGTGCGGTAGAAAACAATGTTGTTTTCTACCGCACTTTTAATTCTTCCGAAGGAAGGGATAGCTCCCTTTTTCATTTCGCAGTGCTATAATCCTCGGCTAAGAACACACCATCCAAACCGTGTTGTAGCTCCCTTTTTCATTTCGCAGTGCTATAATATGTCGCTGTAAAGGCATTCCATTTGTTTGGTTGTAGCTCCCTTTTTCATTTCGCAGTGCTATAATGCAAGGCAAGGTGATATTCCCCGCAGTCGAGTTGTAGCTCCCTTTTTCATTTCGCAGTGCTATAATCCGCTAATTGACGTATCAGCATTGATTTTTGTTGTAGCTCCCTTTTTCATTTCGCAGTGCTATAATTTCTAATACCCATTTTCCGTATCGGTGAGCGTTGTAGCTCCCTTTTTCATTTCGCAGTGCTATAATACGCCTAATTGTTGACGGTCGAAGATTTGAGTTGTAGCTCCCTTTTTCATTTCGCAGTGCTATAATTT
>NZ_JVSL01000040.1:0-141944 GCF_001053575.1 Parahaemophilus parainfluenzae | reverse complement strand
TTTTAATCCGTTGGTCGAAGGTTCGAATCCTTCACGACCCACCATCTATTTAAAGATCATTATTTAACCGGTTGGGTTGTTAGCTCAGTTGGTAGAGCAGCGGACTCTTAATCCGTCGGTCGAGAGTTCGAGCCTCTCACAGCCCACCAGTCAACATCTTATTCCCCCTATTTGTTAATAAATTTACAAAAAATTAAAATATTTTCAAAATTCTTGACTATATTTAGCGGTTATTATGGTAGAATATCCACAAAGTTAAGTCGGGCATAAAATGTTACAGAATATTCGAATTGTTTTGGTTGAAACATCACATAGCGGGAACATCGGTTCTGCGGCGCGTGCAATGAAAACAATGGGATTATCCAATCTTTATTTGGTCTCACCAAAATCGGTGGATGAGCAATCTATTGCATTAGCAGCAGGCGCTGATGATGTTGTGCGTAATGCCCACATTGTTGATACTTTTGAACAAGCAATAGAAGATTGCTCATTAGTGATTGGTACGAGTGCGAGATTACGTCATTTACAGAGTACGCTTATTGAGCCAAGAGAGTGTGCAGAGAAAGCCAGTGCACATCAAGGGCAAGTAGCGATCGTGTTCGGTCGTGAGCGTGTTGGACTCACAAATGAAGAATTACTTAAATGTCATTATCATTTAAATATCCCTGCTAACCCTGAATATTCTTCGCTCAATTTAGCGATGGCAGTACAGTTGGTAAGTTATGAAATGCGCATGGCATTTTTAACAAAAAATAAAACGGAAAGTACACTTTCAACGATAGAAGATATCTATCCAACAGCACAAGAAATGGAGTATTTTTTTGCTCATACGGAACAGGTGTATCAGTCTCTTGGTTTTATTCAAAATCAAGGGGTTATACAAAAGTTAAGACGACTTTATAACCGTTCTTCTCTAGAAAAAAATGAATTAAATATTTTGCGAGGAATGTTAAGTGCGATTGAAAAACGCCTTAATCTGCAAAAAGAGTAAAATTGACTATCATAGTCAGATAGGTAAACTACCTAGATGGCGATTTATAGGGATGCTTTATGAAACTAACATCTAAAGGACGATATGCGGTTACCGCAATTTTAGATATCGCATTACACGCAGGAACAAACCCAGTTTGTTTAGCGGATATCTCAGAACGTCAAAATATTTCACTTTCTTATCTTGAGCAATTATTTGCCAAATTGCGTCGTGGTGGATTAGTAAAAAGCGTTCGTGGCCCAGGTGGTGGCTATCGTTTAGCGTTACCAACTGATCAAATTTCTATCGGTATGGTGATTTCAGCCGTAAATGAGAACATTAATGTGACAAGATGCCTTGGTAAAGGAAATTGCAAAGGCGGAGTAGAGTGTTTAACTCATACATTATGGCAAGATTTAAGTGATCGTATTTCTGATTTTTTAGATGAGATTACATTAGCTGAGCTTGTAGAGAAAAAAGCTGGGAAGCATAAAGCTCACAAAGATTTTGATGACTTAATTGTAGTCAACCAATAATGGGAAAGTAGATTAAAGTGCGGTCAAATTGATAGCATTTTTAGTAGTTATTTAGGAGTGAAAATGAAATTACCAATTTATTTAGATTATGCAGCAACATGTCCAGTGGATGAACGTGTTGCTAAAAAAATGATGGAATATTTAACCATTGATGGTGTATTCGGTAATCCAGCATCTCGTTCACATAAATTTGGCTGGCAAGCTGAAGAAGCGGTTGATATTGCACGTAATCAAATTGCGGATTTGATTGGTGCAGATTCACGTGAAATTGTGTTTACTTCAGGTGCAACGGAAGCAGATAACCTTGCAATTAAAGGTGCGGCACACTTTTATCAAACAAAAGGTAAGCACATTATCACCTGCAAAACTGAACACAAGGCTGTATTGGATACTTGCCGTCAATTAGAGCGTGAAGGCTTTGAAGTGACCTATTTAGATCCAGAAGAAGATGGTTTAATCGATCTTGATAAATTCAAAGCTGCATTGCGTCCAGATACGATTCTTGTGTCAATTATGCACGTGAATAATGAGATTGGCGTGATCCAGGATATTAAAGCAATTGGTGAGCTTTGCCGTGCAAATAAAACGATTTTCCATGTAGATGCGACCCAAAGTGTCGGTAAAGTCGAAATTAATCTTGCTGAATTACCGGTTGATTTGATGTCAATGTCTAGTCACAAATTATACGGACCAAAAGGTATCGGGGCACTATATGTTTGCCGTAAACCTCGCGTTCGTTTAGAAGCAATTATCCATGGTGGTGGTCACGAACGTGGCATGCGTTCTGGTACATTACCTGTACATCAAATTGTTGGTATGGGTGAAGCTTATCGTATTGCAAAAGAAGAAATGGCGACAGAGATTCCTCGTATCAGAGCTTTACGCGATCGCTTATATAATGGCTTGAAAGAAATTGAAGAAACCTATGTAAATGGTTCGATGGAGCACCGCGTAGCAAATAACTTGAACATCAGCTTTAACTATGTTGAAGGTGAATCCTTAATGATGGCATTACGTGATGTGGCAGTTTCTTCTGGTTCTGCTTGTACTTCAGCGAGTTTAGAACCATCTTATGTACTACGTGCATTAGGTCGTAATGATGAATTAGCACATAGCTCAATTCGTTTCACACTTGGTCGTTGGACAACGGAAGAAGAAATTGATTACACCATTAATTTAACACGTAATGCAGTAGCAAAACTTCGTGAATTATCGCCACTTTGGGATATGTTCAAAGAAGGCATTGATTTAAATACTATTGAGTGGTCAGCCCACTAATTTTAAAGGCGGCTAGTCCGCCTGATAGCAACTTATTTAGGAAAGGAACATAATATGGCGTACAGCGAAAAAGTTATTGATCATTATGAAAATCCACGCAACGTAGGTTCGATGGATAAAAAAGATAATTCAGTAGGGACGGGTATGGTTGGCGCACCGGCTTGTGGTGACGTTATGCAGTTACAAATCAAAGTAAATGACAGCGGCATTATTGAAGATGCGAAATTTAAAACCTATGGTTGTGGCTCTGCGATTGCATCAAGTTCTTTAATTACGGAATGGGTAAAAGGTAAATCGTTAGATGAAGCAGGCGCAATTAAAAACAGTCAAATTGCGGAAGAACTTGAATTACCACCGGTAAAAGTTCACTGCTCAATTTTAGCAGAAGATGCAATTAAAGCCGCTATTGCTGACTATAAAAATAAACAAGGTAAGTAATCAAAGTGCGGTTGAAAATGACCGCACTTTATCAATTTAAGGATCAGAATATGTCTATAACACTCACTGAAAAAGCGGCACAACGAGTTCGTACTTTTCTTGAAAATCGTGGAAAAGGCATCGGTTTACGCTTAGGTGTGAAAACATCAGGTTGTTCGGGTTTAGGCTATGTGCTTGAATTCGTTGATGTGCTCAATGATGACGATCTTGTTTTTGAGCAGCATGGCGTGAAAGTGGTAGTCGATCCAAAAAGCTTGGTTTATTTAGATGGCATTGAGCTAGATTATGTCAAAGAAGGCTTGAACGAAGGCTTTAAATATAACAACCCGAACGTAAAAGAATCTTGTGGTTGTGGTGAGAGTTTCCACGTTTAAGGAATAGAAATGACAAATCCTTTTGCTATTTTTGATTTACCCGTTGCTTTCAATGTTGATCAAGCCCTTTTGTCTGAACGCTATTTAGTGCTTCAAAAGAGTTTGCACCCTGATAATTTTGTTACGGCAGATGCGCAAGAACAACGCATTGCAATGCAAAAGTCGACAGAAGTTAATGATGCATTAAAAACCTTGAAAGACCCAATTTTACGTGCGGAAGCAATTATTGCGTTAAATACGGGAGAAGCACAGGATTTAGAGCAAAAGAGCACACAAGATGTGGCATTTTTAATACAGCAATTAGAATGGCGAGAAGAACTCGAAAATATTGAGCAAAGCCAGGATGAGAATGCATTAGAATCCTTTGCGAAACGCGTTAAAAAAGAAACAAAAGAAATGTTGACCGCACTTGAAGCACAGCTTAATGAGCAACAATGGTCAACTGCTGCACAATTCTGCGATAAATTACGTTTTCTAAAAAAATTGGCGGATGAAATTAGCCAAGTAGAAGAACGTCTATTTGAATTATAATCTTAAGGGCGTTTAATACGCCCTTTTCGCTATTGATAAATGGGCTATCGCCCTCATACGAATGAAACCCGATTATGCAAACTTTAGAACAACTGACTGATGCCTCAAAATCTGCATGGGGAACCATTTCCCAATGGATTGAGCATGCTCGTAATCATTGTGAAGTGATTAAAAAAGATCAATCCAGTGCAGAACGTGAGCTTTTCACTATGCAAATGCCAACGTCTTCTCCGATGGGCGCGGTAATTTATGAAACCGGTGGCATTTTAATTCATCATGGTTGGTTGCGTATATTGGGTTCCGGCAGTTTTAAATTACCACGTGGGTTAATGGACTGGAATTTCAGCAAATCCTTTAATCAATCAGGTGAGAAACCAAAATATTTACTGGTTGCAGATGATGTCATTGGCGGTTATTTTGCTTTAAATGGTGGCTCTTTAGGTTCTAATCTTGGCAATATTTACTATTTTTCGCCGAAAGACTTAACTTGGCATGATTTAAATTTTACCTATACGGATTTCTTAGCTTGGGCATTAAATGGTGACATTGACGCATTTTACCAAAATCTGTTTTGGCAAAATTGGCAAGAAGATGTAAAACAACTCGATGGTAACCACATGATTGTTTTTACACCAGAGCTTTCGGAAGATAAGACGACTGAGATTAATCAGCGCGAACGACGCGAAGTTAATATTGAAACGCATTACAATGCAAGTTTCACCGAACAAGATAAATTTGCTCAAGCTTATTCAGTCGCATAATCAGCTTTTAACGAATTAATTATTAGAGATAAAAAGAGATATGGCATTACTCCAAATTGCAGAGCCAGGACAAACGGCAGCACCCCATCAACATCGTCTTGCGGTAGGGATTGATTTAGGTACAACAAATTCTTTAGTTGCCGCAGTGCGTAGCGGTCAAGCCACTATTTTGAATGATGAACAAGAAAGAAGCCTTGTGCCTTCAGTGGTTTATTATGGTGAAAATGAAAAACTTGTGGGTAATGAAGCGTTTGCTAAAGCTGCAATTGATCCTAAAAATACGATTATTTCGGTCAAACGTCTGATTGGTCGTAGTCTTGCAGATGTGCAATCACGTTACACAAACTTACCCTATGAGTTTGTAGCAAGTGAAAATGGTTTGCCGTTATTGGTGACTCGTCAAGGTAAAAAAAGCCCGATTGAAGTTTCTGCAGATATTTTATCTCGTTTAAATCATATCGCTGAACAACGCCTTGCGGGTGAGCTTTCTGGCGTAGTGATTACGGTTCCCGCGTATTTTGATGATGCTCAACGTCAAAGTACAAAAGATGCAGCACGCCTTGCCGGGTTAAATGTATTACGTTTATTAAATGAACCCACTGCTGCAGCAGTGGCGTATGGCTTAGATAGCGGAAAAGAAGGCGTCATTGCTGTTTATGACTTAGGTGGCGGTACCTTTGATATCTCGATTTTACGCTTGTCTAAAGGTGTATTTGAAGTCTTAGCAACAGGTGGAGATACTGCCTTAGGTGGTGATGATTTTGACCATTTGATCGCAGATTGGATTGTTGAACAAGCGGGTATTAAACCACAAAATGTCAATGAGCAACGTGAGCTTTTAAGTTTAGCCACACAAACTAAAATTGCCTTAACAAGTGCACAAAGTGCGGTTATTTCTTGGCGTGGATTTGAAGGTGAATTAAGCCGTGAGCAATTCAATGAATTAATCCACTCATTGGTAAAACGTTCTTTATTAACCTGTCGTCGTGCATTGAAAGATGCACATGTTGAAGCTGAAGACGTGCAAGAAGTGGTCATGGTTGGTGGCTCAACTCGCGTGCCTTACGTACGTGAGCAAGTGGGCGAATTCTTTGGTAAAACCCCATTAACATCGATTGATCCAGATAAAGTAGTGGCCTTAGGTGCAGCAATTCAAGCGGATATTTTAGTGGGCAACAAGAATGACAGTGATATGTTGTTACTCGATGTTGTGCCGCTTTCTTTAGGTATTGAAACAATGGGCGGTTTAGTGGAGAAAATCATTCCACGTAACACCACGATTCCAGTGGCTCGTGCACAAGAATTTACCACCTTTAAAGATGGCCAAACTGCGATGACGGTACATGTGGTACAAGGAGAACGTGAGTTAGTGGATGATTGCCGTTCTTTAGGTCGTTTTACATTGCGTGGCATTCCGCCAATGGTAGCAGGTGCTGCACATATTCGTGTGACTTATCAAGTGGATGCGGATGGCTTATTAAGTGTGACCGCGATGGAGAAATCTACTAAAGTCCAAGCATCGATTCAAATTAAGCCTTCTTATGGCTTAACGGATGAAGAAGTAACCGCAATGATTAAAGCCTCTTTTGATAATGCTCAAGATGATATGCAAGCCCGTGAATTAGCCGAGCAGCGCGTTGAGGCTGATCGTGTGATTGATAGCGTAATTGTGGCATTGCAACAAGATGGGGCGGACTTATTAACCGAATCTGAATTCCATCAAATTGAACATGCATTGAAACAATTAATGGATGTAAAAGAAGGTACAGATCGTCATGAGATTGCGCAGGGAATTAAAGCTCTTGATGTGGCAACTCAAGAATTTGCGGCAAGACGCATGAATAAATCCATTCATCAAGCGCTGACAGGTAAATCTGTATCAGATATTGAGCAGTAAAGTGCGGTTATAAATTAACGAGTTTTTTATGTTGAGGAAAGTAATATGCCAAAAGTGATTTTTTTACCGAATGAAGAATTCTGCCCAGAGGGTATGGTGGTTGATGCAGCAGCTGGTGACAACTTATTAGAAGTGGCACATAATGCAGGCGTTGAAATTCATCATGCTTGTGATGGGTCTTGTGCTTGTACAACATGCCATGTAGTTATTCGTGAAGGGTTTGATTCATTAAATGAAGCCAGCGATCAAGAAGAAGATATGTTGGATAAAGCCTGGGGCTTAGAAATGGATAGCCGTCTTTCTTGCCAATGTATCGTGGGTGATGAAGATTTAGTGGTGGAAATCCCTAAATATAATATTAACCATGCGAATGAGGCAGCCCACTAATGAAATGGACTGATGCCCAACTTATCGCAGAAGAGCTTTATGATCGTAATCCAGATTTAGATCCTAAAACGGTACGTTTCACGGATTTGCATAAGTGGATTTGTGAACTAGACGGTTTTGATGATGATCCAATGAAATCTAACGAGAGTATTCTGGAAGCGATTTTGTTGAAATGGTTAGATGAATACGAGTAATCGATTCAATTAAAAAAGCGAGCTGAGAGGCTCGCTTTTTGTTTTGAGAATTTACCTCAAAATAAAACCGCACTTTATTACTAAAGTGCAGTTATTTTTATCGTTTTTTTTAATTATTTTTTCTTCGCATATTTTAAGGAGTCGATAGCAACCGCGAGGATGATAATACTACCTTTAATGATATATTGCCAGTAAGGGTTTACACCAATGTAAGTTAAACCGTAGTTAATAACGGTGAAGATGATAACACCCGTGATTACACCGATAACAGTACCCACACCACCAGCGAAAGATACACCACCTACTACGCAGGCAGCAATCGCATCTAATTCATACATGAAACCAAGGTTGTTGGTAGCACTACCGATACGACCTGCTTCTAACATACCACCGAATGCATAGAACATACCAGCAATCATGTAAATCACAACAAGGTTACGCGCTACGTTTACGCCAGATACTTTTGCGGCTTCAGGGTTACCACCGATAGCAAAGATATTTTTACCGAAGCGTGTTTTATTCCACATTACCCATACTAAGAATGCACAAATTGCGGCATAAATAGTGATGTAGGATAATTTGAATGAACCGAGTCTAAAAAAGCCTTGTGCGAAGTTAGAGAAAGATTCACTGAAGCCTGCAATTGGTGAGCCACCTACGCCATCATAATAAAGTGAGTTGAAACCGTAAACGATGATCATGGTACCCATGGTTGCAATGAACGGGGTTACATTGAGATAAGCGATAACTAAACCATTCACTAAGCCGATTACAGCACCTACCGCACAAACAGTCAGGATAACTACTGGAATCGGAATTTCACCTAAATCAGGGAACACGCGGTTCATGTTTTCCATTGATTGTAAGAGGGTAGCAGAAATAACTGCAGCTAAACCTACTTGGCGACCAGCAGATAAGTCGGTGCCTTGAGTAATAAGCAAGCCTGCAACACCAAGGGCGATAATGAGACGGACGGATGATTGAGTTAAAATGTTACTAAAGTTGCGAACATTCAAGAATGTTGGATCTTGTGCGATGATGATGCCAAGTAAAATCAACAACACAAAATAAATCGCATTTTGTTTTAAGAAATCGAATGATTTATTTTTTGGTAAGGCACTCATAATTTGTTCCTTTATGATTTATAAATATTTTGCGGCAAGTTGCAAAATTTCTTCTTGAGACGTTTTTGCCGTTTCAACGATGCCGGCAACACGACCATTACTCATGACCAAAATTCGGTCTGTTACGCCTAATAGTTCTGGCATTTCTGATGAAATCATAATGATGCCTTTATCTTTTTTAGCGAGTTCTTGAATGAGCTGATAAATTTCAAATTTTGCCCCAATATCAATACCACGAGTTGGTTCGTCGAGCATTAAGATATCTGGTTGGGTTAAAAGCCAACGGCCGATAATGACTTTTTGTTGGTTACCACCAGAAAGCGATCCAATCGTTGTTTTGTGAGACGGTGTTTTCACGTTCATCGCATCAATCACCCATTGTGTATCGCTCGCCATTTTTTTGTTGCTGAGCAATTTCCATGGGGAGAGGTAAGATTTCATATTTGAAATCAACGAGTTGAATTCAATACTTAAGTTTGAATAAATCCCGGTTGAACGACGTTCCTCAGTCACCAAAGCAAAACCGTGGTTAATCGCCTCAAGTGCGGTATGATTTTTCACAATTTTTCCGTTGAGCTTGATCGTCCCTTCTTTTAATTCGCGTACACCAAAAATGGCTTCCACAATATCGGTTCGTTTTGCACCAACAAGACCTGCAATACCTAAAATTTCACCTTTGCGTAAATTAAAGGAAACATCTTGAATAGAAGGTTGGTTCACCGCAGTTAAATGTTCCACTTCAAGCGTGATTTCTTTTGGTACGTTAGTTTTTTCAGGGAAACGTTGTGTTAATTCACGGCCAACCATCATTGAAACAATTTCTTCCATGGTGGTGCCTTTAACTTCAACGGTATTGATCCATTTACCATCACGAAGAATGGTGATTTCATCACAAATTTTGAAGATTTCATCCATTTTGTGTGAAATATAGATAATGCCACAACCGCGATCTTTTAATTTTTGAATAATTTTGAAAAGATGTTCCACTTCTTTTTCTGAAAGTGAGGATGTTGGCTCATCCATAATTACGATTTTAGCGTTATAAGAGAACGCTTTCGCAATTTCGATCATCTGCATTTGTGAAACGGAAAGTTTGGCCACTTTTTCTTTTGGATCAACATCAATATCCAATTCATCGAAAATCGCTTTGGTATCACGATACATTTTTGCGTGATTCACAAAAGGACCTTTAAGTGGGTAGCGACCTAACCATAAGTTATCCATTACACTAGTTTGACGCACCAAGTTAAGTTCTTGGTGAACCATTGAAATCCCATTTTCAAGGGCTTCTTTTGATGTTTTAAAATCAACAGGTTTGCCTAAGAATAAAATTTCACCTTCGTCTTTTGCATAAATTCCGAAGAGGCATTTTAATAATGTAGATTTACCCGCCCCGTTTTCGCCCATTAAGGCATGAACAGAGTGAGAACGAACTGTTAGATTGGCGTGATCAAGGGCTTTTACACCGGGGAAAGACTTACTGACATCCGTCATTGTCAGTAGTACATCACTGTCTTGGGTTTGAGTTGTCATATCCAACCTCATCAAAAAGGGGGAAAGGGAATTTGGGTTTCCTTTCCCCCTAAAATTAAAGAAAAGCAATAGATTTTCTTATTTTAAGAATTCACTTAGGTTATCTTTATCTACACCAACATAAGGGATACGTACCACACGGTTTTCTAATTTCCATTGTGTACCTTCTGTTGCTGCTTTACCGTTAGCAAGATTTGCAGAAAGTTGAACAACTGCTTTACCTTGGTTAACGCCATCGTTTAACACAGTACCCGCAATTTCGCCTTTCTTAATTAATTGAAGTACTTCTGGTAATGCATCTACACCAAAGATTGGTAATTTTTTACCGTGTGCTTTGGTTGCTTCTAATGCACCTAATGCCATACCGTCATTGTTTGAAATAATCATTTCAATTTCGTTAGCTTTAGAGCTAGATAACCATGCATCCACTTTATCTTTAGCCATTGCTGCATCCCACATACCGGTATCAATAAATAATTGCTCGGTTGGAATACCTTTCGCATTTAATTGCTCAATCACATATTTAGTACGTGCTTCAGCATCTGGGTGACCTGGTTCACCTTTTAATAATACATATTGGATTTTACCGTCTTTGTTTAAGTCTAAGGCTGGCATTGCTTTCCATTGTTTTGCAATTAAATCCCCTTGGATTAAACCTGATTCTTTCGGATCGGTACCCACATAGTAAGCGTGATCATAGCTACCGATTGCTTTTGCACCAGGGTCTTTATTGAAGAAAACAACAGGAATGTCATCTTGTTTCGCTTTGTTGATAACAGTTGATGCTGCAGCTGGGTCCACTAAGTTAATGGCTAGGGCTTTTACACCTTTAGAAAGCAAACCATCTACTTGGTCGTTTTGAATAGATTGTGCATTTTGAGAGTCATTCATCAATAACTCAATGCCACCAAGGGCTTTCGCTTCTTTATCGATTTCTTTACGCATTAATGACATGAAGTTGTCATCATATTTATAAATGGTAACACCAATACGGTTATCGGCTGCGAAACCTGAAGTTGCTGAACCTAAACCGATTGCTAAAGCGACCGCACTTAATACTGCTGTTTTTTTCATAAAAACGCTCCTATTAGAGAAAGAGATTTTATTGTTGATTTTTATATACCAAATAGAGGAATGTTGCGTACATCTATTGCAACTGAATCCATCATAACGAAATCAAAATTGTTAATCTGTGATCAAACTCACATAAATGAAAACGATTACATAGCAATGTTTAAATTTGTGATCTCCATCACGGTTTCATTGCATTTTCTACAGAAAAACGTCTCACCAAGGTTGGATTAAATTGGACAACAGTCGGTGTAACAATAGACGAGTCAACTAAGCTCAAAGCCAGTTTTGCCGCATAATTTGCCATTAAATCAATTGGATAGCGAATAGTGGTAAGCTTAGGAATCAAATATCGAGCAATTGGCATATCATCAAAGCCCACAATGGAAAACTGTTTCGGCACTTTGATATTGTTTTCATTTAAAACGGAAATTGCTCCCGCAGCCATCGTATCGTTATAGGCCACTACAGCGGTTAAATTGGAGTTGTAGCTCAATAAATCAATCATGGCCTTTTCACCACCTTCAAAATCAGGTGAATTATGCACAATGGCTTGTTCTACAATGGGGAAGTTATGCGCTTCTAAGGCTTCTAAGTAGCCTTCCTTACGTTCTGTTTCATCTAAAATACCGTGATTGGAACCAATATAGGCGATGTGCTTATGGCCATAACGAATCAACATTTCAGTGGCAAGATAGGTGCCTTGACGGTTATCAAGGCTGACGCAACGATTTTCATAGCCTGCAATCACACGGTTAATCACCACCATACCGGGTACATTTTCTAAATAATGCTGTAACTCTTCGTCAGAAAGGGCTTTGGAATGAACGACCAGACAGCTACAACGCTTGCGTAGCAAGGTATCAATGGCTTCACGCTCTTTTTCTGCATGATGGTATCCAATGCCGATCAAAATCGTTTTTTGATGCTCTTCAGCAACTTTATCGACCGATTTAACCAAGATAGCAAAGAACGGATCCGTTACATCGGTAACCACCACGCCAATGGTATCGGTATTTTGCACGGCCAGAGCTTGTGCATTTGCATTAGGTTGATAATTTAAGACTTCCATTGCACGTTGTACCGAATAACGGGTTTTTTCACTTACGGAGGGAGAGTGATTAATAACCCGGGAAACAGTGGCAACCGACACGCAAGCTAATTCAGCAACATCTCGAATTGTAGGCATAACTGGGCTCTCATTCATTTTTTCATAGCAACTATCATAGTAAATTTGGATAAAATTGAAAGCGGTTACTTTCAAAAATGCTACATTCGTCACAAAAAAGAGATTGGACTAGCGCCTTATTTCCTGATTTTGTGATAATGATCACGGTTTATTTTTTTTAATTTGTTATCTTATGAAGAAAATTTTGTAATCGTTTACATTTTGGAGCAAAAATATGAGCGAAACCGTATTTGAACCGACAGATCATCCGCATCGTCGTTATAATCCGTTAATTGACCAATGGGTTTTAGTCTCGCCACATCGTGCTAAACGTCCATGGCAGGGGCAACAAGAAAAAGTGAGTGAGGAGCAAAAGCCAAGCCACGATCCAAACTGTTATCTTTGTCCACGTAATAAGCGTATTACGGGTGAACCTAATCCGGATTACCATAAACCTTATGTATTCAAAAATGATTTCTCGGCTTTATTAGAAGATACCCCAGCGCCAGAGCAATCAGCCGATCCTCTTTTCCAAATGAGCCAAGCGCGTGGTGAAAGCCGTGTTATTTGTTTTTCGCCAGATCACAGTAAAACATTACCATTATTGACCGCACTTGAAATTGAAGAAGTGATTAAAGTGTGGCAAGCGCAATTGCGTGAACTGGGGCAAAAATATCAGTGGGTTCAGATTTTCGAAAACAAAGGTGCGGCAATGGGATGCTCCAATCCACATCCGCACGGACAAATCTGGGCAAACAGCTTTTTGCCGAATGAAGTCGCGCGTGAAGATGTTGCTCAACGAAATTATTATGAAAAACACGGTTCGGTACTTTTAGTAGATTACGTTCAAAAAGAATTAGAGAAAAAAGAACGTATTGTGGTGGAAACCGAGCATTGGGTTGCGGTAGTGCCTTATTGGGCGGTATGGCCGTTTGAAACCTTGTTATTGCCAAAAGTGCATGTCAAACGCTTAACAGAATTAACCGATGCTCAAGCTAAAGATCTTGCTGTGATCTTGAAAAAGCTGGCAACGAAATACGACAACTTATTTGAAACGTCTTTCCCTTATTCGATGGGCTTCCATGCAGCACCATTTAATGGCGAAGATAACGAACATTGGCAGCTTCATGCGCATTTTTATCCGCCATTATTGCGTTCAGCTACAGTACGCAAATTTATGGTGGGTTATGAAATGTTAGGTGAAAGCCAACGTGACCTCACCGCAGAACAAGCCGCAGAAAGATTACGTGCGTTAAGCGAAGTACATTACAAAGAACGTTAAGCAATAATTTCTCTCTTGAGTTAAGAGGGAGTGTGAAAGATAAAGGAAAATAATATGACTCCAGTCCAAAAATCCCAACACATTTTTACGCAAAAATATAACAAGCAACCTGAACTGACCGTGTATGCGCCTGGTCGTGTAAACATTATCGGCGAACATACGGATTACAACGATGGCTTTGTGATGCCTTGTGCGATCAATTATGGTACAGCCATTGCGGGATCAAAACGTGCTGATCATATTTGGAATGTTTATGCCGCAGATCTTGATCTTGAGGATAGCTTTTCTCTTAATGAAGATTTCCCTCAAAGTGAGCAAAAATGGGCGAATTATGTGCGCGGTGTCGTGAAATTTATTCAAGAACGCTGCCCGCAATTTAAACAAGGCGCTGATTTAGTCATTTCAGGAAATGTGCCACATTCTTCTGGTTTAAGTTCTTCGGCAGCGCTTGAAGTGGCGACGGGTAAGTTCTGCCAACAACTCAGTGATTTACCTTTAACACATACAGAAATTGCTTTAATTGGTCAAAAAGCTGAAAACAAATTTGTAGGCGCCAATTGCGGGAACATGGATCAACTGATTTCTGCGTTAGGACAAAAAGATCATCTCTTAATGATTGATTGCCGTAGCTTAGAAACACAGCCAACACCGGTACCGAAAGATGTCGCTGTTATTATTGTGAACTCAAATGTACCGCATGATTTGGTGACAGGTGAATACAACACACGCCGCTGGCAATGTGAAAAAGCCGCAGAGTTTTTTGGCGTAAAAGCCTTACGTGATGTATCAGTAGAAGAATTCCAAAAAAGAGAAGCAGAATTGATCGCACTTAATGCTTTAGTGGCTAAACGTGCACGCCATGTGGTGACTGAAAACCAACGTGTACTTGATGCCGTTGAAGCATTAAAACATAACGATTTAACAAAATTAGGCGAATTAATGGGGCAATCTCACGAGTCCATGCGTGATGATTTCGAGATTACTGTGCCACAAATTGATTATCTTGTGGAACTCGCTCAATTAGTCATTGGTAAAACCGGTGGTGCGAGAATGACCGGCGGTGGTTTTGGTGGCTGTATTGTAGCTCTTGCACCTCATGATAAAGTTGAAGAAGTGCGTAAAATTATTGCTGATAATTATGAGAAACAAACAGGTTTAAAAGAAGATTTCTACGTTTGCACTGCCTCACAAGGGGTAAGTCTATGCTAGGAAAAACGGCGTTCAATGCACCAGATGGACAGCCTTATCAACTTGTTCAACTCACCAATTCAAATGGCATGACTGTGCAATTTATGGATTGGGGAGCCACTTGGCTTTCTTGTAAAGTCCCAGTGAATGGTGAGTTGCGAGAAGTGTTACTCGGCTGCAAAGTGGAGGATTATCCTCATCAAACTGCTTATTTGGGTGTAAGCGTAGGACGCTATGCGAACCGTATTGCTAACGCCCAATTTGAATTAGGTGAGGGAACAATCCAGCTGGTTGCGAATCAAGGCAAACATCAATTACATGGTGGCAAAGAAGGCTTTGATAAACGCCGTTGGAAAGTCGAAGAGTGCGGTCAGAATTTTGTGCGTTTTTCTCTTGTGTCTCCTGATGGAGATCAAGGTTTTGAAGGTAATCTACAAGTTAATGTGCTTTACACACTGACCGATGAAAATAGCGTAAAAATTGAATACGAAGCAGAAAGCGATAAAGATACTGCGCTTAACTTAACGAACCACGCTTATTTCAATTTAGAAAATGCTGAACAGGGTAGTGATGTGAGAAATCATACATTACGCCTTAATGCGGATTTCTATTTACCGGTTGATGGCGAAGGCATCCCAAATTCACCACTTAAACATGTGGTGAATACCAGCTTTGATTTTCGAGTGGCAAAACCAATCGCACAAGATTTCCAACAAGGCGATCAAGTGGTAACAAAAGGTTACGATCATTCCTTTATCGTCAATAAAGCATGGCAAAAACCTTGCGTATTATTGACTTCCCCTAGTGAAGATTTAAGCCTTGAAGTACTCACATCCCAAGCCTCGTTACAGGTTTATACGGGAAATTATCTTGCGGGCACCTCAACTCGTGAAGGTGATATTTATCAAGATTTCAGCGGCATAGCCCTTGAAACGCAATGCCTTCCCGATACCCCAAACCACCCAGAATGGCAAAATTATGGCGGTATTCAAAAAGCAGGTGAACGCTATTACCAGTGGACTGAGTTTAGGTTTAAATAGGTAATCTCTGAAAGTGCGGTTAAAAACTATTGTGTTTTTAACCGCACTTTGTTTATATGTAATTGCATAAAATGTATAAAAAATACATTAATTGTATTTAATTCGTAATATTTTACTATAGGTGAAAAATCACAAATGAAAAGCACCTTTGAAAAAACGATGCTTAAAATATCTAAAGGAAGTAATACAGGATTTTTCCCTGTTTATTTTGGATATGTTGATAATGATCAATGCCAAATATCCTTTGAATGTTTTGATATGAAAATTTGTATTGTAGAGGATAATTTTTGGGATTGTTTATCTAGATTAAAAAAACAATATCCTGATATATTGTTACATTGTAAAGGATATAAACGAAATGCTTATCCATCGCGCATGCTACTACAGATGGGAAAAGCTGTAAAAGTATATGAATACAAACTTGGTAAACAAGCTACATTTGAAGATTTAGTTTTTATTTTTTCTCCTGAAGATAGTGAACTGACTTCTTCCGTAGATGAACAAATTGTGTTTTTTAATAAATGGATTAATTCATTAGACAACAAGTAAAATGTTCTAAGTATTTATCCTATAAGAGGACAATAATGATAGTTGAATTTGGATATTATGATTATTTTGGCAAGCTAGCTCCTATCTGTGCAACTAAGGATTCGTTATTTGATTCAAGTGTTATAACTACATATATATCAACATTAAATGAGATAGATATTGTTCGCCTTGTTTTAGATGACTTAAAAAATTTAGATCTCACATGGGAATATATCGGCACGGAAGCTTTTGATGCCTATATCGATCATGATAGGGTGAAAGTGGGTTTCGATCTTTTAGATGGATACGATGAATATGATGAAATTGATGATGAAAGAGATCATACAGAGTATTTAATCCCTCGTAAGGAACTGACTTATCTTTTAGAAAGATGGTTGGCATTCATACAAAAACCAATAACAGAACCGAACTACATAGAAATTGTTGATTCAATTGAATTTGGATATTGTGATTCTTCTGGCAAACTAGCGCCTAGGTGTGTAGCTAAAGATTCGTCAGACAATGCAAGAAGAGCTATAGCCACATATATATTAACATTAAATGACATAGATATTGTTCGTCTTGTTTTAGATGATTTAAAAAATTCAGAACTCACATGGAAATATATCGGCACGGAAGCTTTTGATGCCTTTATCGATCATAATAGGGTTAAATTGGGTTTCGATCTTCTAGATAAATGCGATGAAATTGATGATGAAAGCGAGCATACAGAGTATTTAATACCTCGTAAGAAACTAACTTACCTTTTAGAAAGATGGTTGGCGTTCATACAAAAACCAATACCAGATCCGAACTACGTAGAAATTATTGATTCAGAGGATGCTTATAAATAAGCGTGAGTTATGGAAGCTCCTTCTACCTGCAGAAGGAATCATAACAACAGTTAAAATTGAAGTGCGGTTAAAAATTGTTATGTTTTTAACCGCACTTTATTTTCAGCCATTTAGCTTAAGTTTTTTGCGATTTTTGTCAAAATATGCTACTTTTTACGCAGTCAATCCGACAGTAACACATTTAATTTTATGAACGAAGAACATTCGAGTAATCAAACTGAAACAACTAAAAAATCTTTTTTCCAATCACTTATTGGCCGCTTTTTCCAAGGTGAGCTGAAAAACCGTGAAGAACTCGTGGAAGTGATTCGCGATTCAGAACAAAACGATTTAATCGATCAAAACACTCGTGAAATGATTGAAGGGGTAATGGAAATCGCTGAGCTTCGAGTACGCGATATTATGATTCCACGCTCGCAAATCGTATTTATTGAATCAAATCAAGATCTTGATGCGTGTTTGAACACGATTATTGAATCTGCACATTCACGTTTTCCTGTTATTGCTGATGCGGATGATCGTGATAACGTTGCAGGTATTTTGCATGCAAAAGATTTACTCCGATTTTTACGTGAAGATGCAGAAGCCTTTGATCTTTCAGCCTTACTTCGTCCAGCCATTGTTGTGCCGGAAAGTAAGCGTGTGGATAGAATGTTAAAAGAGTTCCGCTCAGAACGTTTCCATATGGCGATTGTGGTGGATGAGTTTGGTGCGGTATCGGGTCTTGTCACCATAGAGGACGTACTAGAACAAATTGTTGGTGATATTGAAGACGAGTTCGATGAGGAAGATGTCGCAGATATTCGTCAGCTTTCTCGCCATACTTATGCGGTGCGTGCACTAACGGATATTGATGATTTTAATGCGCAATTTAATACGCATTTTGATGATGAAGAAGTGGATACCATTGGCGGTTTGATTATGCAAGCTTTTGGGTATTTGCCTAAGCGAGGTGAAGAAATTACCTTAGAAAATATTCAATTTAAAGTAACTTCTGCCGATAGTCGCCGTTTGATTCAGGTACGCGTAACTGTGCCGGATGAGCATTTATCGGATATGGAAGGCGTGGAAGAGCAAGCTGAATAAGTTGCTCAGTTGACCGTATTCTTAGCCCCCTCTTTGCTGAAGAGGGGGAATGTTTTTTTATAGTATGGATAAAATGAATAAATTTTTGATTTATCTTATTGCCCTGATTTCTGGTGTGATTGGTGTGTTTGCCTTTTCACCGTTTGATTATTGGGGATTAGCCTATGTATCCTTGGGCGGATTGCTTTTTGTGGCAAAAAATGCCAAAAAATCAACCGCACTTTTGGCTACCTTTTTATGGTCGATGGGCTTTTTCTGTTTTGGTGTAAGTTGGTTAAATGTCAGCATTCATCAATTTGGTGGCGCTTCCCTTGGCGTGAGTTATCTCTTGGTGGGCCTGCTTTCTGCTTACCTTGCACTTTATCCAATGCTTTTCACTTATTTAGTGCAGCGTTTTCAGGTACAAAGTGCGGTCATTTTTGCCGCGATTTGGACATTGACTGAATTCTTGCGCGGTTGGGTGTTTACCGGTTTTCCATGGTTGCAATTTGGTTATACCCAAATCGACAGTCCGTTCTACGGGATCGCGCCGATCTTTGGTGTCACGGGTCTGACATTCTTTACCGTTTGGGCAAGTGCGGTCATTTTTAATTTTATTTTTGCCCTATCGAAAAAACAATGGAATTTAGTCGGTGTGAATGCATTGCTATTATTGGTTGTGGGTGGATTAAGTGCTTATGCAGGTAAGGTAAATTTTGTTCAACCCAAAGAAGATAAAGGACTAACTGTCACGCTTGCACAAGGTAATATTGAGCAAAATTTAAAATGGGATCCTGAATATCTTTATGCCACAGTGGACATCTATCAAAAACAAATTTTGGCGCATTTAGGCAAGTCTGATTTGATTATTTTACCCGAGTCAGCATTGCCAACCCTTGAAAATGCGATTACGCCATTTTTTGACGCTTTAGATAAAGTCGCGAAAGAGAAAAACACAGAAGTGATGATTGGTACCGTATATCGTGATGAGCAAAGTGGTAAATTATTAAATTCGATTGTGACGGCAGGGAATCCTGATTTTCCTTATGAGCTGACGACAAAAAATCGTTACAGCAAACATCATCTCGTCCCATTTGGTGAATATGTGCCGTTAGAAAGTTTGTTGCGTCCACTTAATTCCGTATTTAATTTGCCAATGTCTGCGTTCCAAAGTGGCGATGCTGTACAGCCATCTTTTATGGCAAAACAACATGCTTTTGCGCCAGCTATTTGTTATGAAATTATTTTTGGTGAGCAACTTCGTGAAAATCTGAAAAAAGAAACAGATTATTTGCTGACGATTTCTAATGATGCATGGTTTGGTGATAGCATTGGCCCTTGGCAACATTTGCAAATGGCTAGAATGCGTGCGCTCGAATTAGGCAAACCATTAATTCGTGCAACGAATACGGGTATTTCAGTGTTTATTGATGCAAAAGGTAACATCGAAGCGCAAGCGCCTCAATTTAAGGAAACAACGCTGACCCATAAAATGGTGCCAACAGAAGGCAAAACGCCTTATGCAGCATTAGGTAATTTACCTATTTATGTGTTGTCATTGATTTTTGTGTTATTACGTGGCTTCATGACGTTATTAAAACGTCGCTTGAACCTTTCACAAAAATAGCAGTCAAAACGACCGCACTTTTTTAACGTGAGAGAAAAATAAATTTCTTCTTATAAAACCAATGAGATTTTAATGAATAAAAATCTAATCGAAGTCAAAAACCTGACCTTTAAACGAGGTGAGCGTGTGATTTACGATAACCTGAATTTGAAAGTCCAACAGGGCAAAATTACGGCCATCATGGGGCCATCGGGGATCGGGAAAACTACGCTACTGAAATTAATTGGCGGTCAGTTGCATCCTGAACAAGGCGAGATTTTGTTTGATGGACAAGATATTTGTCGTCTTTCAAATCGAGAGCTTTATGAAGTGCGTAAACGCATGGGAATGTTATTCCAATCAGGTGCATTATTTACGGATATTTCCACATTTGATAACGTAGCATTTCCGATTCGCGAGCATACACGCTTGCCAGAAAGTCTAATTCGTCAAATTGTATTGATGAAATTAGAAGCAGTGGGCTTACGCGGTGCGGCAGACTTAATGCCTTCGGAGCTTTCTGGTGGGATGGCGCGTCGTGCAGCATTGGCTCGAGCAATTGCACTTGATCCTGATTTAATCATGTTTGATGAGCCGTTTACGGGGCAAGATCCAATCAGCATGGGCGTGATCGTGAGCTTAATTAAACGCTTGAATGAAGCACTGAATTTAACCTCTATTGTGGTTTCCCATGATGTGCAGGAAGTATTAAGTATTGCGGATTATGCCTATATTATTGCGGATAAACATGTGATTGCCGAAGGAACATCAGAGCAACTGCTCGCGAGCCAAGATCCGCAAGTGGTGCAGTTCTTGAAAGGTGAAGCGGATGGTCCGGTAAAATTCCATTATCCGGCAGGTGATTATGTGGAGGAATTATTTAAATGATTGTTGATATGATTTCTTCACTTGGGCGAAGCGTGATCAAATTTTTCCGTGCATTAGGCCGCTCCGGCTTTATGCTGTTTGGTGCGTTAGTCGGTAAGCCACAAATTCGTAAACATTTTCCTTTATTAGTGAAACAATTACACGTATTAGGTGTACAGTCTTTATTAATTATACTGCTTTCAGGTTTATTTATTGGTATGGTGTTAGGCTTACAAGGCTATGTAGTCTTAGTTGACTTTTCTGCAGAAACCAGCCTTGGACAACTTGTAGCACTATCTTTATTACGCGAATTAGGCCCAGTAGTGACCGCACTTTTATTTGCGGGGCGAGCAGGTTCGGCGTTAACGGCTGAAATTGGCTTAATGAAAGCCACAGAACAACTTTCCAGCCTTGAAATGATGGCAGTCGATCCACTACGTCGTGTGATTGCACCGCGTTTTTGGGCGGGCTTGATTGCGATGCCAATTCTTGCGCTTCTCTTTACCGCGATTGGCATTTGGGGCGGTGCGCTTGTCGGCGTAGACTGGAAAGGTGTCGATGCAGGTAGCTTCTGGTCAGTAATGCAAAATGCTGTCAGTTGGAGCTATGACATTCTAAATGGATTTATTAAAAGCGTATTTTTCGCCATTGCGGTAGTGTGGATTGCGTTATTCAATGGTTATGATTGTGTTCCGACATCAGAAGGTATCAGTCAAGCCACAACCAGAACAGTTGTCCACGCATCACTTGTGGTACTTGGGCTCGATTTCATCTTAACTGCCATTATGTTTGGGGCAGGCTAATAGGGTATTTTTATGCGACAAACAATTAAATATGAATTTTGGGTAGGCTTATTTTTACTACTCGGTATTGCTGCGTTAGTGTTTCTAGGCTTACGCGTAGCAAACGTACAAGGTTTTGGTGAAACAAAATCTTACACAGTGACTGCAACTTTTGACAATATTGGTGGACTAAAAGTCCGTGCACCACTTAAACTTGGTGGGGTAGTCATTGGTCGCGTATCTGACATTACGTTGGACGAAAAATCTTACTTGCCAAAAGTAAGCATTGCGATTAATGAAGAATATAAAGAAATTCCGGAAAACAGTTCGTTATCGATCAAAACATCGGGATTATTAGGCGAGCAATATATCGCCTTAAGTATGGGCTTTGATGATGGTGAAACCGCGATGTTAAAAAACGGTAGCCAAATTCAAGACACTAAATCCGCAATGGTATTGGAAGATTTAATCGGTCAGTTCCTTTACGGTGATAAAAAAGCCGACGGCAATGCTGATAAAGCAGAACCTGAAGCCAAATAATAATCTTTATTTAGGAGATTTATGATGAAATTTACTCAGTTTAAAAAATGGTTTAGCGTAATGGCATTTGCCGTGACTGCACTTTTTGTGACTCAAACTGTACGTGCAGAAACAAGCCCTTATGTGTTGATGCAACAAGCATCAGATAAGTTATTTGTCGATATCAAAAACAATCAGGCAAAAATTAAAAAGGATCCAAACTATTTACGTACCATCGTGCGTAACGATTTATTACCTTACGTACAAGTAAACTATGCAGGTTCTTTGGTGTTAGGTTCACACTTTAAATCAACCACACCAGAACAACGTGAAAAATTCTTTAAAGCATTCAGCGATTTTATCGAGCAAGCTTATGCGCAAGTGTTAACCGCTTACACTGATCAAAATATTCAAATTGAACCAGCTAAAGAAGTAGGTGATAAAAACCTAGTGAGCATTCGTGTTAATATTGTACAAAATGGTGGACAAGCTCCAATCAAATTAGATTTCAAATGGCGTAAAAACAGTAAAACTGGCGAATGGCAAGCTTATGACATGGTTGCAGAAGGCGTGAGCATGGTTGTCACCAAACAAAACGAATGGAGCGGTATTTTACGTCAACAAGGTATTGATGCTTTAACAGCTCAAATTCAAAAATCTGCTGCAGCACCCGTGACATTGAGCAAATAAGCGAATGACTGCGTTAAAGTGGGATTTAATCCAAAATAATGATAAGATAGCTCTCCAATTATCGGGGGAGCTATCCCGCAACACGTTGTTACCATTATGGCAGCAACGTGCTTCTTTTTTATTAGAAAAGCTAGCGAATCAAAGTACCATTGAATTTGATTTAACGAATATTAAACGAATTGATTCGGCTGGTTTTGCATTATTGTGTGATTTTCTACATGATAGTGAGCAGTTACCAAATAAAAAAGTGCGGTTGATAAATCCGCCGGAACAGTTATTAACCCTTGCTGATTTAGTGAATTTATCTCATTGGATTAGCACTTTTATCGATCATAATTAAAACGGAAATCCGAATGGAATTGCAAAAAATTGAACGTATTTTAAAAGAAAGCCTGAATGTAGATGAGGTTTATGCTCAAGGTGAAAATGCTCACTTTGGTGTGATTGTAGTGAGTGATGAAATCTCAGCACTTTCTAAATTAAAACAGCAACAAACCATCTACGCGCCATTAATGCCTTACTTTCAAACTGGCGAAATTCACGCTTTAACTATTAAAACCTATACCACAGCAAAGTGGAAAATGGATCGTCTATTACATCAAGCAAGCTAGGATTTTCTATGGAAAAATTTCGTGTTTATGGCGGGCAATCTCGCTTAAGTGGTACTGTAACCATCTCTGGTGCAAAAAATGCTGCACTTCCTATTCTTTTTGCTGCAATTTTGGCAACTGAGCCGGTTAAATTAACAAACGTACCAGAACTAAAAGATATTGATACCACTTTAAAAATCTTACGCAAACTTGGCGTTGTGGCAGAGCGTGATGCTGAGGGGGCAGTATTATTAGATTGTTCTAAAATTGATCACTTCGTTGCGCCGTATGAATTAGTAAAAACCATGCGTGCTTCTATTTGGGCATTAGCACCGTTGGTGGCTCGTTTTAACCAAGGTCAAGTTTCTTTACCAGGCGGTTGTTCTATCGGTGCGCGTCCGGTTGATCTTCACATTAGTGGCTTAGAAAAACTCGGTGCAACGATTGAGCTGGATGAAGGTTATGTAAAAGCGGTTGTTGCTGATCGTCTTGTAGGTACGCGTATTGTGATGGAAAAAGTGAGCGTTGGCGCGACTTTATCTATCATGATGGCTGCAACACTTGCAAAAGGCACAACAACCATTGAAAACGCAGCACGCGAGCCAGAAATTGTTGATACTGCAGATTTCCTCAACAAAATGGGTGCGAAAATTACAGGTGCAGGCTCTGATCATATTGTCATTGAAGGCGTAGATCGTTTAACTGGTTGTGAACATAGCGTGGTTCCAGATCGTATTGAAACCGGTACATTCTTAATTGCTGGTGCCATTTCTGGTGGTCGTGTGGTATGTAAAAATACTAAAGCGGATACCATGGATGCGGTGATTGATAAACTTCGTGAAGCGGGTGCAGAAGTTGAAGTCACAGAAGATAGCATTACATTGGATATGCATGGCAATCGTCCGAAAGCTGTCAATATTCGTACTGCACCACACCCAGGTTTCCCAACAGATATGCAAGCTCAGTTCACCTTGTTAAACATGGTGGCAGAAGGTACAAGTATCATCACTGAAACCATCTTTGAAAACCGCTTTATGCATATTCCAGAATTAATTCGTATGGGTGGTAAAGCTGAGATTGAAGGTAATACTGCAGTGTGTCATGGTGTTGAGCATCTTTCTGGTGCAGAAGTGATGGCAACAGATTTACGCGCATCAATCAGCCTTGTATTAGCAGGTTGTATTGCAAGTGGTGAAACCATTGTAGATCGTATTTATCACATCGATCGTGGTTATGAACACGTTGAAGATAAACTTCGTTGCTTAGGTGCGAAGATTGAACGTTTCTCTGAAAAGAGCGAAGAAGTTTAATTAAATCCAGATAAAAAAGAGCGGTCAATTTTGACCGCTTTTTTATTTTCTATTCATTATTTTTTCGAATAATCTCTCGCCCCAAAAATGGCTGTACCAATGCGAACCATGGTTGAGCCACATTTGATGGCAGTTTGCATATCATCGGTCATTCCCATCGAAAGCGTATCAATTTGTTGATGAGGGAAAGCGACTTTCAATTGCTCAAATAATTGTTCCATTTGGCTAAAAGCCGCTTCTTGTTCAGCAATATTATCTGTTGGTGCAGGGATCGCCATTAATCCACGTAAACGTAAGTGCGGTAGATTTTCGATGTGTTTTGCAAGCTCAATCATTTCATCCGGTTGAATACCTGATTTACTCGCTTCGTCACTGATATTAATTTGGATTAAAACATTCAGAGGGGCTTTATTGGTAGGGCGTTGTTCATTTAAACGATCAGCAATTTTTGCACGTTCTAGCGTTTGCATCCAATCGAAATGTTCGGCCACAAGACGCGTTTTATTGGATTGTAATGGACCAATAAAATGCCATTCAAGCTGAATATTCTGTGCTTCAAAATACTGAATTTTATCTACACCTTCTTGAACGTAGTTCTCCCCAAATGCTTTTTGTCCTGCATGATAGGCTTCTAAAATCGCTTCATTGGGTTTCGTTTTAGAAACTGCTAATAAAGTGACCGCACTTTCAGGGCGATGTGCAAGTTGAGTGGAGGTTTGGATTTTTTGATGGATGGTTTCGAGTGCTTGTTGAATTGTCATAATTCCCTTCCTGACCAATGTGAAACTCTCTTCATTCTACACCAAAGCGATGATTTTTAGAAAAAATCTTCATTTTTTCAATTTTGTGTTTGACAAGCCCGCGCTTTTTCGGTATTTCTAAACACATCTTTTTTTCAAGGTTAAAACACAATGAAAAATAACCGCACTTTCACGATTACCACCATTATTATGACCATTACGACAATTAATGGGGCGGGTTAGTGCGTAACAAACAGGATCAAGAAAACCCGCATTCAGTCTAGTGCGGGTTTTTTAGTATTTAAAAATCACAACATCTGAGGATATTATCATGCGCGTATTAAAATTTGGAGGCACTTCATTAGCCAACCCTGAGCGTTTCTCGCAAGCGGCTCAATTAATCGAAAAAGCTCATTTGGAAGAGCAGGCTGCCGGTGTCTTATCTGCTCCTGCAAAAATTACTAACCATCTTGTTGCCCTCTCTGAAAAAGCCGCATTAAACCAACCTACTGATACCCACTTTAACGAAGCCATTGAGATTTTTTATAACATCATTAATGGTTTACACGCTGAAAATAATAAATTTGATCTTGCTGGCACCAAAGCCCTCATTGATGCAGAATTTGCCCAAATTAAAGGTTTATTAGAAGAAATCCGCCAAGCTGGAAAAGTAGAAGATAAAGTTAAAGCAACCATCGATTGCCGTGGTGAAAAATTATCGATTGCCATGATGAAAGCGTGGTTTGAAGCACGTGGATATAGTGTTCACATTGTTGATCCTGTTAAGCAATTATTAGCACAAGGTGGTTACTTAGAATCTTCAGTTGATATTGACGAATCGACAAAACGCGTTGATGCGAAAAGTATCGGTAAAGATAAAGTCGTTTTAATGGCCGGTTTTACCGCATGTAATGATAAAGGTGAATTAGTGTTATTAGGCCGTAATGGTTCTGATTATTCAGCCGCTTGTTTAGCCGCTTGTTTAGATGCGTCTGTTTGTGAAATTTGGACTGATGTGGATGGCGTTTATACTTGTGACCCTCGTTTAGTGCCAGATGCTCGTTTATTACCAAGCCTTTCTTATCGTGAAGCGATGGAGCTTTCTTATTTTGGTGCGAAAGTGATCCATCCACGTACAATTGGTCCATTATTGCCAAAACAAATCCCTTGTGTGATTAAAAACACCGGTAATTCATCTGCACCTGGTTCAATAATCGATGGTCATGTGAAATCTGAAGGGTTACAAGTGAAAGGGATTACTAACCTTGACAACGTGGCAATGTTTAATGTTTCAGGCCCTGGTATGCAAGGTATGGTGGGGATGGCAGCTCGCGTATTTTCAGCGATGTCAAAAGCGGGTATTTCAGTTATTTTAATTACGCAATCGTCCTCTGAATACAGCATTAGTTTCTGTGTGCCTGTTAAATCAGCGGATGCAGCGAAAGCGATTTTAGAACAAGAGTTTGCGACAGAATTAAAAGCGCATGACTTAGAACCAATTGAAGTCGCAAAAGATCTATCTATCATCTCAGTTGTAGGAGATGGTATGAAACAAGCTAAAGGTATCGCAGCTCGTTTCTTCTCTGCCTTAGCACAAGCGAATATCAGCTTAGTTGCAATTGCACAAGGTTCTTCTGAGCGTTCAATTTCAGCGGTAGTGGCTCAAAACAAAGCAATTGAAGCTGTGAAAGCCACTCACCAAGCGCTTTTTAATAACAAAAAAGTTGTTGATATGTTTCTAGTCGGCGTCGGTGGCGTTGGTGGTGAGTTAATTGAACAAATTAAACACCAAAAAGAATACCTCGCAAAGAAGGACATTGAAATCCGTGTTTGTGCCTTAGCGAATTCAACAAAAATGCTTTTGGATGAAAACGGGTTGAATTTAGATAATTGGAAAGCGGATCTTGAAAATGCAACCCAACCTTCTGATTTCGATGTGTTGTTATCTTTCATTAAATTGCATCACGTGGTGAATCCAGTCTTCGTAGATTGTACAACGGCTGAATCGGTCGCAGGACTTTATGCACGTGCGTTAAAAGAAGGCTTCCATGTGGTCACTCCAAATAAAAAAGCGAATACCCGTGAATTAGCCTATTACCACGAATTACGTCGCAATGCACAAGCGAGCCAACATAAATTCCTATACGAAACCAACGTAGGCGCTGGTTTACCGGTTATCGAAAACTTACAGAACTTATTGGCAGCTGGTGATGAGCTTGAGTATTTTGAAGGCATTTTATCGGGCTCACTTTCTTTCATCTTCGGCAAATTAGAAGAAGGACTTTCTCTTTCAGAAGTGACCGCACTTGCTCGTGAAAAAGGCTTTACAGAGCCCGATCCTCGTGATGATTTATCGGGGCAAGATGTGGCACGTAAATTGCTTATTTTAGCGCGTGAAGCAGGGTTAGAACTTGAGCTTTCTGATGTGGAAGTGGAAGGCGTGTTACCGAAAGGCTTCTCTGAAGGCAAATCAGCTGATGAATTTATGGCGATGTTGCCACAATTAGATGCGGAATTTAAAGCACGCGTTGAAGCTGCGAAAGCAGAAGGCAAAGTATTGCGTTACGTAGGACAAATTAAAGATGGTCACTGCAAGGTATCAATCATCGCTGTGGATCAAAATAATCCATTGTATAAGGTGAAAGACGGTGAAAATGCCCTTGCATTCTACACGCGTTATTATCAACCAATTCCGTTGTTATTACGTGGTTACGGTGCGGGTAATGCAGTGACTGCAGCGGGCATCTTTGCTGATATTTTAAGAACATTACACCACTAAGAAGGACATAATATGTTAAGAATTTATGCTCCGGCATCGAGTGCAAATATTAGTGTAGGGTTTGACACATTAGGCGCAGCCATTTCACCGATTGATGGTTCATTATTAGGTGATGTCGTACAGATTGAGTCTATTCCAAGTGGTTTTGAACTCGAAAGTGCGGGCTATTTTGTGCGTAAATTGCCAAAAGAGCCGCAAAAAAATATCGTGTATCAGGCCTATGTACTGTTTAGTGAGCAATTAAAATTACGCAATGTGAGAGTTAAACCATTGCGTTTGACCCTTGAGAAAAATATGCCGATTGGTTCGGGATTGGGTTCAAGTGCGTGCTCTATCGTGGCTGCATTAGTGGCATTAAATAAATTCCACGATGAACCATTCTCAAAAATGGAACTGTTAGAAATGATGGGAGAGCTAGAAGGTCGTATTTCTGGTTCAATCCATTATGATAACGTTGCGCCTTGTTATCTCGGTGGTGTGCAATTTATGGTACAATCCCTTGGTAACATTTGCCAAAAGCTGCCATTTTTTGATAATTGGTATTGGGTCTTAGCTTACCCTGGCATTGAGGTTTCAACTGCTGAAGCGCGTGCAATTTTACCGAAAAGCTACACGCGTCAAGATGTGATTTCCCATGGTCGTCATTTAGGTGGCTTTGTGCACGCGTGTCACACGCATCAAGAAAATCTTGCAGCGATGATGATGAAAGATGTGATAGCAGAACCTTATCGTGAGGCTTTATTACCAAACTTCGCGGAAGTGAAACAAGCTACGCGTGATTTAGGCGCGTTAGCGACGGGGATTTCAGGCTCTGGACCAACGATTTTCTCCATCGCACCTGATTTACAAACGGCAACAAAATTGGCGACTTATTTAGAAAATCATTATTTACAAAACAATGAAGGCTTTGTTCATGTTTGTAAGGTCGATAATGACGGCGCGAGAGAGCTAGGTTAAGCAGTCAATCATTTTCCCCTCTTCTTATTAAGAGGGGAATAACATTTTATTAAAACTCTATAATTAACGGATATACAATGAATTTGTACAATATCAAACACCCTGAAGAACAAGTGAATTTTGCGCAAGCAGTACGTCAAGGACTTGGTAAAGATCAAGGTTTGTTCTTTCCGGAAACAATCCCCGCTTTAACCAATATTGACGAGTTATTATCCTTACCATTGGTTGAACGTAGCCAAAAAATTCTTGGCGCATTAATCGGTGAAGAATTACCGAAAGCCACACTAGATGCAATGGTGAAAAATGCATTTACTTTTCCTGCACCGTTAGAAAAAGTAGAAGACAATATTTATGCCCTTGAATTATTCCACGGTCCAACTTTAGCATTTAAAGACTTTGGTGGTCGTTTTATGGCGCAGGCACTTGCTGCAGTACGTGGTGATGGCAAAATTACCATTTTAACAGCAACATCTGGAGATACCGGTGCGGCAGTTGCCCATGCATTTTATGGGTTGGAAAATATCAATGTGGTGATTTTATATCCGAAAGGCAAAATCAGCCCATTACAAGAAAAACTATTCTGTACTTTAGGTGGGAATATCCGCACTGTTGCGATTAATGGCGATTTCGATGCGTGCCAAGCGTTAGTCAAACAAGCGTTTGATGATGCCGAATTACGTCAAGCAATTGGTTTAAACTCAGCAAACTCCATCAACATTAGCCGTTTATTAGCACAAGTTTGTTATTACTTTGAAGCGGTGGCGCAGTTACCAAAAGAAAAACGTGATAATGTCGTGGTTTCTGTACCAAGTGGTAACTTTGGTAACTTAACCGCAGGTTTAATTGCGAAAACATTAGGTTTACCAATTAAACGCTTTATTGCATCAACCAATGCGAACGACACAGTGCCGCGTTATTTAGAATCAGGTAACTGGGCACCTAAAGCGACTGTAGCCACGCTTTCTAATGCGATGGATGTAAGTCGTCCGAACAACTGGCCGCGTGTAGAAGAACTATTCAAACGCAATGGCTGGAATTTAAGTGATTTAGGTTCAGGTATGTTAAGTGATGGCGAAACAGAAGAAACCTTAAAAGCGATGTACGCAAAAGGTTATTTATGTGAACCACACGGTGCGATTGCCTATCAAGTATTGAAAGACCAACTTAAAGCGGATGAAACCGGTATTTTCTTATGCACGGCACATCCTGCGAAATTTAAAGAGTCTGTGGAGCGTATTCTTTCGCTCGATCTTCCATTGCCGGAAGCGTTGGATAAACACAATAAATTACCATTACTTTCTGATGAAATGGATGACGATTTTGCACAATTACGTGCATATTTGTTGAAATAATAAAAAAGTGCGGTTGATTTTGACCGCACTTTTGTTTTATTACTCAAAAGGGCGGGATAAACGCCCTTTATTTTTAGGAGTTAATCTTCTTTTCCTAAGATTTGATTCACTTCACTCTTATAGAGTACGGCTTTAGCACCGAAAATAGCCTGTACGCCACCGCCGACTTCAAGCACATCAATCGCGCCTAATTTTTTCAATGTGGCTTTATCAACAGCTTTCACGTCCTTAACAGAAACACGTAAGCGAGTAATACACGCATCCACGTTTTCAATATTTTCAGCACTACCTAATGCTGCAATAATTTTATGTGCATTTTCTGTAAGTGAGCTAGTTTCTTGTTCTACATTTTCTTCGGTTTCTTCACTGCGTCCTGGCGTCATCACATTAAAGATGCGAATCAAGAAAACGAAAGAGAAATAATAGAGCAGAGCCCAAGGAATACCGACGAAAATGACACGCAACCAATGGGTGTTTTCATCACCTTGTAAGATACCAAAGAGCAAGAAATCAATAAAACCACCAGAGAAAGTATTCCCAATAGAGATATTTAAATAATCGGCAATAAAGAAAGACACCCCATCTAAGAATGCGTGGAATACATAAAGCCATGGTGCAACAAACAAGAACATAAACTCGATTGGTTCAGTAATCCCAGTAATGAATGATGTTAGGGCTGCACCAAGGAATAAGCCGCCAATTTGTGCACGACGTTTTTTCGGTACACAGTGATACATGGCTAAACAGGCAGCTGGTAAGCCAAACATCATGGTATCAAAACGGCCGGCAAAGAAACGGGTTCCTTCAGTAAATAACCCGTGGTGATTTGGATCCGCTAATTGAGCAAAAAAGATTTTTTGTGCACCAACAATCATCTCACCATTGACCATTTCCACACCGCCTAATTCAGAGTACCAAAACAGTGGGTAAATCATGTGATGTAAGCCAACCGCACCAGATAATCGCATTAAGAAACCGTATAAGAATGTTCCAAATGTTCCCATGGATGCGATGCTTTTACCTGCGGATACGAGCCATTGCTGGAAAGTTGGCCAAATGAGGAAGAAAACTAATCCAACGAAAATAGCTGAAAAAGCAGTCACAATTGGCACAAAGCGAGAACCACCAAAGAAACCTAATACTTGTGGTAATTGGATGTTGTGATAGCGATTGTGTAATTTAACGGTAATCAAGCCCATCACCAATGCGCCAATTACACCCGTATCAATGCTTTTTACATCAGGAGAGAAAATCGGAATTAATGCGGCAATGGTACCCGTCATAATGAGATAACCGACAACCGCAGCGAGAGCAGCAACGCCTTTGTCACGTTTGGCTAATCCTATACCTAAACCAATGCACAATAATAAGGCTAAATTAGCGAACACCACGCTACCGGCTGCAGACATGATCTGAAACAGGCCTTGCAGAGCCTCATTATTTAAAATTGGATAAGCTTGCACCGTTGCTTTATTGGAAAGCGCCCCACCAATCCCGAGTAAAAGACCTGCAGCAGGCAAAATAGCAATCGGCAACATGAATGCCTTACCGACTTGTTGAAGTTGTTTAAACATAGAACCTCCTGTGATTACTTTTTTGAAATGTAACGTATTTGATAAGAAAAATCTGTGAAACTGCTCACAGTTTCAATCTAACACCTTGCTTTGATGAGTTTTAGCTTATGTTGGCGTGCGGTGGATTTCCTTTTATAATGCAATCAAACTTGCGTGTTTATTCATTATTTTTATGACAACTTTTATTGCCTACGCCAATATTCAACAACCTTTTCCTTTTGATGAAATTCCTAGAGGGCTCGTCCCTGAAAATTTGTGTACAGAACCGCTGGGAAATTCTCGGATAACGCAACGGCATCAATGCCGTCGATTGGCGCATTTTTTACTTTGGCAGTTGCTAAAAACAGCAGAAAAATCAACCGCACTTTTAGGGCGAATTTATCGTACACAAAGTGACAGACCACAATTTCCCGTCGAGAATATTGATTTTAATATTAGTCACTCTGGTGATTGGGTTGCTGTATTGCTGCATATTAATGAATCAGAAAAAAGTGCAGTCGGTATTGATATTGAATTACCCAAAAAACGGAATTTTTCTGCGCTCATGGCTCATTTTGCGCCACAAGCAGAACAAGATTGGTTTGCTAAACAGCCTGATGCAGACCTGGCCTTTTATCGTTGTTGGTGTTTGCGTGAAGCTGTATTGAAATCACAAGGCGTAGGAATAGTGAAGTTATCAAGTGTGACGCATTTGCCAGAACAACTGCAGATCTTTTCAGATTATTGTCCGAAAGGTAAGTTGATTTTTACAGATGAATTGCCTTTTTACTTTGCGGCATTTATAAATCAGTCAAAAATTCAACCGCACTTTTATCACTGGGATGGAAAAAAATTACTCGAAAAAAATATAAAAAAATCCTTGATTTACCAAGTAAATGAATAAAAGAAAATCCTTGAAAATATTCAAGGATTTTTTATTTTATAAAACTTGATTCGCCACTTGTATTTTCATAGACTAACCCCATTTATTTCGATAAACTCATTAAAATTTTTAGACAAATGGAGTACGTAATGTCGCAAAACGGTCCAGATCAAGATCCTTGGGGTAAACCGGGACAGAGCAGCGGTCCAAAACAGTCAGATAATTCATCAGATAAGCAAAATGAAAATGGCTGGGGCTCGCGAGACAATAAAAATCAGGAGCAATCACCACCAGATATTGAAGAAGTATTCAATAATCTGTTGAAAAAATTAGGTGGGGGTAATAAAAAAGGCGGTTCAAATAATACTTCACCGAATATACCTTCATTCAATTTAGGTAAAATTTTACCGATCGCCGCGGTGATCGGGGGAATTATTTGGGGAGCAAGCGGTTTTTACACCATTAAAGAAGCGGAACGAGGTGTGACGTTACGTTTTGGCGAGTTTCATTCTATCGTTCAACCAGGTTTAAACTGGAAGCCAACCTTTGTTGATAAAGTAATTCCAGTGAATGTAGAACAAGTTCGTGAGCTTAAAACGCAAGGTGCGATGTTAACCAAAGATGAAAACATGGTTAAAGTGGAAATGACTGTACAATATCGCGTGCAAAATCCAGAAAAATACTTGTTTAGCGTGAGTAATGCAGATAATAGTCTTGGACAAGCAACTGACAGCGCACTTCGTTATGTGATTGGTCATATGACCATGAATGATGTGCTGACAACGGGTCGTGCCGTGGTGCGTGAAGATACGTGGAAAGCATTGAACGATATTATCAAACCTTATGATATGGGACTTGAAGTGATTGACGTGAACTTCCAATCCGCACGTCCGCCAGAAGAGGTGAAAGATGCTTTCGATGATGCGATTAAAGCACAGGAAGACGAACAACGTTACATTCGTGAGGCAGAAGCCTATGCCCGCGAGAAAGAGCCAATCGCTCGTGGTGATGCACAGCGTATTGTTGAAGAAGCAACTGCTTATAAAGATCGTGTTGTGCTTGATGCACAAGGGGAAGTAGAACGTTTACAACGTCTTCTACCTGAATTTAAAGCTGCGCCTGATTTGTTAAAAGAGCGTCTTTATATTCAAACCATGGAAAAAGTCATGGCAAATACGCCGAAAGTCATGTTAGATGCAAATAATGGTAACAATTTAACCGTATTACCATTAGAACAATTAATGGGTAAAAAAGCGGCTCAACCGACCACTACAACGCCTGAAAGTGCGGTCAGTTCTGCACCTGTTTCAACACAGGAACGTCGTGTAGAAACGCAAACGGCTCAACCAGTTCAATCAAATGAAGGCATTCGCCAAGGGAGATTTAACTAATGCGTAAATTTTTACTTCCGATTATTGTGGTGATTGCTGCGGTGCTATATTCCAGCGTCGTGGTTGTAACTGAGGGCACTCGTGGCATCATGTTGCGTTTTAACAAAGTACAACGTGATGCAGAAAACAAAGTAGTGGTGTATGAACCAGGTTTGCATTTCAAATTGCCTTTAATTGATAGCATTAAAGTGCTTGATGCGCGTATTCGTACCCTTGATGGTTCAGCTACTCGTTTTGTGACAGTCGAGAAAAAAGACTTGTTGGTAGATTCCTATGTGAAATGGAAAATCAGCGATTTCGGTCGTTTCTATACAGCAACGGGTGGTGGCGATTATAACCAAGCTGCAAGCTTATTAAGCCGTAAAGTGAATGACCGTCTGCGTTCAGAAATAGGTACTCGTACAATTAAAGATATCGTTTCAGGTACACGTGGTGAATTAATGGCGGGGGCGAAAAAAGCGTTAAATTCAGGGCAGGATAGTACCTCTGAATTAGGGATTGAAGTCGTCGATGTTCGCGTAAAACAAATCAATTTACCGGATGAAGTTTCTTCTTCGATTTACCAACGTATGCGTGCGGAACGTGATGCCGTTGCTCGTGAACATCGTTCACAAGGTAAAGAAAAAGCAGCGTTCATTCAAGCAGACGTGGATCGTAAAGTGACCCTAATCTTAGCGAATGCAAATAAAACAGCACAAGAATTACGAGGTAATGGTGATGCGGCAGCGGCAAAACTATATTCTCAAGCTTTTGCCCAAGAACCACAGTTTTATAGCTTTATTCGTAGCTTAAAAGCCTATGAAAGCAGCTTTGAAGGTTCAGATAATATGATGATTTTGAAACCTGATAGTGATTTCTTCCGCTTTATGCAAGCGCCAAAGAAATAAACAAGAGATAATAAAAGCAAAGTGCGGTTAGAAATAACCGCATTTTTTATTGCTTAATTTTAGGGGAATTCTCACTTATAAGATAAAAAGGCCTTTAATGCAATCAATCGAATCCATAGCCAAAGTTAATTAAATCCATACAAAATATAAGCCAATTTTTTGGCATAATCACCTTACTTTAAGCTTTACGTTTCTTTTTATGTTTATTGATCGTTTGGAGGATTATTAGATGAAAAAACTGATTATTGGCGGTGCAGCCATTGCTATCTTAGGTTATTTGGGCGTTGTGGGGTATCTACACCAATTTGATAAAGAGAATTAGACCCAACTTTTAATGGAAAATCGCTATACTGGCGAACAAGAAAAAGTGGCAAAAGCCTTATTTGATAATAGCTGCCAATATTGCCATAGTCCAAACACACCTCTTCCATTTTATTCAAAATTCCCGATTGTGGGTGATGAAATGCAATCGGATATTCAAAGTGGGCTTCGTGCTTTCCGCCTAGATCGTTTACTTGAAGGTTTAAAAGATCCGAGCAAATTATCCCAAGCTGATTTAGCAAAACTACAGCGTGTGCTTGAAAATAATGAAATGCCAATTGCTAAATTCAGACATCTTCACTGGGGAAGTAAACCAGATGAGCAAGAAAAAGTGGCATTGCTTAACTGGATTCGTGAAGCACGTAAAATGTCTTTACCAAAAGAAACACCCAATGTTGATGCAGATCGTTTAGTGCAACCGATTCCAGACAGTATTGCAACAGATGAAGCAAAAGTCACGTTAGGCCATGATCTTTTCTTTGATGGTCGTTTATCAGGCGATGGTTCTATTCAATGTCACACTTGTCACCAATTAGATAAAGGTGGTGTGGATAGACTTGAAACCTCAACAGGGATTGAAGGTAAAAAAGGTCCAATTAACGCACCAACCGTATTTAATGCTGCGTTTAACTTTGTGCAATTCTGGGATGGCCGGGCGGCAGATCTAGCTGATCAAGCGAAAGGTCCTCCAACAAATCCAGTAGAAATGGGCTCGCATTCGTGGGATGACATCGTGGCACGTTTTGAAATGGATGAAGAATTTAAAAAAGAATTCTTAAAAGAATATCCACAAGTGACGAAAGAAACCTTAACTCATGCGATTGGTGAATATGAAAAAACATTAATTACACCAAATAGTGATTTCGACCGTTATTTAAAAGGGGATAAAACAGCGTTAACCGAGCAACAAGTTCGCGGTTATGAATTATTCAAACAGCATAAATGCGATACTTGCCATACAGGTGTAGCAATGGGTGGACAATCTTATGAATACATGGGACTTTACGGCGATTACTTTAAAGATCGTGGTACGCCATTAACTGATGCTGATGAAGGTCGCTTTGCTCAAACTAAAGATCCTTTCGATATGCATCGCTTCAAAGTGCCAACCTTGCGCAATGTCGCGCTTACTGCACCATATTTCCATGATGCCTCAGCAAAAGAATTAAAAGATGCTGTGAGTGCAATGTTGAAATATCAAAGTAATGTGAAACAGCCTGCTCAAAAAGATGTTGAAGATATCACGTCTTTCTTAGAAAGTCTGACAGGTGAGTTTAAAGGTGAAAAATTAAAATAATCCTTTGAGCGATAAATAGAAACGACCGCAAGTGCGGTCGTTTTTTTGTGCGTTTTGGTTAGATACCAAGTCGTAAATGACTTAGTCAAAAAACAGAAAAGCTAAATTTTAGGCATAAAAAAAGCCGCTTACGCGACAATCTTCTTTTTATATTTAAAATGGTGCCCGAAGCCAGACTTGAACTGGCACGCCTCGAAAGGCGAGGGATTTTAAATCCCTTGTGTCTACCGATTCCACCACTCGGGCATCGAGTGATTAACTAACTGCGTGGTTATGGAGGCGTGTCCCGGAGTCGAACCGAGCTACATGGATTTGCAATCCAGTGCATAACCGCTTTGCTAACACGCCGTTAGTTTGGAGCGGGAAACGAGGCTCGAACTCGCGACCCCGACCTTGGCAAGGTCGTGCTCTACCAACTGAGCTATTCCCGCATACGCTGTTAGTGCGGTGAATTTTACGGAAATTTTAAATTCTGTCAATCGAAGATCTGAAAAAAAAATTCAAATGTTGAAAAAATCTTCGTTTCGGTTGAAATTACAGCAAAATCTGACACAAGAATATAATTTTAGCTTAGTTTTCAATTTCTACTTTTATCGTGATTGGGTTTGTGACAAAATTGGAGCGCTTTGTTCGCCATTAAATCAAGAAAAGCGCGGTCAAATTTTTGCATGTTTTAGAGGTAAATTATGACACAACAATATTCTATCGATACATTATTAGCTCAAGCGGGAAATCGCAGTGATGAGCGCACTGGTGCAGTTTCTACGCCAATTTATCTTTCAACAGCTTATGGCCACCATGGGATTGGTGAAAGTACCGGGTTTGATTATACGCGTACGAAAAATCCAACGCGTACTGTTTTAGAAGATACCGTAGCCAAATTAGAAAATGGTGATCGTGGTTTTGCCTTTTCCTCCGGCATGGCGGCAATTCAAGTGTTAATGAATCTATTCAAAGGCCCAGATGAATGGATTTTATCAAGTGATGTATATGGTGGAACATATCGTTTATTGGATTTTGCTTATAAAAATAACAACAGCGTAAAACCCGTTTATGTGAATACCTCTTCTTTAGCTGAAATTGAAGCGGCTATTACAGCAAATACAAAAGCAATTTTTATTGAAACTCCATCAAATCCATTAATGGAGGAGTGTGATGTGGCAGAAATTGCAAAATTAGCGAAAAAACACAATTTATTAATGATTGTGGATAATACCTTCTTAACCCCTGTACTATCTCGTCCATTAGATTTAGGCGCGGATATTGTAATCCACAGTGGCACAAAATATATTGCGGGTCATAATGATAGCTTGGTGGGCTTGATTATTGCAAAAGGACAAGAACTTTGTGATCGTATCGCCTATATTCAAAATGGTGCAGGTGCCGTACTTTCGCCATTTGATTCTTGGTTAACCGTGCGTGGAATGAAAACCCTTTCATTACGTATGAAACGCCATCAAGACAATGCGAAGGCGATTGCGGAATTTTTACGTGAACAACCACAAATTGATAGCGTGTTATATCCAAATAAAGGCGGTATGCTGTCTTTCCGTTTGAAAGATGAAAATTGGGTAAATACGTTCTTAAAATCAATCAAGTTGATTACCTTTGCGGAAAGCTTAGGCGGTACAGAAAGTTTTATTACCTATCCTGCAACCCAAACTCATATGGATATTCCTGAAGCAGAACGTGTCGCCCGTGGTATTACAAACACATTGTTGCGTTTTTCTGTTGGTTTAGAAGATGTGGAAGACATCAAGGCCGATTTATTACAGGCATTTGCACAACTTAAATAATTAGTTTTTATCAATCGGACTAATCTGTGCAATTCAATATGCCTTGTGCTATTATGCACAACATCAATTAACGTTAGGTGTTGATTCGTCAACGTCTTATTAGATAAGGAAACAAAAATGAGCGAAGTATTACATATTAATGATGCAGATTTTGAAACTACTGTTGTGCAATCTGATATTCCAGTATTAGTGGATTTCTGGGCGCCATGGTGTGGCCCTTGCAAAATGATTGCGCCAATTTTAGATGAAATCGCACCTGAATTCGCAGGTAAAGCAAAAATCGTTAAAATCAACGTAGATGACAACCAGTTAGTTGCAGGTCAATTTGGTGTACGTAGTATCCCAACTTTACTACTTTTCAAAAATGGCCAACTTGTTGCCACACAAGTGGGTGCATTACCAAAAAATCAATTAGCGGCGTTTATTAATCAACACCTATAATTGAGTTATTAAACATAAAGAGCGGTCAAAAATAGTGATGTTTTTGACCGCTCTTATTTTTTCTCTCGCCAATAAGTGGCAAAACGAGGTTTTCCAGAATTAGTTAATCCACGATATTTGTAGGTAATCGTGCTACCAATAGGCGGTGGATTTTCGCGCTCACTCAGATTAAATCCTGAACCGATTTTAAATTTTCCCCGATGATTTTCACAGGTGAGCGATCCGAGTATATTCTCAAATTGGCCTTTCCCTTTGTGATGTGCTATCACGGTACATTCTTCATCATAAGTGCTTTTTAACTTTAAAATTTGTGTACTGCGTTTTCTTTCGTAAGGCGCATGAGGATTACGTAATACAATCCCTTCACCTTTTTTCCTTTCAATTTCATGCAAATACTCGAATAAATGTGTTTTATCTCGTATCGGAATTTGCGGAATAATCTTGATATAAGGCGTAGGGTGATCTTTCAAATAATCTTCTAAGATTTTGAGACGTTCAAAGAGATTGCCTGATGCATTAGGCACATCAAAAACATAAAGTGTTAATTTTGCCCAATTATCACCTTTAAAGGATTTCGTGATAGAAGCAATTTCTTCAAATTGATTACGTTCACTAAAGAGTTCACCATCAATGGCAAAAGGCGGAAATTGAGCAATAAAATAGGTCGGCGCAGGCAAGGGCAGTCCTTGACGACTTAATAATGTTTTGCCATCCCAATAACCTCGTACCCCATCTAATTTTTCAGACATCACCCAACCTTGAATATCTTGGTTTTCATAAGTGCCTAATAGCATTAAATCACGCTCATTTGCCCAGGTTATTTGACTGAATAGAAGGCAAAGTAATAAATAAACTACTCGCATAATCTCTCCTTTTTTAATTTATTGAGTTTAAAAAGTGCGGTCATTTTTTACAGCGTTTTTAATTGAATCTGTGATTAGTATCGCAAAATAATGAGAACTAAGCAGGAAAATAGAGAGGTAAGAAAGATCGCTAGATTATTTAAAATGAACGCTATACAATGCCAACGCTATCTCGAATTTTAATTTTTAAGGAGAATAAAATGTATTTTGATCAAATTAAAGCTGAGCTTGTGGAAGCACAAGACGTATTAAATAAGTTTGTTTCAGATGATAACAACATCAAACTCATTGAGAAAGCGGCTAAATTGTTAGCGGAAAGCTTTAAAAATGGCGGTAAAGTATTATCTTGCGGTAATGGTGGTTCTCACTGTGACGCCATGCATTTTGCTGAAGAACTCACAGGTCGTTATCGTGAAAATCGTCCAGGTTATCCTGCAATTGCGATTTCTGATGTAAGTCATTTAAGCTGTGTAAGTAATGACTTTGGTTATGAATATGTATTCTCTCGCTTTGTTGAAGCCGTCGGTAAAGAAGGCGATGTTTTATTCGGATTATCAACATCAGGCAATTCTAAAAATATCTTAAATGCGATTGAAGCGGCTAAAGCAAAAGGCATGAAAGTGATTGCGATGACAGGTAAAGATGGCGGTAAAATGGCGGGCTTAGCGGATGTTGAAATTCGTGTGCCACACTTTGGTTATGCAGATCGTATTCAAGAAATCCATATCAAAGTGATTCATATTCTAATGATGCTAGTTGAATTTGAGATGGCAAAATAGGCCTAATTCGCGATAAGTGCGGTTTAAAATTCAATGAGTTAAAGATCCCAAAAAGTTTTTTGGGATTTTTTTATAAAAACACTTGCATAATTAGTCATTAAAAAGTAATATTTATTCATTCTTAAAAATCAAGAGAGGATGGCAGTAAACTTAGTATGGCGATTAGTGTTAAAAATTTGAATTTCTTTTATGGTTCATCACAGGCATTGTTTGATATCAATCTTGATGCACAAGAAGGCGATACCGTGGTGTTACTTGGACCAAGTGGAGCAGGAAAAAGTACGTTAATCCGTACATTAAATTTATTAGAAGTGCCGACCTCTGGCGAATTGCATATTGCGAATAATCATTTTGATTTGTCTCAAGCGAATAATAATCCGAAAGCCATTCGTCAACTTCGTCAAGATGTCGGCATGGTATTTCAACAATACAATCTTTGGCCGCATTTAACGGTGATTGAAAACTTGATTGAAGCGCCCCAAAAAGTATTAGGCATTAGCGAAGAAGAAGCGAAAAAAGATGCATTAGAACTTTTAAAACGTTTACGTTTGGAAGAGCATGCCGATCGTTTTCCTCTTCACTTATCAGGCGGTCAGCAACAACGTGTTGCTATTGCTCGAGCATTAATGATGAAACCACAAGTGTTGTTGTTTGATGAACCAACGGCAGCACTGGATCCTGAAATTACGGCTCAAGTTGTTGATATTATTAAAGAACTTCAACAAACAGGCATTACTCAGGTGATTGTGACCCACGAAGTGAACGTGGCACAAAAAGTGGCGACCAAGGTCGTCTATATGGAACAAGGTAAGATTATTGAAATGGGCAGTGCAGATTGCTTTGATAATCCAAAAACCGAACAATTTAAACAATATCTTTCACACTCAGAATAAGGAAACACAACATGAAAAAATTACTTTTAAGCGTAATGTTAATGGGCTCAGCTTTTGCTGCAAATGCACAAGAAATCACTTTCGCGATGGAGCCGAGCTACCCGCCATTTGAAACAACAAATGAAAAAGGTGAAATTATCGGTTTTGATGTGGATGTAGCGAATGCAATTTGTAAAGAAATCCAAGCGACTTGTCATTTCAAAAGCCAATCTTTTGATGCATTAATTCCAAGCTTGAAAGCAAAACGTTTTGATGCAGCGATTTCTGCAATGGATATTACTGAAGCGCGTGCAAAACAAGTTTCATTTTCTAATGCGTATTATGACAGCACAGCAAGTTATGTCGCTTTAAAAGGCAAAGCAGATTTAGCTTCAGCAAAAACAATTGGTGTTCAAAACGGAACAACATTCCAACAATATACCGCAGCAGAAACCAAGCAATATAATGCAAAATCTTATGCAAGCTTACAAGATGCGATCTTAGACTTAAAAAATGGTCGTATTGATATCATCTTCGGTGATACAGCCGTATTGTCTGATATGATTTCTAAAGAGCCTGAAATTCAATTTGTTGGCGAGAAAGTGACTAACAAAAAATATTTCGGTAATGGTTTAGGTATCGCGGTGAATAAATCGAGCAAAGAATTGCTAGAAAGCTTAAATAAAGGTTTAGAAACCGTGAAAGCAAATGGTGAATACCAAAAAATCTATGACAAATGGATGACAAAATAATCTATGTTTTATGATTATCTTACATTAATTGGACATGCAGCCCTAATGACCTTAGGGCTTGCTATTTGCTCGTTAATTGTCGGTTTATTGCTCAGTATTATTTTTACGGCTTTAGAAGCGAATAAATATGTCTTTATTGCGAAACCAGCTTCTGTTGTGATCGCTTTATTGCGTGGTTTACCGGAAATCTTGGTGGTTCTACTGATTTATTTTGGTTCAACCCAAGTTGTGGAAATGCTGACGGGTGAGTATATCGAATTCAGCGCCTTTGGTTGTGGTGTATTTGCATTGTCTTTGATTTTTGCCTCTTATGCTTCACAAACCTTACGTGGTGCGATCCAAGCTATTCCAAAAGGACAGTGGGAATCAGGTGCAGCATTAGGATTAAGTCGACCTTATACCTTCATCCATTTGATTATGCCGCAAGTATGGCGACACGCTTTACCGGGCTTAAGCAATCAATGGTTAGTATTATTAAAAGATACAGCGTTGGTGTCGTTAATTGGTGTCGATGATTTAATGCGTCAGGCTGGGTATATCAATACTAACACCCATGAGCCTTTCACTTGGTATGGTATTGCTGCGTTAATTTATTTGGTGATTACGTTGATCAGCCAAGTAGGTATTCGCAAATTAGAATTACGTTTCACTCGATTTGAACGGGGAGTCGAATAATGTTTCAAGAGTATTTAGCAGTCATTGCTCAAGGTATTCCGACTAGCCTGTTACTTACGGTTGTCGCATTGTTTATTGCCTTTTTCCTCGCATTGGGCTTAACCTTTTTGCTTTCTATTGGCAATAAATTAGTCAAAAGTGCGGTCAATTTATTCCTTGTTTTATTTACAGGCACCCCACTTTTAGTGCAATTTTTCTTAATTTATGCAGGTCCAGGACAATTCCAATGGTTGGTGGATAGCCCATTATGGGGATTATTCTCCAACGCATGGTTCTGTGCAGCATTAGCTTTAGCATTGAATAGTGCGGCTTATTCAACCCAGTTATTCCATGGCGCAGTAAAAGCGATCTCTAAAGGCCAATGGGAAAGCTGTGCGGCACTAGGGTTAAGTCGTCTGCAGACTTTAAAAATCTTAATTCCTTATGCGTTAAAACGTGCGCTCCCGTCTTATACTAATGAAATTATCTTGGTATTTAAAGGTACAGCGTTGGCTTCTACCATTACGATTATGGATATCATGGGATATGCACGCCAACTTTACGGTACTGAATATGATGCGCTCACTATCTACGGTATTGCTGGTGGTATTTATCTCATCATTACCGGTATTGCTACTTTATTACTCCGTCAGTTAGAAAATAAAGTGTTAGCATTTGAACGTATTGATACCGCCAAGGCATAAAGTGCGGTCAAAAATAGAAACAAATCGGGCAGTTTTAAAATTGCCCGATTTTTTATTATAAATTCGAAGTGAATCTGTTTTTCAGGCTTATAATATAAAGTGCTGAGGAGGATATTATGAAACCTATTTGTGTCGTATTAACAGGCGCAGGAATTAGTGCCGAAAGTGGTATTCCCACATTTAGAGCGGAAGATGGTTTATGGGCCGAGCATAAAGTCGAAGAAGTTTGCACACCTGAAGCTTTGCTGAAGAATAGAGCGAAAGTGCTCGATTTTTATAATCAACGCCGTAAAAATGCCGCGGTGGCTAAGCCAAACGCAGCGCATCTCGCCTTAGTTGAATTAGAAAAAGCCTATGATGTCAGAATTATCACGCAAAATGTGGATGATTTACATGAACGCGCAGGAAGCTCAAACGTTTTACATTTACATGGCGAACTAAATAAAGCTCGCAGTAGCTTTGATGAAAGTTATATCGTAGATTGTTTTGGCGATCAGAAATTGGAAGATAAAGATCCAAATGGGCATCCAATGCGTCCATATATTGTTTTTTTTGGTGAAATGGTGCCGATGTTAGAGCGAGCAATTGATATTGTAGCGCAAGCAGATGTCGTGTTAGTGATTGGTACTTCTTTGCAAGTGTATCCAGCTAATGGCTTAGTTAATGAAGCGCCAAGCAAAGCGCCAATTTACTTGATCGATCCAAATCCCAATACAGGATTTGTTCGTAAGCAAGTTATCGCAATAAAAGAAAAAGCAGGGAAGGGCGTACCGGAAGTAGTGAGCGTATTGTTAGATAAAATAAAAGATTAATCTGTAGCTAAGCAATAAAGATAAAGTGCGGTCAAAATTCTCATTGTTTTTTGACCGCACTTTTTATTCCCCAGTTAGCCAACTTGCAAGCAAAATAACAATAGTAAAAATAGCCAACCAAATAAGATGGAGCTTAGTGCTTTTTCGATTAATTTCGGTGTTTTGTTGGCGTCTTTGTTCAAGTTTTTGTTTGTAAATTTCAAGATCTTCTTCTTTAAAGGAAAACCCACAATTTGGACAAAATTGCGCGGATTCGCTGATTTTTTTGCGACATTCTGGGCAGCGGGTGAGAGCCATTGATGATCCTTTATTAATTATTTTAATTTATATGCCTATTGTAAGTGAAAAAAACGGAATGATAAACGTGACATGGATCACAAAATTGAAACAATGTAAAAATTAAAATTTTGATTTTGATGATTTTCACTTAGAATACCGCCGACGAAGTCTAGTATATGACTAAATTTCGGTATTCATTTATTCCTGAGGAGTATTTTTTATGTTGTGGTTTTTCTTCTGCGTGGCGTTATTGCTTGCAGGTTATTTCTTTTATAGTCGTGTAATTGAGCGCATTTTTGTGATCAATCCAAACCGTCAAACGCCAGCTTATACAATGAATGATGGCGTTGACTATATGCCAATGTCTAAAACTAAGATTTGGTTAATTCAATTATTAAACATTGCAGGTACAGGTCCAATCTTTGGTCCAATTCTTGGTGCGTTATACGGACCAGTTGCAATGCTTTGGATTGTAGTGGGTTGTATCTTTGCTGGTGCGGTACACGATTATTTCTGCGGGATGTTAAGTGTGCGTAATGGCGGGGCATCTATGCCTAATCTTGCAGGTAAATACTTAGGTCGTCCAGTTAAAGCATTCATTAACGTATTAGCGGTAGTGCTTTTATTATTAGTGGGTGTGGTATTCGTGGCAAGTCCAGCTCAATTAATGGGTACGATTACAATGGATGTGTTCGGTGCCGCATCAGGTAGCATTTCTATTAGCAATGCGGAAGAAATCCATCAAGTAGCTGAAGCAGGTGGTATTACCGTTTGGGGTATGGATAAAGCGACAGTTATCAGTGTTTGGACTGGTATCATCTTCATTTACTATATTCTTGCAACATTACTTCCAGTTGATAAAATCATCGGTCGTATCTACCCATTCTTCGGTGCATTATTACTCTTTATGTCTGTAGGTATGGTATATGGTTTAGTAACTGCAGATCTTAGCTCAGCAGATCCAATTTCTTTCTATCGTTCTGTGGACGGTATGTCTTTTGAGAAATTCTTCCAAAACTTTGAAACCCGTGCAGATTTACCATTATGGCCACTCTTGTTCTTAACTATCTCTTGTGGTGCATTATCTGGTTTCCACGCAACACAAAGTCCGTTAATGGCACGTTGTACTGAAAACGAAAAAGAAGGGCGTTTCATTTTCTACGGTGCGATGATCGGTGAAGGTGTGATTGCATTAGTATGGTGTGCAGTTGGTTTAAGTTTCTATGATTCTTTACCAGATTTGTTAGCTGCGATTAAAGCGGGTTCGCCTTCTAAAGTGGTTTATGATTCTTCAATCCACTTCTTAGGTCTTGTTGGTGGTATTTTTGCAGTATTAGGTGTGGTTGTTCTTCCAATTACATCAGGCGATACAGCATTCCGTGCAGCACGCCTTGTTATTGCAGAATTTTTCCATTTAGAACAAAAAACCTTAGCTAAACGTTTAATTATTGCTGTGCCATTATTCGTGGTTGGTTATATCGTATCAAAAGTGGATTTCTCTATCTTATGGCGTTACTTCACTTGGGCGAACCAAACTACTGCGATGGTTATGTTATGGACTGCAGCAGCGTACTTATACCGTTATAATAAATTCCACTGGGTATGTACAATCCCTGCGGCATTTATCAGTACTGTATGTTTTACTTATCTTGCATACAACAAAATCGGTTTCGGTTTAGACTATCAATTATCTGTTTATATCGGCTTAGGCTTAACTGTTCTTTGCTTGGTATTATTCTTCACACAGCTTAAACCATTAGGTGATCGTGATGAAGAAGCGTATGTAAATAACTAATTAAATCGAGTTAAAAATTGAAAAACCGTTTGAGGGAAACCTTAGACGGTTTTTTTGTTTATTTTATTGCCAAAATTTACCAATCTTTACGTTTTAATTGCTTGCAAGTTAAGGCTACAACCGATAAACTTACGCAAAGTGGTGAAAAGTGGAATTTTGTGGAAAATTCTGCCAAATTTTTCTAAAAATAAACGTTTAAAGGTAGAGAAATGTTTCGTGGTGCAGCAGCGGTAAATTTAGATGCGAAGGGTCGTGTAGCGATTCCTACTCGCTATCGTGCTGAAATCATGGAAAAGAACCAAGGCCAAATGGTTTGTACCGTTGATATTCGTCAGCCTTGTTTATTACTTTATCCTTTAGATGAATGGGAAAAAATCGAACAAAAACTACTTTCACTCTCCAACTTTGACCCAAATCAACGCCGTTTACAACGTGTTATGCTCGGTTATGCCACTGAATGTGAAATGGATGCGCAAGGTCGTATCTTATTAAGTGGTCCATTACGTCAACATGCAAAATTAGAAAAAGGCTTAATGTTGGTAGGGCAGTTGAACAAATTTGAAATTTGGAGCGATACTGAATGGTACGCACAAATTGATGAGGATATCGAAATTGGCTCAAGTGCTGAATTCGGTGCTTCTGAAGAACTAAAAATGCTGTCATTATAGAACAGCAGCACTAGCGGGATAAGCGGTGCTTGCGCCGCTCTATCTTTTCTTTATCGATTTTGATTTAACTTTTACTTTTTATTTATGACTACGCAAAATTCCTTTTCTGCACCTGAACATATCACGGTTTTGCTTTACGAAGCGGTGAATGGTTTGGCGTTGAAAGAAAACGGAATTTATATTGATGGCACCTTTGGTCGTGGTGGTCATTCTCGTCTAATTCTTTCCCAACTTTCTGAACATGGTCGTTTAATTGCCGTTGATCGTGATCCACGTGCGATTGCTGAAGCTGAAAAAATTCAAGACCCTCGTTTTCATATTGAACATAATAGCTTTTCACACATTCTAGATATCTGTCAAAAACTCGATTTAGTTGGTAAAATTGACGGTATTTTGCTGGATTTAGGCGTATCATCTCCACAGCTTGATGAAGCCGAGCGTGGGTTCAGTTTTATGAAAGATGGCCCGTTAGATATGCGTATGGATACTACTCAAGGTTTATCTGCGGCAGAGTGGCTAAAACAAGTATCTGTTGATGATTTAACTTGGGTGTTAAAAACCTTCGGTGAAGAGCGTTTTGCAAAACGAATTGCGACTGTCATCGTAGAGTTCAACAAAAGTGCGGTCAAAAATGGCACAGAATGTTTAAGTCGTACTTCTCAACTCGCTGAATTAATTGCTCAAGCCGTACCGTTTAAAGATAAACATAAGCATCCAGCGACGCGTAGTTTCCAAGCCATTCGAATTTATATTAATGCGGAATTAGATGAATTAGAAAGTGTATTAAATTCTGCATTAGATATGTTGGCCCCTGAAGGGCGTTTATCGATTATCAGTTTCCATTCACTTGAAGACAGAATGGTAAAACATTTTATGCGTAAGCAAAGCAAAGGCGAGGATATTCCAAGAGGCTTACCACTACGTGAAGATCAAATCCAACGTAATCAAAAATTAAAAATCATTGGTAAGGCAATTCAGCCAAGTGAGGCAGAAATTTCAGCGAATCCACGTTCAAGAAGCGCGGTATTACGTATTGCGGAAAGGGTGAAATAAGATGTTAGAAAATAGCGAACGTTATCCTTTACAACATATTCTCGTTGAAGATATTTTTTCTTCTAATAAATTAATTGTCGTCTTACTTTTATTAATTTTAGCTTCTGCAATGGGCACAATTTGGATGACCCACCAAACAAGAGGCTTGATTTCTGAAAACGGGCAGTTGGTATTACAACACCAAGCCCTTGAAAACGAATATCGCAATTTGCAATTACAAGAAGCAACCGAAAGTGATAATACAAGAGTTGAATCCATTGCAATCGGTACATTAAAAATGCAACGTGTTCAAAGTGAACAAGAAGTGGTTATTTTGGAATAGGGATTTTGAATAAAATGGTTAGATTTAATTCCTCTAAGAAACCAGGAAAGCCAAAGAAAACAATTAGAAAATTGGCTCAACCTGCGTCAGTAAAACCAAATAAACCGAAGATGGTGTTTGAGAAATGCTTTCTTCGTGGTCGTTATCTTATTGCGACAAGTTTTATTTTCTTAGGATTAGGTGCATTAGTGGCTCGTGCTGCTTATGTGCAATCTGTTAATTCTGAAACCCTTTCTGGTGAAGCGGACAAACGTTCATTACGTAAAGATGACGTCCTTTCTGTTCGCGGTTCAATTTTAGATCGTAACGGCCAATTGTTATCGGTGAGTGTGCCGATGAGTGCAATTGTGGCTGAACCGCGCTTGATGCTAAAAGAAAATGCATTAGATGATAAAGAACGCATTAAAGCTCTCGCAAATGAATTAAATATGACGCCAGCCGAGTTGGTGAAAAAAATTGAGAAAAATGCCAAGTCAGGTTTCTTGTATTTAGCGCGTCAAGTAGAAGCGAGCAAAGCGAATTATATTCGTGATCTCAAAATTAAAGGTATTTCATTAGAGACTGAACCACGTCGTTTTTATCCTCGTGTAGAAGAGGCGGCCCAATTAATCGGCTTTACCAACATTGATGGTAAAGGGATTGAAGGGGTTGAGGCGAGCTTCAACTCAATGTTAGTGGGTAAAGACGGTGCGCGTGTTGTTCGTAAAGACAAACGTGGTAACGTGGTTGAACATATTGCCGATGAGAAAAAATACGATGCACAAGATGTTACCTTAAGTATTGATGAAAAGTTACAATCCATGGTGTATCGTGAAATCAAAAAAGCGGTAACTGAGAACAAAGCTGAATCTGGTACTGCGGTGTTGGTGGATGTGCGTACGGGTGAAGTATTAGCAATGGCAACCGCGCCTTCCTACAATCCGAATAACTTAGCCAATGTAAAAGACGAGTTAAAACGTAACCGTGCGATTACCGATACCTTTGAACCTGGTTCAACCGTAAAACCTTTCGTTGTGTTGACCGCACTTCAACGTGGTGCAGTGAGACGTGATGAGGTAATTAATACAGGTTCATTTACCGTAAGTGGTAAAGAAATTGTCGACGTAGCACCTCGCCCACAACAAACCTTAGATGAAATTTTGATTAACTCCAGTAACCGTGGTGTGAGCCGTCTTGCGTTACGTATGCCACCTTCAGCATTAATGGAAACTTACCAAAATGCAGGTTTAGGTAAAGATACTGAGTTAGGTTTAATTGGTGAGCAACGTGGCGTATTAAATGCAAACCGTAAACGTTGGGCAGATATCGAACGTGCAACAGTGGCTTATGGTTATGGTATTACTTCAACACCATTACAAATTGCGCGTGCCTATGCTACTTTAGGTAGCTTCGGGATTTATCGTCCACTTTCTATCACTAAAGTTGATCCGCCGGTTATTGGTCAACGTGTTTTCTCTGAAAAAATCACGAAAGACATTGTAGGTATGTTGGAGAAAGTGGCAATCAAAAATAAACGTGCGATGGTTGAAGGTTATCGTGTAGGTGTGAAAACCGGTACGGCACGTAAAATTGAAAATGGTCACTATGTTAATAAATATGTGGCATTTACAGCGGGTATTGCACCAATTAGCGATCCACGTTATGCATTAGTTATTTTGATTAACGATCCGAAAGCAGGGCAGTACTATGGTGGTGCGGTATCTGCGCCAGTATTCTCAAGCATTATGGGCTATGCATTACGCGCAAATGGTATTGCGCCAGATGCAGAACCAACAGAAAAAACAGCAAGACGCACTGTTCGCTTAAGCGATCAAAAACTTGAAAAAATGAATTAAGAAAAGGCAAAACAATGAAAAAATTGACCGCACTTTTTGAGCTTCCGGTGCTTTCAGATATGAATGTGAAGGCGATGGTGTTAGATAGCCGCAAAGTGACTCAAGGAGATCTATTTGTGGCAGTAAAAGGGCATCGTTTTGATGCGAGTCAATTTGTTCCTCAAGCTATTTCTTCTGGTGCAAGTGCGGTCGTTTTAGAGACAGATTTAGAAAACGAGCATTTGAACATCCAATGGCAAAATAATGTGCCAGTGATTCATTACTATCATTTATCTGCTCATCTTTCAGCATTGGCAGGTCAATTTTATGACAATCCTTCCGAAAAATTGACTTTAGTTGGTGTCACTGGAACAAATGGTAAAACTACGGTTTCTCAATTATTAGCTCAATGGGCTACGCTATTAGGCCACAAAGCAGCTGTCATGGGCACCATTGGCAATGGTTTATTAGGTCAAGTCAAAGAAGCCAAAAACACCACGGGTTCAGCCGTTGAAGTCCAAGAAAACCTCGCTGATTTTGTAGAGAAAGGGGCTGATTTTGCTTCTATCGAAGTATCTTCACATGGTTTAGTTCAACATCGCGTTGAAGCCCTTAAATTTAAGGCTGCTATTTTTACCAATTTAAGTCGAGATCACTTGGATTATCACGAGACAATGGAAAAATATGCAGAAGCTAAAAAACGCTTTTTCGTTGATTTAGCCCCCGAATTACAAATTCTCAATGCTGACGATCCAGTTGGGGCAGCCTGGTTAAATGAATTACCAAATGGCATTGCTGTCAGCTGCCGCTCAGATTTCCATCCAACATTTAAACAATGGCTTTATGCAACACAGATTCGTTTTACTCACGGAGGTGCTGTAATTGATGTTGCTTCAAGTTGGGGTAATGGAACATTACATAGCCCATTAATTGGCGCTTTTAACGTGAGTAATCTGTTGTTAGCCACGGCTGTTTTATTGGCGTTAGGTTATTCCTTCGATGATCTTATCCGTACTGTTGCACAGTTAAAGGGAGTAAATGGAAGAATGGAATTAATTAAAAAAGCAGGAAAACCAACAGTTATTGTTGATTATGCCCATACTCCGGATGCATTAGAAAAGGCATTAAATGCTGCGCGTGAACACTGCAAAGGTAAACTTTGGTGTATCTTTGGATGTGGCGGTGATCGTGATGCGGGCAAGCGTCCACTGATGGCAAAAGCGGCTGAGCAGTTTGCAGATTTAGTGATCGTAACCCAAGATAATCCGCGCACAGAAGACCCAAATAAAATTGAAGCAGATATCCTTACGGGGTTTAGTCGCATGGAAGACGTTGGTGTGATTCCGGATCGCGAAGAAGCTATCAAATTTACCATTGAGAATGCCGTTGAAAACGATGTGATTGTGATTGCTGGTAAAGGTCATGAAAACTATCAGATCATTGGGGATAAAACATTTCATTTCTCTGATCAAGAAGTGGCTGAAATCTATTTAACGAAAAAATAAACATAATGATTAAACTTACTACCCAACAACTTGCCCAAATTTTAAATGCTGATCTTATTGGCGATGAGCAGGTCGTTGTTGAAAATATCAATACGGATACGCGTAAAGCGGTATCCAACTCGCTTTTCTTTGCATTAAAAGGTGAGCATTTTGATGCACATCAATACTTAGATAAAGCCGTTGAGCAAGGTGCGACAGCCTTAGTTGTACAAAAAGCTAACACTAACATTTCAACACCACAATTAGTTGTTTCAGATACGCGTTTAGCCCTTGGTCAATTAGCAAAATGGTTACGTGAAAAAATTAATCCTCGTACCGTAGCGATGACTGGTTCATCAGGTAAAACCACAGTGAAAGAGATGACTGCATCGATTTTGCAACAAACAGCAGGCAACCCTGAAGCCGTGTTATTCACGAATGGTAATTTCAACAACGATATTGGCGTGCCATTAACGTTATTACGCTTAACCGAACAACATAAATTTGCTGTTATTGAATTAGGTGCAAATCATCAAGGTGAAATTGATTACACTACGCATCTTGCTCAGCCTGAAGCCGCATTAGTGAATAATGTCGCGGCTGCACATTTAGAAGGGTTTGGTTCAATTGAGGGCGTAGCACGTGCGAAAGGTGAAATCTATCGCGGTTTAACCCCAAATGGTGTAGCCATTATTAATTGCGAACATAATTATATTGAATTGTGGCAAAAAGAAATTGGTTCACATGCTATTCAATATTTTAATGGTGGCGATTACAAAGCTGAAAATGTAAAACATTCATCAAATGGTTCAACGTTTACGTTAGTTTCACCAAAAGGCAGCATTGAAATGAATTTACCTTATTTAGGTGAGCATAATGTAAAAAATGCCTTGGCAGCGACCGCACTTGCTATGAATGTCGGCGCAAGTCTTGCTGATGTTAAAGCAGGGCTTGAACACCGTTCTCAAGTAAAAGGGCGTTTATTCCCTATTCAAGTGAATGAAAATTTGTTGTTATTAGATGATACTTACAATGCAAATGTGGATTCTTTACAAGCGGCAATTGATGTTTTAAAAGGTTACGATGCTTTCCGTATTCTACTTGTGGGCGATATGAAAGAATTAGGCGAGGATAGTCTAAAATGTCATCAACAAGTGGGCGAGCATGCAAAACAAGCTAAATTAGATTTAGTGCTTTCTTATGGAACAGAAAGCGCGGTCATTTCTGAGGCTGTTTTGGGAAAACATTTTAAAGATAAAGCTGAATTAACAGCTTATGCGTTAGATATTATTAAACAGAAATTACAAGAAAACCAAAAAGTCGTCGTATTAGCGAAAGGCTCGCGCTCAATGAAAATGGAAGAGACGATTTATTCATTAAAGGATAGCTTATGTTAGTTTGGCTTGCTGAATATTTAGTTCGCTATGAAACGGCATTCAATGCCATTTCCTATATTACCGTACGTGCGATTTTGGCATTATTGACCGCACTTTTCATTTCTTTATGGATTGGTCCGAAAGTGATCAAACGCCTTCAAATCTTAAAATTTGGTCAAGAAGTGCGTAATGACGGTCCTGAAAGTCACTTTGCGAAAAAAGGTACGCCAACCATGGGCGGTGTGATGATTTTATTCTCCATCGGTGTAAGTACGTTATTATGGGCTAACTTAACGAATCCTTATGTTTGGATTTGTTTATTTGTGTTATTTGGCTATGGTGCAATTGGCTTTGTGGATGATTTCCGTAAAATCACGCGTAAAAATACAGACGGTTTAATTGCGCGTTGGAAATATTTCTGGATGTCTGTTGTGGCATTAGTGGCGATCATTTGGTTGTATTGGTTAGGTCATGATACCGATGCAACTCGTTTAGTCATTCCATTCTTTAAAGATATCATGCCACAATTAGGTTTATTCTATATTGTGTTGTCTTACTTTGTGATTGTGGGCACAGGGAATGCGGTAAACTTAACCGACGGTTTAGATGGTCTTGCAATTATGCCAACAGCGTTAGTGGCTGGTGCATTTGCTTTAATCGCATGGGCGACCGGTAACGTTAATTTCGCAGAATACTTACATATCCCTTATATCAAATATAGTTCTGAAGTGGTGGTGTTCTGTACCGCAATCGTAGGCGCAGGCTTAGGATTCTTATGGTTTAATACTTATCCAGCTCAAGTCTTTATGGGCGATGTCGGCTCTCTTGCACTAGGTGGCGCACTTGGTGTCGTTGCTATCCTTGTTCGTCAAGAGTTCTTATTAGTGATTATGGGCGGTGTATTTGTTGTTGAAGCCTTGTCCGTGATTTTACAAGTGGGTTCTTATAAATTAAGAAAACAACGTATTTTTAGAATGGCGCCGATTCATCATCACTTTGAATTAAAAGGTTGGCCAGAACCAAGAGTGATTATTCGGTTTTGGATTATTTCCTTGATGTTGGTGTTGATGGGGCTTGTAACGCTCAAACTAAGATAATTTTTGTAGGGTGCACTTGTTGCACCCTGCGTGATCCCAGAATACGAGAGAAGAAAAACAACATGACAACTCTATATCAAAATAAAACTATCACCATTATAGGCCTTGGGAAAACAGGCCTTTCTTGCGTTGAATATCTTCAATCTCAACAAGCTAACATTCGTGTAATTGATACTCGCCAACATCCAGCAGGTGCGGATAAATTACCTAAAAATGTTCCCTTACATACAGGTAGCCTAAATCAACAATGGTTACTTGAAAGCGATATTATTGTCATTAGCCCAGGACTCGCGGTAAAAACACCTGAAATTCAGACCGCACTTTCAGCGGGTGTGGAAGTGATTGGGGATATCGAATTATTCTGTCGAGCTGCCACCAAGCCAATTGTCGGGATTACAGGCTCTAACGGTAAAAGCACTGTAACAACATTAGTCTATGAAATGGCAAAAGTGGCGGGAATAAAAGTGGGTATGGGTGGAAACATTGGCATCCCTGCGTTGTCATTATTAAATGAAGATTGCGATCTTTATGTATTAGAACTTTCCAGTTTCCAACTTGAAACCACTTATAGTTTGAAAGCGGCTGCAGCGACGGTACTTAATGTGACTGAAGATCACATGGATCGCTATGTGGATTTAGAAGATTATCGCCAAGCCAAATTACGTATTTACCATAATGCGGAAACAGCGGTAGTGAATTTAGAAGATAAACTCACTTTTGGCGAAGGTGAAAATCAAGCTAAGAGGGTAGTGTCTTTTGCTGAAAATCAAGCGGATTATTGGTTAAAAACCGAAAATGGTAAACAGTACTTAATGGTGAAAGATGAAGTGATTTTACCTTGTGATGAAGCCACTTTAGTTGGTCGTCATAATTACATGAATATTTTAGCCGCAACAGCATTAGCACAAGCTGTCGGCATAAATTTAGAGGCAATTCGTACCGCACTTCGTCAATTTAAAGGCCTAGATCATCGTTTCCAATTGGCCCATCAAGCGAATGGTGTTCGTTGGATCAATGATTCTAAAGCGACTAATGTCGGCAGTACCGTTGCGGCATTGGCTGGTTTATATATTGAAGGAACATTACATCTTTTATTAGGTGGTGATGGTAAAGGCGCAGATTTTTCTGAATTAAAGGATTTAATCAATCAGCCTCATATTTCAACGTATTGCTTTGGTCGTGATGGCAAACAACTAGCCGCACTTTCAAGTCAAAGCCATTTGTTTGAAACCATGGAACAAGCGATTTCATTTTTACGTCCACATTTAAAATCAGGCGATATGGTGTTATTATCTCCTGCTTGTGCAAGTTTGGATCAATTTGCCTCTTTTGAAAAACGTGGCGAAGAGTTTACTCGTTTAGCAAAATTAGCTTAAAGAATTAGGGTAGTAATGGAATTTATCAATAAAATTAAACAAAATTATGAACAATGGGCGAGAGTGACGCCGCAAGGATTACTTTACGATCGCGCATTGTTTTGGCTTTTTGTCGTGCTATTGCTGATTGGTTTGGTAGCAGTAACTTCTGCTTCGATGCCTTACAGTGCACGTGTATTTAATGATACATTCTATTTTGCTAAACGTGATGCCGTTTATGTCTTGCTTTCTTTAGCAACTTGCTATTTAACTCTCCAAATTTCTTCTTCCCAATGGGAAAAGTGGCACGCAAAAGTTTTCTTATTAGCTATTGTTTTACTCATACTGGTTCTTGGTATTGGGACTTCTGTTAATGGTGCTAAACGTTGGATTTCTTTAGGGATTTTAAATTTCCAGCCTGCGGAGTTTGCGAAGTTAGCGTTAACCTGTTTCCTGGCGAGCTATTTTACGCGTCGTTATGATGAAGTACGTGGTAAAAAATTCAGTGCAGCTAAGCCTTTCATTGTGATGGGCGTATTAGGGATATTCTTACTAGCTCAGCCTGACTTAGGTAGTACCGTCGTACTTTTCGTTATTACCTTTGGTATGCTTTTTATTGTCGGTGCAAATTTTTGGCAATTTATTTTGCTAATTGGTACAGGCATACTTCTCTTTGTATGGCTGGTTCTCTCTGCCTCTTATCGTTTAAAACGTTTTACCGGTTTCTTAGAGCCGTTTAAAGATCCTTACGGAACAGGGTTTCAACTGACTAACTCTTTGATGGCGTTTGGTCGTGGTGAAATTAGTGGGGAAGGGCTCGGTAACTCTATTCAAAAACTTGATTATCTTCCTGAAGCACATACTGACTTTATCATGGCGATTATTGGTGAAGAATTCGGCTTTATTGGCATTTTGGTTGTTGTGATTCTTTTAGGTCTATTGATTTTCCGAGCGATGAAAATCGGACGTGAATCACTCATGTTAGAACAACGTTTCCGTGGCTTTTTTGCTTTAGGTATTAGTTTCTGGATTTTCTTCCAAGGTTTTGTCAATCTAGGCATGGCCTTAGGGATGTTACCAACAAAAGGTTTAACTTTCCCATTAGTGAGTTACGGTGGTTCAAGTATCATTATTATGTCGGCAACCGTAGGGATTTTATTGCGTATTGACCATGAAAATAGATTACAACGAGGTGGTCAAGCTCGTTTGAGAGATGATTAGGAATATTTATGAGTAAAAAATTATTAGTTATGGCGGGTGGTACTGGTGGACATGTTTTCCCCGCCATCGCGGTTGCTCAAACTTTACAAAAAGAAGGTTGGGAAATTTGCTGGTTAGGCACAAAAGATCGAATGGAAGCACAACTTGTACCAAAACATGGTATTCCAATTCGTTTTATTCAAATTTCAGGGTTACGTGGTAAAGGCATTAAAGCATTACTTGGTGCCCCTTTTGCTATTTTAAGAGCGGTATTGCAAGCTCGTAAAATTATTCAAGAATATCAACCTAATGCGGTATTAGGTATGGGCGGTTATGTATCTGGCCCAGGTGGCATCGCTGCAAAACTTTGTGGTGTGCCGGTTATTTTACATGAACAAAATGCCGTAGCGGGCTTAACCAATGAATGGTTAGCAAAAATTGCAACCCGAGTTTTACAAGCTTTCCCAACGGCATTCAAAGATGCCGAAGTGGTAGGAAACCCGGTTCGCCAAGATTTATTTGAAATGCCATCACCACAAGCGCGTTTTTCAGAAAGAAGTGGAAAACTGAGAGTGCTTGTCGTGGGGGGGAGCCAAGGTGCTCGCGTGCTCAATCAAACGATTCCACAAGTGGTTGCGCGTTTGGCAGATAAATTAGAAGTACGTCATCAAGTGGGTAAAGGTTCTGTTGAAAGTGTGACCGCACTTTATGGTGAACACGCCGGTTCGGTCAAAATTACAGAATTTATTGATGATATGGCAGAAGCCTATGCCTGGGCGGATGTGGTGATTTGTCGTTCTGGTGCCTTAACAGTATGTGAATTAGCAGCAGTGGGGACGCCTGCGATTTTTGTACCATTCCAGCATAAAGATCAACAGCAATATTTAAATGCAAAATATCTTGCCGATGTCGGTGCAGCAAAAATTGTTCAACAAAATGAATTAAATGCGAATGTGTTAGTTGATTTCTTAGAAAAAATAGATCGTGAAACCTTGTTAGCGATGGCGATTAAAGCAAAAGAAATGTCAGCACCATTAGCGGCTAAACGTGTAGCTGATGTCATCGTAGAGAATGCGAAATAAGAACAGAGAAGTTAAGGGGAGTAAATAAACCCTTGATCTAAAAGTGCGGTTAAAAGTAAAGGTGAAATAATATGAAACATATTTCGGACGAAATTAGAAAGATTATCCCTGAGATGCGTCGGGTTCAACAAATTCATTTCATTGGTATCGGTGGTGCTGGTATGAGTGGAATTGCCGAAATTTTATTAAATGAAGGTTATGATATCTCTGGTTCCGATATTGCAGATGGTGTTGTGACTCAGCGTCTTGCTCAAGCAGGCGCAAAAATTTTCATTGGTCACCAAGCGGAAAATGTGCAAGGGGCAAGTGTAGTAGTTGTATCAAGTGCGATCCATGAAGATAACCCTGAATTAATCGCCGCAAAACAAAATCGTATTCCAGTGATTCAGCGAGCACAAATGTTGGCTGAAATTATGCGTTTCCGTCATGGTATTGCGGTAGCAGGTACCCATGGTAAAACCACTACTACAGCTATGATTTCGATGATTTATACTCAAGCGAAACTGGATCCAACTTTCGTTAATGGTGGTTTAGTTAAATCAGCCGGTAAAAATGCGCATTTAGGTGCAAGTCGTTATTTAATCGCTGAAGCAGATGAAAGTGATGCCTCTTTCTTACACTTACAGCCGATGGTTTCTGTTGTGACTAATATTGAACCGGATCATATGGATACCTATGAAGGTGACTTTGAGAAAATGAAAGCCACCTATGTAAAATTCTTACATAACTTACCGTTCTACGGTTTAGCGGTGATGTGCGCAGATGATGCGGTATTAATGGAACTTGTTCCTCAAGTTGGTCGCCAAGTATTAACCTATGGCTTCAGTGAACATGCTGATTATCGTATCGAAGATTATGAACAAACCGGTTTCCAAGGTCATTACACCGTAGTTTGTCCAAGTGGTGAACGTATTAATGTATTATTAAATGTACCGGGTAAACACAATGCGTTAAACGCAACCGCAGCACTTGCAGTAGCAAAAGAAGAAGGCATTGGCAATGAAGCAATTTTAGAAGCGCTTGCTGATTTCCAAGGTGCGGGCAGACGTTTCGACCAATTAGGCGAGTTTATTCGTCCAAATGGTAAGGTACGCTTAGTAGATGATTATGGCCATCACCCAACAGAAGTTGATGTAACAATTAAAGCGGCACGCGAAGGTTGGGGGGATAAACGTATAGTCATGATCTTCCAACCTCACCGTTATTCACGTACTCGCGATTTATTTGATGAATTCGTGCAAGTATTATCCCAAGTGGATGCATTGATTATGTTAGACGTGTATGCGGCAGGTGAAGCACCAATCGTCGGTGCAGATAGTAAAGCGCTTTGTCGTTCTATTCGTAATCTAGGAAAAGTTGATCCAATTTTAGTTTCAGATACGGAACAACTCGGTGATGTGTTAGATCAAATTATTCAAGATGGTGATTTAATTCTTGCCCAAGGTGCGGGAAGTGTAAGCAAAATTTCTCGTGGATTAGCCGAACGTTGGAAAGCGTAAATAAATCTAAAAATAACCGCACTTTTGATGAAAAATAAAAAGAAAACAGGATAAGACAATGAATTTAAAACAAGAAAAAATTGCCGTGTTGTTAGGCGGTACATCAGCTGAACGTGAAGTCTCTCTTAATTCTGGTGCAGCTGTGTTAAATGCATTAGTGAGTCAAGGCTATAATGCGCACGGTATCGATCCTAAAGAATATAATGTCGCGAATTTAAAAGCAGATGGTTTTGATCGCGTCTTTAACATTTTACATGGTCGCGGTGGTGAAGATGGCACCATGCAAGGTTTATTAGAACAAATTGGTTTGCCTTACACTGGTTGTGGTGTAATGGCTTCAGCATTAACTATGGATAAAATGCGAACCAAAATGTTGTGGAAAGCTTTTGGTTTACCTGTTGCTGACATGGAGATCGTGACCAAAGAAAACGCTCACGAACTAAACCCACAAGCCGTGGTCGAAAAATTAGGTTTACCTTTGATGGTTAAGCCATCTCTTGAAGGTTCAAGTGTGGGTTTAACAAAAGTAAAAGCAGTCGAAGAATTAAAAAGTGCGGTCGATTACGCACTTAAATTTGATAACACCATTTTGATTGAAGAATGGTTAGCGGGTGATGAACTAACAGTGCCTGTTTTAGGTGGCGAAGTATTGCCGGCTGTTCGCATTGTGCCAGAAGGTGAGTTTTATGATTACGATGCGAAATATATTTCAGATAACACTCAATATTTTTGCCCTGCAGGTCTTTCAGCTGAGCGTGAGCAAGAATTAGCGAAATTAGTTAAACGAGCTTATGACGTCGTGGGTTGTCGTGGCTGGAGCCGCATTGATGTGATGACTGATGCACAAGGTAATTTCCGTTTAGTCGAAGTAAATACAAACCCTGGCATGACAAGTCACAGTTTATTCCCTAAATCTGCGTCAACAGTCGGTATTTCATTTGAACAACTCGTCGTGAAAATTTTGGAGTTGAGTGCGTAATGAATGTAATTAAGCGCAAAAATACACCGCCAACGCAATTGGGTCGCTCATCTAATGGAGAAGGTAAATTCCGTTTTATGTTGCAGATTAAACTTGCTTTGGTGTTACTTTGTGCGGGGTTAGGGTATTTCGTTTATTCAAACTGGCAAAGTTGGCTCGAAAGCTTAGACGGTGATAGAAAAATTACTGCCTATGCCTTAGTGGGCCAAAATGAATTTACCACTTATCCGGATGTGCAAGACGTATTGCTCAAAATGGGTTCACTCAAGGGTTTTTGGGGGCAAGACGTTAAGCAAATTCAAGAGCAGCTTGAAACGATTCCTTGGGTAAAAGGTGCGGTGGTTCGTAAAATTTGGCCAAATCGTTTAAGTATCTGGTTATCAGAATATCAGCCAGTCGCCATTTGGAACAAAACAGAGTTTGTTACAAAAGATGGAACAGTTTTCCAATTGCCGATGGATAAGTTAAAAGAAAAGGCTTTACCTTATTTAGGTGGTCCGGATTATCAAAGCTTAAAAGTATTAGAAGCTTGGAATCAAATTTTTGCTGATTTTAAAGCGAAAAATTTGGTGGTTAAAGGTGTGGCAATTGATGATCGTGGTGCGTGGCAAGTTACGCTAGATAATGATATAGTATTGAAGCTTGGGCGCGGAGATTGGAAACCAAAATTAGATCGATTTGTAACGATTTATCCACAAATTGAAGTGCCTGAAGGTAAACGAATTGATTATGTAGATTTGCGCTATGCATCTGCATCAGCAGCGGTTGGATTGACAGAGAAATAAAAAATAATTCATTGGGTGTAATAAGAAAATGGCAAAAGAGTTGGAACCGAAAGTAATTGTAGGTCTTGAAGTTGGTACATCAAAAGTTGTTGCTGTCGTTGGGGAGGTGCTTCCTGATGGCGTAGTAAATGTACTTGGCGTGGGTAGTTGTCCATCAAAAGGGATTGATCGTGGCAGTATCACTGATTTAGATGCCGTTGTTAATTCTATCCAACGAGCCATTGAAGCAGCTGAATCAATGGCCGATTGCCAAATTATGAGCGTGACTCTTGCGATTACCGGTGAACATATTCAAAGCCTGAATGAGAGCGGCTTTGTTGCTATTTCTGAAAATGAAGTGACTCAAGATGAAATTGATGATGCTTTACATACAGCGAGCTCAGTGAAATTACCTGAGGGTCTTTCTTTATTACACATCATTCCACAAGAATATGCCGTAGATAAACAAGTTAATATTAAAAATCCATTAGGTTTACAAGGTGTTCGTTTAAAAGCAAACGTACACTTAATTGCGTGCCACCAAGACTGGCAAAATAACTTAAAGAAAGCAGTTGAGCGTTGCGGATTACAAGTTGATAAAGTGGTGTTCTCCGGCTTTGCTGCAACACATTCTGTTTTAACTGAAGATGAAAAAGATCTTGGTGTTTGCTTAGTTGATTTCGGTGCAGGCACCATGAATATGATGGTTTACACCAATGGCTCATTGCGTTTCAGCAAGGTTATTCCTTACGCAGGGAACATTGTAACCAATGATATTGCTCATGCATGTACCGTTTCTCGTTCAGAGGCAGAGCGCATTAAAGTGAATTATGCGAGTGCATTGTATCCGGCACGTTTACATGGTGATAAGAAAATTGAAGTGGCAAGTATTGGTGGTCGAGCACCACGTGCGTTAACAAAAAGTGATTTATCTTTAATCACTTCAGCAAGATATATTGAACTATTAGGCGTTGTTAAGGACGAATTAGATAAGCTCAAAGCAGATTTAGAAACCAAACATATTAAATTTGAGTTAATTGCTGGTGTCGTTATCACCGGTGGTGGTGCACAGATTGAAGACTTAAAAGATTGTGCCTCAAGTGTATTTGGTTGCCAGGTACGTATTGGTAGTCCATTAAATATTACGGGGTTAACAGATTATGTGAATCGCCCACAATATTCAACTGTGGTGGGATTATTACAATACCATCATCAAAATAGTGATAATGATCCTGTGGATAGTAACTATGGCGATGAAGCATTAGGCAAAAAATTCTGGAAAGGTCTTAAAAATATTTTCAATAAAGTGAAATCAGAATTTTGATCATTTTGGCTTTTTCATTTACAATAGAAAAAATTTAACTTTTATTAATGTGCTAGCAGAGTATTAGCAGTAACGGAGAACAGCAAATGTTATACCCAGAGTATGGTGATTTTGAAGAGCAAACAGGTGCACTGATTAAGGTTGTCGGTGTCGGTGGAGGCGGCGGTAATGCAGTTAACCACATGGTTGCTAACATGGTGCAACAAGAATTCAATGGTAATTTCTTGGGCGAAAGTGCAATTGATAGCGAAGAACACGGTAAAATCGTATTCTATGCGGTGAATACCGATGCGCAAGCATTACGCAAAAGCCAAGTTCAACAAACTGTACAAATCGGTGGGGCAACAACGAAAGGTCTTGGAGCAGGGGCTAACCCAAATGTAGGTCGTAAAGCGGCTGAAGATGACCAAGAAGAAATCCGTAAAATGCTTGAAGGTGCAGACATGGTCTTTATCGCTGCCGGTATGGGCGGTGGTACAGGTACTGGTGCCGCACCAATCGTCGCTAAAGTTGCAAAAGAATTAGGCATTTTAACTGTTGCTGTTGTTACTAAGCCATTTAGCTTTGAAGGCAAAAAACGTATGCAATTTGCTGAATTAGGGATTAAAGATCTTTCACAATACGTGGATTCAATGATCATTATTCCTAACCAACAAATCCAAAAAGTTCTCCCGAAAAATGCAACGTTAATTGATGCTTTTGCTGCTGCAAATGACGTATTACGTAACTCTGTTATGGGCATCTCCGATATGATTACCTCTCCTGGTTTAATCAACGTGGACTTTGCAGACGTAAGAACCGTTATGTCGGAAATGGGCCAAGCAATGATTGGTTTCGGTTCAGCTCAAAGTGAACCAGGTGCGGGCCGTGCAGAAGAAGCAGCACGTCTTGCAATTAAAAATGATTTATTAGAGAAAGTCGATCTTTCTAACGCTAAGGGTATCCTTGTTAACATTACATCTGGTATGGATCTCGGCTTTGACGAATTTAACGTGGTGGGTGACACAGTAGGTAGCTTTGCATCAGAAGACGCTACTATCGTTGTGGGTACCAGTTTAGTCCCTGAAATGAGCAATGAAATTCGTGTCACGATCGTTGCAACAGGTTTAGGTGATGTTGTTGCGGCTGAGCCAGTAGTGATTGCTCGTCCTCAAGCTGCAGTACAACAAGCGCCAGTTCAACAACCTGTAGCACAAGAAACGATTCAACCACAACCGCCAGTTGGTTTACATGGTTTAGATGCATTAAGACATAATCCACAGCCAGAACCAGCACAGGAACAAAATCCGCAATACGGTAACTTAAATAAACCGCTTGATCCAAGTCGTTTAGAACAGTTAAGAAATAACCCTAATTTCTTTAATCCGGCATCATTTGGTCGTGATGAGAAATAAGAGTAGAAGTAATCTTGTTGTGAAGCAATAAGGTAAAAGAGATGATTAAACAAAGAACATTAAAACAAAGCATTAAAGTCACAGGTGTAGGCTTACATAGCGGCAAAAAAGTAACGTTAACGTTGCGTCCGGCTATGCCAAATACTGGCGTGATTTACTGCCGTACTGATCTTAATCCGCCGGTGACTTTCCCTGCGAATGCAGATTCAGTGCGTGATACAATGCTTTGTACTGCACTTGTGAATGAGCAAGGTGTGCGTGTTTCAACCGTAGAACACTTAAACGCAGCATTAGCAGGTTTAGGTATCGATAATATTATTATTGAAGTTGATGCACCTGAAATTCCAATCATGGACGGTAGTGCAAGCCCATTCATTTACTTGCTCTTAGACGCAGGTATTGAAGAACAAAATGCACCGAAGAAATTTATTCGTATTAAGAAAAATGTACGAGTAGAAGACGGTGATAAATGGGCAGAATTTAAACCTTACAATGGTTTCCGTTTAGATTTCACAATCGACTTTAATCATCCTGCGATTAGTAAAAATGTGCGTAATTATGTGATGGATTTCTCTGCACAAGCGTTCGTACATCAAATCAGTCGTGCAAGAACTTTTGGTTTTATGAAAGATATTGAGTATCTTCAATCTCAAGGTCTTGCATTAGGTGGCAGCTTAGATAATGCTATCGTATTAGATGATTACCGAATCTTAAATGAAGATGGATTACGCTTCAGAGATGAATTAGTTCGTCACAAGATGCTTGATGCAATAGGTGATCTTTATATGTGTGGCTATAATATCATCGGTGATTTCAAAGCTTATAAATCTGGTCACGGTTTAAATAATAAGTTACTCCGTGCTGTACTTGCTGATCAGGAAGCGTGGGAATTTGTTACCTTTGAAGATAAGAAACAAGTTCCACAAGGTTATATTGCACCTGCGCAGGTACTCATCTAACAATGTTTTGTTGAAAAGCTATACTTCTTTCGGGAGTATAGCTTTTTTATTTCCCATCTTGCTCTGTTATTTTTGTTTTATGCGAAGGTAAAGAGCGGTCAAAAATAGAGGTATTTTTATTATGAAAAAATTATTTACCGTGCTTCCTCTTGTGCTAGCAACTTCTGCTGCAATGGCATATGAACAGGATAAAACCTATCAATTTACCATATTGCACACGAATGATACGCACGGACATTTTTGGCCGAATGCAAAAGGTGAATATGGCTTTCCTGCTCACAAAACAATTGTTAATCGCGTAAAAGCGGAAGTCGAGCAAAAAGGTGGCTCACTCATTTTATTAAATGCAGGTGATTTTAATACTGGTGTACCTGAGTCAGATATGCAAACAGCAGAACCTGATATTAAAGCAATGAACGCAATGGGCTATGAGGCAACTGTATTAGGTAACCACGAGTTTGATAATCCACTACAAATTCTTGATATGCAAGAAAAATGGGCAAACTTCCCATTCTTATCTGCAAACGTGATTAATACGAAAACAGGTAAAACCTTAGTTAAGCCTTATACGATTTTAAATAAACAAGATCTTAAAATTGCCGTGGTCGGTTTAACCACAGAGGATACTGCAAAATTAGGCAACCCAGAATACCTTCATAATGTGAAGTTTGAAGATCCAACAACGGTAGCAAAAGCCACATTAAAAGAGCTAAATGAAAAAGTTAAACCGGATGTAAAAATTGCTTTAACACATATGGGCTATTACTATGATGCGAGACATGGTTCAAATGCACCAGGTGATGTAAGTCTTGCGCGTAATTTAGATAAAGGCGCATTCGATATGATTATCGGTGGCCACAGTCATGATCCGATTTGTGTGGATGATAAAGGCGTATGGATTAAAGATTATCAACCAACTCAGCCATGTAAACCAGATTTCCAAAATGGTACTTGGATTATGCAGGCCTTTGAATGGGGCAAATATGTTGGTCGTGCTGACTTTGAGTTCAAAAATGGCGAATTAAAATTAGTGAATTATCAATTAATTCCAGTGAACTTGAAGAAAAAAGTGAAAAAAGAAGATGGTAAAACAGAATATGTAAACTATGCCGAAGAGATTCCACAAGATCCTGAAATGGAAAAACTTTTAAAAACTTATCAAGATAAAGGTGATGCATTATTAAGCCAAAAAGTGGGTAAACTAAAAGGTAAGTTAGAAGGCGATCGTACTATCATCCGTTTTGAACAAACTAACCTTGGTCATTTAATTGCAGAAGCACAACGTCAAAAAGCGAAAGCTGACATTGGTATTATGAACTCAGGTGGTATTCGTGATTCTATCCAAGAAGGTGATGTAACTTATAAAGATATTTTAAAAATCCATCCATTTGGTAATATTGTGAGCTATTTTGAATTAACCGGTAAAGAATTACTGGATTATTTAAATGTAGTCGCATTGAAAGAAGTGGATTCTGGTGCCTATGCACAATATTCAGGTATCAGCATGACAGTAAATCGTGCGGAGAAGAAAGTTGAAAATGTGAAAATTCAAGGTAAACCATTAGATTTAAATAAAACTTACCGTATTTCTTTACCAAGTTATAATGCGGCGGGTGGAGATGGTTATCCAGTCATGACAAAAAATCCAACTTTCGTAAACACTGGTTTTATTGATGCGGATGTTTTAAAAGAATTTTTTGAGAAAAATTCACCTATTAATGCTGAAAAATACATCCCTCATAATGAAGTAACCTTTAAATAAGGAATGAAATGGCATTAGATTTATCAGAAATTCGTCAGCAAATTACGCAAATTGATCGCAGCTTGTTAAAGCTGCTTTCAGAGCGTCATCGCCTGGCATATGATGTAGTAAGAAGCAAAGAAGTGACACAAAAAGCGTTGCGTGATTTAGAGCGTGAGCAACAACTCTTACAAGAGCTTGTGCAGTTTGCTGAAAGTCAAAATTATCAGCTTGAACCACAATATATTACGTCAGTCTTCCAAAAGATCATTGAAGATTCTGTGCTCACACAGCAAGTGTATTTGCAGAAAAAGCTCAATGAGCAAAGAGAAGAAACGTTACATATTGCTTTTTTAGGCAAGCGTGGTTCTTACTCTAATTTGGCTGCGCGTAATTATGCGGCTCGTTATAATCAGCAGTTTGCTGAAATCAGTTGTGATTCCTTTGCTCAAATTTTTGAAAAGGTTGAAAGTGGAGAAGCTGATTATGGTGTACTGCCTTTAGAAAACACCACGTCAGGTGCAATTAATGAAGTTTATGATTTGCTTCAACATACCACCTTATCTTTGGTGGGCGAGTTGGCTTATCCTATCAAGCACTGTGTTTTAGTGAATGAGCAGGATGATTTAAGCAAAATTGATACGCTTTATAGCCATCCACAGGTAATCCAGCAGTGTAGTCAATTTATTCAAAGTCTTGAGCGTGTGCATATTGAATTCTGCGAAAGTAGCTCTCATGCAATGCAGCTCGTGGCAAGCTTGAATAAACCGAATATTGCGGCATTAGGTAATGAAGATGGTGGCAAGCTTTACGGCTTACATGTGTTAAAACATAATATTGCTAACCAAGAAAACAATATTACGCGTTTCATTGTCGTAGCCAAACAAGCACGTGAAGTTTCACCGCAAATCCACACGAAAACCTTATTGTTGATGACTACATCGCAACAAGCGGGCTCTTTAGTGGACGCCTTACTTGTGTTTAAAAAGCACGGTATTAATATGACCAAGCTTGAATCTCGTCCTATTTATGGCAAACCTTGGGAAGAAATGTTCTATTTAGAAATTGAAGGAAATATTCATCATCCAGATACCCAAATTGCCTTGGAAGAGCTTAAGCAGTTCAGTAATTATCTGAAAGTGCTTGGTTGTTATCCAAGTGAAATTGTGAAACCTGCGAAGGTATAACGAAAATAAAAAAGAGCGGTCAATTTTAAAGCTGTTTTAAATCGACCGCTCTTTTTATTGGGAATTCTTAAGCTTTTTTCAAGAACTCTGATTTCAACATGATTTTGCCACAATCGACGTTGTGATCACCGTTTACTAAACGGATGTTTTTGAATTTCGTGCCTTTCTTCAACACTTCAGATGAACCTTTTAATTTTAAATCTTTAATTAAAAGCACATCATCACCATCGGCTAATAAATTACCGTTGCTGTCTTTGACAATCAGTTGATCTTCATCGGCTTCAACTGTTTCGTTACCATTCCACTCATTGCCACAATCAGGACAAACAAAATTCACAGAATCGTGATAAACATATTCACCTTTACATTTTGGGCAAGCTGGCATTTGATCCATTTCTTTTTCCTTCTTTATCTGATTTAAGCAAAGTATAATGCGCACGGAGTATAACAAAAAAGTGACTATTCGCCAAAAAATGGGCAATTTCACGGAATTTATGAGGTATTTATGAAAAAAATTATGCTTTTGAGTGCAGTGATGGGGAGTTTAATCTCAATCAATGCATTCGCACACAATATTCAACCTAATCAATTTTTAGCGAACGTAACGGTTTCGGATAAGGGCGAAATCACTTTAAATGGCAATGATGTAGCTTATAAATCGTGGAGCTCAACGGCATTACCTGGCAAAGTCCGAGTGATTCAACATATTGCAGGCAGAAGTGCAGCAAAAGAGAAAAATCAAGCGATGATTGAAGCTATCAAAGCTGCTCATTTTAACCAAGCTAAATATCAAACCACGACGATTATTAATGCTGATGATGCTGTTGTGGGCACAGGCATGTTTGTGAAAAGTAGTGCAGAAAAAGGCAAAAAAGAAAATGCCCACAGCCAAGTGATTTTAGATGATAAAAGTGCGGTCAAAAATGCATGGGGATTGCGAGAAAAAGACAGCGTGATTATTTTGCTTGATAAAACCGGCAAAGTGCAATTTGTGAAAGAAGGGAAATTGACGGATGATGAAGTCAAGGAAGTCATTTCTCGTGTAACAGCATTAATTGCGAAGTAATAAACCAATAAGCGGAAGTTGTCTTCCGCTTTTTATCCTTTGAAATCCTTCATTAATTTTCTCAATGTGCCACAATTTCGTTGAAATTTACGGCAATGCGTACAGATGGCAAGATGTAAATTGAGCCCAATTTTTTCTTTAGTCATTAATGAGCGTTCTTGTGCATCTGAAATAAGGCGAGTCGCTTGACGACATTTCATAAAATCACTCCTTAAAGTTTATGAGATAAGCAGTTTTGAAGTTGTAAGCGGGCACGATAGAGTGTCGTGTGCAAGTTACTTATGCTTAGTTGATTTTCTTGGCAAATTTCTTCGGAAGATAATTCCAAAAACTCTCTCATCATAAAAATCTTGGCTTGTTTGGCAGGCAGGCAAGTTAAGCAAGTTTCAAAAATCAGCCAGAATTCTTCAGAATAGACCGCACTTTCGCTCAGTTCGAGATCGAGTGGAGAATGTTCAGCTTTCCAGTGTCCCCCTTCATCAAAGAAATGATTGGTTTGTTCTTCATCTTCAATTTCGGTTTCTAGCACTAATTTGCCTTTCTGGCGAAGAAAATCAATGATTTTATTTTTTAAGATAGCAAAGACCCACGTTTTAAATGCGGCTTGTCGTTTAAATTGCTCAAGATGGTTAAATGCACTCAAAAAACTTTCTTGAACCAAATCTTCAGCTAATACAGCATTGCCCACCTGTAATGTGGCAAACTTCAGCATTTGCTCTCTAATTTGTATCAGTTCTTTATCGGAAATTCCGGTTTCCATATTTTTTCCTTGGAAAATGTGTAAGAAAAAGGTTCCTGATTCGTCTAATGATAATGAAAGGGAAAGACCTTTCCAGATAACGTTAATTATTCACAAATTAAGGAAGATTCAAAATGAAAAATATTACTTCAAAAACAACCTTTACTGCTATTGCTGCGCTTTTCTTCGCAACCAGTCTTTATGCGGCAGATATGAAATCGAATGAAATGTCGATGGCAAAAGATTCCATGCCGATGACAAAAGACGCTATGCCAATGCAAAACGACAAAATGGCATCTGATGGGATGATGAAATCTCATGATATGAAATCTCAGGATATGAAAATGGATAATATGAAGTCAGAAGAAATGAAATCTGATGAAATGAAAGTAAAAGAAATGAAGAAAAAAGCAAAAACAATGGAAGCCCCGAAAATGTAATGCTTTCTTCTTAAAAGAAAAACTGCGGTCAATTTGACCGCAGTTTTTGTATCAAAGCGAGATTATTGTTTACGCCACGTTGTGCCGTTAGGGCCATCTTCTAATACGATACCCATTGCCGTAAGTTCATTACGTGCCGCATCAGCAGCAGCCCAATCTTTAGCAGCACGTGCTTCGTTGCGTTGTTTGATGAGCGCTTCAATTTTTGCGACTTCATCATCGTCAGAGCCAGCTTGTAAGAATTTTTCTGGATCTTGTTGAAGTAAACCTAAGATACCCGCTAACTCACGTAAACGCGCAGCAAGGCCATTGGCTTTTTCTGCATCTTCAGTTTTCAATTTATTGATTTCACGTGCCATTTCAAATAGGACAGAAAGGGCGTTCGGCGTATTGAAATCATCGTCCATTGCTTCACGGAAGGCTTCCACAAAATTTTCACCGCCTGAAGCGACCGCACTTTGAGCGGTACCACGTAAAGCGGTGTACAAACGTTCTAATGCACCTTGTGCTAAGTTCAGATTTTCTTCACTGTAGTTAAGCTGGCTGCGATAGTGTGCCGTTAATAAGAAATAACGCACCGCTTCTGCATTATAGTGGTTTAATACATCACGAATAGTGAAGAAGTTTCCGAGAGATTTCGACATCTTTTCTTTATCTACCATGATCATGCCGGAATGGATCCAATAATTGACATATTGGCCACCATGAGCACAGCAAGATTGGGCGATTTCATTTTCGTGATGTGGGAACATTAAATCAGAACCACCGCCGTGAATATCAAAATGTTCACCAAGTTGTTTGCAGTTCATCGCTGAACATTCAATGTGCCAACCTGGACGACCTGCGCCCCATGGTGATGGCCAGCTTGGTTCGTTTTCTTTTGACATTTTCCAAAGCACGAAATCCATTGGATTTTTCTTGATTTCATTAATTTCAATACGTGCACCCGCTTGTAATTGGTCAAGATCTTGGCGTGATAATTTGCCGTATTCCTTAAAGCTTTCTACATCAAACATCACGTCGCCATTGTCTGCAACATAAGCATGACCACGTGCAATCAGTTTTTCCACAATCTCAATAATTTCAGGAATATGATGTGTCGCACGAGGCTCAAAATCAGGACGTAGTACGTTTAACGCATCAAAATCTTTATACATTTCTTGCACCATACGATCCACAAGTTGATCGCAGGTTTCTTTGTTTTCTAATGCTCGTTTAATGATTTTATCGTCCACATCCGTGATATTACGCACATAAGTTAAATCGTAGCCTAAAGAGCGTAAGTAGCGAGCAATCACATCAAAACACACAAAGGTACGGCCGTGGCCAATATGGCATAAATCGTAAACGGTCACGCCGCACACATACATACCCACTTTTCCTTCATGGATAGGTTTGAACACTTCTTTTTCACGAGTGAGAGTATTAAAGATCTTTAACATATTTTTTCTCTTCTAATTAGAATCCGACCGCACTTTTTCTGCTCATGGTGGCACTTTCTCACCATTTGTGGAATAATGAACGCCTTAATTTTCAAGAGGAAAACAACATGGTTACATTACACACAAATTTTGGCGATATTAAAATTAAACTTGATTTTGATAAAGCGCCAATCACTGCAGAAAACTTTTTAAATTATTGTAAAAACGGTTTCTATAATAACACAATTTTCCACCGTGTTATTGATGGATTTATGATCCAAGGCGGTGGTATGGAAAGCGGAATGCGTGAAAAAGCAACAAACGCACCGATCCAAAATGAAGCTAACAACCGTTTAAGCAATAAACGTGGCACAATCGCCATGGCGCGTACCTCTGATCCGCATTCTGCAACGGCACAATTCTTCATTAACGTGGCAGATAATGACTTCTTAAACTACCGTTCAAAAGAGATGTTTGGCCGTGAAGTCGTGCAAGAATGGGGCTATGCCGTATTCGGTGAAGTGGTTGAAGGCATGGATGTGGTTGATAAAATCAAAAAAGTGAAAACCGGTAATAAAGGCTTCCACCAAGACGTTCCAACAGAAGATGTTGTGATTACATCCGTTTCTGTAGAATAATCAATTCGGTGTGTGGATGCGTAATCTGCACACCTTTTTCTTAAGTGAAATAACGCGATGCCTTTCTTCGATACACATACCCATCTTGATTATCTTCATCATGATACTGGTGAGCCATTAGCTCAGCTGGTGGATAACGCTAAGCAAGCTGATGTGCAGAAAATCTTGATTGTGGCAGTAAAAGAGTCGGATTTTAAAACGATCCAAAATATGACCGCACTTTTCCCTGAGCATCTTTATTGTGGGCTAGGGTTGCATCCTCTTTATATCAAAGAGCATCAAGAGCATGATTTAGAGATATTGGATGCGGCATTATCTGTTCGTAATCAAGATTGTACAGCTGTTGCTGAAATAGGCTTAGAATGTGCGATTCCAGATTTATTGACGGATGAATTATGGCAAAAGCAACAGCACTTTTTGGAAAGTCAGCTTTATTTAGCGAAGAAGTACAATCTGTCGGTCAATTTACATAGTCGAAAATCCCATGAGCAATTATCCCGTTTTTTAAAACAGGCTAATTTACCTAAATGTGGTGTGGTGCATGGTTTTTCTGGAAGTTATGATCAAGCAAAACGATTTGTGGATTTAGGCTATAAAATTGGCGTAGGTGGTACCATTACTTATGAACGCGCGAATAAAACGCGTCAAGCGATTGCGAAGTTACCATTAGAGGCGTTGGTGTTAGAAACAGATACACCTGATATGCCAGTGTTTGGCTTTCAAGGGCAACCTAATCGACCAGAACGGATTGTTCACACCTTTGAGGCGCTATGCTGTTTAAGAAGTGAAAATGCTGAAGTGATTAAAGAAACGGCTTGGCAGAATAGCTTAACCTTATTCGGTTAAACCTTAAAACGATAAATCACTTGATTGGCTGAACCACGCCAAACCAAGCTTGGGTCAGCCTGTTCTTGTATAAATTTTCCATCAATGAGCACGTCAATATAAGGCAACATTTGACGTTGATAATCATCCAGTTCATCCAGTTTATAACCCGTCCACACCCAAATGTCCTTATCTGGACATTCTTTTTTGACACGTTGTACAAAAGGAAGTAAGGCTTCAACATTACGAGGATGCATCGGATCTCCACCGGAAAGTGTGAGCCCTTGACGTTTAATACGCGTATCTTTTAAATCATTGATGATTTGTTGTTCCATCGCTTCATCAAATAATACGCCATTATCAAAAGACCAGCTCTTTTGGTTGTAGCAACCACGGCAACCATGCGTACAACCGCTAACGAAAAGGGTACAACGTGTGCCTTCGCCATTTACAACATCGGTAGGGTAGTATTGGAGATAGTTCATGGTTTTACCTTAAAAGTGCGGTTGATTTTCTCGTCAAATTCACCGAATTGATAAATTAATCTTTGCAATACAGGGCCAATTCTTGCATAATAACCCACCTAATCGCATTGCGATATCAATGGAAATCTTCTCGGTCTCTCGCAACAGTGTCCGGTTTACTCGGTCAGGTTCGGAAGAAAGCAGCCAAAGTCGGAATTTCTGTGTGCCGAGAATAAGCTGGGAAGATTTCCACCCAACTTATCCTTTCTTATTTTACACTCGCTCCACTAATTGTTTGAAGAATCCTTTTTCTAATTGCAATAATTCTGCATAAGTGCCTTTTTCAATTAGCTTCGCTTCATCAATCACACAAAGCTCATCAAATTGCTCAATCGCCGTTAAGCGGTGAGTTACCATAATTAAGGTTTTATTTTCAGCGTGGGCAAGAATCAAACGCAGAATTTGGCGTTCAGTTTCGCGGTCTAAACCTTCGGTTGGCTCATCTAATAATAAAATTGGCGCATCATTAAGCAAAATACGTGCTAAGCCTAAACGACGTTGTTCTCCACCAGATAGTGGACGGCCGCCATCGCCTAGCCAAATATCTAGGCCTTGTTCTTGTTCCAACAATTTGCCTAAACCAACCTGATTTAACACCTCGATCATTTTTTCATCTGAAATATTGACCGCACTTGCGAATTGCAGATTTTGACGAAGTGTATCGCTAAATACATGAACACGTTGCGTTAAAAAGCAGAATTGGCTGCGTAATGTATCTTCTGCATAATCAGAAATTGGTTTACCAGCAAGGCTTAATTCTCCTTGATTAGCATCATAATTACGCACTAAAAGCTGTAATAACGTGGATTTCCCGCTACCTGTTTTACCTAAAATCGCGACTTTTTTACCTTTTTGAATGGTTAAATTCAAATTGTCTAAAGCACGATTTTGACGTTCAGGATAAGTGAAAGACAGATCTTTCGCTTCAATTAATGTAGTCGCATTTTGATCGAACTCCGTCTTACCATTAAAAACGACTAATGGTTGCTGTTCGATAATATCTGTCACGCGTTCAGCTGAAGCAATTACTTGCCCGATATGTAAGAATGCCGAGCCTAATGGCATTAAGATTTCAAATGAAGCTAAAGCAGCAAAAGTGAAAAGCGCAATAAACGCCATACGGTATTCATCGTTACCAAACTCAGCTTGTGAGCTAAACCACAACATTGCGGCAATAATCAAACCATTTAAGAAGAGTGAAAGAGCGGTTGAAAATCCGCTTAAATTGGCTTCTTTTTGTTGGTCTGCTTGCCAGTTAGTTTCGGTTTTTGCCATGTTATTTTTCAATTTATCTTCGGCATTAAAGAGCAATAATTCAGCTTGCGCTTGGATAAATTCTAGGAATTGTGTGCGGTAAAGTGCACGTGAATGCACGAGTTTGTCGCCAAATTTTTTACCCAGTTGGTAGAAAACGGTTGGAATAACGAATACCAATAAAAGTAGGCTAATGCCTAAACCTAAGGCTAAAGGAGTATTGACGAAACTTAGGCCAATACACATAGCTAGAATCACAAAAATAGCCGTAATAAATGGCGCAATTAAGCGAAGATAAAGGCTATCGAGGGTATCTACATCAGACACTAAGCGGTTTAATAAATCGCTGTTACGGTAGCGATTTAACACACCAGGGCTTAATGGAATAATTTTCTCAAAAACTTGTACGCGTAATTTAGCCAAAATTCGGAAAGTCGCATCGTGTGTCACCAACTTTTCAAAATAACGGAAAAGGGTACGGCCAATGGCAAGTCCACGCACAGAAGCGGAAGGGTAGAAGAAATTAAATAACGTGCCAAGACCCGCAATTGCCGTTGCCGCTAAAAACCAACCCGATGTGGTCAGCAAGCCAATACTGGAGGCTAGACCCGTGATCATTAAAACCAAGCCTAAAAATAAAGGCAACTTGGCGAATTTAAATAAACGTAAAAAGGGAAGTAAAGCACGCATTATTGAATATCCTCTTTTCGTTGAGCCAATAATTCGGCAAAGAAGCCTTGATCTTTTAATTGGTTGAAATGGCCTTGTTGAACAATTTCACCTTCTTGCATCACTAAAATGTTGTCGCATTGTTTTAGATCTTCAATGCGGTGTGTGATCATTAAGGTGGTTTGGTTATGGCTCATTTCTGCAAGGGCAGCAAGTACCAGATTTTCAGATTGAGCATCTAGGCTAGCCGTTGGCTCATCGAGTAATAATAAATTGCCTTTGCGTAGTAAAGCGCGAGCGATCGCTAAGCGTTGCGCTTGGCCTACGGATACCCCTATCCCACCATCTTTAATTTCGCTATCCAAGCCTAATTTATCGGTAAATTCTTTCGCTTGAGCGGAAATCAAGGCTTGCTCAATTTGAGCATCAGTTGCTTGAATATCACCTAAAAGTAGATTTTCTTTGATGCTACCTTGTAGCAGTAATGGGTTTTGACCTACCCACGCAATTTGTTTGCGCCAGTCGCTTAAACGGCTTTGATTCAGTTCAACACCATTAATTTTTAAGCTGCCTTCATAAGGTAAGAAACCGAGTAATACATTGATTAAAGAGGTTTTTCCTGCACCACTTTGGCCCACAAGGGCAATATGGCTTTCTTTCGGAATATGGAATGAAAGCGGCTTCGTTAATGGTTGGCCTTGTGGAGAAAGCGCCACTAAATTTTCGGCCTGAATTTCAACCGCACTTTGTGCTGGAATTTGTTTATTGCCCTGATGTGCAATTAAATAATCCGCTTCTAAGAAATCGACAATGGCATCAGCAGCACCAATACCTGCTGCACGATCGTGATAGTAAGTCCCGAGATCACGCAATGGTTGGTAAAACTCTGGCGCCAAAATTAAGCAGAAAAAGCCGGTAAATAAGGTCAGCGTGGTGCCATAAGTACCAAATTCGACTTGGCCTAAATAGCTAAAACCAAAGTACACCGCCATTAAAGCAATGGAAATGGAGGTGAAAAACTCTAATACAGCAGAAGAGAGAAACGCCATTTTAAGTACAGCCATGGTTGTTTCACGGAAGTCTTCCGTTGTGCTTTCAATATGTTGAGTTTGTTCTGAAGTGCGGTTGAAAAGACGCAAGGTTTCTAAACCGCGTAAGCGATCCAAAAATTGAGCACTTAAGCGAGAAAGGGTAGCCATATTTTTTTGGCTGCTATCTGCAGCTGCAATTCCTACTAGAATCATAAAAATAGGCACAAGCGGAGCCGTGACCATCAAAATCAATCCAGCCGCCCAGTTGAGTGGGAATACAGCAATTAAAATCACCATTGGTACAATGGCAGACAAACTTTGTTGTGGTAAGAAACGCGCATAGAAATTATGTAGATTTTCCACTTGTTCAAGCATAATACTTGCCCAGCTTCCGGCTGGTTTGTTATTGATGGTTGCGGGACCAACTTGATGGATTTTATCTAAAATCTTTTGACGCATGTGATTTCGTAGTAATCGACCTGCTTTAAAGCCAATTTTTTCGCGTAGCCATAAAATGACCGCACGTAAAGCAAAAGTAATGATTAATGCAATAAAATAGGGAACCAGTTCAATGCGATCGACATGTTGCATAATGAGCTTGTTGAGCAATGTTGCAAGAAAATAGGTTTGAGCCACAAGAATTAAGGAAGAAAGTGTGGCAAGGGCAATATTGGTACGCATTAATTTTTTAACAGGTTGTTGCTGCGCACGAAGCCATTTTTGTAAATATTTTTGGCGAAGTTTGTCCATTGTTTTTATTTATCCTAGGATAGGATGAGTTTGGTGGAGGATTAAAAAAATCTACCTTTGAAAAATAATAGGTGCGTGAAACCTTGTTTTACGCACCTTACATGAAAATTTAACGCACTTATTCTTGTGCATCTAAATAACGTTCAGCATCTAATGCAGCCATACAGCCTGTACCTGCTGAAGTAATGGCTTGGCGATAGTTGTGATCCATTACATCACCCGCAGCAAATACGCCTTCCACTGACGTTGCTGTTGCATTGCCTTCAAGACCAGATTTAACGACGATATAACCATTATTAAGTTCAAGCTGGCCTTGGAAGATTTCAGTATTTGGCGCATGACCGATAGCAATAAATAAACCGTCTAATTTCACGTCTTCTTTTTCGCCGGTTTTCACGTTTTCTAAACGTACACCTGTTACACCCATGTTATCGCCTAATACTTCATTCAAAGTGCGGTCAGTATGAAGCACGATTTTGCCTTCTTCGACTTTTTTGTATAAGCGATCGATTAAGATCTTTTCTGCGCGGAAGCTATTGCGACGGTGGATTAAATGTACTTCAGAAGCAATATTCGCTAAGTAAAGTGCTTCTTCAACGGCGGTATTTCCGCCACCCACAACGGCAACCGGTTTATTGCGATAGAAGAAACCATCACAGGTTGCACAAGCTGAAACGCCGCGGCCTTTATAAGCGGTTTCAGATTCTAATCCGATATAACGTGCTGATGCACCTGTTGCGATGATTAATGCATCACATGTGAAGGTTTGCATATCGCCATAAAGTTTGAATGGGCGAGAAGATAAATCGACTTTATTAATGTGATCAAACACGATTTCTGTTTCAAATTTTTCAGCGTGTTGCAACATACGTTGCATTAAACCAGGGCCAGTGGTCATTTGAAAATCACCCGGCCAGTTTTCAATTTCATCTGTAGTGGTAAGTTGACCGCCTTGTTGAAGACCAGTCACTAAAACAGGTTTTAAGTTTGCACGTGCGGCATAAATAGCGGCAGTATAACCTGCAGGGCCTGAACCTAAAATTAATAATTTGCTGTGTTTAACGTCTGACATAAAGAATCCTTTGTTTATAAAATAAAGCATGAGGCTTTTGGAATTCGTTCATTATAAAGCCTTCATGCATAAAAAAATAGTTGATCGTATTAGTAAAGCAATGAATACAGCAATCGGCGATATTTATTGGTGATAGGATCCGCATTGCCAATGGCTGATAAAATAGATAAAAACTGTTGTTTCACTTCACCATTTTCTGCAGAAAGATCTTGCTTAAGAATGCTAAATAATAAATCCAATGCTTCTTCGTTTCGATTAGCCTGATGTAGCTGTACTGCTAATTTTAATGCAATTTCAGGTGTTGGATTTTTCGCATAATCCGCTTGTAATTGCTGAATTTCTGGCGTATCAGCTGCTTTAATTAAAAGCTCAATCTGCGCCTGTAATCCATGCCAACGGCTATCGCGATCCTGAATCGGAATTTGCGCTAAAATATCTGCCGCAGGCTCTGTTTTTTTCATGGCAATGTAAGTTTCCGCATAAAGTAATGCCACATCGCTATTTTTCTTATCTGAAAGTTCCCAAGCCTCTTTCAGTAATGGAAGGGCAGAGTTGTAATCTTCCACTTGTAAAAAATCCAAGGCTTTTTGGAATTTTAAATCTTCTTCTTTTGGCAAAATCGCACTCAAACGTTGTAATAAGCTTGCTTCGTCTAATGCACCAGGGAACGCATCTAATGCTTGTGCCTCTTTGAAAAGGTAGGTTGTTGGCAACGCTTGAATACGAAATTGAGCAGCAATCATTTGCTCTGTTTCACAATTGACTAAGCCGAGGATAAATTGTCCTTGATGTTGTTCTGCAACACGTTGTAGAACTTTTGCAAAATCAGCTGATTCTTTATGACTTGGGGCATAAAAGTTAATGACAAGTGGCGTTTCAACAGAACGTTGCAACGTTTCAGTAAGATTTTGTTCGTTGAGCTCAACGAAGAAAGGTAAATCTGCCATTTTTATTCCTTCATAAATGGAAAATGATGCATGATTTTAACAAAGTGTGGTCAGTTTTAGAAATGTTTTACAGGAAAAGAAAAGGGCAGTGTTAATCTGCCCTTATTCGCTATCTATTTTTATTCTTTTGTTTCTTCTACTTTATCTTCTGGAAGGACAAGGTTAAGAATTAAGGCAAGTAATGAGCCTACTGTGATGCCTGAACCAAGCACTTCTTTGAAAAAGTGCGGTAATTTATCAAGCAATTCTGGACGAGTCGTCACCGCTAAGCCACAGCCAATAGAAATGGCGATGATTAAACCATTGCGTTTACTACGTGCGACTTTATCCAACATTTGAATACCCGCAGCGATAATCATCGCGAACATCATTAAGCCTGCACCGCCTAATACAGGCAATGGGATTGAAACAATTAATGCTCCGAATACAGGGAATAATCCGGCTAGTGTTAGAAGTACACCTGTTAGTGCAACCACGTGACGGCTTGCCACGCCAGTTAAGGAAATCACGCCGATATTTTGTGAGAATGATGAGAAGGGCGTGGTGGACATAATGGCGGCTAAGGCTGATCCTAAACCATCGGCTAAAACCCCGCCTCGTAAATGTCTGCCAGTGATTTCGGTTTTGGTGGCATTACCTAGTGCTAAGAAGTTACCGCTTGATTCAACGATCGTCACTAAATAGGCAATAGACATACCGATAATGCCTGAAATAGGGAAGGCTAAACCAAAGTGTAGTGGTTGTGGAATCGCAAAAGTTTGTGCTTGTTTTACACCTTCAAAGCTCACCCAGCCCATGGCTAAACAGACGATATAACCTGTCATCATCCCAATAACGATGGCGGCTGCAGAGAAAATCCCTTTACCCCATTGCACGAGAGCGACCACGATCACTAAGACAAAGCTCGCCATCATTAAATTTTCTGGTGTCGCATAATTCGCATCACCACGTTGACCACCTGCAAACCAATCAACCGCAACAGGAATGAGGCTTAATCCGATCATCATGACAACAGTCCCCGTCACAAGTGGTGGGAATAATTTACGAATATACGGCATGAAAAAGCTGCCGATAATCATCACTAAGGAACCAATGAGAGAAGAACCTAATATACCGGCGATGCCATATTCACTGAAACCAATGGCAAGTGCAGCAGCAACGAAAGTAAAACTGGTCCCCATCACGCTTGGTAAACGAATACCAATAGGCCCCAAGCCTTTACATTGGATAACGGTCACTACACCTGAAATTAAAAGTGCTGCATTAACTAATGTAATGGTATCTTCAGTCGGTAATTTTAAGACGTTACCAATGACTAATGGTACGGCAATAATTCCCCCTAGTGCAGCAAGTAAATGTTGTGCGGCAAGGAGTAAACTCAATCCGAAAGGTGGTTTGTCTTCCACTGTATAAAGCAGGTTGTTATTCATTTGGTTTCCCTAAGTAAAAAAATTGTGCGAATTATACGTTAATTTTTATTTCAGGCAAACGTTTGCGTAAATAAAATAAAAAAGTGCGGTTAAAAATCATCTTGTTTTTAACCGCACTTTTTCGGTTTTAAAGGTTACATCCAGAAGATATAAGCAATTGTCCCGATAATTAGCATACAGGTTAAATCAATAAATTTACCCACGCGGATCATTTCGGATTGTTTCACAAAACCTGTTGAGTACACAATCGCATTCGGTGGTGTCCCGACCGGCATCATAAAGGCACAAGATGCCCCTAGGCCGATAATCATCGCAAAACCAAGCGGTGGCATATTCAGTGCTTGTGCGATGGAAATAAAGATTGGAACCAGTAAAGCTGCACTTGCAGTGTTTGACGTAAATTCAGTCAAGCAGACAATAAAGGCTGCAACAATTAATGCCATCACATAGTAGTGACCGCCTTCAATAATGAAGACAATACCATCTGCCATGATTTTACTTGCACCAGACTGAGTCAATACCGAGCTTAAGGTTAAACCGCCACCGAAGAGGAACAGTACACCCCATTCTGTATTTTCTTGCACTTGTTTCCAACTTGCGATACCCGTTACACAAATGACAATTGCTGCGGAGAGTGCAACCATACTGTCAAAGCTGCCAATAGGTTTTGGCAAACCTAATGATTGAGAAATAATTGGGTTAAGGTACCCACCAAAAATCCACAGAATTGCTACAGTGATAAAAATGACCAACGTTAAAACACGTTGTTTGGTCATGTGAATTTTTTCAAATTCAGCAGCAAAACGAAGGCCTAATTTAGGTTTAAATACAAGATATAACCAACCAATAATAAGCGGGAATAAAATTAACATGACTGGCGTGCCATACATTAACCAGTCAGCAAAACCTAAATGAAGTTGGGAGGCTGCAATCGCATTAGGTGGGCTTCCCACAAGTGTTCCCATCCCGCCAATGGTGGCACTATAGGCAATCCCTAATAACACGAATACGTAAGTATTGTGATCTTTATTACGGTCTAACTGACTTAAAATGGTCATTGAAAGCGGGATCATCATTGCCGCCGTGGCCGTATTACTCATCCACATAGATAAAAATGCCGTTGCTAAGAAAAGGTAAAGCACCGCAACAAAAAGGCGACCTTTCGCTAATTGCATGATTTTATTCGAAATCATTTTGTCAATTTTTTGCACATTTAATGCAGTAGCAAGGGCAAAACCACCAAAGAATAAGAAAATGGTCGGATCCGCAAAGGCAACAAGCGCTTCACGACTATTAGCCAATCCTAACAGAACAGATAAAATAGGCACGAACAATGCAGTGATCGTTACACTGACGGCTTCGGTAAGCCATAAAATGGCTACAAATGCGAGTAAAGATAATCCTTTATTTGCCGCAGGTTCAAAAGGAAGGGTATTAAGTAAAATAAAAAAGAGCGCGACATCAAAGAGGAATATAATGGTTTGTTTATTCCATGCTTTTCGTTGAGAATTGGTGAAGGGGATTGATTGCATATTTCTCCTTATATTTTTTATGGCCGCCGATTGTAGCACAAGAGTAATTAATCAGAAAATAATGCATACTAAAAATTGATTAGTATTAAAGCAAAGTACGGTCAAAAACTTCCTGATTTTTGACCGCACTTTATGGGTGGAATATTTGTTTAACGGGATAAAATCGCTTTCACTTGTTTTTGTAATGTTGGTACTATTTCTTGTTCAAACCACGGATTCTTCTTGAGCCAAATTTGGTTGCGTGGAGAAGGGTGAACGAGCGGAAGAAATTGAGGGAGAAAATCACGGAAATGGTGAACCGTCTCAGTGACATTAAGGTTATTTTCCGGCAAATAGTATTTTTGTGCATATTGTCCAATAAGAATCGTCAGCTCAATATTAGGCAAATTAGCGAGAATTATCGGATGCCATTTTTCTGCGAAGCCTTTGCGCGGTGGTAAATCACCGGATTTGCCTTTTCCAGGGTAATAAAAGTCCATCGGGATGACAGCAAACAAACCAGAATGATAGAAGGTATCGCGATCCACACCGAGCCATTCACGTAGGCGATCACCGCTTTTATCATTCCAATATAAACGACTTTCTTGGGCTTTAATTCCAGGGGCTTGTCCGACAATATTAATGCGAGCTGTCGTTGGTGCAGCAAAAAGCGGTTCAATGCCTTGTGACGTAAAAGATTGATTGTCGGGGTCTTGCATAATGGATTGTGTGATTTGACTAAGTGTTGGCATGATTCTTCCTTATTTATTGAAATAAAAATAGCTCACTTTTGATGAGCTATTTTATCATAATCAATGTTGCGACATTATAGGTGTTTCACTCGACGTTTTACTTCTTCCTGTTTGCCCGCATTGAATGGACGAGCATCAGGACTACCGAGATAACCACAAACTCGTCGGGTTACGGAGACTTTTGCACTGTCATGGTTGCCACATTTCGGACAAACAAAGCCTTTACTTGTGCAATTAAACTCTCCCGTGAAGCCACATTCGTAACATTCATCAATTGGCGTGTTGGTGCCGTAATAAGGCACGCGATCGTAGCTATAATCCCACACATCTTCGAGTGCTTTCAGATTATGTTGAATGTTAGGGTATTCGCCATAACAGATAAAGCCGCCACTCGCTAATTCAGGATAAGGCATTTCAAAGTCTAATTTATCGTATGGATTCACTTTTTTCTCTACATCTAAGTGATAGCTATTAGTGTAGTAGCCTTTATCGGTAACGCCTTCAATCACACCAAATTGTTTGGTATCTAAACGACAGAAACGATCGCACAAGTTTTCACTTGGTGTGGAATAAAGGCTAAATGCATAGCCGGTTTCTTTCTGCCATTGTTTGACTGCTTCGCTTAAACGACGCACAATAGCGATGCCTTTTTCGCGTAGTTGTTCATCGTCAAAAATATGTCCTTTTTTATACAGCGCATTGATGGTTTCGTGAATGCCAATATAGCCTAAAGAAATTGATGCTCGGCCATTTTTGAAAATATCGGCAACGTTATCATCAGCTTTTAATCGAACGCCGCAAGCACCTTCCATATAGAGAATTGGTGCGACACGAGCTTTCGTATTTTCTAAGCGAGCGATACGTGTAAGCAAGGCTTTCTTCGCAAGGGCTAAGCGTTCATCTAAAGTACGGTAGAATTTTTCTTCATCTCCTTGTGCTTCAAGAGCAATACGAGGTAGATTCAAACTCACTACGCCTAAATTATTGCGCCCATCATGCACTTCATGACCGTTTTCTTCATAGGCTCCCAAGAAGCTACGACAACCCATTGGGGCTTTGAATGAGCCAGTGACTTTAACCACTTGATCATAGTTTAAAATATCTGGATACATGCGTTTTGATGCGCATTCTAATGCCAGTTTTTTAATATCATAGTTCGGATCTTGTTCGTTTTGGTTAATGCCTTTTTTAATGGTAAAGACCAGCTTAGGGAAGACCGGCGTTTTATGATTTTTACCCAAACCACGAATACGGTTTTTCAAAATCGACTGTTGAATTAAACGTTCTTGCCAACTTGTACCTAAACCAAAACCAAAGGTAACAAACGGCGTTTGACCATTGGACGTATGGAGCGTGTTAACTTCATATTCAAGGGATTGAAACGCATCAAAACATTCTTTTTCAATTAGCGCTTTTGCATAACCTTCCGCATCTGGAATTTGCCATTGTGCAGCGTTTTTCAAATGTTTTTCAAAACTGAGTTGAACATACGGCGCAAGCACTTCATCAATGCGATTAATGGTTGTACCGCCATAAATATGGCTGGCTACTTGAGCAATAATTTGTGCAGTAACCGCTGTTGCTGTGCCGATAGATTTAGGCGGTTCAATTTCGGCATTACCCATTTTAAAACCATGTGAAAGCATACCTTTTAGATCAACCAGCATGCAGTTAAACATTGGGAAAAATGGCGCGTAGTCTAAGTCGTGATAATGGATTTCGCCTTTTTCATGAGCTTCAACAACATCTCTTGGCAGAATGTGACGTTTGGCATAATGTTTTGCCACAATACCCGCCAGTAAATCACGTTGGGTAGGGATCACTTTCGCATCTTTATTTGCATTTTCGTTAAGCAATTCGACGTTGCTTTGCTCAATCAGCCCTTCAATTTCTTTGGTTAATTGACTGCGTTTTTCACGAGCAAGGTCGCGATCGTGACGATATTCAATATAGGCACGTGCAATTTGTGGATACTTGCTTGTCATTAAGTGATTTTCAACGATTTTTTGAATCTGGTTGATATCAATTTCATGCTGATAATGACTAAAAATTTCAGTATTAATCTGCTGGCTCAGATCATGGATATACATTTCATCAACAATATTGACCGCACTTGCCGCTTTTTTGATGGCATTAGTAATACGTTGTAGGTCAAACCCAATTCGTGAACCATCACGCTTAATCACGAAGAAAGCATTCATTTTATGACTCCTATATAGGCTACTTTAAAAAAAACGAAAGCACTATATATAGTTTTATTTAGCAGATCAACGCACAATATGTAGTGTTATTTGCTGTTTTTTGATGGTTGGAATTAAGGTGAAACCTTGCTAAATCTGGGAGGAAAGAGTGTTTTTGTTGATAATTATTCTCAAATTATTTTTTAATAATTTGATCTGAATCAAGGTTTTTGCTAATAAAAAAACGGACGAAAAATCGTCCGCTCTTTTAGTCTTAGAAAAGAAATTAAGCTGCAACCATTACCATGGCTGGGCGAATCACTCGACCATTTAAGGTATAACCTTTTTGTAAAACGGTAGTGATTTGATTCGTTGCAAAGCCTTCTGCTGGTTGCATAGAGATAGCTTGGTGAAGATCTGGATTAAAGGTATCACCTACTGCACCAACAGGCTCGACACCAAAGCGAGAAACCGTTGAGAGTAATTCTTTTAAAGTCAGCTCGACGCCATCGAATAAGGCTTTGATATTTTCATCTTCCTTATTGGCAGGCGTTGCAAGCGCACGCTCTAAGTTATCAATCGTATTTAAAATGTCTTTTGAGAATTTTTCGAGCGCAAATTTATGTGCTTTTTCGATGTCTTGTTCACTGCGACGACGCATATTGTCAATTTCAGCACGCGTACGAAGCAATAAATCTTGCTCTTTTTTAGAGGTTTCTTCCACTTGTGCTTTTAATTGTTCTTCAAGCTCTTGTACGCGGGCAATCGCTTCTTCTAACGGATCTTCCGTTGAGCTGGTTTCTTGCTGAACTTCTTCAACAAGTTCTTCATTTTCATTTAAGTTTTGTGCTTGTTCTGACATCTTTTTCTCCATTTATCAAAAATAAGTGCTATTTTAGCAAAACTGAATTGCTATGTAATATAATGGCTAAAATTTTAAATTCAAGTGCGGTCAGAAATCGGTGAGTTTGCACTTGGGAGCAATCATAGTTATGGATGAATTAGTCAAATCATTTAAAACCATCGCCTTGATGGGAAAACCACGTCGCGACATTAATTTGCAAATGCATAAAAACTTGTATCAATGGCTGAAAGAGCGAGGATATCAAGTTTTAGTTGAAAAAGAGGTGGGAGAAAAATTTGGTTTACCGGAAGAGGTGTTAGCAACGGTTGAAGAAATTGGAGAGCAAGCTCAACTCGTAATTGTAATCGGTGGTGATGGCAATATGCTAGGGCGTGCTCGCATTTTGGCTAAATATAATATTCCAATGATTGGGATTAACCGAGGCAACTTAGGCTTTTTGACTGATATTGACCCGAAAAATGCTTATGCACAGCTCGAAGCGTGTTTAGAACATGGTGAATTTTTTGTAGAAGAGCGTTTTTTATTGGAAGCTAAAATTGAACGAAACGGAGAAATTATCTCCAGTAGTAATGCCGTAAATGAGGCGGTGATTCACCCAGCTAAAATTGCGCACATGATTGATTTCCATGTTTACATCAATGATAAATTCGCGTTTTCTCAGCGTTCAGATGGCTTGATTGTTTCCACTCCCACAGGTTCAACCGCTTATTCGCTTTCCGCAGGCGGCCCAATTTTAACACCAAATTTAAATGCGATTGCCCTTGTGCCGATGTTCCCACATACACTTTCTTCTCGACCATTAGTAATTGATGGCGATAGCAAAATTTCAATTCGTTTTGCGGAACATAATACTTCACAGTTGGAATTAGGCTGTGATAGTCAAATTGCGCTAGATTTTTCTCCTGATGATATCGTTCATATTGAAAAAAGCCCGCACAAGCTACGTTTATTACATCTTAAAAATTATAATTATTACAATGTATTAAGTACCAAATTAGGTTGGCTTAAAAATTTCTAATCCCAAAAGTTAAAAATCTCTTTACTGTATATCGTAACAGTTATAGTATATGGATATACAGTTAAGGAGATTTTTTTATGCTAACCCAACTTACCATCAATAATTTTGCAATTGTTCGTCAATTAGAGATTGAATTGGCGAAAGGAATGTCTGTGATCACGGGGGAAACCGGCGCAGGAAAATCCATTGCTATTGATGCATTGGGGTTATGCTTAGGGCAACGTATTGAAACGTCTATGGTTCGAGAAGGGCAGGAAAGAGCCGAAATCTGCGCCACCTTTTTTATTGAACCAACGAACCCCGCTTATCAATGGTTGCAAGAGCAAGAATTGCAAGATCCTGATAATCCCTCTGATTGTATTTTACGCCGTGTCATTAATGCAGATGGGCGTTCTAAAGCCTTTATTAATAGCACGCCTGTATCAGCTTCTCAATTAAAAGAAATTGGTCAATATCTTATTCATATTAATGGGCAGCACGCTTCACAGTTATTATTGAAAAATGATTATCAGCTTCAGTTGGTGGATACATTTGCACATCACCATGATTTGCTCGTTCAAATGCGAGAAGATTATCGCGCGTGGAAAAATCTTCAAACGCAAGTTAAAACCTTCCAACAAAAAGTTGCCGAAAATGAAGCGAAGAAACAACTTTTACAATATCAGGTAGAAGAGTTGAATGAGTTTGCGCTTCGTCCAAATGAATATTTAGAATTAGAAGAGGATCAACGTCGTCTATCAAATAGCGAACAGCTGACACAGTTATCACAATCAGCTTTACAGCTACTCAGTGAAAATGAGACCGTGAGTATCGATTCTATGCTTTATCGTGCGACACAGTATATTGATGAATTAAGTGAGTTAGATCCTCGATATGTTTCCGTTCAAACAATGTTGAATGATGCACTTATCCAAGTGCAAGAGGCGACAAGTGAAGTTCAACATCTTGCTTCTCATATTGAACAAGATCCGATGTTATTACAAGAGATTGAACAACGTTTAGGGCAAGCTTTACAACTTGCACGTAAGCACAATGTGAAACCAGAAGAATTGGTGGATTGGCATCAAAAATTAAAAGCGGAATTGACTGCACTTTTAGATTTTTCAGAAAGTGAAGAGCGTCTGATTCTAGAAGAAAAAGCAGCCTTTGAGAAAATGCAACATACGGCCAAACAATTACATGAAAGCCGTTGCCAAGCTGCGGGGAAATTAGCACAGCAGGTTACACATTCTATCAAAGGGCTTGCAATGGAAAATGCAGAATTTTTCATTGAAGTGAATTCGGATTTAACTAAAGTTGCGTCAAATGGGGCAGATAATATCGTCTTTACTTTACGTAGTAATTTAGGACAACAAGCACAACCATTAGCAAAAGTGGCATCTGGTGGTGAGTTGTCTCGTATTTCATTAGCGATTCAAGTATTAACATCAGATCAATCGGCGATTCCAACGCTGATCTTTGACGAAGTCGATGTTGGCATTAGCGGTAAAACGGCGAGCGTAGTGGGTAAATTATTACGTCAATTAGGCGATAAATGCCAAGTACTTTGCGTAACCCATTTACCACAAGTGGCATGCCATGGGCATCATCAATTTAATGTTGAGAAATTTACCGTTGATGATAAAACAGAAACTAAAATGACCGCACTTTCTCAAGAAGAGAGAGTTCCAGCTCTTGCAAGATTACTCGGTGGCAGTGAAATTACAGAACTTGCCTTGGCAAATGCGCAAGAAATGTTGGATTTAGTGAAGTAGATGAATTTTGCCTGAAAGCTTATTTTCTTGTCACATTTCAAAAATACTTGATAGGAATGCTTGCGTATTAGTCAAAAAAGCGTATTATAGCCGTCTATACGTCAATACATCCAAAAGAAGAGAACTTATGTCTAGCTATTTATTTACTTCTGAATCCGTTTCAGAAGGACATCCAGATAAGATTGCCGATCAAATTTCTGATGCGGTACTTGATGAAATTTTAAAACAAGATCCTAAAGCTCGTGTGGCTTGCGAAACCTATGTAAAAACAGGGATGGCGTTAGTCGGTGGTGAAATTACTACATCAGCATGGGTTGATATTGAAAATCTCACTCGCCAAGTCATTTGTGATATTGGTTACAAACACTCAGAGATGGGGTTCGATGGTAATTCTTGTGCGGTATTAAATGCGATTGGTAAGCAATCATCTGATATTAACCAAGGTGTGGATCGTGAGAATCCATTAGATCAAGGTGCGGGTGACCAAGGGATTATGTTTGGTTATGCGACAAATGAAACGGAAGTCTTGATGCCTGCGGCGATTACTTATGCGCATCGTTTAATGGAAAAACAAGCAGAAGTGCGTAAAAGCGGAAAATTAGCATGGTTACGCCCTGATGCGAAAAGCCAAGTGACCTTAAAATACGAAGATAATAAAATCGTGGGTGTGGATGCAGTAGTGCTTTCTACACAACATAGTGAAGAAGTGTCACAAAAAGAAATTTACGAAGGTGTGATGGAAGAAATCATCAAGCCAATTTTGCCAAGCGAATGGTTATCTCAACAAACAAAATATTTCATCAACCCAACTGGTCGTTTTGTGATTGGCGGGCCTATGGGCGATTGTGGCTTAACAGGTCGTAAAATCATTGTCGATACATACGGCGGCGCAGCTCGTCATGGTGGTGGTGCATTTTCTGGTAAAGATCCATCAAAAGTAGACCGTTCAGCTGCTTATGCTGCGCGTTATGTGGCAAAAAATATCGTTGCGGCAGGCCTTGCAGATCGTTGTGAAATTCAACTTTCTTATGCAATTGGTGTGGCAGAGCCAACTTCTATCATGGTAGAAACCTTTGGTACAGGAAAAGTATCAAACGAAGTATTAGTTAAGTTAGTGCGTGAATTCTTTGATTTACGTCCTTATGGTTTAATTAAAATGTTAAATTTAATTCAACCAATTTATCGCCAAACTGCGGCGTATGGACACTTCGGTCGTGAACAGTTCCCATGGGAAAAAGTAGATCGCGCTGAAGAATTACGTGCAGCAGGTCTAAAATAAGTAAATTAAATGTATATGATAAAAACCGCTAATTTAGCGGTTTTTGTTTACTTAGTATGATGATGTCATCTCAAACTCAGTTTCGGCATTTAAAAATGCAGGTGCAACGCAAGCTTGCAGAAACATTACAACTGGCTGAACGTCACTTTCAACAGAAATTTCCTATTCCGACAATCAGTTATGACTTGCGAGGTGTAAAGGCCGGCGTTGCATACTTGCAGAAAAATGAGATTAAATTTAACCGCACTTTGCTACTCGAGAACTCAGATGAATTTATTCATCAGGTTGTTCCCCATGAATTAGCCCATCTTATTGTGTATCAAGTATTTGGTCGAGTGAAACCGCATGGACAGGAATGGCAAGCGTTGATGACACAGTTATTTAATCTTCTGGCTGATACTTGTCATCAATTTGATATAGAGAATGTGCAAGGCAAAATGTTTGCTTATCAATGTGAATGTCAGACCCATTACTTAACGATTCGTCGGCATAATCGTATTCAACGCAATAAAGTTGCCTATTTATGCCGAAAATGTCAGGGGAAATTAGTTTTTCATAGTGAAAATTCATAAGCAGTGTGGTATATTTTTAGTGTTTTCAATCAAATAACAGGGGTTATCCAATGAAAAAATCATTATTAGCTATCGTTGTCGGTGCATTAGCGGTTGCTTCAACTGCAAATGCAGGTTTATATGCAGAAGGTGATCTTGGTCTTTCAAGAACTAAATTAAGTAATGGTGGATCAAGCAAAACTAAAGTTGAGCCTCGTGTTGCAGTAGGTTACAAATTAGGTAATGTACGTGTAGCAGGTGATTATACTCATCACGGTAACTTCCAAGGCACTAAAGTTCAAGGTTTAGGTGCGACAGTATTCTATGACTTCGATACCAACTCTCAAATTGAACCTTATGTTGGCGCTCGTCTTGCGGCTAACCGTTTCAAATTTGAAGATCGTGCAGAACAACGTTATAAAAGCTCTTCTGAAACCAAAGTGGGTTATGGTGTAGTTGCGGGTGCTAAATATAAATTAGCAGACAAGGTGTATGCAAACGGTGGTTTAGAATATAACCGTTTAGGTAGCTTTGACGATACTAAAGTGAATAACTATGGCGCTAAAGTGGGCGTAGGTTACGAATTCTAATTTCCCTTTTGAAAAGTGCGGTTGATTTTTACCGCACTTTTTCTTTTGGATGCATAAGTTATATAGGGTTAATCTATTTGTGATTGATTCATGTAGCAGTTAAAATCCTCGTTCTAAATAAAATCGAGGATTTTTTATTTTTAGAGGTGAGAATATGATTATCGTTTATGGCATTAAAAACTGCGATACGGTGAAAAAAGCATTGAAGTGGCTAGCTGAACATAATATTGAACATAAATTGCATGATTACCGTGTTGATGGATTAGATACTCAATTCTTACAACAAGCAGAAGCACAATTTGGTTGGGAAAATTTAGTCAATAAACGTAGTACGACTTGGCGTAATCTTGATGAAAATGTGAAAAATACACTCTCGAAATCTACCGCTCTTTCCGTATTAGCTGAAAATCCAACGTTAATCAAACGCCCGATTATTTTGCAAGATGGTAAGGCATTGATTGGCTTCAACGAAAAAGAATATAGTGCAGCATTTGCTTAAAAGAACAGTATTTCTTAGGAGTTTTTATGAAAGAAAAAGTGATTTCTTTAGCACAAGACCTCATTCGTCGCCCCTCTATTAGCCCAAATGATGAGGGCTGCCAGCAAATGATTGCTGAGCGTTTGGAAAAACTCGGCTTTCAAATTGAATGGATGCCTTTTAACGATACCTTAAATTTATGGGCGAAGCATGGTGCTGGTGAGCCCGTAATTGCCTTTGCAGGGCATACCGATGTCGTGCCGACAGGAGATGAAACGCAATGGACTTATCCTCCGTTTTCTGCCGAAATTGTAGATGATATGCTTTATGGTCGTGGTGCGGCAGATATGAAAGGCTCATTGGCCGCAATGATTGTGGCGGCAGAAGAATATGTGAAAGCCAATCCGAATGATAAGGGTACGATTGCTTTGTTGATTACTTCTGACGAAGAGGCTGCCGCGAAAGATGGCACCGTGCGTGTTGTTGAAACCTTAATGGCGCGCGGTGAGAAAATCACTTATTGCATGGTAGGTGAGCCGTCTAGCTCGAAAATATTAGGCGATGTAGTCAAAAATGGTCGTCGAGGTTCGATTACAGGTAACCTCTATATTCAAGGTATTCAAGGTCATGTAGCTTATCCCCATTTAGCGGAAAACCCCATTCACAAAGCAGCGCCTTTCTTACAGGAATTAACCACATATCAATGGGATAACGGCAACGAATTTTTCCCGCCGACCAGTTTGCAAATTGCGAATATTCATGCGGGCACAGGGAGTAATAATGTCATTCCTGGTGAGCTTTATGTGCAATTTAATTTACGTTATTGTACGGAAGTGACTGATGAAAGTATTAAGCAGAAAGTGGCAGAAATGCTCGAAAAACATGGTTTGAAATACCGTATGGATTGGAATTTATCAGGTAAACCATTTTTAACTAAACCGGGCAAATTATTAGATGCATTAACGACGGCAATTGAGCAAATAACTGGTATTACACCACAAGCAGAAACTGGCGGTGGTACCTCTGACGGACGTTTTATTGCATTGATGGGCGCTGAAGTGGTGGAATTTGGGCCACTTAATGCAACGATTCATAAAGTGAATGAATGTGTAAACGTTGATGATCTTGCCAAGTGTGGTCAGATTTATTATCAAATGTTAGTGAATTTATTGGACAAGTAAGATGAAATTAACGCCAGAAATGTTAACCGGCAAATCTCGTGAACATTTGATCAATTTGCCTACACCTCATTCTCCAAATCATTTTTTGCAAGCTGAGGCAATGAAAGCATTTCAAGGATTGCAGCAAAGTGCGGTCAAAAATGGCTTTAATTTGCAACCCGCGAGTAGCTTTCGTGATTTTGAACGTCAACAACTCATTTGGAACGGTAAATTTAACGGTGAACGCAAGGTTCATGATGATGTGGGAAATCCATTAGATTTAGCGTTATTAGATGATTGGCAAAAAGCACAGGCCATTTTACGTTGGTCAGCGCTTCCAGGGGGAAGTCGTCATCATTGGGGAACAGAAATCGATATTTTTGATCCTGATCTTTTGCCTCAAGGTCAATCTTTACAACTTGAACCTTGGGAATATGAAAAGGGTGGTTATTTCTTTGAACTTAGTGAATTTCTCACTGAAAATCTACCGCACTTTGATTTTGTTTTGCCATTTATAATTCAGCCAGAAGGTAAAAAAATTGGCCGAGAGCCTTGGCATATTAGCTATTTACCGTTGGCAGAGCAGGCATCACGATTATTTACGCCAGATGTGCTATTGCAGGTTTGGCAGCATGAAACCGTGGCTGGAAAAGAAACGTTAATTGCACATTTGCCTGAGATTTTTGAGCAGTATGTGGTTTAATAAAAAACGCAGCAAGTCGCTGCGTTTTTTTATGGTTTGATTAATTCTTTTTATTCTTTTCTAGGGATTTATGCTGAATTTTCACATTCTTGCCTTTGGCTTGGAAATATTCACCAATTTGTTGAGCAATGTAAACAGAACGGTGTTTACCTCCTGTACAACCGATGGCTATGGTGAGATAGCTTCGGTTATTTTGCTCTAACATCGGTAACCAGGTTTCGATGTAATTACGCGTTTGGTAGATAAAATTATTCACTTCATCATGTGCAAGTAAAAATTGTGCAACAGGTTCATCAAGCCCCGTCATTGGACGAAGTTCTGGGTTCCAGTGCGGGTTAGGTAGAAAACGCACGTCAAAGACATAATCCGCATCAAGCGGAATGCCGTATTTAAAGCCAAATGACTCAACCACGATTTTAAGTTCTTTATCCGTATTACCACGTAAAACTTCTCTTAAACGTTCAGATAACGAATGAGTAGAAAGTGGTGCGGTATCAATAATAAAATTAGCATGTTGAATTAAAGGCTCAAGCTGTTGATATTCTAGGTCAATCGCTGATTCAAGTGGAAGATCTTGCGCTGAAAGGGGATGAAGACGACGTGAATCGCTGTAACGACGAATAAGTGTACTACGATCGCTGTCCAGAAAGATGATTTTGACGGAATAAGTAGCTTGAATATCTGTCAGGATTTTGTCTAAATCAGCACTTGAATGGGGAAGATTTCGAATATCGAGGCTGATGGCAACAGCCGTTTGAGTTTTGGCGAGAATATTGGTGAGTTGAGGAAGTAAATCGAGAGGGAGATTATCCACGCAATAATAGCCCATATCTTCCAAAGCTCGTAATGCGACCGATTTCCCTGCGCCGGAGCGACCACTGATAATAATAATTTCCATCTGCGTGATTCCTTATGGTTAGTTGGTTAGGTTATACCTCTGGAGGTTCAATATTATCTAAATTTGTGTCATCTTCAGATTCCTCTGAATGATCGGCACATTCAAAAATTTGCCAAATTTCATCCGCACTTTGTGCTGAACGAAGTTGTTTAATTAAGTTTTTATCAGTTAATTTTTCATTGAGTTCTGCCAGAACAGGAATATATTCTTGGCAGTGATTTTCGGGTACGAGCACAGCAAAAACGATATCTACCGGTTTATTATCGGCGGCATCATATTCGACAGGCGTTTCTAATTGCATAAATACCGTTAGGATCTTATCTGATACAGTAGCAGGTAACTTGGCTTTAGGCATAGCGACACCATTGCCTAATCCTGAATTACCTAATTTTTCCCGTTCAAATAAACATTCAAAACATGCTTGTTCACCATTTTCGCAGTGAAGTTTTTCCACAACGAACGCGGCAATAGATTCAAATAATCGTTTCTTGCTAGAAAAAGCAACCCCCTGACGAATATCATCAGGGGAGAGCAGAGTCGTAAATTTCATAGGTTATAGTTTAAATTGTTCGCCTAAATAGACACGTTTAACGTGCTCATCATTCATGACTTTTTCCGGTGTGCCGGTCGCGATAATTTTCCCTTCGCCAACAATGTAAGCGCGTTCACAGACATCAAGGGTTTCGCGTACGTTATGGTCGGTAATTAACACGCCTAAACCACGATTGCGGAGATCCGTGATGATTTTCTTAATATCCGTCACCGAAATAGGGTCAACACCCGCAAAAGGTTCATCTAATAAAATGAATTTAGGATTTGCCGCTAAGGCGCGTGCAATTTCCACTCGACGACGCTCACCACCAGAAAGCGATTGTCCCAGGCTATCACGAATATGGCTAATATTGAACTCATCAATTAACTCATCCGCTCTCTCTCTGCGTTGCTCTGCAGTGAGATCTTTACGAATTTCTAATACCGCCATGAGGTTTTCATACACCGTTAAACGACGGAAAATAGAGGCTTCTTGTGGTAAATAGCCAATTCCTCTGCGTGCACGTTCATGCATAGGTAATACGCTAATATCATCGCCATCAATGGTGATTTTTCCCTGATCGTGACGCACTAAACCGACGACCATGTAGAAAGTAGTTGTTTTGCCCGCACCATTTGGACCTAGTAGGCCAACAATCTCATTGGAGTTTACGGTTAAACTCACATCAGAAACTACTTTTCGGCTTTTATAGCTTTTTGCGAGGAATTCAGCTTGTAATACAGACATCGGTTATTTTTTACCTTTTTGTTGTAATTGGGTTGGAATTAAGACGGTTTGCACACGCGATTTTCCATTACCATTGGCTTTTAACTGTTGTTTTTTCACATCATAAGTGATGCGTTCACCATTAATTTTGCTATCTAATTGTTTTAATTCAGCATTACCGGTCAATGTTAAGAATTCAGTGCCTAAATCGTAGTGAACTTTATTCGCTCTACCGTCAACAGGTTTACCATCATCAAGTTGCTGGTGGAAGGTAACAGGGCTACCAAATGCTTCAACAGTTTCTTTTTTACCTGAATTTTCTGGTGGGCGAGTAATGACCACTTTATTAGCTTTAATCAAAATGGAACCTTGCGTAATTACAACGTTATCCGTAAAGGTTACGACGCTGTTTTCCATATCTAAAGATTGATTATCTGAGACAATGTTAATCGGTTTATTTGTATCGTCTTTTAACGCAAAAGCAGATAAAGACGTCATCATTAACGCCGTTAAAAGCAGAATTTTATTGTTTGTTGATTTCATAATATGTTTTTACCTGTTCCTTTAGAGTTGCAACTTGCTGACGTAAATTTCCGACTAACTTCAATCCACTTGAGTTAAAGTTTAATCCGTTAATTTTTACTTGCGTATCGGAAGTAATGTCTTGTGTCTTTAAATTAATAACAGCCGCTTCGGTCTCAACACGTTGTAGGCGAGATAAAGGGTCAAGACTCTCGGCAACTACACCACCTTCAAGATAGAGCATTTGATCTTTTGTTAATTTTGCCTTTTTCGCGCTAAGCTTCCAATTTTGTTTTTCTAATTGAATTTTATCGGTTTTCGCTTCTTTGTCTTTATTATCTAAAGAGACATCAAAAAGATAGACTAACGGTGAAATAAAATCCGTATGACCGTCTTGTGTGTAATATTCCACTTTATCGGAAATCGCGAGATATTGCTTTTTACCTTCAGGCGAGAATACGGTAGTTTCCATTTTGTTACCGACGTATTCTGGGCTATCAGGCTTTTTAATTAGGCTTTGTAAATCGCCATGATCTTGATCAAGCGAATAATACCAGCCTAATAAAGCCAGGGCGATGACACCTAAAATAATATTCCAACGAATATTCATAAATAACGTTCTTTCCTTCTTAAAAGGGTAACTAATCATAGCACTTTTTTGACCCAAAGTGCGGTCAAAAATAGCCGTATTTTAGTCTTCTAAAATGAGTGTTTTTAAGATCTGATAAATTTCGCGATAAGCTTTTGACGGCTTATTTTGTTCCTTCTCTTTTTGTGCTGCACGAATCAAATTACGTAATTGTTGGCGATCCGCAGAAGGATGTTCATTTAACAAATCAGTCAGTGCTGCATCACCTTTCGCAACTAATTCATCACGTAAGATTTCCAACTTATGCAGCATCGCTTGTTGTTGATTATGTTTGTTTTCAATTTTTTCTAAAGCTTCACGAATAGGCTCTGCATCAATTGAGCGTAAGAGCTTTCCAATATATTGCAATTGGCGACGACGCGCCTCTTTTTGCAGGCGTTGCGCTAATTCAATGGCATCTTTCAAGCTATCGTCTAGTGGAACCTTAGTCAGATTTGCTTTGGTTAAGTTCACCAATTTCTCGCCGAGCTGTTTTAAATCTTCAGCGTCGCGTTTGATTTCACTTTTGCTTACCCAAATAATCTCTTCTTGGTCTTCATCTTCCCAATCAAAGGCTTCTTTTTTCTTACGTTTTGCCATTCTGTTACCTTATGAAAAATTTGGTGCATTTTAGCATAAACTTTCAAAATAAGATAAAATGGCGCAAATTTTTAATAGGATTATTACCATGAAAACAGCAGAAAATTTAACCGCACTTTTAAAATCTCAAGAGCAAACATTGCGTGATGCAGTCAGTTTTGCGATTGAAACCGCCCAGAAAGCGGGCGCCACCGCTGAAGTAGGTGTGACAAAAGTGAGTGGTTTATCGGTTTCAACCCGTCTGCAAGATATTGAAAATGTTGAATTTACTAACGATGGGGCATTAGGTATTTCCGTTTATTTAGGCCAACAAAAAGGTAATGCCTCTACTTCAGATTTAAGTGAAGAAGCGATTAAAAACACCGTTGAAGCCGCGCTCGCTATTGCAAAATATACCTCACCAGATGATTGCACAGGGCTAGCAGATAAAGAACTAATGGCTTTTGAAGCGCCCGATTTAGCACTTTATCATGGGGCAAGTGTTGATGTTGAACAGGCTACAAAATTAGCTTTAGAGGCTGAAAAATCAGCGTTGGAATATGATGCTAAAATCGTGAATAGTAACGGTGCAAGTTTTAATTCACATACTGGCGTGCGTGTTTATGGTAATACGCACGGCATGCTACAAAGTTACTTATCTAGCCGTTATTCTTTATCTTGTTCGGTGATTGGTGGAGAGTTAGATCAACTGGAAAATGACTACGAGTACACGGTTTCACGTGAGTTTGATTCGCTTTCTTCAGCGGATTGGGTAGGGCAGAATTGTGCGAAAAAAGTGATCGCGCGTTTAAATCCACAAAAATTAACAACACGTGAAGTGCCCGTGATTTTCTTAAATGATGTGGCAACAGGATTAATCTCTCATTTAACGGGGGCGATTAGTGGCGGTAGCTTATATCGTAAATCCAGTTTCTTGCTTGATCATCTTGGAAAACAAGTATTGCCAGATTGGTTCCAAATTAGTGAGCGTCCGCATTTGTTAAAACGTTTAGCCTCTACGCCTTTTGATAGCGAAGGGGTGCGAACACAAGATCTTGAAATTATTCAAGATGGCGTGTTGCAAACCTATTTGCTCACCAGTTACAGCGGTAGAAAAATGGGCATGCAAAGTACTGGTCATGCAGGTGGTATTCACAACTGGCTTGTAAAACCAAATTTAATGGGGGGATTGACCGCACTTTTACGTCAGATGGACACTGGTTTATTGGTTACCGATGTCATGGGGCAAGGCGTAAATATTGTAACCGGTGATTATTCCCGTGGTGCAGCCGGTTTCTGGGTGGAAAACGGTGAAATCCAATATCCTGTTGCTGAAATTACTATTGCCGGTCAATTACAATATATGTTGAAAAATATTGTGGCAGTAGCAGATGATGTTGAGCATCGAACCAATATCCAAACCGGTTCAATCTTACTCGACAAGATGAAAATATCAGGGAATTAATAAATTTTATAAAAATGATAATAATTCTTATTGACAGATGATTTCTTTCTGCTACTATACGCACATCTGTTTCGTAGCGATTGCAGGTTGCTTCAACAGGTAGAGTAGAAAGTAAATTCGTTAGGGTTAAAAAGGCTGAAGGTTTAAACTTCAGCCTTTTTTATTGTAGAATACGCAAACGATTAAATTAAAAAGGAAAGACCATGAAAAAACACCATGTCGATATTATGATTTCAGAAGCGGATGTCCGTAGTCGCATAGCTGAACTTGGCGCGGAAATTACGCGTTTTTATCAACAAAAAGCCATTGATAAACTGATTGTTGTCGGGCTTTTACGTGGTTCATTTATGTTCATGGCCGATCTCGTGCGTGAATTAAAATTACCAGTAGAAGTCGAGTTTATGACCACTTCAAGCTATGGTAGCGGAATGACAAGTAATCACGATGTGAAAATTACGAAAGATCTTGAAGGCGATATTCGTAATGAACACGTGCTAATTGTTGAGGACATTATTGATACAGGTTATACCCTTGAAAAAGTGCGTGGCATTTTAAATTTACGCGATCCTGCAAGCTTGGCGATTTGTACCTTATTAGATAAACCTTCTCGCCGAGAAGTGGAAGTGCCCGTTGAATGGATTGGTTTTTCTATTCCGGATGAATTTGTTGTCGGCTATGGTATTGATTACGCTCAACGTTATCGTAATCTAGGCTATATTGGTAAAGTGGTTATAGACGAATAATTTATTTTTTCAATAAAAAGAGCGGTCAAAATTCACAATGATTTTTGACCGCTCTTTGTTTGCTAAGATTAGCGTTTCGCTTTTTTGATAAACTTCATCAAGCGTTTACGTTTACGTAATTGGTTTGGTGTGAGTTTATTTTTTCTACCTGCAAATGGGTTTGAACCTTCTTGGAATAGCAAGCGAATTGGCGAACCAATAATTTTCAAACTCTTACGATAATAATTAGATAAATAACGTTTGTATGAATCCGGTAGTTTATCCATTTGGTTACCATGCACCACGATAATTGGTGGATTATAGCCACCTGGGTGAGCGTATTTTAATTTAATGCGACGTCCGCCAATCATTGGTGGTTGATGCTCATCCGTTGCCATTTGTAAAATACGGGTGAGAAGGGAAGTCGTCATTTTTTGTGTCGCACAAGCATAAGCTTCTTTAATCGAATCAAAAAGATTCCCCACGCCACTGCCGTGTAAAGCAGAAATAAAATGCACACGGGCAAAGTCGATAAAATCTAAACGGCGATCTAATTCAGATTTAACGCGATCTTTCACATCTTGATCTAAGCCATCCCATTTATTTACGACGATCACCAGTGAGCGACCTGCATTTAAGATAAAGCCAAGTAGAGAGAGATCTTGATCTGAAATGTTTTCACGTGCATCAATGGTGAGCAATACCACGTTTGCATCTTGAATCGCCTGTAATGTTTTGATGACAGAGAATTTCTCAACGGCTAAATGCACTTTACCACGTTTACGCACACCTGCTGTATCAATTAAGGTGTATTGCTGACCATCGCGTTCCATTGGAATGTAGATACTGTCGCGTGTTGTGCCTGGCATATCGTAAACCACCACGCGATCTTCACCTAAAATACGATTGGTTAATGTCGATTTACCGACGTTTGGACGGCCTACAATCGCAATTTTGATATTTTTATCTTGTTCGTCTTCAAGCTCTTCGTCCAATGCATCATCAATTAATGACGTATCTTCCTCTGAATCGAAGTCAAATTCGTGATCCCATTCATCTTTTTCTTCTTCATTAGAAGTGCGGTCATTTTCCGCTTCATTTTCTTGTAATTTTTCCGCTAAAGGGGCAAGTACTTGCTCCATCAATTGGGTTACACCACGACCTTGTGATGCGGCAATTTGTTCAATTTCACCTAAGCCTAATTGATAAAATTCCGCACAGTGTGAGTCTGCATCAATACCGTCAGTTTTATTTGCCACCACGACGGTTGTTTTATTAGTACGTTGGCGTAAGTAATTAGCAATACCAATGTCTGCTGCTGTTAAACCTGCGCGCGCATCCACTAAGAAAAGTACCACATCGGCTTCTTCAATCGCTAATAAGGATTGTTCCGCCATTTTTTCTTCAACACCTTCTTCAGTGCCATCAATACCGCCGGTATCGATCACAATGAAATCATAGCCAGAAATATTGGCATGACCGTATTTACGATCTCGGGTTAAACCAGGGAAGTCTGCGACAAGCGCATCACGAGTACGGGTTAAGCGGTTGAATAGGGTGGATTTACCTACGTTTGGGCGACCCACTAAGGCAACGACAGGAGTTGTCATAAAAATATCTCTGTAAAGTGTAAATTTGGTTAATTATAGCGAATGTTGGCTGGCAGGTAAAATTCGGGCATAAAAAAAGCACCTTCAGGTGCTTCATTATCTCGGCTTAATTGGCGGAATGGACGGGACTCGAACCCGCGACCCCCTGCGTGACAGGCAGGTATTCTAACCAGCTGAACTACCACTCCGTGAGTATATTAAGACAAGTTTTAAATTGGCGGAATGGACGGGACTCGAACCCGCGACCCCCTGCGTGACAGGCAGGTATTCTAACCAGCTGAACTACCACTCCGCTAAGTGCTGGGTATAATAATGATGAACGTTAAAACCGTCAATCTTTTTTTTCTTTTTTATGTTTATCTGATTAATAGATAACCGATTAATGTGAGGCTTCGTCACCCGTACGAATCGACCAAAAACATTTACCGTCGCTTTTTTTATTGACCAATTTAAGGAAATCTAAATGGGCTTGGAGTTCATCATCAGTGGGTTGTAAGACTTTTAAATTTTGCGAAAAATTGACCGCACTTTGAAGATCTTGAATATTGCCACTAGCTTGGATCATCGAACTATCCGCATGCTCTTCATCAAATAGACTGGTTTGCCCGCCCGTCATGGATAAATAAACGTCGGCCAAAATCTCCGCATCCAGTAACGCCCCGTGGAGTGTTCGTTTGCTGTTATCAATGCCTAAACGATCACACAATGCATCTAAGCTATTACGTTTGCCGGGATACATTTGGCGCGCCATTTGCAACGTATCGGTGACGAGGCAAATGTCGGTTGTTTTAATATCTAACCCAAGTTTACGGAATTCATAGTCCATAAAGCCCACGTCGAAGGGTGCGTTGTGAATCAGTAGTTCCGCCCCACGAATATATTCAATAAAGTCTTGTGCAATCGTTTTGAAATCCGGTTTATCTGCCAGCATTTCATCCGTAATACCGTGAACTTTAATGGCATCAGGATCAACCAAACGATCCGGCTTAATATAAATGTGAAAATTATTACCCGTGTATTTACGGTTGATCATTTCCACCGCGCCAATTTCAATAATGCAATGTCCTTCGTAATGCGCACCAATTTGGTTCATACCGGTGGTTTCAGTATCCAGTACAATCTGGCGATCCGGATTTATCATTGTTCTACCTATTTGTTTCCTTTAAAATACTGCCTATTTTACACAAGCTCGAATTAGTTATGCAAAAACAGATTGAAATTTTTACGGATGGATCTTGCCTAGGTAACCCGGGAGCTGGTGGCATAGGAATTGTCCTTCGCTATAAACAGCATGAAAAACATATTTCAAAAGGGTATTTCAAAACCACCAATAATCGCATGGAATTACGAGCTGTGATTGAGGCCTTAAATAGCTTGAAAGAGCCTTGCCATGTAACGCTTTATAGCGATAGTCAATATATGAAAAATGGCATCACACAATGGATTTACAATTGGAAGAAAAACAATTGGAAAGCGAGTACGGGCAAAGCGGTAAAAAACCAAGATTTATGGATTGCGTTAGATCAGGCGATTCAAACCCATAACATTAATTGGCAGTGGGTGAAAGGGCATTCTGGCCACCGTGAAAATGAAATTTGTGATGAATTAGCGAAACAAGGCGCAGAAAACCCAACTTTCGAAGATATTGGTTACGAAGGCTAGTCTGCACCTTGTTTTAAAGTGCGGTTATTCTTGATAACGAATTAACCCTTCCTGCTGTGTGGTGGCAATTAATGTGCCATCTGCAGCAAAAATTTGTCCTCTCGCTAAACCACGTCCGGCAAAAGCATTGTTACTTTCAATGGCATGTAAGTGCCAATTATTTAAATTGAAGGGGCGGTGGAACCAAATGCTGTGGTCGATTGTAGCCACTTTCATTCCTTTCTGTAAAAAGCCTTTCCCATGTGGGTGAAGTGCGGTCAAAATACAGTGGAAATCAGAAAAATACGCTAAGAGACATTGTTGTGTCTGCAAATCTAATGGCGCTTCGCCATTGGTTTTAAACCAAGCATATTGTTCAGGTGGCAGTTCACGGCCATCAAATGGATTGTTCAAATATCGGCTATGAATCTGAAATGGTCGTTCTTGGGCAAATTTTTCACTCAGGCTTTCAGGCAAAGTTTGCGCCACTTTTAACATCATTTCGTGCTCATCAATACATTGTTCAGGGCCTAGCACTTGCGGCATGGCTGATTGATGGTCGAAGCCTTCTTCAGGGACTTGAAATGACGCAGTGACGTGGCAAATCACATTTTTATGTTGAATGGCTTTTACGCGTAATGCAGAGAAGTTGCGACCTTCACGTAAGGTTTCCACATCGTAAATAATCGGGTATTGGCTGTCGCCTGGTGCTAAAAAGTAAGCATGGCAAGAATGGAGTACGCGCTCAGGCGGGGCAACTTGCATCGCGGCAGAAAGCGATTGTGCCACGACTTGACCGCCAAACACTTGACGAAAACCTAAGTCTTCACAGGCTCCGCGAAAGATAAGATCATCAATTTTTTCTAATTTTAACAATTCGATGAGTTGATTTAATTTGTCCGACATTATTTTTCCTTTTATATATACAAAAAGACCGCATAGTTATGCGGTCTGAAGTGTTTTTATACGTTAAAGCGGAAGTGCATAACATCACCATCTTGGACGATGTAGTCTTTACCTTCTAAGCGCCATTTACCCGCTTCTTTTGCTCCGTTTTCACCTTTGAATTGGATGAAGTCATCGTAAGCAATTACTTCTGCACGGATGAAGCCTTTTTCAAAGTCTGTGTGGATGACAGCAGCAGCTTTAGGGGCGGTTGCACCAACTGAAACTGTCCATGCGCGCACTTCTTTTACGCCTGCAGTGAAGTAGGTTTGAAGGTTTAATAAGGCATAACCTGCACGAATTACACGGTTTAAGCCTGGTTCTTCAATGCCAAGATCTTGTAAGAATTCGATTTTTTCATCGTCATCAAGTTCCGCAATTTCAGCTTCAATCGCCGCACATACAGGCACCACAACAGAGCCTTCTTTTTCTGCAAACTCACGTACTTTGTCTAAATACGGGTTATTTTCAAAACCGTCTTCATTCACGTTCGCAATGTACATGGTTGGTTTTAATGTGAGGAAGTTATAGCTTTTAATTGCTAATAACTCATCTTTATCTAAAGGAACAGAACGAATCATGCCTGCTTCAGAAAGTACAGGAAGGATTTTCTCCATCACAGAAAGCTCAAATTTTGCGTCTTTATCGCCACCTTTTGCACGTTTTTGTAAACGTTGGATGGCTCGTTCACAGCTGTCTAAGTCAGCAAGGGCTAATTCGGTATTGATGGTTTCGATATCGCTTAATGGATCGATTTTACCCGCAACGTGCACGATGTCATCATTTTCAAAACAACGAACAACATGGCCAATTGCATCAGTTTCACGGATGTTAGCTAAGAATTTATTCCCTAAGCCTTCACCTTTACTTGCACCTGCAACCAAACCAGCAATATCCACAAATTCCATGGTGGTGGGCAACACACGTTCAGGTTTAACAATTTCCGCTAACGCATCTAAACGCGGATCCGGCATTGGTACCACACCAGTATTTGGTTCGATTGTACAGAACGGATAGTTTGCCGCTTCGATACCGGCTTTGGTTAATGCATTAAAAAGGGTAGATTTACCAACGTTTGGCAAACCAACGATACCACATTTAAATCCCATGATGTTTTCCTTATTTTGAGCGTAAGTGCGGTTAAAATTTATGGTGTTTTTTCACCGCACTTTTGAGTTAAATTTTAAAACTGTTTAAGCGATTGGTGGCTTTCACCATGCCTTCTTTGAAAAGCAATTCAATGCAATCGGTGGCTTCGTCTAACGCTTTATCGAGTGCTTCTCTTTCTGCAGGCGCAGGTTTGTTAAGCACAAAACCTGAAACTAAATCACGGTGTCCAGGATGGCCAATGCCAATGCGTAAACGATAGAAATTGTTGCTGTTACCAAGCTGTGCCACGATATCTTTTAAACCATTGTGACCGCCATGTCCGCCACCTTGTTTTAATTTTACGGTGCCCGGCGGTAAATCTAATTCATCGTGTAGCACTAAAATTTCTTCTGGTTTGATGCGATAAAAATTAGCAAGTGCACCTACGGCTTTTCCGCTTAAATTCATAAACGTCGTCGGCACTAAAAAACGCACTTCTTTGCCATTAATTAGTGTTTTTCCTACATAACCGAAGAATTTATTTTCTGCATTAAGCGAAACATTAAAGCGACGAGCTAAACGCTCAATCAGCCATTCACCTGCATTGTGGCGAGTTTCCGCATATTTATCGCCAGGGTTTCCCAGCCCCACGATGAGTTTAATTTCAGACATAGTTTTCTGCTTGAATAAAAATAGTGGCGTATTGTAGCGAAAAAGGGCTAATTTCTCAATCTATAAGGCTAAGACTAAAACGCCCGAGAGAATTAATAGACTTCCTATGACTAATTTCATGCTTAAGGGTTCTCCTAACAAAACTACGCCTAAAATAATGGCAATGACCACACTGAGTTTATCAATGGGCGTAACCCAAGAGGCGGGCGCCATTTGTAACGCACGATAATAACAAAGCCAAGATAGGCCCGTAGCAACACCAGAAAGAATTAAAAAGGTGAGTGGTTTTGCGGCGATATGTTGTGGCAGTTGCCATTCATTGCGGGCACTAATGATGCCAGCTGTGACCAGTAAAACCACAATTGTACGGATAAAGGTCGCGAGATTGCTGTTAATGCCTTCAACCCCTAATTTTCCTAAAATAGCGGTAAGCCCAGCGAAAAAGGCTGAACCGATAGCAAAAAATACCCAATTCATGATGAACTCCTGATTTTATCGTTAATATTGACCGCACTTTTCCGCTATAATAACGGAAAACTCATCAAGACAGAATAAGACATGAACCAAATTAATATTGAAATCGCCTATGCCTTGCCGGATCGTTATTATTTGAAGTCCTTCAAAGTGGATGAAGGCACGATGATCCAAACGGCTATTTTACAATCAGGCATTTTGCAACAGTTTACCGAGATCGATTTACGTGAAAATAAAGTGGGGATTTATTCCCGTCCTGCAAAATTAACGGATCAATTAAAAGATGGCGATCGTATTGAGATTTACCGTCCATTATTAGCGGATCCTAAAGAAATTCGTCGTAAACGAGCAGCAGAACAAGCCAAAGCTGCACAAGAAAAAGCCCAACAAGAAAAACAGGAAAAGGAGTAAAAAAAATGACCGCACTTTCCAACCAATATTGTCTGCCTGATGGCATTACCCCTGAAATTTTCCTGCGTGATTATTGGCAGAAAAAACCATTGATTATTCGTAATGGTTTGCCTGAAATTGTTGGCCAATTCGAGCCTGAGGATATTATCGAATTAGCACAAGGCGAAGATGTGACTGCACGTTTAGTGAAAACCTTTTCAGATGATAATTGGAAAGTGTTTTTTAGTCCGTTATCTGAAGAAGATTTTGCAGATGTACCCGAGAAATGGTCGGTGCTCGTCCAAAATTTAGAACAATGGAGTACAGAACTCGGTCAGCTTTGGAATAAGTTTGGCTTTATCCCACAATGGCAACGCGACGATATTATGGTGTCCTATGCACCTAAAGGTGGTTCCGTTGGTAAGCATTATGATGAATATGATGTATTCTTGGTACAAGGCTATGGTCATCGTCGTTGGCAGTTAGGCAAATGGTGTGATTCTTCCACTGAATTTAAACCGAATCAGCCGATTCGTATTTTTGACGATATGGGTGAATTGGTGATTGATGAAGTGATGAACCCAGGTGATATTCTTTATATTCCGGCTCGTATGTCGCATTATGGTGTGGCAGAAGATGATTGTTTGACTTTTTCTTTTGGCTTGCGTTACCCGAATTTAGCTGACATTTTTGATAACGTGAATAAAGCGTTTTGTCATCAGGATCCTGAATTGAATTTAAGCGAATTCCAATTACCGTTACGCTTAACGCAATCAGAGCAGAGCACGGGCAAGTTGGCAGATGAAAATATCCAAGCAATGAAAAAGCAATTCTTAGCGAAATTGGCAGAGTCAGAAGCCTTTGATGCCTTGTTCAAACAAGCGGTAGCAGGCACAGTGAGTTCACGTCGCTATGAAATGTTAGTATCCGATGAAATGTCCGATCCTGACGAAGTGCGGTCAATTTTAGAAGAGGAACAAGGTGTGTTAATGCAGGACAATAACTGCAAATTACTTTACACCGAAAATCCGCTCCGCATTTATGCGAATGGCGAATGGTTGGATGAAGTGAATGTTATTGAAGCGGAAGTGTTGAAACGCCTTTCTGATGGTGAAGCGCTAGATTGGGCATTCTTAAATAATTTAGTGAATGATACGGAAGATCCTGAAAGTACAATGGAATTATTACTTGATTCGATTTGTAACTGGCTAGATGACGGTTGGGTGTTGATTGAATAATGTCTGAAAACATTTACTCCGTTTCCCAGCTTAACAGCGCCGCTCGCCAAATGTTGGAAGGGAATTTTTCACAGATTTGGCTTACAGGGGAGATTTCTAATTTCACCCAACCTGTGTCGGGGCATTGGTATTTAACGCTGAAAGATGAAAATGCCCAAGTTCGCGGTGCGATGTTCCGCATGAAAAATTTGCGGGTGGGATTTCGTCCGCAAAATGGTATGCAGGTCTTGGTGCGGGCGAATGTCAGTTTATATGAACCTCGCGGTGATTATCAGCTGATTATTGAATCCATGCATCCTGCTGGCGAAGGATTATTGCAACAGCAATTTGAAGCGCTAAAAATGAAATTGGCGGCTGAAGGGGTGTTTGCACAAAACTTGAAGAAAAGCTTGCCGGACTTTGCTAAAGCGGTGGGGATTGTTACCTCTTCGACTGGCGCAGCGTTGCAGGATATTCTGCATATTTTGGCTCGCCGCGATCCGAGTTTAAAGGTTGTGATTTACCCAACGGCAGTGCAAGGAAAAGAAGCAACGACTGAAATCGTCCAAATGATTGAACTCGCCAATGCTCGTCAAGAAGTGGATGTATTGATCGTCGGTCGAGGTGGTGGTTCCTTAGAAGATCTTTGGTGCTTTAATGAAGAAGAAGTGGCGCGTGCTATTTTCCGTTCTAATTTACCGATTATCAGTGCAGTCGGTCACGAAACGGATGTTACCATTGCAGATTTTGTAGCTGATTTACGAGCGCCGACACCGTCTGCAGCGGCAGAGTTAGTGAGTCGCAATCAGCAGGAATTACTTCAACAGTTAGCCTATAAACAACAGCGTTTGGAGATGGCGTTAGATCGTATTTTTAGTCATCAACAACAACGTTTACAACAGTTACGTTTACGTCTGCAAAATCAACATCCACAAAATCAATTATTGATGCAGAAAGCCAGAACAGAACAATTACATCATCGTTTAGTTTTGGCAATGCAGCGCCAAGTGGATAAAACGCAACAAAAATTGACCGCACTTTCAGCTCGCTTAAAACAAAATCCGTTGCTTTATCGATTGCAAAAACAATCCCAATATTTAGCTCAGTTACAAGTGCGGTTAAATTTAGGGGCGAATCGTCAAGTCACGGAACGTCAAAATAAATTGGCGACATTGTGTGGTAAGTTAGATGGATTAAGTCCATTAAAAGTATTGGCTCGAGGATATTCCATCGCAGAAGATGCCAAAGGACATGCTATTGTGAGTGTGAAACAAGTCAAAACGGGCGATACGATTAAAACGAAGGTGGCAGATGGGGAAATAACCAGCCGCGTTTGTTAATTCAGATAGATTCTTAATGTAAACCTATGATGAATAAGAAATCATCATAGGTTTTCTTTTTTTGTGACCGGCTTCAAAGTTTCAACAAAAAAATAGAGGGTTCAGTTTTTTTTATTTTTTTATGGGAGTATTATGCGACCTCGATACTAGGAGAGTAATGATGTCAGAAATTCAACAGTTTAGTCAGCATGATATAGAAGTTCTTAATGAAGAAACTGTTTATAAAGGTTTTTTTACACTTAAGAAAGTACAGTTTAAACATAAGCTTTTTGCCGGTGGAGAAAGTGGTGTCGTGACAAGGGAGTTGTTGGTCAAAGGTGCTGCTTCTGCAGTGATTGCTTACGATCCGGAAGAAGATGCAGTGGTTTTAGTTGAGCAAGTACGTATTGGTGCATATCAGCCTGAAGCAGCTCGTTCCCCTTGGTTATTAGAATTGATCGCCGGGATGGTAGAAGAGGGTGAACAACCTGAAGAAGTCGCTTTGCGTGAAAGTGAAGAGGAAGCAGGCGTATCCGTTCAAGATCTCACACATTGTTTAAGCGTGTGGGATAGCCCGGGCGGTGTCGTCGAACGTATTCATTTGTTTGTCGGACGAGTAGATAGCTCGCAAGCCAAGGGACTTCATGGTTTAGCTGAAGAAAATGAAGACATCCGTGTTCATGTGGTGAAACGTGAGCAAGCCTATCAATGGATGTGTGATGGCAAAATTGATAATGGCATTGCAGTAATGGGCTTGCAATGGCTTCAATTAAATTACGCCCAATTGCAGCAACGCTGGCAATAGGAGTCTCATGAGCAATACATTTGAATACGAACCCGCGAGTGAAGTTGTTAAATTATTACAAATTACCGATCCTCATTTGTTTAAAGATACAAGCAAAGACTTATTAGGTATCAACACGCACGAAAGTTTTTCTCAGGTGTTAAAAGAAATTCAGTTGGAGTCTTTTGAGTACGATGTCGTGCTTGCAACAGGGGATTTGGTACAAGATAGTAGCGACGAAGGCTATCTGCGATTTGTTGAAATGGTTAAACCGTTAAATAAGTCAGTATTTTGGCTTCCGGGTAACCATGATTTTCAACCCAAAATGGTCGAGCATTTAAGCCAATCGCCTATTAATGCGTCAAAACATTTACTTCTAGGCAAACATTGGCAAGTGATTTTGTTAGATAGCCAAGTATCCGGTGTGCCTCATGGTGAATTGAGCGCTTATCAGTTAGATTGGTTAAAAACAAAATTAGCGGAAAATCCAGCGCGTCATAGCTTAGTCGTCTTACACCACCACCTATTGCCAACGAATTCAGCATGGCTTGATCAGCATAATTTGCGTAATGCGCATGATTTTTCAACCGTTCTTGCTCAATTCAACAATGTAAAAGGGATCTTATACGGGCATATTCATCAGCAGGTTGATAGCTATTGGCAAGGTTATCAAACCATGGCAACACCCGCGACTTGTATTCAATTTAAGCCTGATAGCAATCATTTTGCGTTAGATACATTACAACCAGGCTGGCGTGAAATTGAACTACATCCAGATGGGCGAATTGAAACGAGAGTAAAACGAATCAAACAAAAAACATTCCTACCGAATATGGAGGAAGACGGATACTAAACAAAGTGCGGTTAAAATTCAGGTGATTTTAACCGCACTTTTTCTATACCGAAATGGGTAAAAGTCCATTTTACACTAGCCAGAATTCCCACAAATCTGTACAATAGCCGACCGATTTTATCTTTTTACTAATCTTTATTTTTTAAGCAATATGACGCAAAAATTACATATTAAAACATGGGGCTGTCAGATGAATGAATACGATTCATCAAAAATGGCCGATCTTCTCTTAAATACACATGGTTTGGAATTGACAGATATTCCAGAAGAAGCAGATGTGTTACTTCTTAACACCTGTTCTATCCGTGAAAAGGCACAAGAAAAAGTGTTCCATCAGTTAGGTCGTTGGAAAGAATTAAAAAAACAAAATCCAAACTTAGTGATTGGTGTGGGCGGTTGTGTGGCTTCACAAGAAGGTGAGCATATTCGTCATCGAGCACCTTATGTGGATATCGTATTTGGTCCGCAAACTTTACATCGCTTACCAGAAATGATTAACCAAATTCGTGGCGGTAAAAGTTCGGTGGTGGATGTGAGTTTCCCAGAAATTGAGAAATTTGACCGCTTACCAGAGCCTCGAGCAGAAGGTCCAACCGCGTTTGTGTCTATTATGGAAGGCTGTAATAAATATTGTACTTATTGTGTGGTGCCTTATACCCGTGGTGAAGAAGTGAGCCGTCCTGTTGATGATGTGTTATTTGAAATTGCGCAGTTGGCAGAGCAAGGTGTACGTGAAATTAATTTATTAGGCCAAAACGTAAACGCATATCGCGGCCCGACATTTGATGGTGGTATCTGTACATTTGCGGAATTATTACGTTTAGTGGCATCTATTGACGGTATCGACCGTTTACGTTTTACTACCAGCCACCCCATCGAATTTACAGATGATATTATTGATGTGTATCGTGATACGCCTGAGTTGGTAGACTTCGTACACTTACCAGTACAAGCTGGTTCAGACCGTATTTTAACGATGATGAAACGTGGTCATACCGCGTTAGAATACAAATCAATCATTCGTAAATTACGTGCGGTGCGTCCAAATATTCAAATCAGCTCAGATTTCATTGTTGGCTTCCCGGGTGAAACCAATGAAGAGTTTGAACAAACAATGAATCTCATCGCGCAAGTTAACTTTGATATGAGCTTCAGCTTTATCTATTCCGCGCGCCCAGGCACACCTGCAGCTGATATGCCAGATGATGTTACTGAAGAAGAGAAAAAACAACGTCTCTATCTTTTACAAGAGCGTATCAACCAACAAGCGGCACAATATAGCCGTCGTATGCTTGGCACAGAGCAACGTGTATTGGTAGAAGGGCCGTCTAAGAAAGATATTATGGAATTAACAGGACGTACTGAAAACAATCGTATTGTGAATTTCCAAGGCTCACCAGATATGATTGGTAAGTTTGTCGATATCAAAATTACGGATGTTTATACTAACTCTCTGCGTGGCGATGTCGTGCGTACTGAAGAGCAAATGGGATTACGTATTGCACAATCACCACAAGAAGTGATGAACCGTACTCGTAAAGAAGATGAATTAGGCGTAGGACGTTATCACGGCTAACCATTTAAAATGAATATGGATAAGTAACCGTACGAAAGTGCGGTTATTTTTTATGTGTTTTTAGAAAAAGAGAGTAGGAAGTCTTTCTCCTAAATTTTAGGCATAAAAAAACACCCCTTAAGGTGCTGATTTAAAGTGGTGGGTCGTGAAGGATTCGAACCTTCGACCAACGGATTAAAAGTCCGCTGCTCTACCGACTGAGCTAACGACCCACTGGTATGATTTTGAAATGGTGCCCGAAGCCAGACTTGAACTGGCACGCCTCGAAAGGCGAGGGATTTTAAATCCCTTGTGCATATACAACATCATCCACAAGACTGCATTTTAGCAGAATTAAAGAAAGAAGAAGGTATATTACAACAATACACCAATATGTTAATTGCTAACATATCCTTACTTGTTGCAGAGTATAACAAAAAAACTGTAGATGTAAAGCCTCTCACGAAAAAAAATAGTGTCCGAAGGCACTATTATAATTTATAGCATCTCTACACAATCTCTTAGCATATCAACATTATGTTGAATATAGGTTAGTGTGACTGATATATTTTTATGTCCTAATAGCTTTTGTACTATGTAAACATTATCAGGATTTTTCATTAGCCGAGTTGCTGCGGTATGTCGAAAACGATGTGGTGATAAGGTAAAGTGCAAGTATTGAGATAGTATTCTGAAAAAATGGGACAACTGATCTTGGCTCATTGCACCATGATGACAACGTGTAACTTGTGAAAATAAGTTTATGTTGAATAATTGTTGGTCATTTGGGGAACCTAGTCTGAAGTGTTCAAACAGTAATTTGTCCAGAGCGTGATATAATCGTCGATTGATAGGCACTTCATAATATGAATGGTTTTTATTTATTTCCGATCGTACACAGATAACCCTATTTTTCATATCTATGTCACCTAATGTTAGTTTTAATAGCTGTCCTCGTCTTATTGCGGTATATCTCAATGTAAAAATTAATGCTTGAGTAAACCACCATGGCTGTAGGTATTGGGGAATATCATTACGTTCAATAGGATTTACCAGAAAGTGATCTAATTTCTCTAGCTGCAAGTCTAGAAAGGTTTTTCGCTTATTTTGTCCGGACGTCACCTTTACATGCGAAAAAGGATTGTCTTTCCGGTTTAGTAAGTTAGATTCCAACCCAAAACTATATAATGCATGTAAATGAGTAACATTATTATTCCAAGTAATAGGTTTTATTAATCCTGAACCTAGTCTTAGCTTTCTCCAAAGAATAACTTCTTCACGTGATAAATTATCCGGCAGGATATCTCCGCTAAATTTTAATAACTGATTGACAACTTTTAGATATCCTTTTTGAGTCTCCGCTCTATGGCATTTTTCAAAGAAAAATCGTTCGAGTAATGATTTAAAGGTAACATTACTTTTATTAAGTGCTTTGGCTACTTTGCAATTCTTCATTTTGATTCTCCTTTAACGTAAGATACATATTGTCCAATGGTACCTTACCATCGGAGAAGAAGAGTGAAGTGTCTTCTATTAAATAACCTTTAATCTCTGATTTTTTACGTGGACCGGCGACATTACATGTCCAAATATTTAATCCGGTGTCACCATTTTTCCCTGGCTGTTTCTTGTGTAGTTTTAAGCGTTGAAATTCGTTCTGTAAAGCCTTCCACACAGTTTTATCCTTCTGTCCCAGTTGTTCAAGAACAAATTGCTGAAATATGGCCGGAGAGGCTAAAAAAACATTACCTTTTACCATATGTATTTTGGCGTTGCTCGAATTTAGTTCTAATTTATTGGTAGCCAAAGAATCACGTATCCAGGAAATTAAGTTATTTGCTGTAATTTTGCCTACTTCAAAGTTACTGTCCCTTTTATTTTGAGGGATGTCATCATCTTTATATAGATTATGATGTGCGGATTCTAAGCTCTCATCCTTTTCTTTTGCAATTCTATGTGATGTAGTTTCCATTTGTATCTCTTGTGCTTGTGGAGTAGCTTGGGAATTCTGCACATCTTGTCCTATAGATAGTAGGTCTAAGGTAAATGCATAATCATCTTCATCATTTTTATTTTTTTCTTCGACAGGTAACGAATCTTCAGTAACTTCTAAAACTACATTAGTCTGTTCTATAACCTCACTTAACATATTTTCCGTTTCTGATTCGTTTTTATCACTTAATGGAATTACTGTGCCATTAAACATTTCAGGGCGTTGATCAAAATTTTCCCAGACTAGACTAGGTGAAATTTTTAGTAGAGTGAATTCTGTATTAGGAACCCATGTATCCGTCGCTACTTTACAACGCCAAACAGCTCGATCATCAGGCGTTGGTTCTATTAATCTGTGGGACTGCATTTCATCAAATAATCGACTATTTTGAGATGCAACGCTTATGCCTTGCTGCATCAGATATGCGCGAATTTTGTCTGTGACATTTTTACTAACAAGCCATAAGGCATCTTGAGTTAACCAACCGTCTGCGCCGGGAGTATTAAGTTTCAGGTCTTGTGTTAGTAAATGTCGTAACGCAATGAGAATTTGCTTCGGTAATGATGTTTGCGGACGGTCGTGCAGTTTATTAATATCACCACCTAAATTGTTTGCCACGCTAGCCTGATCTGCACGTTGAATTATTTCTCCTAAGATACCGGCCTGATCATAATGGCCGCTAGCAAAATACATTAAAGATGCAAAAACATCTGGATATTGAGCCAGCCAATTTAATGCAAATTTAGGCAATAAATGTTGAGCTAATAATCCTCCCATGGTTGGGTGCAGGTGGTAATCTCGATTTTTGATATACTTAAATCGATAATTCTGCCCCAGTTCAAACAAATTTTTATTGTCCCAAGCAAACCATGGTTGTCCATTCTTAGTTTCAATTTCTAAATCAACGGCAATTTTACCAATGTCATGCAACAGCGCGCCATAAAGTATGGCCGCAGTCCAAGCCTCCGCTTGTTTTGATTGTTCTTCCGGAGGAGCACCAGGAGGTAATAAATAACTCTGTCTTAATTTTGCAGCAAATGATATGACCTCCAGTCCATGATCAAGCATACCTCCTAAGTGTGCATGATGATGGCTTTCAGATGCGGGTAAGTTTTGTACTAGTTCAGCATATCGTTCGATTGGTTGTCGATATAGTTTGTTAAATAAATCTTGTGACATTGATACTTTTTGCCACAGTATTGATAGCAGTTTTTGTCGAAGGGGGGTATCCAATAAAGTGTTAGCGGGCATTGGAGTTATCCAGCCGTCGTCATTGATTAATGTTACAGTATCTTGTTGTTTTTTACGTTTGAATGGCCAAAATTTCATTTTCATATTGAATCTGCTACAAAAAATATATTGCTAAAACTGTATCAGTCTTTATCAGGAAAAAAAGCATAAACTGTTTTTGATAATAAAACAGTTTATGCTTTTTTGACCTTTTTAGCCATTTCTGCCTTTAGGGCCTTTTCGGGTAGGCCTGTTTCCTTTGGAAACAGTTACCCTTACCCCTTTAATCAGCCCTTTGTCCTTTTTAATTTTTTTATTAAAATGAAGCTAACTACACTAAAAAGAAGAAAAAATGAAATTTATAATCAAAAATAGTAAGGTATATATTGATTTTTCTTGTAAAAAGACAGAAATATTCAAATATCAATTAAACGATATAACTATTTTTTCAATAGTTAAGCGATTTAAAGAACGTAGAAACCACAAAATAAGACCTGTGGGTGATAATTGTCCCATGTTATATGCCATGAAAAAAGCTGATGGGTTAACAACAGATCAGGAAACTATAGAGCTACTTTATAGCTATGCAGAGCAATGCATAGATAATTATGTATTTGAATGTGTAGCATTTGATGCCATTATTCTCATACCATCAAAACATGATATAGGTAGGCGGTTGGCTTCAATTTTGCACGAAAAGTTTAACATACCTGTTATAGATGATTTTCTTAAAAAAAAATCACCTCAAAAACTTCTTGAAGATATAAAAGATGATCAAACTATCCCACAATCATCAAAGCAAGCTATAAGAACGGCATTACGAAATTGCACCAATGGTCTCTCTGTAAAAGAGATTGCACCAAAACATAGATGCCATTTAAGTATATTTAACGGAGATCATGTAAAACTGCCACCTGATACTAAGCATGTACTGTTAGTTGATGACATCTCATCCTCCGGTTCTACGTTTGAAAGTGCAGCTAAGGTGATAAAAGAGCATTGTAAACAAGTGAAATTAATTTCTGCAATGACTCTCTTTAGCCCAATAAAGCCTGTCATAATTAAGAATTAATTGTTAGCATTTGATTTTAATGATTAAACAATGTGTTGACATTAATAGCTCTATTATTTAAGATTGCGACATTAAATTTTTTGTTTAAAGAGTTTAATTGACAGGGTAAATGTCTCCTCGGTCATAAAATATAGCAGAGACCCGCAGAGTGCACCCAAGCCAGCTTATAATGAGCAAGTATGGGATTCTAGGCAGCGGCTAGAGATAAACAATGGGGAGCTTGCTCCCCATCATATTTCATGGCTTATTCTTTGTTCATTTCATCGTAGCTATCATAATCACCATAGTCATTTCCTGCTTCATTACCCTCATCTTCGTTTAAGTTTAATTGTGACTCAAGTTCTTCTCTGTATTCATCATCTAAAAACTTCCAATAGTTGCAAATTAGTTCTGTGTCAGAATAACGTTCCCATACACCTGGATAGTAATAGTTTGCTTCAACGTGGCATATCTTTCCAATATCTGGGTTATTAGTGGTGGCTGAGGATTCAGATATGAGTAATATGGACAATATAAAAAGTAGTTGTTTGGAGTACATTAAAGAAAACTCATTAACAGAGGAAATGTTTGAAATTTTAGGGAATATCATCTGACGTTAGTAGTTTTTTTTAAGTTATGATTTCTAGGAATTATTTATAGGTATTTGAAGATATGGAAGATCAGGATCTAAGTGAAATAATTAATCAGGTCTTGGACGGGTATCGTAAGGAAGTTTCGTCAATGTTGCATGACGATTTGTCTCTTCTTTCAACCATAGATTGGGTGTTTTTTAGTGGCCCAGAGAAGGATTTATCAAGAGATTTTATAGACGGTTTCTGCTTAGCTCTATTTTATTGTGGAAAAATTAAAAATGAGGTAGATGTCTTACGTCTTCAAGACATCATTACGTCACAGCGTACATTGTTAAATATGTAAATGCCCTTATCTGTTTAGATAAAGGCATTTATGTTAGTAAAACATTGGCTCATTTTCCCAATCTATCTCAAGTGAGGTTTCTTCTACTGGTCCAGGTTTAATAACTTGATATTCTGCTTCAGTATAGGAAGCCACACCCTCTAATTTTTTGTTCCAATTTCCCAATATATGACCCGGTGTGTATAAATGAAAGTGAACTTCATTTGTTAGGCTATTTCCAATTATGACTTCTCCTGGAATATGTAAGAGAGTCATTTGGATATAGCACATCAGTGCCGCGGTAAAATCTAAATCTTTCGCTTGTACCCACATTTGCTGTTGCGGATTAATGTTTTCTTTGCGTAAATAATTATACGCTTCGATAATCATTACTCCTGAACCGCACGTCGGTTCTTGCAATGTCAAAAAGCCACGTCGCTGAATTAAAGCGTGACAATCTGATAATGTCATTGCAGCCATTGCATGTGCGATATGACTGGGCGTGAAGTGTTGTGCTTTATATCTATCTCCGAGTTCCAATCCCATAAAGACCGAGCCTAGGAAGTCGTAAGTTTTATGCTCTAAGGCTTGAACGAGAATAACCGACAAGCGAACAAGAGCTTGTTTTTCTTCTTCCGTATAATGCGACACAGCGGTTTGATAACGTTGTTTTAACGTTTCGTCTGCGTGCACTCCATACAAAATGAGATAAAACTCAAGTCCGATAATTGTAATAAAGTCATAAAATACTTCAGAACGTCTATAGTGCGGTGCAATCGATTTAAAAAGTGCGGTAAATTTACTCTCAAAATCCATAGATAGCTCCTAAAATAACGGGAGCCATCCACTTTGAGGAAGACTCCCCAAAGGGTGTTATAAGAGAGTGCCGACAAATTTATTTACCGGCACGATAAGTGAATTTAGGATTTAAGCGGCTAATTTCTCTTTTTCCGGCAAGGCCGATTCAAGAGCATTCAACAAAAACTGAGTTGCTTCTCGTGCTTGTGAAGATGCACGAAAAATAGCTTTTTTATCCGCTTTTAATGCTTTAATCCAATGTTCAATGTATGCAGCATTTTGTGAAATATCATTGCGAACATTCACGTGAGCGCAAGTAAATGCACTGGTGAGTTCAGCAATTAACTCTTCAAATGCATATTGTTCAGAGCCAAATTTATCAAATTTAGCTACACCGTCACGATTTAATCGGTCTTTATGCCCGGTGGCGTGACCACATTCGTGTAGCAAGGTTGCGTAGTAATCGTCAGATGTATTGAATTTTTTGAAATCCGGCATCACAATGCAATCCTTGCGCGGGATATAACAGGCACGATCTTGTGCTTTGTTATAAAGTTGCATACCCATTTTATTGGGTAATACATCTAAATCCGGTCGAGGTTGCATTTCTGAAGATTTTTCCGGTTCAGGAAATTCTTCATAGTATTTTTCTAGACCATCACATTGTTCAATATTGAACACATGATGGCCACGAATAAATACCGATGACTTCATTTTCGGATCACCGTTTTCATCAAGTACAACGTTTCCGTTATCATCTTTTTCTTCAAACATATTTTGTTTATAGAAAATAATAACCGTACTTTTTTCGCCGGTGCGAACTTGTCCGCCGAGATGATTTGCCCCTTGGAAAGTTACCCACTTGCGTTGAGTAAAGTTTTTCCTAATGGCGCTCATCCAAAGCAGAAGTACGTTGATTCCGGAATATTGACGACCGCTTTCACCGTTGCATGGAATAGCCATTTGTGGCCAACCACTATCCCAAGGTTTCTGCCAGGGCATCACGCCTTGTTCCAATGCTTCAATGATTTGGTCTGTAATTTGTTGGTATAAATCTTTTGGGGGAGTTTGGTTTTTCATGACTGTTCTCCTATGAAAAATAAGGGAACAGCCCCAACAGGAAACTGTTCCCGTCGGGATGAAAATGAGAATGCCAAAAGCGTACTGCGAAAGTGCGGTCAAATTTTGGCATGAATGTGAAATTAACAATGAATAAGTTGTTTTTGCATTAACGTGGCTTGTCTTGCAATCAGTCCATATTGTGAACGAGCGTCACGAATTGCTTCTCGGATCAACTCATAACGTACTCCAGCAAAAGAGTGATCTTTTTCTGGATAAGTCACATAACCATAGCTTTCACTGCCCAATACGATACCGGTTTTTTTATCTTTGATTTCTACAGATAAATCAGCAAATTGCAAATTTGCTCTTAGGACTTCTTGGCATAGCCATTGTCCTTCTTCGTCATCAAAATAATTCAAATCGGTAGGATTTGTAAGCAACTCGACTTGGTAATTGGCTGTTTCAAATTGATAAGCCACTTGAGATGCATATGGTGTTGCATCCAAAATGGAATACCCTTCTTTTTCTAATTGGCAGGAGACGGTTTTAATATATGTCTCTAAGTCACCAATGAAATTATCCCAAAGTGCGGTATAACGCGCTTTGTTTGTAGCAGGGAAATACCAATCTTTCTTACCCTCGTCAAAAAAACGTAGTGTATCTGCCGAACAAATGGTTAGTGTCATGGTATTCCAATGAGAATAGTGATAACCGAAAGAATTCCGGCTAATTTCAAACTCTTCATTGTAGTCCCATTCTTCAATTGCTTTCACTAACCGCGTAAACATACGTTGTTGTCGTCTGGCTTTAGGATAGAGTTTTTGATGTAGTAACACCAAGTCGTCAAAAGATAGCGCTCCATAAAAGGCAACACCATCGCCTTGACAGTATCCTAGCGACCATTCGATATGCAAATTATCCGGAAATCCGGCAGCAATAAGTTGGTGATTAAAGTGAGATGTGAGTAGGTTCATGCAGTGTTCTCCAATAAAAATATAAATTAATTAAAGGGAACACGCCCACCGGAACGCATTCCCGTATGGGGGTTAACGGACAATTAAGCAGTCCGGATCTCTTTGATGTAAAACAACACTATAAAATTTAAAGTGTCGTCCAGATTTAGTAGGAATTTCCTGAAGAATCCTTACCGATTCAGTATTCTCTGGCTTATTTTCCCAAGCTTGCAACGCGTTTTGTTGTAAGCTTTCGATAATTTCCTTTTTTCCCTCTAAATCAGATAAGGCTGAAAAGTTAATTGAGACTCTCATTTTTCCCTCTCAAATAAAATAAAAGGGAAACGTCCTCCGGTCAGGAAGTGTTTCCCTGACCGGAACATAAATAACCTTAACGTATGAAGAACATACAGACATTACCTAGTATAAAACTAGTAACACTTGAAGATACTACCCATGTAACGTAACGTTTTTTGAGTCGTTCTTCTTGTTTCTTTAGTGCTTCCTCTGTTTCGCTATTTATGTAATGCTGAACGGAAGATTTAATCCCATCCTTGAATGCTAAGATTCCTAATGCAGCTTGTTTCTTTAGAGTTAAGTACATCGTTGCCGCTTTTGCACCCAATTCTTGGAATTTGACTTTTCGTTTATCTTGCGCATCTTCAGGAAAGAAAAATGTGTCTTCCGACGGCGAGAAGTCTTGTTGATTTAAATGAGACATGAATACTCCTTGTTTAATTTGTAAGGAGCACTCCCGGCAGGGATGAGACTCCCTACGGGGTTAGAAATGAAATGTGAAATGAACATCTACTCAAAGAGCGTCAGATTTCAAGATGCAACTGACATTCGGACTGTGCACTAATTCATCTCAATGATGAATCGAAGACTTAAAAGTGCGGTCTTCCTGGGCTTAGTGTTGTCAACGACAACGAACTAATGAAGTTAGGCTAAGAAAATGTAGAGCTATTGTCAAATTTTTTTTGATCTTTTTCTATAAACAAAAAAATGTTTTTAGTCCAAAAACTTTGTATATACTTTTTGGACAGTCCAAAAACTCATTTTATAGAGTTTTTGGAATTCATTTTAAGGGTATCCAAAAAGTTTTAGGTATAACAGAAACATTATGTATACTTGCTGCTGATGAAGGTTTTACCTATATTACCACGATTCAAGAACATAATATGGTAATGAAAGCCATTGAGCGTGGCGTATATGATGAAGCAATTTTAAGAACACTTAATATAGATATAAAAATTCTTTGTCAGAAAATGGCAATGTTGAAACTAATTATTCGAAAAGTCTCCGAGAAACTTGCTAATAAACCTGTTGGTAAAGAAATTTTCCGAATTTTACGAAAAATGAAACTAGAACGGCAAATTGAGGCGTCTGATATGATGTTACTCAGCTCTCGCAAAGAAGAATTGATTGAATCACACAGGCTTAAAGCTACATCAGAACTTGCTGATGTAGCTATTATGTAAAAGGAAATGGAGCGTCTCAAGGAAAACTATAAAATTTCTGAGGAAAAATTAGCCGATCTGAAACTTAGTCTAATTGTAGCCAAAGGCTATGTAAACAAACTTCTTAACAATGTCGTTACCCCAGAATTTCTTGGGAATGATATCTATCATGTACTAAAAGAAGTTTGTGAAAAATAGGACAACTATAGTAAGAGAGTCGCTTTTTTTACCAACTCTTTTACTATGGTTAAACGTCAAACAATTCCTCCTTTTAAGTGCCTTCTTAGTCTCATACCTTTCCTACTGTGTACTTACTGATTCTTGATTCTGTACAAATAGAACTTGTGTTTAATTACTTGTAAAAGTGAATGATAATTGTTATCATTAAAAAGATGATCGTATAGGTGTTATATTTTTGTTAATTTAGAATTTAAATAATGAGCACAATGAATAAACTATCAGATCTAGGCTTTGCTGCCTGGGTTAATAAAAGAGATGTCGGATATCACTCATTTATTTATATTGAGTTTTCACCTTCTTCGTTGAATGTTGAGTTGTTTAAGAAATGTATTGATGAAGTTGTGGATTCTATGGATATATTTCTAATGGAAATTAGTGATAGTGGCTTATTTGAAAAAAGATTAGACGACACTAAATCTGTATCTATTGATATCCTAAAATTAAATAAAGAGTCTGAATTTCACCGTAAAGATATTCTCAGAGGAAATTTTTTAGGATCAGAAGATAATCAAACTTTTGATTCTAGTTTTTTAAAAATTAGGTTTGTTGAGAATGAAAATAAGAATATAAACGTTAGTTTTCTAGCAAATATGGCTGCTATTAATCCGGCTATGTTGTATTTATTCATTAAAAATGTATCAAGTTTATATTCTAACGAGTTTTCTTCTCTGAAGAATAAATCATTATCCAACAATATTAATGATAAACAGTTAAATTCTATTAATTATAATCAACATCTTGTTAATGTTGATATTCCGGGATTGGCTTGGAATTTTATTAACCCTAATAAAGGTAAGTTAAGTAATTTATGTCTGAATATAGACTGTAATATATATAGAAAGTTACAGAATACCGCTATTCTTAATAAACTCTCATTATCTCTAGTAATCAAAAGTATTTTCTGTTTTTCCATTTCTCTGTTTTCCCCTGATCCAAAATTTAGACTAAGTCTACCTTACTTCAAAATAAAATCAAATATAGATGCAATTTCAGATTTCTCAATTCAAGAGATAGATATTAATTCAAATTTATCTATTATAGAAAACGCACAATGTTTATTAGATAATAATTATATATATCTTAATGAACAATACTCTGGAGTAGAATTATTACGTAAATTAAGTGAAATTTCTAACAAAAGGGAGATTGCGCCATTAGTATATACCGATTTGATAGATTACGGAGACCTTTTTAGTGGTGAGATAAAGAATTGTTTGGGATTACCGATTTTTAGTGTTTCTAGAGGTGCTGGTGTGGCTATAGATGTTCAGCAAGTAATAATGAATAATCATCTTTATTCTAATTGGGATATTAATACTGATTTAATTGAAACTAATGCTGTAAAACCTATAGCTGATATTTATGTAAGACTTATTAGTTATTATGCTGATAATCCTACCGCATGGCAATTACCTTTATATAAGGTAAAAGAACAGTTAGGGTTATATGATAGACCTATTAGTCAAGAGTCTAATGGTGATGTAAAAATTGCGGGGAACTATTTTACTATAGATAGGATACAATCGTTAATTCAAATATTGCTCCCTCAACCAGTAAAGGTCATTATGGTATATCATGATAATAAAAAAAATGGACTTATTCTTCTCATTAGAAAGGACAATAATATAGTTTCTCTTACAGATATACGAAATAGTATTGAAAATAACTTTCTTGGACAGTTAGTTTTTAATGAAATATTAATCATTGAGTCAGTTATATTTACGAATTATACAGAAAGTGATTACTTAAGTAAATATCAGCTAGAATGGCTAAAAAGAATTTCTGAATCACAGAATGAAGAAATAATTATTTTTTTTGATGTTATTAAAGTAATAAGTCTAATGATGAGTAAAACACTTAAAAAAACAATAAATCCTAAAACTGATAAAAATATAGACTTCTTTTCAATTGGTGGAAACTCATTGTTAGGAGTTCAGTTAATTATAGAGATCAATAAATATTTCTTATTTACGAATGTATCTATTGCTGATTTATTTCGTTTACGTTCCGTATATGAATTGTCTAAGTTTTTATATGAAAAGAATCCTAAAATTTCATTACAAACAGCGCAAATAATTTTACAGTTAATGGCTAAAAATATAAATGGTTGAATAAGATGAATATGAATAATCTTCAAAGAGCATATATGAGTGGTCGTTCTAGCTATATGCCATTAGGTGGTATAGACATGCAAGATATTAGATGCTTCTATGTCGAATATAGTAAGGATGTAGTAATTGGAGCTATAAAGAATGTACTGTCGCATTATAAAATTTTTAATTATGTAATTAATAAAGAAGATTGTTTAACCTTAAGTCCTAAAAAATATGAAACTAATAGAATTGTAGTGCTAGATTCTTATATCGAAAATCAAGAAAGTATTATGAGGCTAGCTAATTCCTATATTAAAGAATATATTTCTAAAGTATTTGATATTGAACACTCATTATGGAGAGTCATTGTAGTCAATCTAATTGAAAGTGGAAAGGTTGATAAAGCATCTTGTTTGGTCGTTTTATCTTTTAATGGAATTATCGTTGATGGGTATGTTATTTCAAGAATAATTAATGAGATTTTCTCTTATATATCTAAAGGTGAGTTTTCTCCTTCATTAAGTAATAATGATTTAATTATAAATAGAGAATTATCAATAGCACAATCTTATTTAGAGAACAACTTCTCAGGTTTGCAGAAGCCAATTACACTACCTTGGATAAATAATATAGAACAGCTTAGATTTACAAAGAGAAATAGCTTTACAATTCCAATTAAGAAAGAATTATTTTCTCAGTTATCTAAACAGGCAGCAGAAAATGGTTTTTTTGAAAATACTATTTACACTTTGGCTGTTTGTAAATGTTTAAATAAGTATGTTAGATATAATGATTTTGTAATAGCTATTCCTACTTCATATAGTGCAATAAAGTCGACGTGTTCTAATAACTCTTCTTTTATTCCTTTGAGGTATAGAGAAGAACCTAATAGTAAGCTATTTGAAGAAGCATTAAATTTGCAAAATTCTATTATTTTAAGTTTAGAAAATAATATTGATGGAATAAGTGTAGCTCAACAACTAAGCTCACAATTAAAAACTATATTACCTTTTCCTGTTGTATTTACGAATGGATTGAACTGGGATCCTTTAGAAAGTGTACCTGGAGTTAAATACTTGAAAGGTATCACAGAAACGCCTCAAGTTGCCTTAGATATCCGATTTGTTCATCTTAATAGTGATTGGATCCATTTAAGTTTGGATTACGCTGAGGATGCGTTATCTAGAAGTTTTATCATATCATTAGCTCAAGATATTAATTCTTATCTTAAGAAATTATCCACAGAATTATTTACTATAAAATCTCCCTGTGAAGGAATGGGTGACAATTTAGCGGAAAGAGGTAAAGTTATGTCAGAAAAATTTTTTATTGAAAGAATAATATATAATATTTTTGATAATGCATCAGATAGCATTGCATTAATCAATAATAATCAAAGTGTTACCTATAAAAAATTGGGACAGAAAGTTTATCAGGCGGCACAAAATTTAGATATAGAATCAATCACTTCTAATGATGTTGTTGCACTATGTATACCGAAATCTTTTGATCATATTTACTATACTCTGGCATGCATTTTTTCGGGTATTATTTGGCTTCCATTAGATGCTAATGCTCCACCTGAACGGATTTTATTCCAACTTAGAAATGCTAAAGCTACAGCAATAGTTATTAACCGTGATAATAAACATATAGAAGAAATAATTAGAGTTAAATTAAAATCAATAAAATGCATTATATTAAGTGAAAATAGTGAAGAAATATGTAGTATCAGTAATTATGCAAATGCTAAGCGCTGGAATTATTTAAAAGATTATTCTAGTTCTTATTATTTATATACTTCAGGAACGACTGGTATACCTAAATGTGTTGCACTAAATAATATCGCTACTAATAACACGATACAAGCTAGCATTAAACAATGGAAGATAACTCATAAAGATTGTGTTATGAGTGTTACGCCTTTTTATCATGATATGTCATTATTTGATATCTTTGGTACATTATGCGTTGGTGCAACACTGGTCCTTCCTGAAAAGGATAAAGTGAAAGATGCGTTTGAGTGGGCTAACTTAATTGAGCAATTTAAAGTCACTATTTGGGTATCTGTTCCAGCTGTTACGGATATGTTATTAATGGCAGCCAATAGTCAACAATTAACCTCTATTCGTTTACTTGCCCAAGGTGGTGATTATATAAGAATTAAGACTATACGTAATTTAATTAGCATTAATCCTAATATTAAACTATATTCATTAGGAGGTCCAACAGAAACAACAATTTGGAGTATTTGGCATGAAATAAATATTGATTATGATTTAGAACATTATGGTTGTATCCCTTATGGAAAACCTTTAGTAGGAAACAATTATATTATTTTAGATAAAAAAAATAATGAATGCTCTGCAACTCAAGTCGGAAATATAGCAATGAGTGGAATTAATCTTTCTAATGGTTATATTGTGAATGGGGAATTAGATTTTGAAGGATATAAGAGAGTTGGCAAGGAGTTAGAACATTGGGTTTATATTTCTAAAGATATTGGTTTTCAGGAGGTTGATGGGGTAATAATCTTTAAAGGTCGAGAGGAAGGATACCTTAAAATAAAAGGAGTGCGAGTTAGTGCCGCAGAGGTGGAAAAATATATTTTAGATATTCCCTCAATTAGCCAATGTATTGTTGTAGAGTTACCTGATGAAGAATTAAGTTATTCAGAACTTGCTGTGGCATATGTTTCAGATAAAACATATCAAAAATCTTTACAATCTCTGTATACTCAAGAATTACGTAAATATTTACCAGAAGTAAGTATTCCTACAAAGTGGTATCAACTGCCAGAACTACCACTCACTCCAAATGGGAAATTTGATAGAAAAGAGGTTAGAAATACAATTCTTAATATGAAAAATGGATACATTTCTACGCATAAAATAGATTCTGATAAGAATATTACAGATGATAAAAATGTTGAGAATTCAGGCTCTATATTAAGTGATGAAAAATATAAGATTTTTATGGAATTAACTCAGCAGGAAATTCAGTCAGCGTATATATCTTCAAATGATGAATTACAACGTATAGCAACGGAATATGAGCAAAGAGTTTGGCTTCTACATCAGCAAGATCCTTTATCTGCTGCTGGACCATTTATGATTGCATTAAATCTAAAAGGAGATTTATGCCTTGTAAAGCTAATGTCATGTTTATATAAACTTTATGATGATGATTCTGCATTTAATAGTTGTTTTTTTATTGAAGATAAAGATGGTGTATTAAATAGAAAATTAAATAAATATAAACAACATGAAGTAGTGGAGTTACATCAGGTCGAAAATATTAAAGAGGGATGTGATTTTCTTATAGAAAAGTTAAATCAAGTAATAAATATTGAATCAGGTCCAATTATAAGATTTTATGTTTTAGCTATGAAAAATAATAGTTGTCTCTTAGGTATACACTCGCATCATATCTTAATGGATAATAACTCATGGTCAATTATTTTATCAAAATTATCAAATTTATATAATAATAATGATGTGGGTTATCCAATTTCTAATGGTGGGATGGAAAACTTACTCGTAGATAGTGATCCTTATATTAAGGAAGAATATTGGAGTAAAAAATTTAAGTCTGGACTTACCTCATTTGATTTTTCTAAAGAGTTTAGATTTATTTCCAATTTCAATAACGGAATTAAGATAAATAATTTCTTTTTCAAAGAAAATAAGGTAAGTCGGTGTGTCCTAGATATACCGAATAGTCAACTTAATAGTTATTTTAAGGATTTAAGTTTAAGTACTGTGGTGGCTAATTTTGGTTCTTATCTACTAAGTAAAACCCATAGTGAATTTATAGATATTCTTATTCCAGTCGTAGATATGTCCCCTGTCGTTTCTTTAAATAGATTAAGAAACACATCAAATGTATTACCTATTCGCATTGAGAATAGAGAATATAAAAAAGTAAATTCAGTTTGTAAAGATATTATTGAACAAATCACTAATGGCGTTATTAATAGCTTACCGTATGAAAAGATAATTAATATTACTAATAGTGATCGTAATCATTTACCTAACATTCTAGTAACAGAGTTTGATAATCCTGCTAAGCATATAAATCTAGTAGGAGTATCCCATGAAATTATAGATATTCCCCCAGTAGACTCTTACTATATGATTACATTGGCATATTGTAGAAATTTGAAGAATAATATAACTAGATTTGAGTTGACAACCAATAAAACAATTGATCCGTTAATAACTGGATTATTATTACAAGACTTTATAAATAGTTTATATATAGAAAACTCACAAGAACACATCAGTATATTAAAAGAAAAAATGGAAAATAATAAAGAAAATATTAATCAAACTATACTACATTCTATTATTAATGTTTATAGTCAAGTACTTAAAAGAGAACTTGATAAGGATGATAATTTCTTTGATTTAGGAGGTCATTCCCTAACAGCAACTCTTGCTATAGGTAAACTAAAAACTCAATATGGTTTAGACATAAAAATAAATGATATTTTTACATACCAAACTCCTAATGAACTTGCTTATTATATATCAGAAATTCATAAGTCAGATGATACTTCTAATGATTATTTACCAAGTGAAAGCAGAGCTGAATTTTCTACTGAGAGTGAATATAAGAAAAATAAATATCCAATTACACTATTACAAAAATTCTATCTTGAACAAGCTCAATTAGGTAAAAATAAGATATTTAACATTCCATTTGCTTTTAAATTACTCGGTAATATTGATAGCAATATTTTAAAGGAAATATTTTTAGATATAATAGAGCATCATACTGCTTTAAGAACTATTATTATCCATAATGAAAATACTGAAGCACAACAACTTGTTATTAGTATGAAAGATGTAAATGAACAAGTGTGGTTTAATGTATATGAGGCTAAGGATGAAAAGGATGCAAAAGATTTTGTTATTAAAGCTGGATATAATAGTTTTGATCTAACTAAAGAAATCCCTATAAAAGTAAGTTATATACAAACTAAGAATAATATTTGCTATCTTTCTGTTCTTATCTATCATAGTGCATTTGATGAGTGGTCTGCATCAATATTTATTGATGAATTTATAAGTCTCTTAACTTCTAAGTTAAATAAAAACACTTTAAATAATCAAACACAATATAAAGAATATCAAACTTATCAATATTATGAGTATGCCATTGAAGAGTTTCATAATAGAAACTCTATTTTGGAAGAGGGTTTATATTTTTGGAAGCAAAAATTAGGCACTTTAACAGAGCAAAATGGACTACTTAATTGTTTAGATAAATGTACTTTATCTGCAGATATTACTCCGGTTGATAAAGTTATTCCAATAAAATTATCTTTTAATCATATCATTAAATCTTCTTTAATGGATTTATCTTTAAGGTTAAAGACATCATTATTTCAAGTTATTTATAGTTTGATTGTGCTAACTCTATATAAATTAGGAGCAGGTAATAATATATTAATTGCTACATCAACATCCTGTAGAGAAAATCCTAAATATCATAATACAATTGGATTATTTACTAATGTCATTTTAAATAGGGTTATTATTAAACCTGAAACATCTTTATTTAACTTATTATGTGAGAATCAAACTGCTATTATGTCAGCTATTAGATATTCTCAAACCCCTTTTCCATTTTTACTTAATGAACTTGCAGATCCATCAGCTAATAATTTAGTTGAATATTATATACAAATGCATGCTGGCAATCCTCTTAATAATATTACCACACAAATTAATGGTGAAACTTTACGACTTGAATTACTTGAACAACAATATACTGAGCCTAAATTTGGTTTGCATTTTGAAATATATGACGAACCTTTAGATCAAGAGAATTCACTTGTATTTTTAATTCATTACATGCCTGGAAGATATAGTATTGACAGTCTTAAACCGTTGAAAGAGTCTTTAATATCAATAATAGAAAAAATAGGTAGCATTGATTTAAACACACCAATTAATAAAATCAACTTTTAATAATAGGAGGATAAATGAGTAATGTAAATAATATATATGACGTGGCCGGAATTGGGATTGGACCCTTTAATTTAGGTCTTTCATGCCTACTATATGAACATAAATCTCTGACAAAAGTATTTTTTGATTGTAAGCCTAGTTTTGATTGGCATACTGGTATTATGCCTGAGTGGGTTACCTTACAAATTCCATTTATTGCAGACCTGGTAACATTTGCCGACCCTACTAATAAATTTTCAATACTTAATTATTTTAAAGAAACTGGTCGTTTATACCAATTTTATATACATGAGAACTTTTATCTTTCTAGAGAGGAATACAATAAGTATTGTCAATGGGTGGTAAATAAACAAAACGTTTTAAATTTCAATAAGAGAATAGAGAGTCTATATTATAATAATACAAAACAATATTACGAGATAGATGTTTTAAATATGAATACTAATAACATTGAGAAATATAATGCCAAAAAATTAGTTATTGGTACAGGAACCTCTCCTCGAAAACCATCTTATTTTAAAGATGGACAAGATGGTTTATATCTCTCATCAGAATACATGAGTATAAAAGAATATATTCAAAATAAATCGTCTATTACTATAGTTGGTTCTGGGCAAAGCGGTGCTGAGATTTTTTATGATCTTCTAAAGGATTCTTGTCGATATTCCTACAAATTACAGTGGGTGGGGAGACCTAAGAATTTTTTTGCTCTAGATCTAAATAAGTTAGCCTTAGAACTAACATCACCAGACTATAAAGAATTTTTTTCTTCCCTTTCACCGAAAGTAAGAAAAAATTTACTACAAGAACAAAGTTCTTTATATAAAGGCGTTAATCTATTATTACTAAATCGTATTTATGATTATTTATATCTTCATCATGATCAATGCAAAGATAGAGTTAATATCTATCCAGGTTTGGAAGTAACCAATTGTATTAGATGCAATGAAAAATGGAATATTCCTGTCAAAAGTAAATTATCTCAAAAAGATTATTCCTTAAATTCTGAGGTCATTATTTTTGCTCTTGGATATCAATATGTAGAGCCAGAATTTTTAAGGGGTGTTAATGATATTATTAATAGAGATGAATACGGTAATATATTAGTTTCTGATATATATACAATTGACTCTAGGGATACCATTTTTGTTCAAAATGTTGGTTTAGAACAGCATGGTATAGTAACTCCGGATCTTGGTATGGGTCCTTATAGAAATTCTATTATTGCAAATAACCTATTAAACGCAGAATATTTTGATATTGAAGAAAGAATAGCTTATCAGAAGTTTTTGTGATTCATGTTTTTATATGTAAGGATTGAAGAATGGTTATTGATAGTATGCCTTCATCATATGTAATACATTTGGGTAATGATGAATTTAAATTTACACAATTTAATTATCCCTATGATGTTCCACTTCTTCATAAGTGGTTAAATGCCAAACATACAATAGAGCAATGGAAGCTTAATAAACCGTTGAGTGAACTTAATAATTATTTTTTTAGAATGACTCAAGATAAACACCAACGTTTATACATTATTTCTCTTAATGGAATTCCATTTTCATATTGTGAAGTTTACTCTGCTTTTTGGGATAGAATTTCTAATTACTATAATTCTTCTGACCTAGATGTTGGATGGCATCTATTAGTCGGAGAAAGAGAATATATATCTAGGAGTCTTATTAAAAAGATAGCGTATATCATCAGTGAGTTTATTTTTAACACAACTAATAGCTCAAGAATTATTGGAGAACCGGACGTTAGAGTAAAATGGAATGTAATTGCCGGCGACTTTAATTACATACCACAAGGAGTTATTCAATTACCTGAGAAAACAGCGTTGCTTTACTTTTGTAATAAGAATGATTATCATAATTCTTTAGGGTATTTTTTGAACAAAAATCTGGAAACACCAAATGATGAAAACACCGATTGCTGATAATGATAAAAAATTAGATATCATGGATCATTTAAATCAGGATCACTCTGATGAATTGTTGATTGTCGCAAATTATTATGGACAGAACAGTGATTATTCTGAGGCAAGGATTAGTGATATTTTTGAAGAAGGAGTGGTCATTGATGCTTGTCATATCGATCGTGGAAATTTACAGTTTTATGTGCCATTTACGATTACTGGTTCAATTGAGGAAAAAATTCTCTATTTGGCTTATTATGCTTTGACTAAACAAGGTGAAAAATTCAAAGGTAATAAGCGGCAATTCTTCACCGTTGGACAAAAATCAATGCCCTCTAAAAATATCATGCGTATTTTCATCAATGGCGTTAATCCATTTCCCGAATACTATGCAGCTTACTGTTATGGTTTTGTGTTAAAACACATTGATCGTCCGAAAAAAATTCACTCAAATAATATGAAAAAAGGTTTTTTTATGCGGGTGTTTGATCGTTTGTTTATTTGGCTGCTACGTATCTTGAGCTCTAAAAACAGAATGAAACTGCTCGAACAAATGAATAGCGATATTCGCTTATATACCCTGCGTTTGTCCGCCCAAGATATTTCAGGCCAATATGTTCAAGGCGCCATTGATGTCTATTTACACGGAGACAGTCCTGGGGGAGCTTGGATTAAACAACTTAAAGAAGGTGATATTATTTTCAGTCGGGCGAGTATAAAGGATAAACATCCACATTTACGACATGGAAAAAACGTGTTGATCGGTGATGAAACTGCCTATCCCGCCTTGGCTGGCATTCTTGAGTTATGGAGTAATCCCGAACCGCCCATTATTTTGATTTTGATGAATGATCCTGAAGAAAAGGACTATTTTAAAGATCTTGCTATGCCTAAAGATACGGAACAACATTATTTGATTTATGCAGAGAAAAAACAGTCTGATTTGGTGATTGATACACTAAAGCAACTAGGCAGTTTGGATGGTGCCTGGGGTGGGTTGGAACGGAGCGAAGCACAAAAAGTACGTCATTATATTCGTAATGTTCTTTCTATTGATGGAACCAAAAATCACATTAAAGGTTACTGGACTATGAAATAGTCTCTATTTATTTAAAAAATAAAATTCTTTTTCACTTAAAAGGAGAACACAATGAAAACGAGTAAGTTGCTTTTGTTAACGTTAGCTACGTCCCTAACTGCTGAGCCGATATTTGCCAATACAACGTCGAAAAACAATAGCCAAACGGTGAAAACTGAGGAATTGGAGCCTATCATTGTGTATTCGAGAGGTGTGCGGGAATCTAAATTAGATACGCCGTTTATGGTGGATATGATTGATAAACAAGATATAAAAACAAGAAATACAAAAAATGTTTTGGAGGCATTATCTACATTACCAAGTTTGAATATCCATAACGGCAATAATGCTGCCACAACCGCCGTTTGGATTCGTGGCGTAGGCTCTTTAACCAACACCAGTATGGACGACAACTCTGTAGATGTTGTAGTGGATGGCATAAGCAACGGCAAATCTGGCTTAGCCCGTCCATTGCTTGATATCGAACGGATTGAAGTAGCCAAGGGACCGCAAGGAACTTTATTCGGTACTAAAGCTGAGGCGGGCAGCATTATGATAAAAACTGCTGATCCGCAACCGGAATTTGAGAGCAAAATTGGTGTCAATGTAGGCAATTTGAATTTACGTGGTATAAACGGCTTGCTTAATGTGCCACTTTCTAAGCAGTTTTCATTCCGATTGGCCGCACAAGTGGAACGTTTTGACGATTACATAAAAGATAGAGATACAGGGAGACCACTGAATACAAAAACAAATGACGCATTACAGGCAAAACTTCGTTGGAATGACGGAGATCGCAATGATGCAGTATTAAGCATTTATCACGATCAGCGTAAAAACTTCTTACCCATTATTCTTTCAGACCCATTTTCGTTTAAAACCAAAACAAACGGTTTGCCGCATAATGCGTATCGTAAAAACTCTGGTATTTCGTTGAAATATATGCATGCGTTTGATTTTGCCGTTTTAGAATCCACCAGTGCCTACCATTATCACGATGCCAATGTTAACCGCCCGTTAAGACCTCTTGATATGTTGGGAGTATTCTATGATGCGGCAAAGGCTCCTCAGACGTTACGTCCATTATTAGATCAATATTACTATAAAAACAAAAATAATCGTCAAAATGTTAATGAACGGGTAAGACAATTCTCACAGGAATTAAAATTGACCTCGGAAACTGATAGTGGCTTAATTTGGGTAGCTGGGGTATATTTTGAAAAACGGAAACGAGATTTTAATTACGATGCAATTCGAGATATCCAACCGTTACCACCAACTCCGATGGTACTGGGTGCCGATCATTTTAATGGGGTGCTGAATCGTGAATTTGATTATGAAACAAAAGCACTTTTCGGCGAGCTCACATTCCCTTTGACCGAAGTATTAAAAGTCGTTGCCGGTGCTCGGTATGGCAATGAACGTTTGAACTATAGTGCAATTTATACACCAAATCCTAGCTTGACCAATCTTGCACACAATAGCGAAAAACATAAAATCAGCGACAATTTCTTAAGCGGTCGTTTGGGTCTGAACTATACTATCACACCAGAATGGCACCTTTATGCCATTCAAAGTTGGGGTAATAAATTCGGCGGTTTTTCTGATTACGGTACCAACATTGCACTTAAGGGAAATGACCAACCTTACAAATCAGCCAAAATACTGAGTTCGGAAATAGGCAGTAAGTTTCTCACCGCTGACGGCAAATTCGGACTTGATGTGTCTTTATTCAACAGCAAGTTGAAAGATGACCATATCACCATCACCCTCTATCCGTCTTATTTAACTAGTACGGGAAATGCAGACACTCGCTCTAGAGGGGTTGAATTAGGTCTGTTCTGGCAATTAACAGACCAATGGAAACTCAAACAAGACCTCATTTATTTAGATACCAAGGTGACAAAAGTGCCAGCAGAATCCAACAATATTACGACAAAAGGAAACCGCTTGCCGCAAGCGGCGAAGTGGAGTGGTTCACTGTCAGTTGCATACTCTTCTCAACCGTTTAATCTTGGATTGATTGGCAAATCACAATTGCTGAGCGATTTATCCGTTCGTTATGTCGGTAGCCGTTATGCTCAACCAGATAATGTACAAAAATTAGGTCGCTATGTACTGTTAGACTTTTCTATCGGACTGCAAAGCCAACATCATAATGTTTCACTTTGGACCAAAAACCTAACCAATAGGAAATATCACGCATTCGGTATAATGCCTGGCTATGCTGGATTGCCAGCAACTGGACGCACGTTTGGCGTAAATTATAGTTATCAATTTTAGAGAAAAAGATGGCACATAAGCACAGCAGTATGACTTGGTTAATGCTAACAACATTATATATAAGTCAATATATCGGTATTTCATTTGTACTGACTGCCTTGGTCGTTGTTCTTCGAGCTTCAGGGTTTGCATTGGATAAACTGGCGCTACTTAATCTGATTGCATTCCCGATTGCTGGAAAATTATTGTTTGCATTAGCTGTCGATCATATCCTAACGTTCTTCCAAGGACGCTATCGTGGTTGGTTGATTATCGCACAAGGTAGTATGGCTGTTTTATTGGTAGTCATTAGTTTTGTTGATATTACTCAACATTTTTACACAGTAGTCGGGCTGTTTTTTCTCTACAGTATTATGACCTGCATTCAAGATGTCGCCATTGACGGATTAGCCTGCAAAATTTTTGAGCCCTCTGAACGACAAAAAGCCAACGCCGTGCAGTATGCTGGAAATTTATGCGGGAATGTGATTGGTGGCGGTGTGATATTGCTGTTTTACGACATCATTCAATGGCAAGGTGCTTTACTAGTGTTAGCAACATTGACGACGCTCTCTTTTGTTCAATTAGTTTTTTATGTTGAACCGGAAACTGAAAAAACGCAAGTCGGGGATAGCGGTACACAATACCGATTCTTTAGACAGGTAACTGCCTTTATGCGTGCCAATAAATTTTGGTTTCTTCTGCTGTTTATACTGCCAAGCGGTTTTGCTTCAGCTTATGCACTGATTAACCCAATGTTGGTGGATGCTGGCTGGTCAATTGCTGATATTGGTATGGTTACTAAAATTTACGGCTCAATTATCGGCGTACTTTCTGCTTTATCAATTATTCCTTTAATAAAACAATTTGGACGTATTAAAACGTTACACTATCTGGTCGCCTTTCAAACCTTGCCTTTGCTCGGCTTACTCATACTTACCAAACAACAGCTAGAAACATCAATGGTTTATGGTGTTATTGGTTTGTATTCGCTGATCCAACCGGCATTATTAGCCTCAATTAGTACTTTAATTATGGATAAAGCCGCACCTATGCAAGCGAAAGCGACCTTCTTTTCATTACAACTCAGTGTTATTGTGGTTATGGGATTTATTTATGCTGCGCTTGCCATGTATTTTGCTAGCCAATACGGTTATTTTTTCGTATTGCTCTCGTCTATTCTGCTAAACCTTATCGTCGTTGTACTTACCTTAAACATAGTAGATAAAGCACGGTGAGCATAATACTATTTCATCTTAATATATACCTACATCGTATTTCTATTTTTTTACTTTACCAATTAATGTGTAATTAAAGCTATCAACGATCTCTATATCATCAAGCATACGATTCTTATCCACACCTTGTTTTTCTAAAAACTCTCTAATCTCGATAAGATGAACAGTTTTATTATTATATGTCATAATATACCCATGGATCTTCTCACCTAATAGTTCATCAGGAATACCGACTATCGATATATCTTTAATTAATGGATGTTTTAGTAATATTGTCTCAAGTTCACTCGGAATAATTTTCTCACCACCTCGATTAATTAATTCCTTACATCTTCCAGTTACAACGATATTTCCTTTTTCATTTATATATCCTAAATCCCCTGTTCTATAAAAACCATCTTGAGTAAAGGATTTTTTATTAATGGTATCTGCATTATAGTAACCATTAATAGTATAGGGGCCTCGGGTTATAATTTCCCCGATGTCACCTTTAGGTAATGGAATTAAATTTTCATCAACAATAACTATTTCATCATGTGCAGATATCGGAGTTCCTTGACTGTAAATGATTGTTTCAAGATTATCATCTAATCTAGTGTAGTTAACTAATCCTTCAGCCATTCCATAAACTTGCTGTAATATTACTTTAGGAAAAAAATTAATAAATTTTTCGGCAAGTACTGGAGATAGTCTAGCTCCTCCTACTTGAATTACTTCTAATGTACTAAGATCATAGTATTTTATTTTACTGCTATTTACCCATAAACTTACTAATGATGGTACTAACGATACCTGAGTAACTTTATGTTTTTGAATAAGCTCGAAACAAGTATCTGGACTACCGTTTTCTGCAATTACTATTTTTGCTCCCACATAAAGAGCTCCAAGGACACCAGGAGAGCTCATGGCAAAGTTGTGAGAAATTGGTAGAGCAACTAGTTGCACGGAATCTTTCTTTAATCCGGAGATTTTTGCACTTTCTCTTACCGAATAAAGATATTCATCATGTGTTCTTGGTATAAGTTTCGGTATACCAGTAGTTCCCCCAGATAATTGAAGAAATGCAATGGATGTTGCTTCTGTCGCTCTAGGTAAGGATGAGTAAACGGAAAATTGTGGGAGTGAAATAATTTCACCCCGATTAAATGTTCGAATAATTTGAAGAGATTCAGGATAATTTGGCATATGGCAGACTATATCCTCCGCTGAATTGTCTGTAGTTTGATCTTTAATCCTGAGATAAACAGTCGCATTAGAAGATTTAGTAATATGGTATATTTCATGTGACCTGTGTCCATACAGACTAAATATAGGTCTAGCCCCAGCATAATAAATACCAAATAAAGCAATAAGAAAGTCTATACTGTTTGGGGCTTGAAGTATTATAAAACTATCCTTTTTAATCCCGATTTCTTTTAGAAATTCTCCAAAATTTATAGTGGCTTGATATAATTCCTTATATGTAAGAAAAGATTCTCCTTCAGCAAGGGCGATCTTATCACCATAAGTTCGACAAATTTCTGTAAGAAAATCAAAATGATTTTGTCCCTGCCAGTACCCTAATGATTGATAAAGTTCTATTCTTTGCTGACTAAATGGAACATATAGCTGGCTCAAAATAACCTCCCTTGTAATTAATAATGATAATGATTTTTATTTATTATCTGGTATAATGCCTACAATTTCAATACCTACAAATTACTTAGTATCTATGAACAAAAAATATAGCTTATTCTGTCTGCCATCAGCAGGTAGTAGTGCGTCAATGTATGGCTTATGGTCGAAATATGCAACGGATTGGCTTTCCGTATACCCAATTGAATACCCTGGGCATGGGACAAGGTGCAATGAGGCGTTGATAGATAATGTAGACAGTTTGGTTGGTGACGTTCTTGAGCAAATTTTATCTATAACCAAAGAAAACATTATCTTATTTGGGCATAGTTTTGGGGCAGCATTAATATGGCATCTAATTAAGAGTTTAAAACAGCTTAAACTAGAAAGAAATATAGAGTTGGTAGTTCTTAGCGGTAGACCAGAAACATCTACGTTAAGAAATGCTGTAGTACATCCATCACAATGGTCTCAAGAGACAATTTTAGATAAAGCCAAGAATTATGGTGGTATTCCTCAATTAATAATTGATGATACTGAAATTCTTACGTTCTTTTTAAAGATTCTTCAAAATGATTTATGTGTAAATGAAGATTTAATTAATAATGATAAACTTATTCTAGAACGACCATTATGGGTTATCATTGGTAATGATGATCAAGTTACAACACCTCACTCAGTAGAAATGTGGAAGTTTTGGACTACTCAGTGGAAAGGAATAACATCATTTCCAGGGGGGCATTTCTTTTTGAGAGATGAAGATACTATTAGAAAGATTATTTACGGTATACAAGAAATTATTTTTAATTGTAAAAAATGCAAGGAATACTAACATGAAAGATGAATTAATAGCCATTGTAGCTAACACATTAGGGATTGATGTGAAGAATGTACCTTATGACTCAAATTTAATTTCCATAGGATTACATTCTTTAGCATTAATGAGCATAGCAGAACAACTAACTAAAAAATATGATAAAAATATTAAATTTTCATTGTTAATGAAAAATCCGACCATAAAAAGTTGGGAAAGTCTTATTGATAAATTAGACTGATAATATATTACTATTCGTAATAGCAAACCTAAATAATAAAGTCTTAGAATAGCTAAATTAAGATTTTATTAAGTTAGATATGGGAAATATTATGGAATCATTTATTGTCCAAACTAAAATCACCACTTTCCAGTGGAAGGTTATTGCTATCTGTTTTTTTATTGTATTATTAGATGGCTATGATATTGCAATAGTTGCGTATATTGCCCCTTTATTAAAAAAAGAAATGTTATTATCCTCTGTTAATGTTTCTTATTTATTTGTATCTGGTGTATTAGGTCTCATGCTAGGAAGTATGTTATTCGGTTCGTTAGCAGATAAGTTTGGTAGAAAATTTATACTGATAGTATCTATAGCATTATACGGTGTTACAACAATTTTATGCGGTTTTGTTAATGATCTCTTTTTATTAGTATTATTTAGATTTCTTACTGGACTGGGGTTAGGGGGAGCTATGCCAATTTGTATAGCTTTATGTTCAGAGTATTCTCCTCAAAGATATAAAATGCTCTTATGCACTTTAAGCTGGAGCGGATTTACCCTAGGAATTAGTTTAGGCGGAATAATTTCTAGTTGGTTACTTCAAGAGTTTAGTTGGCATTGGTTATTTTATATAGGAGGTATATTACCTATTCTATCTATCATTATAGTAGTGGTAAGTTTACCAGAGTCATTAGAATTTTTAGTACGTAATCGACTTAAATATGGTAATTTCGAAAAATTAAGAATAATTCTTGAAAAGATAAATGGTATTCACATCGATGTATTATTGGAAAAAATTAATTCTACAGATGTTTGTGATAATTATTTATTGCCAACAGTTAAATATCTTTTCAAAAAAGAGAATGCCTTTTATACCATATTTCTATGGTTAACGTTTTTCTTCTCTTTGATGGTTTTTTATCTATTGGCTTACTGGATACCTATTCTATTTGATGTTCTATTTTCGTTAGATAAAATTAATTTTCTAGCTTCAATGCTACCTTTAGGGGGGACTTTTGGTGCTTTTTTATTAGCTATACTGATTGATTATAAAAAAGAATCTTTTCTTATATTATCTTTATCATATTTAACAAGTGTGATTTTCTTATTGCTTACTCCTAATTTTATTGATGATTATAATTGGTTATTATTCTTTGTTTTTTTAGTAGGCTTTACTATAGCTGGCGCACAAAATGGTATTAATATTGTTTCTGCTACTATTTATCACGAAAACATAAGAGCGACTGGCATTGGTTGGTCTATGGCTAGCGGTCGACTGGGTTCTATTGTCGGTGCATATATAGGTGTTTTCCTAACCAAAGATCAAGAAATTGATTTTTTCTTTAACTGTCTCTCTATCGGCACTCTGATATGTGGGTTATCACTTTTATGTATTCTTTTATATAGAAGGGTAAAAAATGGTTTGTAATTATTAAATTAATCTAAATACCTATTGTTTAAAAATAAGTTGAGAAATAAATATCATGGATGAATTAAAATCTATGAAGGTTAGTAAGTATAATACTCTAATGCGAGATGTTGACATTTTTTACTACTCTTTTGATAATGATAGAGTGCTAGATAAGCATGTAAGGAATTTATTCTGTCATATATTATCTAAGCAAGAAATAAACTTAGCTAATCAATATAAAACATCTATTCTAATAAAGAAAGCTATCGCTAGGAGAGCTCTAACAAAAATTATTCTGGCTAATTATCTTTCTAATATCTCACCTAAGAATATTAAGCTGTTAAAAACTCAATACGGTAAACCATATTTAGAAAATATGGAGGTACATTTTTCTATCTCACACTGTGATACGATGTTCTTGATTGGAGTAAGTAAAAAATTTGAATTGGGGATAGATATAGAAGACATAAAAAACAAGGATTATTCTGATATCGCAAAATATGTATTATCTGATAAAGAGTATAGCCTTTATGAAAAAGAAAAATTGGAGAATAAAGAAAATTTGTTTTTGTCATTTTGGACAAGAAAAGAGGCCTTTTTTAAAGCCAATGGCATAGGCTTACCCGATAACCTAAATATGTTAGATACAAGTTATTTTCTTTCCAAAGAAATAAGAGCAAATAACAATTATCGTTGTTTCAATATTTCTATAGATGTAAATCATATTGCACATGTCGTTTTAATTGTTTAAGGGGCTATGCTAGATAACGAAATAACATTCCATTTAGATTAGAATAACTTTATGAGAAAAGTCGTTTAAGTCAGAATAAACAAACTAAGCTCATTTAGCTATTTGTAGTAGGAGTTACTGCTAGAATAGCAAGCGAGTTGGTTAATGTAAACAAAAATACTAGCACTTATTATTTTCATCGCTTACACTTGCTCATTTATCAAACGATTTCTCATTTGGGGATGTTTGATGGTGAAATTGAAACCGATGAAAGTTACTTCGGCGGTGCCCGAAAGGGCAACTTAGGCATCAGTGATGTAGGTAAAGCAGCCATATTCTGATTTTCCAAACGAAATAGCAAGGTTTATACCGTTATAATACCGAATACACAATCAGACACAAGAACATATGTCAAATCTACAAATAAGTAGCATAATAGGAAAAACTTAGAACGGTAGAACAAGGCTTTAACCTATTTTCACCCCTTTTAAATGCTATTAATTTTATGTTTCACATATTTTTATATAGTTATTTTATATCCTGTTTGTACAGGTTATGTTTTATTTTTAGATATATTACTTAATTTATTTTTTAAATCTATCATATCTGTTCTGGGGACGGCATAACGGCGGAGCCTCCGCCGATTTGATAAAATACCTTGTCGTAAAGTGCGGTTCCTTCGGCAGACCCGCCGTAATTATCAGCGATGGAAGAGACACTAATTGTCATGATTCCAACCCCGATAGCTAGAGATAGTTGATTTATTTTCATTATGATTACTCCTGGATCCAATCAATACTGTATAAATACACGCCACGAGGCTT
>NZ_JVSL01000039.1:0-55353 GCF_001053575.1 Parahaemophilus parainfluenzae | reverse complement strand
GCACTGGTTTTTCTTAAGAGTCACAACAGCGCGTCGTTGTGTGGGGCGTATTATAGGCATTTCAGATGCCTTTGCAAGATCTTTTTGTAAAAAAATGTAAATTTTTTATTGATTGAAGATCTTTTCGCCTATTCGCACAAAAAATAGATCATTTTTGTTACTTAATTAATCGTTTTGCTATTCTTGGCAAATCTGCAATGGAATCCAAAACATAATCAGCGAGATTCTCACCCTCTTCTGTAATAGGTTTGCCTGTTCGCACTAAAATATTCGTTTTCACTTTTGCACCAATGCCTGCTTTAAGATCTTCAATCTTATCACCGACCATAATAGATTGTGCAGGATCGATTCTCAGCGCTTTAATCGCCTCTAATAACATGCCTGATTTCGGTTTTCGGCATTCACAGTCTTCTTTATATTCGCCTTTCCCTTCTGGATGATGAGGACAATAGTAGATGCCATCTAAATCCACACCACGATCAGCTAACGACCAATCCATCCATTCTGTAAGTTGTAAAAACTGATCTTCTGAAAAATATCCACGTGCAATGCCTGATTGATTGGTCACTAAAACTAAAAGATATCCCATTTCTTTTAATGCTTTTAATGCATCAATGCTGCCTTCTATGAATTGGAAATCATCAATTTTATGGACATAACCATGGTCGATATTTAAAGTGCCATCACGATCTAAAAAAACAGCTTTCTTCATATATTTTCTCATTTATCTTTTCTTAAGACAAAATTATCCCTTTTATCCTTAATATAAGCAATAATAAGTCATAACCGATCCGTCTAAAAAAGATCCCCTAAGATATTGACACAGCATTCTAGACGTCTAGAATACAAATGAAATTCAAATATTAACTGAGAACAAGGGCTTATATGATTAAGCTAAATAACATTACGAAGATTTTTACACTTCCAGATAAAAAACTGACCGCACTTGATAATGTTTCATTACATGTGCCTAAGGGACAGATTTGCGGTGTCATTGGCGCCTCTGGTGCTGGTAAAAGTACACTTATCCGTTGTGTAAACTTATTAGAAAGACCGACTCACGGTGCAGTGATTATCGATGATGTGGATCTGACTCAACTTTCTGAAGCAGAATTAGTGAAAACACGCCGTCAAATCGGCATGATTTTCCAACATTTTAATTTGTTGACCTCTCGAACCGTTTTTGAAAACGTGGCATTGCCACTTGAATTAGAAAATAAACCGAAAGCAGAAATTCAAGAAAAAACGACCGCACTTTTAGCGCTTGTTGGATTAAGTGATAAACATAATGTGTATCCTGCTAATCTCTCTGGTGGTCAAAAACAACGTGTAGCTATTGCGCGTGCACTTGCAAGCGATCCAAAAGTCTTACTTTGTGATGAAGCGACTAGCGCATTAGATCCGGCTACAACTCAATCCATTCTAAAATTATTAAAAGAAATCAACCGCACTTTAGGTATCACCATTCTTCTTATTACCCATGAAATGGAAGTGGTTAAACGCATCTGCGATCAAGTTGCCGTAATTGATAAAGGCCGTCTGATTGAACAAGGCACGGTTAGCGAAATTTTCTCTAATCCGAAAACAGAATTGGCCCAAGAATTTATCAGTTCGACTTTCCACATTACATTGCCGGAAGAATATTTAGAAAATTTATCTGATACGCCAAAACATGCCAAATCGTATCCGATCATCAAATTTGAATTTACTGGTCGCTCCGTCGATGCCCCATTACTTTCTCAAGCATCGAAAAAATTTGGCGTAGAGCTCAGTATCTTAACCTCACAAATTGATTATGCCGGTGGCGTAAAATTTGGCTTTACCATTGCGGAGGTTGAAGGTGATGAAGATGCGATTACGCAAGCCAAAGTTTATTTAATGGAAAATAACGTTCGAGTAGAGGTGCTAGGCTATGTTCAATGATTTATGGGCAACATTTAGCCAACAATTCCCCGATAATTTTGCGAGTTTATTAACGGTATCGACCATTGAAACGGTTTATATGTCAGTATTATCGACATTAATTGCCGCTTTATTAGGCTTACCACTGGGTTTTTTAACCTTTTTAACCAATAAAGGGGCGATTTTAGAAAACAAAAAACTCAATGCGTTTTTAAACGTCATTATTAATATCGGGCGTTCAATTCCTTATATTATTTTATTACTCGCTTTAATTCCGCTAACGAGCTGGTTGCTTCCTGGCGGCAGTATTGGTTCTAATGCAGCGATTGTCTCATTAAGTGCAGCCGCAACGCCATTTTTTGCACGTCTTACGAGTAATGCACTTTTTGAGATCCCAACCGGTTTGACTGAAACAGCAAAAGCTATGGGCGCAACCAATTGGCAAATTATTCGTAAATTCTATTTGCCTGAATCCCTACCTACGCTCATTAATGCGATTACGCTCACTTTCGTGACATTAATTGGCTATACCGCCATGGCGGGAACCCAAGGCGGTGGCGGTTTAGGAAGCCTTGCCATTAACTATGGTGTCTATCGCAATATGCCATCGGTAACTTGGGCAGCAACGATTGTTATCGTGATTATCGTGATGCTCAGTCAAAAATTAGGCGACACGCTCGCAAAACGAGTGGATCACCGTTAATTATTTTCTATACCATTTTATTCACAACAAGGAAAAAACATGAAATTAAAAAACTTATTTGCTATCACCGCTATCGCATCAACATTAGTATTAACAGGTTGTAAAGAAGAGAAAAAAGCAGATGCAGCATCAACTGCACCTGCTCCAACATCAATCAAAGTTGGTGTAATGGCTGGTCCTGAGCACCAAGTTGCAGAAACTGCTGCAAAAGTCGCAAAAGATAAATACAACTTAAATGTTGAATTTGTTTTATTCAATGACTACGCATTACCAAACACTGCTGTATCTAAAGGTGATTTAGATGCTAACGCAATGCAACACAAACCTTATTTAGATGAAGATGTAAAAGCAAAAAACTTAAACAACTTAGTGATTGTTGGTAATACCTTTGTTTACCCGCTTGCTGGCTATTCTAAAACCATCAAAAATGTAAATGAATTAAAAGACGGTGCGAAAGTTGTGGTGCCAAATGACCCATCAAACCGTGGTCGTGCATTAATCCTTCTTGAGAAACAAGGTTTGATCAAACTTAAAAATTCTAACGATCTTCTTTCAACTGTCGCAGATATCGTTGAAAATCCGAAAAACTTAAAAATTTCTGAAGTAGATACCTCTGTTGCAGCTCGTGCATTAGATGATGTTGATCTTGCTGTTGTAAATAACACTTATGCGGGTCAAGTTGGCTTAAATGCACAAGATAATGGCGTATTCGTAGAAGATAAAGATTCTCCATACGTAAACATCATCGTTGCACGTACTGATAACAAAGACAGCAAAGCGATCCAAGATTTCGTGAAAGCATACCAAACTGAAGAAGTTTACCAAGAAGCGAAAAAACACTTTAAAGATGGCGTTGTAAAAGGTTGGTAATCTCATCTTAAGCAAAATATTTCAAAGCCACCGATAAGGTGGCTTTTTTATTGATTAAAAGAAAGTGCGGTCATTTTTACGATACTTTTCCAAACGAAAAACGCATCAAAAACTGACCGCACTTTCTGTATTAAGATAATAAAAAACCCGAGCCTAAACTCGGGTTTTCTTTTTTAGCAATTAGCGATTACTCCGCATCATCTGCCATATTAAGCATTTCTGCTAAGTTAGTTGTTGCATCATCTGCTGTCATCACGAATTCATCAGCAATTGCTGCTTCATCGTCTTCAGACAATTTAATCACAACATCGTCTACAATACGTTTTTTGTGACGACCTTGGTGATACGCAAAACCAGTACCAGCAGGGATTAAACGACCTACGATTACGTTCTCTTTCAAGCCGCGTAATTCATCACGTTTACCCGCCACCGCTGCTTCAGTAAGCACGCGAGTGGTTTCTTGGAACGATGCCGCAGAAATGAAGGATTCTGTCGCCAATGACGCTTTGGTAATACCAAGTAATTCACGTTCGAATTCAACTGGTGGTTTACCTTCCGCTTCACGTTTACGGTTTACAATTTTCACGCGAGCCACTTCAACTTGTTCCCCTTCAAGGAATTCGCTGTCATAAGCTTTCGTGATGACTGCTTTACGTAACATTTGACGTACGATAACTTCGATGTGCTTATCGTTAATTTTTACCCCTTGTAAGCGGTAAACTTCTTGCACTTCGTTCACGATATATTCAGTTACAGCACGAACACCGCGTAAACGTAAGATATCATGCGGAGTCTCTGCACCATCAGAAATCACGTCACCACGTTCAACCATCTCACCTTCAAATACGTTGAGTTGACGCCATTTTGGAATCATTTCTTCGTAGATTTCACCTTCAGTTGGGGTGATTAATAAGCGACGTTTACCTTTGGTTTCTTTACCAAAGGACACGATACCTGAAATTTCTGCCAAGATTGCAGGCTCTTTCGGTTTACGTGCTTCGAATAAATCAGCAACGCGTGGAAGACCACCGGTAATATCTTTAGTACCCACAGATTCTTGTGGAATACGTGCAAGTGGTTCACCCACTTTCACTTCCGCACCGTCATCTAAACTTACGATTGCTTTACCTGGTAAGAAGTATTGCGCAATAACGTCAGTTTCAGGTAAGAAGATATCGTTACCTTTTGCATCAACTAATTTGATGGTTGGACGTAAATCTTTACCTGCTGTTGCACGTTCACCCACGTCTTGTACCACGATAGAAGAAAGACCGGTTAATTCATCCGTTTGACGCGTTACGGTTAAACCGTCCACAATATCAACGAATTTCACAAAACCTGATACCTCAGAGACAACTGGCATAGTATGTGGATCCCAGTTTGCCACTGTTTCACCCGCGGATACTTCTTGACCGTCTGCTTTATTCAATACAGTACCGTAAGGCACTTTATAGTGCTCTTTCGTACGACCAAATGCATCAGTTACGGTTAATTCAGTATTACGAGAAGTTAAAACTAATTTACCTTCGTCATTAACAACGAATTTCGCATTAGCAAGGTGTAAAGTACCGTTGTTTTTGATTTGTACGCTAGATTCTTTCGCTGCTGCAGAAGCTGCACCACCGATGTGGAACGTACGCATGGTTAACTGTGTACCTGGTTCACCGATAGATTGAGCAGCGATAACACCAACTGCTTCACCTTGGTTGATGAGGTGACCTCGCGCTAAGTCACGACCGTAACATTTCGCACATACACCGAAGTCAGTATCACAAGTTACAACAGAACGTACTTTTACGCTGTCCACTGAGTTTGCATCTAACACATCACAAAGTTTTTCATCTAATAAAGTGTTACGTGCAATTAATACTTCTTCTGTACCTGGTTTATACACATCTTCAGCCACAACACGACCTAACACTAATTCGCGAAGTGGAACTTTCTCATCACCACCTTCGATTAATGGGGTCATGACTAAACCTTCGTGCGTACCACAGTCATCTTCAACGATCACTAAGTCTTGTGCTACGTCAACTAAACGACGAGTTAAGTAACCAGAGTTTGCTGTTTTTAATGCGGTATCCGCCAAACCTTTACGCGCACCGTGGGTTGAAATAAAGTACTGAAGTACGTTCAAACCTTCACGGAAGTTCGCTGTAATTGGAGTTTCTATGATCGAACCATCTGGACGCGCCATCAAACCACGCATACCTGCTAACTGACGAATCTGAGCTGCAGAACCACGCGCACCAGAGTCAGCCATCATAAAGATACTGTTGAAAGAGGCTTGTTTCTCAGGATTACCTTCACGGTTGATAACTTCTTCCTGAGATAAGTTTTCCATCATCGCTTTAGCTACACGCTCATTTGCTGCAGCCCAAATATCGATGACTTTGTTATAACGCTCACCGGCTGTTACAAGACCAGATTGGAACTGTTCTTGAATTTCAGCCACTTCAGCTTCCGCTGCAGAAATAATTTCGTATTTTTTCTCTGGGATAACCATATCGTCGATACCCACAGAAGAACCTGAACGTGCAGCATAAGCAAAACCGGTATACATAATATGGTCAGCAAACATTACTGCTTCTTTCAAACCTAAACGACGATAAGCTTCGTTGATAAGTTTAGAAATTGCTTTTTTACCTAATGTTTGGTTAAACAATGAATAAGGCATACCTTTTGGCGCGATCATCCATAAGATTGCACGACCGATAGTGGTATCGGTTAATGTGGTTTTCTCTTCGAATTCGCCAGCTTCATTTTTCACATATTCAGTAATACGTACTTTAACGCGAGAATGTAACTCTGCTTCACCTGTGCGATAGGCTTTTTCAGCTTCGCGCGGATCTTGCAATAACATGCCTTCGCCTTTACCGTTCACTTTTTCACGGGTCATATAGTAAAGACCTAATACCACGTCTTGTGATGGAACGATAATAGGATCACCGTTTGCTGGTGAAAGTACGTTGTTGGTTGACATCATTAACGCACGCGCTTCTAACTGAGCTTCAAGTGTTAATGGTACGTGAACCGCCATTTGGTCACCATCGAAGTCCGCGTTGAACGCCGCACAAACGAGCGGGTGTAACTGGATTGCTTTACCTTCGATTAGAAGTGGTTCAAACGCTTGGATACCTAAACGGTGAAGTGTCGGTGCACGGTTCAATAGAATTGGGTGCTCACGAATAACTTCTGCCAAGATATCCCAAACGATCGCATCTTCACGCTCAACCATTTTCTTAGCCGCTTTGATTGTAGTTGCATAACCACGGCTTTCTAATTTTGCGTAGATAAACGGACGGAATAATTCCAATGCCATTTTCTTCGGTAAACCACATTGGTGTAAGTGCAAGTATGGACCTACAGTGATTACAGAACGGCCTGAATAGTCAACACGTTTACCTAATAAGTTTTGACGGAAACGACCTTGTTTACCTTTGATCATATCCGCAAGTGATTTCAATGGACGACGGTTAGAACCCGTAATCGCACGACCACGACGACCATTATCTAATAACGCATCAACAGATTCTTGTAACATACGTTTTTCGTTACGCACGATAATATCTGGTGCGATTAAATCTAATAAACGTTTTAAACGGTTGTTACGGTTGATCACGCGACGATATAAATCGTTCAAGTCAGAAGTTGCAAAACGACCACCATCTAATGGTACTAACGGACGTAAATCTGGTGGAAGTACCGGTAATACAGTCATCACCATCCACTCTGGTTTATTACCAGACTGTTGGAACGCTTCTAATAATTTTAAGCGTTTAGTGATTTTTTTACGTTTTGTTTCAGAGTTAGTTTCTTGTAACTCTTCACGTAATTTTTCACATTCCACTTCAAGATCAATACCTTTTAGTAAATCTTGAATTGCTTCAGCACCCATTTTCGCTTCGAATTCATCTTGCCAACGGTCTTCTGCATCAAGGAATTGTTCTTCAGTTAATAACTGTCCACGTTCCAAATCGGTCATACCCGGTTCGGTCACGATGTACATTTCAAAATAAAGCACACGCTCAATATCACGTAACGGCATATCAAGTAATAAACCGATACGAGACGGAAGTGATTTTAAGAACCAAATGTGCGCCACAGGACAAGCCAATTCAATGTGGCCCATACGTTCACGACGTACTTTAGTTTGTGTTACTTCAACACCACATTTTTCACAAATCACACCACGGTGTTTTAAGCGTTTATATTTACCGCATAAACATTCGTAATCTTTTACTGGCCCGAAAATACGTGCACAGAAAAGACCGTCACGCTCAGGTTTGAACGTACGATAGTTGATTGTTTCAGGTTTTTTAACTTCACCAAATGACCAAGAACGGATCATGTCTGGAGAAGCTAACCCAATTTTAATCACATCAAAATCTTCACTCGTTTTTGATTGTGCTTTTAAAAACTTAACTAAGTCTTTCACAAATAGTCTCCTGTCGGAGTTAAGGGTTTCAAAGTGCGGTCAAAAATCTTTTGTTTTTTAACCGCACTTCGGCGATTTCTTCCTTTGGCTTCCCCTGCGAACAGAGGAAGACAGGTTTGTCGATTACTCTTCGTCTAACTCGATATTCAAACCAAGTGAACGGATTTCTTTCATAATTACGTTGAAAGATTCCGGTGTACCCGGATCCATTTGCTGGTTGCCACCAACGATGTTTTTATACATCTTCGTACGGCCGTTCACGTCATCGGATTTCACAGTTAACATTTCTTGTAAGGTGTAAGCCGCACCGTATGCTTCAAGTGCCCATACCTCCATCTCACCGAAACGTTGACCACCGAATTGTGCTTTACCACCAAGTGGTTGTTGAGTAACAAGACTATAAGAACCAGTTGAACGAGCATGCATTTTGTCATCAACTAAGTGGTTCAATTTGAGCATGTACATATAACCTACAGTTACTGGACGCTCGAATTTCTCACCTGTACGGCCATCGTATAATGTGATCTGACCTGAAGTTGGTAAGCCACCAAGTTTCAACATTTCTTTGATTTCTTGCTCATCAGCACCATCAAACACTGGTGTTGCTACCGGTAAACCTTTACGTAGGTTTTCTGCTAAACGCATGATTTCGTCATCACTAAAGGTGCTTAAATCCACTTTTTGTGCGCCATGACCTAAATCGTATGCTTTTTGCATATAGCCACGAAGTTTCTCAACATCTTGTTTTTGTTTGATCATCGCATTGATTTGATCACCGATACCTTTAGCAGCTAAGCCTAAGTGGGTCTCTAAGATCTGACCGATGTTCATACGAGATGGTACACCCAGTGGGTTCAATACGATTTCAACCGGTTGACCGTTTTCATCGTATGGCATGTCTTCCACAGGGTTGATTTTTGAGATAACACCTTTGTTACCGTGACGACCCGCCATTTTATCACCCGGTTGGATGTGACGTTTCACCGCTAGGTAAACTTTAACCACTTTTAACACGCCTGGTGCTAGGTCATCGCCTTTAATGATTTTCTTACGTTTTACTTCAAGTTTGTGTTCAAACTCTTTACGTAACTCTTCATATTGCTCAGCAAGCTGTTCTAATTGGTTTTGTTTTTTTTCATCTGAAATGGTTTGTTCTAACCATTTTGTGCGATCCATTTTATCTAATTGAGCCGCATCAATACCGCCAGCGATAAGGACATTGCGCACACGAGCAAACAAGCCAGCTTCTAAGATTTCTAATTCATCAGAAAGGTCTTTCTTAGCTTGTTTTAACTGCATTTCTTCAATTTCTAATGCACGTTTGTCTTTTTCTACGCCATCACGGGTGAAGACTTGAACGTCAATTACAGTACCGCTTACGCTATTTGGTACACGTAATGAAGAGTCTTTCACATCAGATGCTTTTTCACCGAAGATTGCACGTAACAATTTTTCTTCTGGTGTTAATTGCGTTTCACCTTTAGGGGTGACTTTACCGACTAAGATGTCGCCACCTTTCACTTCAGCACCCACATAAACGATACCTGATTCATCCAATTTGCTTAATGCAGATTCACCTACGTTTGGAATATCCGCAGTGATTTCTTCAGAACCTAATTTAGTATCACGCGCCACACAAGATAATTCTTGAATGTGGATTGTCGTGAAGCGGTCTTGTTGTACAACACGCTCGGAAACTAACATTGAGTCTTCGAAGTTATAACCGTTCCAAGGCATGAACGCCACACGGATATTTTGACCTAATGCTAATTCACCTAAGTCTGTTGAAGGACCATCTGCTAACACTTCACCACGGTTAATTGGATCGCCTAAATTCACACAAGGAATTTGGTTGATACAGGTATTTTGGTTAGAACGGGTGTATTTAATTAAGTTATAAATATCAATACCCGCTTCGCCTGCTACAGTTTCGTCTTCATTTACTTTAATAACGATACGAGAAGCATCAACATATTGAACTGTACCACCACGTTTCGCTACAACCGCCACACCTGAGTCAAGTGCGATTGGTTTTTCCATACCTGTACCCACTAACGGCTTATCAGCACGTAAAGTAGGAACCGCTTGACGTTGCATGTTCGCACCCATTAAGGCACGGTTCGCATCGTCATGCTCTAAGAATGGAATTAACGCTGCTGCCACAGATACAACTTGTTGGGTTGAAACGTCCATATAGTGAATTTCTTCTGGTTTATAAAGACCTGATTCACCACGTTCACCACGTGCAGTAACGAATGCATCTGTAAAGCGATTGTTCTCATCAAGGTTTGAGTTCGCCTGTGCAATGATGTAGTTTGCTTCATCAATTGCAGATAAATATTCGATTTCTTCGGTTACTTGACCATCAACCACTTTACGATATGGTGTTTCTAAGAAACCATAATCGTTAGTACGAGCAAACGCAGAAAGTGAGTTGATCAAACCGATGTTTGGACCTTCAGGGGTTTCGATTGGACATAAACGACCATAGTGAGTGTTATGTACGTCACGCACCTCAAAGCCAGCACGTTCACGCGTTAAACCGCCTGGACCTAATGCAGAAATACGACGTTTGTGTGTTACTTCTGATAATGGGTTGTTTTGGTCCATGAATTGCGAAAGTTGTGAAGAACCAAAGAATTCTTTCACTGCCGCAGAAATTGGTTTTGGATTAATTAAGTCTTGTGGCGTGATCGCATCTAAATCGCCTAAAGATAAACGCTCTTTAACGGCTCTTTCTACACGAACTAAACCAATACGGAATTGGTTTTCTGCCATTTCACCCACAGAACGAATACGACGGTTACCCAAGTGGTCGATATCATCCACTTCACCACGACCATTACGGATATCGATGAGTTTTTTCATCACACGAATGATATCGTCGTTACTTAAAATACCTGTGCCCTCACCTTCAGGAATACCTAATGAGCGATTAAACTTCATACGACCTACTGCAGATAAATCATAACGTTCTGCAGAGAAGAATAAGTTATTGAATAATGCTTCTGAAGATTCTGGTGTAGGTGGTTCACCTGGACGCATCATACGATAGATTTCATATAATGCACTTACACGATCGTAAGTTGGATCAACACGTAATGTTTCAGAAATATACGGACCGTAATCTAAGTCATTCGTGAATAATGTTTCGATAACTTTATAGCCTGCTTGCGATAATTTCGCTAACACTTCTAAAGAAATTTCGCCATTTGCTGGGCAAATAATTTCACCTGATTCAAGATCAACGTAATCTTTCGCGGCAACTTTACCTGCGATATATTCAGTTGGCACTTCAACTTGTGTCACATTATCTTTTTCTAATGCTTTGATGTGACGAGCTGTGATACGACGACCGCGTTCTACATAGACTTTGCCATTTGCTTCAATATCAAATGTCGCCGTTTCACCACGTAAACGTTCTGGCACTAATGTCATGAGTAATTTATTGCCAGCGATCTCAAAAGTTACTTTGTCGAAGAATAAGTTTAAGATTTCTTCAACGGTGTAACCTAACGCACGTAAAATAATGGTTGCCGGTAATTTACGACGGCGGTCAATACGCGCATATAAGTTATCTTTTGGATCAAATTCAAAATCTAACCAAGAACCACGGTAAGGGATAATGCGTGCGTTATAAAGCACTTTACCTGAAGAGTGTGTTTTACCTTTGTCAGAATCAAAGAATACGCCCGGGCTACGGTGTAATTGTGAAACTATAACACGCTCAGTACCATTGATGACAAAGGTACCGTTGTCAGTCATTAATGGGATTTCACCCATATATACTTCGCTTTCTTTAATGTCTTTGACTGCGCGTGATGAAGATTCTTTATCGTAGCTAACTAAACGTAATTTTACGCGTAAACCTGCTGCATAAGTTGAACCACGAATTTGACATTCACGTACATCAAATTCTGGTTCTTCTAAACGGTAATCAACATATTGTAATTCTGTATAACCGTTATTGCTTACGATTGGAAAAACAGAACGGAATGCAGCTTCTAAGCCTTGTTGACCTTCAGGATCTTTTTGAATGAATTTATCAAAAGAATCTAATTGGATAGTTAATAAATAAGGTACATTTAAAACTTGCGGACGTTTGCCGAAGTCTTTACGAATTCGTTTTTTCTCAGTATAGGAGTAACCCATTATTGGTTTTCCTCTGTAAATTTTAGTGAGACCGAGTTGATATAAAAAAGTGCGGTCAAATTAATTGACGTTTTTTATTTATATCGGAGATTGACGCCGTTTCGGATACCGCACTCTGAACCTTACTTCTGTAGTGGGCTACTTAAATTAAAACGTCTGATTAATTTAAGTGGAAACAGATACCATTAAACGGAAAATGCCTATCTGTTTTTTTGTGCTGTTTTTGATAGCACAAAATGGCTGATGGTAAACCACCAGCCATTAAGCCTGAGAAACAGGACATAAGTGAATCAAAAATTATTTGATTTCTACTTTTGCACCAGCTTCTTCTAATTCTTTCTTAAGTGCTTCAGCTTCTTCTTTAGAAACGCCTTCTTTTAAGTTAGCTGGAGCAGATTCAACTAAGTCTTTAGCTTCTTTTAAGCCTAAACCAGTTGCACCACGTACTGCTTTGATAACTGCTACTTTGTTAGCACCAGCTTCAGCAAGAACTACGTCGAATTCAGTTTTTTCTTCTGCCGCTGCTGCTGCACCGCCAGCTGCTGGAGCTGCTGCTACTGCTGCTGCAGAAACGCCGAATTTTTCTTCCATCGCTGCGATTAATTCAACGATTTCAGTTACAGATTTAGAAGCGATCGCTTCAATGATTTGTTCGTTAGTTAATGACATAACAATCAATTCCTAAAATTAATAAAGTTAAATGAAGTAAGAAACGCTTAATGATTAAGCTGCTTCTTGTAATTTGTCGCGTAATGCCGCAAAAGTGCGAACAAGTTTGCCTGCCGCAGCTTCTTTCATTGTGCCCATTAAACGTGCAATTGCTTCTTCGTAAGTTGGTAATGTTGCTAAGAATTCAACATCTTGGATCTTACCTTCAAAGGCTGCACCTTTAATTTCAAACTTATCGTTTGCTTTAGCAAAATCTTTGAATAAACGTGCTGCTGCACCTGGGTGTTCATTAGAAAATGCGATAAGTGTTGGACCTACAAACGTATCTTGTAAGCATTCGAAATCAGTGCCTTCAACCGCACGACGTAATAAAGTATTACGAACAACGCGCATTGTTACACCAGCTTCACGAGCTGCTTTACGTAATTCAGTCATTTTATCAACAGTTACACCGCGAGAGTCCGCGATTACTGCTGAAAGTGCACCTTTGGCTGCTTCATTTACTTCGGCAACAATTGCTTGTTTGTCTTGAAGATTTAATGCCATTGGCTTTTAGCTCCTGAATACACTCCGATTTCTCGGAATTAATTTACCTCATCGAAAGAGTTATCTTTCAGACTAGGACGACTTCGGTGCCCAGAAGCAAGAAATATTCTTATTCTGTTCACCATCTACGTAGGATTATTAAGACGATTATTGCTAACCATTCCCTACGGTCTTGGACGGGGCTTGAATAGGTCAAGCACCAACCAGAAATTTTACGCTAAGCGCAATTTAGGAGCGAGATTATAGTGATTAATCTCGCTCTTGTAAAGTCTATTGTAGAAAAAATCTGCAGATTTTAACCGCACTTTCCTATTATTTTCTTACCGCAATCGCTTCGATTTCTAAGCCAACATCTTTTGGCAAGCGAGCAACTTCTACGCAAGAACGAGCAGGGAAATTAGGGTGATTATTTTCTTTAAAGAATTTCTCATACTCTGCATTTACTGCTGCAAAATCATTAAGATCTTTCACAAACACCGTGGTTTTCACAATATCACCTACTTTCAAACCAGCCTGTTCAATAATCGCTTTCACGTTTTCTAACGATTGACGTGCCTGAACTACAATATCTTTTGGCACTTCACCCGTTGCTGGATTAACCGGGATTTGACCTGATGTTAAAACTAAATTACCTAAATCTACCGCTTGAACATAGGGACCGATTGCTGCTGGGGCTTTTTCTGTGTGAATGATTTTAGTCATGATATTTTCCTTTAACATTAAGTATTCTGATTAGTCAATCTCTTTTAATACATCATCAGACAATTCTTTATGTGAACTTTCTTTTACTTTGCCATCATTTACTTTAAATTCTAAATTCTGATAGTAAGCTTCGCGGAAAGTAACATAAGGATCTTGTGCTTGATTGAGCAATTCTGTTTGGTCCAATGTTTTCGAGCGTTTATCTACGGCTTGCACACCATATTTCACCAGTGACCATGGGCCGCCTACCCAATTCCAGAAAGGATAAGTATAAGCCGCATCGACCACTGCACCGGTTAATTGACGAGGTGTTGTCGCATTATAAATTGGTAATACAATATAAGTACCTGCATCTACACCATAGGTGCCCAACGTTTCACCAAAGCTACGCTGATCATAAACCTGCAAGTCTTTGCTTGCACTGGCAAAGTCAAATAATCCACCGATACCAAAGGTAGAGTTAATCCAGAAACGGTTGAAGTGAACAAAGGCTTTTTTCGGTTCACCTTCTAATAAACGGTTCACAAAGCTCACTGGTTCATCTAAGTTATTTGCCACATTGGATAAACCTTTTGTGACCGGTGTCGGCACGTAATCACGCCAGCCTTTCGCTGCAGGTTCTAACACATAACGGTCCATGACTTTATAGTTAAAATCAAACATCGTACGGTTAAAACTTTCTAATTTATCATTGCGTTCACCATCTGCTTTTGTCGCACAACCAGTTAATACAGCTGTAGCCATTAAGCCGACCGCAAGTAAAGGTGTTTTTTTCATTCCACTTTCCTATCACAAAAAATTGTCTTTATTCTAACCAACTTGAAAGATAACTACAAAAAATTTATTGAAATCCTAATATGACTTTTCTGTTAGCTATTTTTAATCATGGTGCTCTTTAGTTTTCCCAAAATAACTTTTGTTCCCGACATAAACAAAAATGCCACCTTTCGGTAGCATTCTTTGCAATATAGATTAATTATTCAGTTGCATCTTTTAGTGGAATTTCTGCATCTGGCTCGCGAGTAATACGGTTACGTAAATCACGACGAATAATTTCAATTGTCCAGAACCAGAAGATATGTCCCACTAATTCAGAAATATGTTCATATAATGGCCATTCTGTAACAGGCGGTGTTAAACCTAATGCAGGGAAAGTGATGTAGTGCACACAAATATCTGCGATTAAACCTGCACCAATACCTTGCCAGAATTTGATTTTAGGAAAACGTTCTGCCACTAAACAGTAAGCAATAGCAAATACTAATGAGAAAGTAATATGAGTCACGCCAATCCAGTCAAAACCATGATCTGCAAAAGTGAATGCTGCTTGAGTTGGATCAATACCTAAATAATCACGTAAGAATACGTGTGGTGGGTTTAAAAACGCACGTGAACAGACTTGAAGAATTTGATCTTGACTTAAACCTGTGATGTCTACTTTACATGCAGCCGCGAAAAAATCGATTGGACTACGCGGTGGGAATGGATGCTCAGCACCCCATTTTACGAATGCAGAAATTAAACCTGCAATAATACCAACAAAAATCGCTACGCCATAACGACGACGATTAGCAGGAGTTTGTTCAAAAATACCTGACATATATTTGCTCCGAAAAAAGAAAAAAATGACCGCACTTTGTATCAAAAGTCGCGGTTCCCAGTTTGCTTTAGCAAAACTTATCTTGAATTCTCAATGACTTTGGTGAGTTAGTCAAGAACTAATTATTAAGAGTTAGAACATTTTATGGTAAGAATAAAAAATGCGGTTATTTCTAACCGCACTTTCATGTTTTTTAAATTAAAGTTTTACTGAAAGCATTGCTTCTAATTTCTCTTGGTCAACTGCAAATTTGCGAATCCCCTCTGCTAATTTCTCAACAGCCATCGCATCGCTGTTATGTTGCCAGTAGAATTCTGCTTCAGTTAATGGTTGAGGTTTCGCTTTTACTTCACCTTTGTAGTCTAGTTTACGTACAAGTGCGGTTGAATTTTCTTGTAATTCTTTAAGTAAAGCGGGTGCGATAGTTAAACGGTCACAACCTGCTAATTCAATAATTTCACCTACATTACGGAAACTTGCGCCCATCACCACGGTTTTATAACCATATTCTTTGTAGTAGTTATAAATTTTGGTTACAGAAATAACACCTGGATCTTCTGCTGGCGCATATTCTTTTTTATCAGTATTTGCTTTGTACCAGTCTAAGATACGACCGACGAATGGCGAAATTAAATAAACGCCTGCTTCAGCACAGGCACGTGCTTGCGCTTCGGAGAATAATAAGGTTAAGTTACAGTTAATGCCTTCTTTTTCAAGAATCTCTGCTGCTCGAATACCTTGCCATGTTGACGCAATTTTGATCAAGATACGATCATTTGAAATACCTGCCGCATTATAAAGTGCGATAAGTTTACGTGCTTTTTCAACGGTTGCTTGGGTATCGTAAGAAAGACGCGCATCCACTTCAGTTGAAATACGTCCTGGGACAATTTTTAAAATTTCTAAACCGATGTTTACCGCTAATTTATCTTCTGCATCAATTAATTGTTGCGCTTTATCTGCACTTTGCGCTTTGGCATAAGCAATCGCTTCATCAATTAATGGTGCATATTGTGGTAATGCTGAAGCACTTAAAATTAAAGATGGGTTTGTTGTTGCATCTTGCGGTTGGTATTTTTTAATAGCATCAATATCGCCCGTATCAGCCACGACGACGGTCATACTACGAAGTGAATCTAACTGAGTTGTCATTATATTCTCCTTGAATGGATTTGTTTGAATTCGACTGTCTTACGATAGCATAATTAGCTTTAAAAAGGTAATTCGTCCAGGAAAATATTTACGATAGGGAAAACCAATGCATTCTAAATTTATCCTCTCATACTATCACTTTTAGCAATTTTTTCGCGATTTATTAGATACAAATCACAAAACGTTATTTTTCTTTAAATAATTACCTTACAAATCTTTACAAACATAAATTTTTGAGCTAATAAGAGAAAGACCTTTTATAAAAATATCGCCTAATGACAAGGAGGCTCAAATGCAACACAAACTACTTTTCTCTGCCATTGCGCTTGCTCTTTCCTATTCTGCTCAAGCAGTTATAGTGCCTGAAGGAACGCAATTAGATGAAAAACAACATATCGTGATCAATAATGGGGCTGAACCACAAAGTTTTGACCCGCAAAAAACCGAAGGTGTACCTGAATCTAACGTTGCTTATCAATTACTTGAAGGCCTCGTCACCTCAGACTCTGAAGGTAAACTTCAACCGGGTGTAGCTGAAAGCTGGGAAAACACGCCGGACTTCAAAACGTGGACATTCCATTTACGTAAAGATGCCAAATGGTCAAATGGTGATCCTGTTACCGCGCACGATTTCGTGTTTGCTTGGCGCCGTTTAGTGGATCCTGCAACAGCAGCCCCTTATGCAAGTTACTTAAGTTATTTACAAGTAGAAAATGCGCAAGACATCATTGACGGTAAGAAAAAACCGGCTGAATTAGGTGTTGAAGCAAAAGATGATTACACCTTTGTGGTTCATGCAACCAATCCTGTGCCTTATGCAGTCAGTTTAACGACTCACCAATCCTTATTGCCATTACCACAAAAAGTGGTCGAAAAATTGGGTGATGCATGGGTGAAAAAAGAAAACTACGTGGGTAATGGTGCCTATAAACTGACTAACCACATCATTAACGAAAAAATTGAATTTGAACGCAACCCACTTTATTGGAACGATAAAGAAACCGTAATCAATAGCGCTACATTCCTCGCTATTGAGAACCCAAGCACCGATGTAGCGCGTTATCGTGCAGGTGATTTAGACATGACCAATTATGGTTTACCGCCAGAACAATTCGCTAAATTACAAAAAGAATTGCCAGGCGAAGTATACATTACTCGTACCCTAGCAACTTATTCTTATGAGTTAAACAATAAGAAAGCACCTTTTGATAACGTGAATATTCGCAAAGCCTTGAACTTATCCCTTGATCGTAATGTGATCACCGATAAAGTATTGGGCCAAGGTCAAACACCAACCTATGTGTTTACCCCAACTTACATCGAAGAAGGTCACCTCATTCAACAACCTGCTTATTCAAAAGAACCGATGGCACAACGTAATGAAGAAGCCATTAAACTCTTAGAAGAAGCCGGTTACAGCAAAGCGAATCCGTTGAAATTCACCATTCTTTACAATACTAATGAAAACCACAAAAAAGTGGCCATTGCTGCAGCATCTATGTGGAAAGCTAACACCAAAGGTTTAATTGATGTGAAATTAGAAAACCAAGAGTGGAAAACCTACATTGATAGCCGTCGTGCAGGCCGTTACGATGCAGCGCGTGCAGGATGGAATGCGGATTACAACCAAGCCACAACATTCGGCAACTATTTCTTATCCAATTCGAGTAACAATACCGCAAAATATGCGAACCCAGAATATGATAAAGCCATTGCTGAATCTTATGTCGCAACGGATGCGGAAGGTCGTGCAAAAGCCTACGCGAAAGCCGAAGAAATTCTTGCAAAAGATTTCGGTATCGTACCAATCTTTAACTATGTGAATCCACGCTTAGTGAAACCTTATGTAAAAGGCTATTCAGGCAAAGATCCACAAGATCACATTTACTTACGCAACCTTTATATTATTAAACATTAATTCGTTGCTCGTATTTAAGTGCGGTTAAAAATTATCGTATTTTTTGACCGCACTTTTCGCCCATTTTGGTTGGAGTTATTATGCTCAAATTTATTTTTAAACGGCTGTTGGAGGCCTTACCAACGCTGTTTATTTTGATTACTTTTTCCTTCTTTCTGATGCGTCTCGCCCCTGGTAGCCCGTTCACATCGGAACGTGCTTATCCACCAGAAGTCATGGCTAATATCGAAGCGAAGTATCATTTAAATGAACCATTACATAAACAATATTTCCTTTATTTGGAAAACCTTTCCAAAGGCGATTTTGGCCCCTCTTTCAAATATAAAGATCAATCGGTCAATGATTTAATCGCATCAGCCTTCCCTGTTTCCTTAAAATTAGGGATGGTCGCTTTCGCCTTTGCAGTGGTATTAGGTGTCACAGCGGGTACGCTTGCCGCACTCAATCAAAATAGCCGTTGGGATTATATTTTGATGAGTTTCTCAATGCTTGGCGTAATTATGCCAAGTTTCGTCTTCGCACCAGTCTTAGTGCTGATTTTCGCCATTTATTTGGGGTGGTTACCCGCTGGCGGTTGGAATGGCGGTTCAGCAATGTACATTATTTTACCCGTAGCATCCTTAACTATCGCTTATGTTGCAGGGATTGCGCGTATCATGCGCGGCTCCATGATTGAAGTGTTGCACTCCAACTTTATTCGGACCGCCAAAGCTAAAGGACTTTCCACATCGAGAATCATTTTAAAACATGCTTTGCGCCCTGCCCTTTTACCGGTGATTACCTATTTAGGTCCTGCTTTCGTGGGGATTATTACCGGCTCAATGGTGATCGAAAGCGTATTTGGTTTACCTGGCATGGGGTTATTATTTGTAAACGGCGCATTGAACCGCGATTATTCATTAGTTTTGAGCCTCACTATCTTAGTTGGCACATTAACCATTTTATTTAATGCGATTGTGGATATTTTATACGCCATCATCGATCCAAAAATTCGTTATTAAGGATAAGTTATGACAGATTATCGTACTCAGCCGATTAATCAGAAAAATGCGGATTTTGTGGAACACGTGGCTGACCGTATTGAAGAAATGCAACTAGAAGGCCGCAGTCTATGGCAAGATGCGAAACGCCGTTTTTTCCGCAACAAAGCGGCCGTTGCCAGTCTGATTATTCTAGCGTTTATTATTGTATTTATTACCGTAGCGCCTTGGTTCTTCCCCTTTACCTATGAAGATACCGATTGGAATATGATGAGCGCTGCACCAACAATGGAAGGCTATCACTTCTTCGGTACCGATGCCTCGGGTCGAGACTTGTTGGTACGCACCGCTATCGGTGGGCGTATTTCCTTATTGGTCGGTATTGCGGGTGCTTTCATTTCCGTCACTATCGGCACGATTTATGGCGCAATTTCAGGCTACGTAGGCGGTAAAACAGATATGTTGATGATGCGCTTTTTAGAGATTCTCAGCTCATTTCCATTTATGTTTTTCGTAATTTTGCTGGTGACCCTTTTTGGCCAAAATATTTTCTTAATTTTTATCGCTATCGGTGCCATTGCTTGGCTTGGTCTTGCCCGTATTGTACGCGGACAAACCCTCAGCCTAAAAAATAAAGAATTCGTCGAAGCCGCCATCGTTTGTGGCGTACCTCGTCGCCAAATCATTTTGAAACACATCATTCCGAATGTATTAGGCTTAGTAGCAGTTTACGCCTCGCTTGAAGTACCTGGACTCATTCTATTTGAATCATTCTTAAGCTTCTTAGGATTAGGAACTCAAGAACCGATGAGTAGCTGGGGTGCACTCTTAAGTGATGGTGCTGCGCAAATGGAAGTCTCGCCTTGGCTATTAATTTTCCCGGCATTTTTCCTTTGCCTTACCCTATTTTGTTTTAACTTTATCGGTGACGGGTTGCGTGATGCACTCGATCCGAAAGATAGATAGGAGCGAATAATGAATCCTTTATTAGATGTAAAAAATCTCTACGTTCGCTTCAAAACACCAGATGGCGTCGTCACAGCAGTCAATGACTTAAACTTCACGCTGAATGCAGGAAGCACGCTCGGTATTGTAGGTGAAAGTGGTTCAGGCAAGTCACAAACGGCCTTTGCTTTAATGGGTTTATTGGCAGCCAACGGTGAAGTGGAAGGTTCAGCCATTTTTGAAGGTAAAGAACTAGTTAATTTACCGAATGCTGAATTGAATAAAATCCGCGCTGAGCAAATTTCCATGATTTTCCAAGATCCCATGACATCACTCAACCCATACATGAAAATCGGTGAACAACTCATGGAAGTGCTGCAATTGCACAAAGGTTATGATAAACAAACTGCCTTTGCCGAATCCGTGAAAATGTTAGATGCAGTTAAAATGCCGGAAGCCAAAAAACGTATGGGCATGTATCCGCACGAATTTTCAGGCGGTATGCGTCAACGGGTGATGATTGCGATGGCCTTACTATGTCGCCCGAAATTACTCATTGCAGATGAACCAACCACTGCTTTAGACGTGACGGTTCAAGCACAAATCATGACCTTATTAAATGAGTTAAAACGTGAATTTAATACTGCGATTATTATGATTACCCATGATCTTGGTGTAGTGGCTGGTATCTGCGATCAAGTCATGGTGATGTATGCAGGGCGAACCATGGAATACGGCACAGCGGAACAAATTTTCTATCATCCGACTCATCCTTATTCCATTGGCTTAATGGATGCAATTCCACGCTTAGATGGCAATGAAGAACACTTAGTGACCATTCCAGGCAATCCACCGAATCTGTTGCATTTGCCAAAAGGTTGCCCATTCTCACCACGTTGCCAATTTGCTACCGAACAATGCCAAACTGCGCCAAAACTGATTACATTTAATCACGGTCAATTACGTAATTGTTGGTTACCCGCGGAGAAATTTAACCTATGACAGTCTCAAACAACAAAGAATTACTCCTTGAAGTCAATCACTTAGGCGTCAGTTTTAAAATTAAAAATGATAAATCCCTTTTCTTCGCCAAACCGCAAACCTTAAAAGCGGTGAAGGATGTCTCTTTTAAACTTTACGCAGGTGAAACCCTCGGCGTAGTAGGTGAATCCGGTTGCGGTAAATCCACGCTTGCACGCGCTATTATCGGTTTAGTCGAAGCGAGTGAAGGGGAAATTTTGTGGCTTGGCAAAAATTTGCGAAAACAATCAGCGAAACAATGGAAAGAAACGCGTAAAGACATTCAAATGATTTTCCAAGACCCGCTTGCCTCTCTCAATCCGCGAATGAATATTGGTGAAATCATTGCCGAGCCATTAAAAATCTACCAACCACACTTAAGTGCCGCTGAAGTGAAAGAAAAAGTGCAAGCGATGATGTTAAAAGTCGGGCTTTTACCCAACTTGATTAACCGCTATCCACATGAGTTTTCGGGTGGCCAATGTCAGCGTATCGGTATCGCTCGCGCGTTAATCATTGAGCCAAAAATGATCATTTGTGATGAGCCTGTTTCTGCTCTGGATGTGTCAATTCAGGCTCAAGTGGTGAATTTATTGAAATCCCTGCAAAAAGAAATGGGGCTTTCCTTAATTTTCATTGCTCATGATTTGGCGGTGGTAAAACACATTTCTGACCGCGTGTTAGTGATGTATTTAGGCAATGCCATGGAATTAGGCAGTGATGAGGAGGTATATAACAATACCAAACATCCTTATACCAAAGCCTTAATGTCTGCAGTTCCAATTCCCGATCCAAAATTGGAACGCAATAAGTCCATCGAATTACTTGAAGGTGAGCTGCCTTCGCCAATTAATCCACCGTCTGGGTGCGTGTTCCGAACTCGCTGCCTGAAAGCTGATGAAAATTGTGCGAAACAAAAACCACCTTTAACTAGCCAAAACAACAGCCATTTTGTGGCTTGTTTGAAAGTCTTATAAAACAAAAAGTGCGGTCAAAATTCACCGCACTTTTTACTTTTACAATCCTAACATTTCTTCGATTACTTTAGCCAAATCATCTATCATCGCATAACGTTTACGATACATAGAACGTTTCTTACTCGGCACATCATCAAGGTTTCTATCTATTTCTAAAGGCAATTCCCAATAATCTTTCAACTGTCCACCTGATTCAGCAAAAATCGCATCATAATCTACAACATAATGAGAACTTTGAATAAAACGTGATTTATTTTGATATTTTTGTGGAATGCCCAATAACGTCTTAAAACCCAACGCTTTCGTCAATGCTTTCATCGTTTCCACCATCAAATAAGCAGGACGTAAACCATAGCACGTTTTTGTGAGTTGCTTCACCATCTCTTTAGAACCTCCAAAATTGGGCCCCTGCACAACAGAAATAAGCAATGCCTCGCCAAGTTTAGCAAAAGTAAGCAAATACACTAATTCATTACGTGGTTTATGCCATAACTCCAGAACCCAATAACCTTCCATCGGTTGGTGCGTGGTCATCGACAATGTCATCTCAAAATCAGGAATTACCTCACCAAAACTTAATGGCGTTTTATAAATGGGTGCTGAAAGTGCAGTAAATTTTTCAGGTAAAAAAAGTAGATTGTCGCAGATGGCTTGGAAACGCTGTTTACTATTAAAACGTTTATCTAAAAAACGATAAACTAACGGATAACTATAATCTGCATGTTCATTTAATAACGTCACAAGAAAAGGATGCTGGTTAATAAATTGCTCAAATTGAGCAATTAATCCACGGTGTAAAAAAGCGCGAAGACGATAACGTAGGCGCTTAAGCGCATAAGAACGCCCAGGTCTATCGGGATAAACGGCTTCCGCTTTTGGCCAGCAATATTGATTTTCTTGAGATTCCATAGTTATTAATATAATTAAAGAGGCTTTAAATCACACAAAGCGCGCATTCTCTCATAATTTCAGCAATTTTTCTATTTGTGATATGCTAGGGTCAATTGATGAAAGGAACTATTATGTCTGAAATTAAACTAAATTATCATAAAACGCATTTTCTTACGAGCGCCCCCAATATTCGTTCCATTCCAGAGGATACAGGAATTGAAATTGCTTTTGCTGGGCGTTCAAATGCAGGAAAATCGACCGCACTTAATGCATTAACCAATCAAAAAAGCTTAGCTCGAACCTCTAAAACACCAGGTCGAACACAGCTCATCAATCTTTTTGAGGTGGAGCCGAATTGTAAACTAGTGGATTTACCTGGCTATGGCTATGCTGCCGTTCCTGAGAAAATGAAAATCGAGTGGCAAAAATCCCTCGGGGAATATTTGCAAAAACGGGAATGTTTAGGCGGGCTTGTTGTTTTAATGGATATTCGCCATCCTTTAAAAGATCTCGATCAACAAATGATCGAATGGGCTGTTTCTGCTGATTTACCGGTTATGTTACTTTTAACCAAGGCGGATAAACTCAGTCAAAGTGCGCGTAGCAAACAAGTCAAAATGGTACGTGAAGCGATTTTACCCTTCCAAGGTGATATTCAAGTCGAGGCCTTTTCTGCACAAAATAAAATTGGTATTGATAAATTAGCGGCTAAATTAGATAGTTGGTTTGCACCACTTTTCGTGTAGTTTTTTATCAAGAAAAAATGATTTCTGCGATCAAGATCGCAAAAAAAGCACAGGATGTATGATTTCATTCTGTGCTTTTTTTATAGTGCGAAAATCTGATTATTTTTGACCGCACTTTAAGGAATCTGAATGTCTCTTGCTATTGTTTACAGCCGTGCATCAATGGGTGTACAAGCCCCTCTTGTTACGATTGAAGTACATTTAAGTAACGGGAAGCCTGGATTTACCTTAGTTGGTCTACCTGAAAAAACAGTAAAAGAAGCGCAAGATCGTGTCAGAAGTGCATTAATGAATGCGCAGTTCAAATATCCTGCCAAACGCATCACCGTAAATCTTGCACCGGCTGATTTACCAAAAGAAGGGGGACGATTTGATTTACCCATTGCAATCGGTATTTTAGCTGCATCAGATCAACTTGATGGCAGTCGTTTAAAACAGTTTGAATTCGTTGGCGAGCTCGCATTAACGGGTGAATTACGTGGCGTACACGGCGTGATTCCCGCCATTTTAGCGGCACAAAAAGCGAAACGAGCCCCCATTATCGCTTATCAAAATGCCAATGAAGCTTCACTTGTCTCAGAGCAAGAGACTTATTTCGCTAAAAATCTTTTGGAAGTCGTGCAATTCTTAAATAATCAAGAAAAATTACCTTTGGCCTCATTACTCGCACAAGAAAGTGCGGTCGGATTTTCAGCTAAAAATCACTTAGATTTGACCGATATTATTGGTCAGCAACATGCTAAACGAGCTCTAACGATAGCGGCAGCTGGTCAGCACAACCTACTCTTTTTAGGCCCACCAGGGACGGGTAAAACCATGTTGGCAAGTCGTCTCACTGCATTGCTCCCTGAAATGACCGATTTAGAAGCCATTGAAACCGCGTCGGTTACGAGTTTAGTACAAAATGAATTAAATTTTCATAACTGGAAACAACGTCCGTTTCGAGCGCCACATCATAGTGCTTCTTTGCCAGCCCTAGTGGGTGGAGGAACCATTCCCAAACCAGGCGAAATATCGCTCGCACACAATGGTGTACTTTTCCTTGATGAGCTACCTGAATTTGAGCGTAAAGTACTGGATGCTCTACGACAACCCTTAGAAAGTGGAGAAATTATTATTTCACGTGCCAATGCAAAAATCCAATTTCCCGCTCGCTTTCAATTAGTTGCAGCGATGAATCCAAGTCCAACAGGGCATTATACTGGAACACATAATCGCACCTCGCCGCAGCAAGTGATGCGTTATTTAAATCGCCTTTCAGGGCCGTTTTTAGATCGTTTTGATTTATCTATTGAAGTGCCCCTCCTGCCACAAGGTAGCTTACAGAATACGGGGGATAGAGGCGAAACCAGCCAACAAGTACAAGAAAAAGTGTTAAAAGTGAGAGAAATTCAACTTGCTCGAGCCGGTAAAATCAATGCGTATCTTTCAAGCAAAGAAATTGAACGGGACTGTAAATTACAAGATAAAGATGCATTATTCCTTGAGAAGGCACTGAATAAGCTTGGACTTTCAGTAAGAGCCTATCATCGGATTTTAAAAGTCTCACGCACGATTGCTGATTTAAATGGCGAAAAAGAAATACAACAACCTCATTTAGCAGAAGCGCTAGGATATAGGGCGATGGATCGGTTGTTACAAAAATTATCTGCTGCTTAAAAAATAAAAGGGCGAATGATTCGCCCTTTTTCGTCTTCGATTCTTAATAATAAGAATGTTCACCACGTTGGTGTTCTGTTACGTCTCGTGCACCTTTTAATTCATTTGGGAAGAGCGAAACTAACTGTTTCTCTACACCATCTTTTAAGGTGACATCAACCATTGAGCAACCATTACAACCACCACCGAATTGTAGAACTGCATAACCGTCATCGGTAATTTCAATTAACGTGATTTTACCTCCATGACTGGCTAATTGTGGGTTAATTTGTGTTTGGATCACGTACTCTACGCGCTCAATTAAAGGCGCATCATCTGCAACTTTACGCATTTTTGCGTTAGGTGCTTTTAAAGTCAGTTGAGCACCGAGCTCTTCTGTTACGTAATCAATTTCCGCATCTTCTAAAAACGGTAAGCTGATTTCATCCACAAATGCTGAAAAAGTATCGTATTTCATTTCAGTATCAGTCGCTTCAACTGAATTTGGCGGACAGTAAGACACGCCACATTCAGCTCCAGGGGTACCAGGGTTCACGACAAAAATACGAATATTTGTACCTTCTTCTTGTGTATCTAAAAGTTTCCGAAAATGTGCTTGTGCAGCATCTGAAATAAAAATTTGTTCCATAAATAAAATCCTAATACTTGATGCAATATATCAAGAATGATACTCCTATGCGGCAATTTTTTCTACATTTATTCCTATTTTTATAGATATAGATAAATCCTATCTTTAAAAATTTAAGCTCTCGCTAAGCCCCATACTTGTATTTCTTTTACACCTAATTTTCGAAGTTGTTTGGCTATCTCTGCCAACGTTGAACCAGTTGTAATCACATCATCTACCAATGCAACGCGTTCATAAGGAAAAGGCTTTTGGGTATTCACTGTAAAAGCATTTTTAAGATTGTGTCGTCGATCTTTCGCGGTTAAACCTCGCTGAGTGTGGGTATGTTTAATCCGTTTCACCACATGATGACAGTTAGGCACATCGCACCAACGACTTAACCAATTAGCCAATAAATCAGCCTGATTATAACCCCGATGCCATTGCCGAAAATGATATAGCGGTACGGGAATAATCGCCTGTGGCAGAGAGAGCCCATGTGTTCGTCTTGCCTCTCGCACTGCAAGATAAAGCAAACGCGATAAGCTACGATCTAACCAGAACTGTTTTTGGAATTTAAAACGATGAATAAGTGAAGAAAGCGGTTCGAGGTAATGCCCAATGATCACAATGCGATCCCAAGCAGGTTCATTTTTCAAACAATGTCCACAGCCCATTGCATAATGCTGCAAGGGTGAACCACATCGACCACAATAAGGGAAAGTTTTAATTTGCTTCTGACATCGACTACACAACCCGTTTCGACCAAGATGAATAGATCGCTTGCAATACACACAGCTAAACTGAAAAAAATGGGAAAACATAAAAGAAATTGACCGCACTTTATTTTTTCGCTTTTTCAACTTGCTTAAAATGCTTTTCTTTCTTAGCCATTTCCATTCTTTCACCTTGTTTCAAAATATGAGGTGTCACAAAAATCACAAGCTCTCGTTTTTGATGACGTTCACTTTCCTTACTAAACAAGCGCTTAATACCTGGAATATCGCCCAATAATGGCACTTTATCGACACCTTTCGTGATGGTATCGTGGAATACACCACCCAATACAATTGTTTCCCCATCTTTGGCAAAAACTTGCGTATTAATTTCTTGTTTATCAATGGATACCACTTCATTTTGCCCATAAGCCACACGATTCCCTGGAGAATTTTGACTCACTAATAAATCCAATAAAATATTATTATCCTTCGAAATATGCGGTGTGACTTCCAATCCTAAGACAGCCTCGCGAAACTCTACTGATTGGGTGTCATTTTTCCCATTTGTCACCACATAAGGAATTTCTGTCCCTTGTTTGATGCTTGCACTTTTCTTATTGGTCGTGAGTAAACGAGGGCTTGCAATAATTTCTACGTTATTTTCACGTTCAAGTGCCGTCAATTCTAAGTCCAGTAATCGACCATTAATTTTGGCTACTTGAAGTGCTAATGACCCGGCTGGTGTCACCGTTGTCGCAAAATTCACGTTTAAATTATTACTGATATTACTAAAGCCATTCGCATCTAAGCTGCCACCCACTCGATGGACTGCCTCAGTAGGATTAAAAATACCCCAACGCACACCTAATTCTTTTAGGCTTTCATCGGTAATCGTCACAATACGTGCTTCAATCACGATTTGCTCAATGGGTTTATCCAACTCTGCGATTAATTTTTTGATATTTTTGACAGAACGTGCATCATCCTGAATCAGTAATACATTGCTTCGGTCATCAAATGTAATTGTACCGCTAGGTGAAAGCAAAGAACCGCTCCCTGTTGTTAAAGATTTCATCACATCAGAGGCCTTGGCAAAATGCAGTTTAACCGTTGTACTCACCAGTGGTGTTTCACTAGGCAAACTTTCTCCACTAATCGCCATAGGTTCTGTCATTTTCTCTGCATATTGTTCATGTTGAGAAGGCTTACCCAAATAATAAATTTCATTTTCTTGATAAAAAGAGAGCCCTTTGATCTTGGCAACAGAACGCAATAAACGATCAAAATCCACGTTATCTAATTGCAATGAAAGCGTTCCTTCTAGCTCATCATCAATCATTAAATTGGTATTTTGCTCAAGGGCAAGTTGCTGGAGTGTTGCCACCATTGGTGCCTGTTTTAAGCGAAGTGAAAAGACGCGATTTTCTGCTGCTGAGTAAGTTGTCCATAGGATCAAAAAACACATTAAAAACTGACCGCACTTTGTTTTTATTTTCTGCTTTACCATTTTAAAATCTCATTATGATTGAGGTCGTTTGTTCACATTGCCCTGCTTTATAACCTTGAAGCGTCACGCTGTTTTTACTCACTTTTTCGATTAAATAGCCTTCCTGTCCAATTCTATGCTCGACTTGAGCGGAAAGAATATGCCCATCATCATTAAATAACACTTCTGCCTGTTTACCGTATTGCACGACACCCACAATATGTAGCTGAGCCAATGGGCGTTCCTCCGCTAGTCTCGGCTCCGAATAAACGCAAGCCGACACCGGCGGTAGGGTGAGCCCCTCTTTTGGATATTCGGTTTGTTCTCTTTGTTTACGATCAAAAGGATCTTGCGAAAATGACGATACAGAAAAAAACGCTATCAAGATCAAGAAGAGCTTTCTCATTGTTTGTCCTTATTTAATTGGAAAATTAACTCACATGTAATAGAAGCATTTTCCTCTCCATCTAATTTCTCAATGTTTAATTGAGTTAAAGAAAGTGTAGGAACATTGTTTACAAGTGCGGTCAAAAATTGTTGTAAATCAACAAAATAGCCTTGCAATGACAAATGCAACAAAATCTGTTGAGAAAAATCCCAACGTAAATCCAATGCTCGAAGCCGCCTATTTAACAACGCCTGTACATGCTGATTGATCGGCAACACAGAATTAGCCAATTCTGGAGAAAGTTGTCGGCTGTCTGACTTTTGCCTTAAGGTTTGTAAAATCTTTTCCTGCTTCTCCCACTCTTGCTGCTGCAAACTCAATTCTGCGTCAAGTCGATACTGTTCACTACTGTTTTCAACATAACGAAAAACAGGTAAAAAGATGACCGCACTTAATGCACACAACCAAAAGGCAGCATGGGCCATTTGAGGTAATCGAAGCCATCGCCCAAACCAACTTTGTGCACTTTTTTGAATAAGCTCGTTGATAAGATTCCTCATTGCACAGGCTCCGATAGCGGAATATCAAATTGAAAAAATAACTGCTGTTGCACCGGTTGAAACTTAGTTAAGTTAACCTCTGTAAAATGGCGTTTGAGAAATTGATGTATCTCTTCAAACTCTTGTTGGCTTTCTGTCATGCCTGAAAGGACAACTTGCTTAGCATTGAGCTTAAATTCATCTAACTCACCTTGTTGTAATGGCAACTCAGTTAATAAATTAAGCATTCGATACACATATTCCGTCTCCATTTCTGTCAGCTCATTCAGTTCTTTTAAGTTACTTTGTAGTTGCTGAACTTGAATGCGTTTCTGATGGACTTGATGAGTAATTTGTGTCAGTTTTTCTTTTGTCTGATTTAGGGTTCGCGCTTGTTGTTCATTGAGTTGGTTCAATCCAATGACAATCAACACTGAGCAAGCTAGCCAAATTAAACCTTGCCACATAAAACGACGAAAGGCCTTTTGATGTTGTTCTAAGCGCCAAGGCAATAGATTAAGACTTAACATCACCACTCTCCCGATTACTTGGAGTCAAAAGTGCAGTCGTTTTTGAGGATAAATCCACTAGCTTTAAATCGGTTTGCCAGAGTGCATTGCCTAAAGCGATGAAAGGAAGATCTGTTTCGATACGCTGCCAATCCTTAGGCTGTAATTCAATTGTGTCTGAATTCAACATATCGGGCGTTTGATACACGTAAATCTGTTCTATTGTTTCAGGAAAGCGTTGGGTAAACTGTTGATAAAGTTCATATAAATCACGTTGAGATTGCAAGACTTGTCGTTGTTGTAAGCGTTCACAAACGGCGAGACAACCTTGTTGATCTTGATATAAAAATAAGGCGTTTGTCGGCTCTTGACCTAAAATGGCATAAAACGCACGTAAAATACTGTGATTCAGTAAATCAAGTGCGGTCAATTTTAGCGGCAAATATTTTGCTAATTCTGCGTTGGCACTTTCTTTTCGAATCGCCGTGATATCCAAACGAAAACCTTGTTTTAATGGTGTGGTCAAATAATCAAACCATAATTCATCCAACGGAATCGGTAATTCTTTTTGCAAAATGAAACGACATTGTTGTTCACACTCCTGAGCATTGAGTGTTTGCGGTAAAATAAGCGTTTTAGACCAAGTTAAATGGGGTGAAATGGCGCCGATAAAACAACATTGGTTAGTTTTTTGTGGTAAATAAGGCAATAACTGGGAAAAAATGTCCTTTTGTTGTCCATTCAAGAAAATAGATTGAACTTTGTGGAATTCATCTAGCCAAACAAAATAGAGGTTATCTTGTTGTTTACTCACACCAATTTGTTGTTTTCGCTGCTTTCTATGAGCAATTCCCATATTCTTTCCTATTCTTTAAGGGATTAATCTTTTATACTTAGCAGCCAAGATCATAATTTTGATTTTTTGAATATTCATTAAACCAGAGAGAATTTTACGATGCGGATCGCAAAATTAATATTAAGTACCCTATTTACGATATGTATACTGGGGTTAGTCGCCGGTGGTGTACTGTATTTTCACTTAAAATCCTCCTTACCATCGGTTGAGAGCCTAAAAACCGTTGAGTTGCAACAGCCGATGCAAATCTATACGGCTGATGGCAAATTAATCGGTGAAGTCGGTGAACAACGCCGTATTCCAGTGAAATTAGAAAATGTGCCTCAGCGTCTGCAAGATGCCTTCTTAGCGACGGAAGATAGCCGTTTTTATGAACATCACGGCTTAGACCCTGTTGGTATTGCTCGTGCGATTTTTGTTGCCGTCAACAATGGTGGGGCATCTCAAGGGGCAAGTACCATTACACAACAGCTTGCACGTAACTTCTTCTTAACGCCAGAAAAAACCATTATTCGTAAAGCTCGCGAAGCAGTATTAGCCATTGAAATTGAAAATGCCTTAAGCAAACAAGAAATTTTAGAACTTTATTTGAATAAAATTTTCTTAGGGTATCGCTCTTATGGCGTTGCAGCCGCCGCTCAAACCTACTTTGGTAAAAACTTAGATGAATTAACACTTTCTGAAATGGCGATCATTGCTGGCTTGCCAAAAGCTCCTTCTACCATGAATCCACTGTATTCGCCAAAACGTGCGGAAGAACGTCGAAATGTGGTTTTAAGCCGAATGTTGGATGAAAACAAGATCACCAAAGCAGAATATGATGCAGCGATTAAAGAACCAATTGTAGCAAGCTATCACGGTGCTAAATTTGAGTTCCGTGCAGACTATGTGACTGAAATGGTTCGTCAAGAAATGGTAAAACGTTTTGGTGAAGAAGATGCTTATACCAAAGGTTATAAAGTCTTCACGACAGTGCTTTCCAAAGATCAAGCGGAAGCACAAAAAGCCGTTCGTAATAACCTGATTGATTATGATATGCGTCATGGCTGGCGTGGCGGTGCACCACTTTGGAAAAAAGGTGAAACACCATGGGATAATGAACGCATTGTCGCTTTCTTGAAAAAATTACCTGATTCAGAACCGTTCATTCCAGCAGCAGTAACCGCATTAGGTAAAAATGGTGCTGAATTACTTTTAGCCAATAATGAGACTATGACGCTTTCTTCAAACGCAATGCGTTGGGCGGGTAAATCCCCCGTTAAAGTGGGCGAACAAATTTGGATTCGTAAACGTGATAACGGTGAATGGATTTTAGGTCAAATTCCAGCGGCTAACTCTGCATTAGTTTCATTAAACTCTGATAATGGTGCAATTGAAGCCATGGTGGGTGGTTTTAGTTACGAACAAAGTAAATTTAACCGCGCAACCCAATCTTTAGTGCAAGTAGGTTCTTCGATTAAACCATTTATTTATGCTGCGGCATTAGAAAAAGGTTTAACGCTTTCAAGCGTATTGCAAGACAGTCCTATCTCCATTCAAAAACCAGGACAACCTTTGTGGCAACCTAAAAACTCACCTGATCGTTATGACGGTCCAATGCGTTTACGTGTAGGTTTAGGTCAATCTAAAAACATGATTGCCATCCGAGCACTACAAACCGCAGGTGTTGGCTTTACGGCTGACTTCTTACAACGATTTGGGTTCAAACGTGACCAATATTTTGCCAGTGAAGCACTTGCATTAGGTGCGGCATCCTTCACTCCATTGGAAATGGCACGTGCTTATGCGGTATTTGATAACGGTGGTTTCTTAATTGATCCTTATCTTATCGAAAAAATTCAAGATAATACCGGTAAAGATTTATTTATTGCGAATCCGAAAATTGCTTGTATTACCTGTAACGACATTCCTGTGATTTATGGTGAAACCAAAGATAAAATTGATGGTTTTAAAGATGTCGCAGAAGTGGCTAATCCTGACAATCTAAAATCCGCTAAAGGTAATAGCAACACCGATACAGATGAAGGTGAGGGTGATCAGCAACCTGAGAATGTACCAGACTTGCCAGAGCTTCAAACATCAGCATTAAATGACGGTTCTGTTGATTTAATGGCGGATGCGAAAGACGGTACAGCAAAACAAGAGTACGCACCTCGTGTAATTAGTGGTGAGTTAGCCTTCTTAATTCGTAGCGCATTAAATACGGCGATTTATGGTGAGCAAGGACTCAGTTGGAAAGGTACCAGCTGGCGTATTGCTCAAAGCATTAAGCGTAGTGACATCGGCGGTAAAACAGGTACCACGAATAGTGCGAAAGTTGCTTGGTATGCAGGTTTTGGTGCAAACTTAGTGACAACGACCTATGTCGGTTTCGATGATAACAAACGCGTATTAGGTAAAGGTGAAGCCGGTGCGAAAACCGCAATGCCTGCCTGGGTTGCTTATATGAAAGCTGCTCTTTCTGATGTACCCGAACGTCAACTTGCTCTTCCACCAAACATCATGGAAAAAACCATTGATAGTAACTCAGGTTTACTTTCTGAAGGTGGTGGTCGTAAAGAATACTTTATCGTTGGTACCGAGCCTAAACGTACTTACATTGCAGAAATGAAAGAGCGCGGTTATTATGTCCCACCTGAGTTGCAACAACGCTTAAATGGTGGAACAGGCAAAACCAAAGACGCAATTCCTGCCACGCAACCAGAAGAATTATTCTAACCCTGATTTAAATACTAAAAGTGCGGTTTATTTTGACCGCACTTTTTTACGTCAAAAGGACAAATCATGTTAAGTTATCGTCACAGTTTCCACGCTGGCAACCATGCTGATGTGTTAAAGCATATTGTATTAATGTTGATATTGGAAAATCTTTCGCTTAAAGAAAAAGGCTTCTACTATCTCGACACACACTCTGGTGTTGGTCGTTATCGCTTAAGTTCTAACGAATCAGAAAAAACCGGAGAGTACAAAGAGGGAATAGGGAGACTTTGGGAAAGAACAGATTTACCCGAAGAGGTTGCTCGCTACGTAGATCTCATTAAAAAGCTCAATTATGGTGGTAAAGAATTACGCTATTATGCCGGATCTCCAATGATTGCTGCACAACTATTACGTCCTCAAGATCGTGCATTACTGACAGAATTACACCCGAGCGATTTTCCATTATTACGGAATAACTTTAAAGAGTTTAAGAATATCACCACAAAATCAGAAAATGGTTTCCAACAACTCAAAGCGACACTTCCACCAAAAGAACGCCGCGGTTTAGTGCTTATTGATCCGCCTTATGAATTAAAAGAAGATTATGATTTGGTGGTGAAAGCGATCGAAGAAGGTTATAAGCGCTTTGCGACAGGCACTTATGCCATTTGGTATCCAGTGGTTCTACGCCAACAAACAAAACGCATTTTTAAAGGATTAGAAGCAACGGGAATTCGTAAAATTTTGAAAATTGAATTGGCTGTTCGCCCTGATAGCGATCAACGTGGTATGACCGCAAGTGGAATGGTGGTGATTAATCCACCTTGGCAATTAGAACAGCAAATGAAATCTATTTTGCCTTATTTGACCCAAACACTCGTCCCTGAAGGTACAGGGAGTTGGACAGTGGAATGGATTGTACCAGAATAATCCATTCCAAAACCGCGGTCAAAATGACCGCACTTTTAAATTTTAATTTTATTGGAATACAACACTAAACAAAGTGCAATAACCATAATTAAAATCGCGCCTGCGAATAAGATAGTATCAACTGAGCTCTCATGATTCACAATAATCAGGCGCAACATGGCGGTAATCCCCGCGTAAATAAAATAACGCAAAGGAAAGTGATAACCACTTTTAAAATATTGCACGATTAGGCCAATAAAACCGAAATATAAGAAAAACATCACGGCTTGTTCAGCAACATCATAAGGCACTACGCTTGATGTATTGAACACCATAATTGCTAAGGTATAGGTGATTTTAGCTAAAGCAATAATCAGCACTAAAGCCAAAGCAATAAGTGAAAAACTTAATATTACTTTTAATACACTAGTCACTACTCGAGGCAGCTTTTCTAGTTCTTGAGATTCTTCCATAAAGTTCCTTTTTTGTTTTTTTAAATGATGAAAGGTGCATATTTTAAAGGAATGTGATTTGGTGGTAAATAGCCAAATTTAATCAAATAAAAAAGGCAGATATTTCTGCCTTTTCTTTTTTATATAAATGAATAATTACTCATCTAAGAAACTTCTTAAGGTTTCTGAACGACTTGGATGACGTAATTTACGCAACGCTTTCGCTTCAATCTGACGAATACGCTCACGAGTTACATCAAATTGCTTACCCACTTCTTCAAGCGTGTGGTCGGTATTCATATCAATACCAAAACGCATACGTAATACTTTCGCTTCACGAGGGGTTAACCCTTCTAACACTTCATGAGTCGCCACTTTCAAGCTTTGTGCAGTGGCAGAATCTAATGGTAACTCAAGAGTTGAATCCTCGATGAAGTCACCTAAATGTGAATCGTCGTCATCACCGATTGGGGTTTCCATAGAAATAGGTTCTTTCGCAATTTTAAGCACTTTACGAATTTTATCTTCTGGCATGCCCATGCGTTCAGCAAGCTCTTCTGGTGTAGCTTCACGTCCCATTTCTTGTAGCATTTGACGAGAAATACGATTTAATTTGTTAATCGTTTCAATCATATGAACCGGGATACGGATTGTACGCGCTTGGTCTGCAATGGAACGCGTAATTGCCTGACGAATCCACCAAGTTGCATAGGTAGAGAATTTATAACCACGACGGTATTCAAATTTATCTACCGCTTTCATCAAACCAATATTCCCTTCTTGAATTAAATCCAAGAATTGTAAACCACGGTTGGTATATTTTTTCGCAATAGAAATGACCAAACGTAAGTTAGCTTCAACCATTTCTTTTTTCGCACGACGAGCTTTTTGTTCACCACGAGATACCGCATCACAAATCTCACGCATTTGTTGGATGGTCAGATTAGTATTTTGCTCAATATTCGCTAAGTTATCTAAAGATAAACGGATACGTTCTTCATATTTTGGTAAACGTTTTGCCCAAGCTTTCGTTGATTTTAATGCTTTTGCTACCCATGCATCACTGCTGCCATTCGCAACAATAAGCGCCTCAAATTCATCTTTTGGCATACCTGCAATATCAACTAATACTTTTTGTAGTTGACGCTCTTCTGCACGTACACGTTTCATCATATTCTTCATTGATAAAACAAGTACATCAAATTGTTTTGGCACTAAACGGAATTGTTTAAAAATATCGGCGAGTTGAGCAATTTGATCTTTTGCACGTTTACCACTACGACCGTGTTTTGCTATGGTCGCCAATGTTTTAGTATGTTGCTCTCTTAATGCAGCAAATCTTTCACGCGCTACTTCAGGATCGATGCTGTTATCTGAATCACTGTCATCAGAACTTGAGCTGTTATCGCTTTCATCTTCCTCATCGCTCTCATCATCAACGTCTGCAGCAGATTCGGCACTTTCATCTTCATCAGCAAAATTTTCATCAATGTCCGCCGTTTCCTCTTCAGGAACATTTGGATCCACAAAGCCTGTGATTAAATCAGCCAAACGATAATTGCCTGCTTCAACTTGGTCATAATTATCTAATAATTCAGTTAACGCTTCTGGGTATGCCGCAATTGCTGTTTGAACTTCATCAATCCCTTCCTCAATACGTTTTGCAATGCTGATTTCATCTTCACGGGTAAGAAGATCAACCGTTCCCATTTCACGCATATACATACGCACAGGATCGGTTGTACGGCCGATTTCAGATTCCACATTGGACAAAATCTGTGTTGCTTCTTCCACTGCATCTTCATCCGGAATCGTGTCATTCAACATCATTTCGTCACTTTCCGGCGCTTCATCAAGAACCGGAATACCCGCATCATGCTGTAAAGTCTGCAACAACTTATCGTAATACTCTGGATCGATCACATCTTCCGGAAGTAAGTCATTAATCTCCGCATAGGTTAAATAACCTTGCGTACGACCCAATTCCATAAGCTGTTCAATTTGTTCTGAATATTGCTCTGCGGTAGATTGTTGATTTTGTTCCATTTTTATTCCCGTTTTGCGTTATTTTTGGAAGATAAAAGCCCTTGTTTTGAACAGGAGATTTTACCATTGTTATGACGGATTAACTAACTGTTTTTTCTGCTCTTCTTTTCCCTTGAGCAAATTCACTAAAATTGCTCGCTCTTGATCAGTTAATCCTTCCGCCCTTTCTTTTGCAATCAGCATTTCAATATCTCGTTCAATCGCTTGAATATTCAATCGACGATAGTTTTGAGAGAATGCATTAATGATTTCTAAGTCATCTAATAGATGATCCCAAGAGGCTAATATTTCAAGGGGCTTGCTGAATTCTGTATCACGAAAATATTCTAAGATTTGCCCTGTTGTAATGCCTTCTCGTTCACGGCAAAGTGCGGTTAATTTTTCGAGCAATTCGTAACCCGCTTCATGCTTTAAGGCTTGTAAACCGATATCCGAAATACGATTCACTAATTGTGAATTCTGTAATAACAGAGAAATCACCACGCGCATTGGTGTCTTCTTAATGGTTTTTTGTGGCGTTTTAGGTTTTAGTTCAGCCTTGTCTATTTGATTTGGGATCAAGCTTTCAAGCTGTGATTGATCAAAGATCCCAAGCTTTTGCGCCAACATATTGCGTAATGACAAACGCAACATATCACCAGGAATTTGACTAATTAAAGGTGCTGCGAGTGCTACTAATTTACCTCGTCCTTCTTGCGTCGAAAAATCCACCTGTGGACTTAAATGCGCGAATAAAAATTCTGTGAGAGACTGAGCTTGATCGATATATTCTTCAAACTTTTCTTTACCATATTGACGAATATAAGTATCCGGATCTTCTCCATCTGGCAGGAAAATAAACTTAATTTGTCGTCCATCTTCCAGATAAGGTAAGGCGTTTTCAAGGGCTCGCCAAGCGGCATCACGTCCTGCTCTATCACCATCGTAGCAACAAATAACTTGTTCTGTTGAACGAAACAATAATTGAATTTGCTCCGATGTCGTTGATGTCCCAAGAGAAGCCACTGCATAATTCACACCAAATTGCGCTAATGCCACCACATCCATGTAGCCTTCAACCACTAATAGTTTTTCTGGCTCATCATTGATTTGCAAAGCTTCATACAATCCATAAAGCTCATTTCCTTTATGGTATGTAATGGTTTCGGGTGAGTTTAGATATTTAGGTTTTTCATCCGTTAAAACACGTCCACCAAAGGCAACCGTACGACCACGTTTATCCCGAATTGGAAACATAATTCGATTACGGAATTTATCGTACACATTGCCACGATCATTGCGAGAAAGTATACCTAAATCAAATAGCTTTTTCTGTTCTTCTCGATTTTTACCAAATTGACGCAACACCGTATCCATCGCATTGGGTACATAACCAATTTGAAAACGAGCAATAATTTCTGGCGATAAACCACGTTGCTGAAGATAGCTTTGAGCAGGAATATTTAGCGGGAGTTGGGCTTGATAAAACGACGCAATCTCTTGCATCAAATCGTATAAATTACGTTTTGTCTGATAGCTCACATCCGGTTTATTGCCGAATTGGTTTGGGCGTTTTTCATAAGGCACTTCAAGCCCAGCCGAAGCAGCAAGTTCTTCAACGGCTTCAACAAATTCTAATTTGTCATAATCCATTAAAAATGAAATCGCATTGCCTTTCGCGCCACAACCAAAGCAATAATAGAATTGTTTTTTTTCACTTACTGTGAAGGAGGGTGTTTTTTCGTGATGAAACGGACAGCAAGCTTGATAATCTCGTCCCGCTTTTTTGAGTTTCACGCGTGCATTAATCACATCGACAATATTCGATTTTGTGAGCAGATCATCAATAAACTGGCGTGGAATTGAGCCTTTCATTGCCTTGCCTCCTTGAATACGATGCGAAAGTGCGGTTGATTTTGCGTGACTTTTTCCGATGAGTTTAAAGCAACAAAACCGTGATACCCAAAAGGTTTCACGGTTTGTCTTAACTCGAGTTAGAAAATACTACAAATTAGTATAAACGGGTATTGCGCGCGTTTTCGCGAGCGTTACGTTTAGCGTGACGTTTAGCAAGTGTTGCTTTTTCACGTTTACGGATTGTAGTTGGTTTTTCATAGAATTCACGAGCGCGAACTTCTGCTAAAATACCAGCTTTTTCGCAAGAGCGTTTGAAACGACGTAAAGCTACGTCGAATGATTCGTTTTCACGTACTTTAATTACAGGCATAAGCCAATCACCTCAATGAGTTTAATTTAATTGCAATTTTAAATTTTTATTACTGCCGAATGAACGGCAAATTCAATAAAGGACGCAATTCTAATCGATCTTCCCTGCAAAAGCAAAGGAAAGATCGCCTATTTGCTGAAAATTTGGCGTTTAAACTGGTTTAAACGGGCCAAACAAGGTAAAATCTTTGCCAATTTTTTTAATAAAATGAGAAGAAAATGCGTATTTTAGGAATCGAAACCTCCTGTGATGAAACAGGTGTCGCGATTTATGATGAAGACAAAGGCTTAATTGCTAATCAACTCTACACGCAAATTGCCTTGCATGCGGATTACGGCGGTGTGGTGCCAGAACTGGCTTCTCGCGATCACATTCGCAAAACAGCACCATTAATTAAAGCCGCATTAGAAGAAGCCAATTTAACCGCTGATCAAATTGATGGTATCGCCTATACAAGTGGTCCTGGTTTAGTCGGCGCATTATTAGTCGGCGCAACGATCGCGCGTTCACTGGCTTATGCCTGGAATGTGCCCGCTATTGGCATACATCACATGGAAGGCCATCTACTTGCGCCAATGCTTGATGAAAATCGACCGCACTTTCCATTTATTGCTCTCTTAGTTTCAGGTGGACACACCCAATTAGTGCGTGTTGATGGCGTAGGAAAATATGAAGTCATTGGCGAATCCATTGACGATGCGGCAGGCGAGGCCTTTGATAAAACCGCGAAATTATTAGGGTTAGATTATCCTGGCGGTGCGGCACTTTCACGTTTAGCCGAAAAAGGATCAAAAGATCGCTTTGTGTTCCCTCGACCAATGACGGATCGACCTGGTCTTGATTTTAGCTTTTCAGGTTTAAAAACATCAGCGGCTAATACGATTAATCAAGCGATCAAACAAGAAGGCGAATTAACTGAACAAACCAAAGCGGATATCGCCTTTGCCTTCCAAGATTCTGTCGTCGACACACTTGCAATTAAATGTAAACGCGCCTTAAAAGAAACGGGCTACAAACGCTTAGTGATTGCTGGTGGGGTGAGTGCAAACAAAAAATTACGTGAAACCCTTGGCACCATGATGAAAAATCTCGGTGGAGAAGTATTTTATCCGCAACCTCAATTTTGTACTGATAATGGCGCCATGATTGCCTATACGGGCTTTTTACGCTTAAAACAAGGTCAGCATAGCGATCTCGCGATTGATGTAAAACCACGTTGGGCGATGGCCGAACTCCCTGCAATTTAAGGAAAAAATATGGAAAATATAATTAAAGTGAGAGCCATGCGTGCAGCTGGTATTGCTTGTTTTTTAGTGCTTGCGATTATTGGTGCATGGATTTTTACCACGCCAAGCAGTGATATTGTTGATGCTCTTGCTGAAGCAGGAAAAATGGTGGGCGGCGGTGCCACTTACGGGACATTTATGCTCGCAGCCTGTCCACCTGTTGCAGGATTCATTGCCTATTATTTCTGGAAATGGGTGATTAAATAATGGCAAAACTCTATTTTTACTACTCTACGATGAATGCGGGTAAATCAACCACATTGTTACAGTCTTCCTATAACTATCGTGAACGCAATATGAACACCATGGTTTATACGGCTGCCATTGATGACCGTTTTGGATTAGGCAAAGTCACGTCACGTATTGGTATTCATGAAGATGCCAATTTATTTACGTCAACGAGTGACCTTTTTGCCGAAGTGAGCCAACATTTACAACAAGAAAAAATTCATTGTGTTTTGGTTGATGAAGCCCAGTTTTTAACGAAACAACAAGTCTATCAATTAAGTGATGTCGTCGATAAACTGAAGATTCCTGTGCTTTGTTATGGCTTGCGTACTGACTTCCAAGCAGAGCTATTTGAAGGCAGTAAGTATTTACTTGCTTGGGCAGATCAACTAGAAGAATTAAAAACAATCTGTTATTGTGGGCGTAAAGCCAATTTCGTTTTACGTTTAAATGAACAAGGTGAAGTCATTAAGGAAGGGGAACAAATCCAAATTGGTGGAAACGACTCCTATCTTTCGGTTTGCCGCTATCATTACAAAGAAAAGTGCGGTCAGCTTTAACCTCATTTTTCAATTTTATACTCGGAGGACAATTTTATGCTAAAAAACAAAACATTCGGCAGTGCCTTAATCATTGCCGGCACAACCATCGGGGCGGGGATGCTCGCGATGCCATTAACCTCTGCCGGTATTGGTTTTGGTTACACCGTTTTCTTATTAGTCGGCTTATGGGCACTTTTGGTTTACAGCGGTTTGCTTTTTGTTGAAGTGTATCAAACTGCAGATCGCTTGAATGATGGCGTGGCGACTCTCGCGGAGAAATACTTCGGCATCACAGGGCGTGTCTTAGCGACTTTTAGCTTACTCATTTTACTTTATGCGCTTTCAGCAGCTTACATCACTGGTGGCGGTTCATTATTATCTGGCTTACCAACCGCTTTTGGATTTGAAAGTCTTTCCTCCCAACTTTCGATCATTCTATTTACCGTCGTACTCGGTGCCTTTGTGGTTGTAGGTACAAGAGGCGTTGATGGTGCCACTCGCATTCTGTTCATTGGTAAATTAATTGCCTTTGCTTTCGTGTTATTCATGATGTTACCCAAAGTGTCTGTCGATAACCTGATGGCCTTGCCTTTAAATTATGCTTTCGTGATCTCTGCGGCACCAATTTTCTTTACCTCCTTTGGCTTCCACATCATTATGGGCAGCGTAAACAGCTATTTAGATGGTAGTGTTACCCAATTCCGTAAAGCGATTTTAATTGGTACAGCGATTCCACTTGTGGCTTATTTAGTATGGCAATTAGCAACTCACGGTGTATTAAGTCAAAATGAATTCGTGCAAGTGTTACAAGCGGATCCAACCCTTAACGGCTTGGTCAATGCAACACGTCAAATCACGAACTCCCACATCATGGGCGAAATCGTTCGTGTGTTCTCTGCACTTGCATTAATCACTTCTTTCCTAGGTGTGATGCTAGGGGTATTTGAAGGTTTAGGCGATTTATTTAAACGTTACAAATTGCCACACAACCGTTTGACACTCACTATCGCCGCCTTCACCCCACCGCTTGCGTTTGCCTTGTATTATCCTGAAGGTTTTATTGCCGCATTAAGCTATGCAGGCTTACTCTGTGCATTCTATTGCTTGATTTTACCTATTGGACTAGCTTGGAAAACACGTCAAACAAATCCAAATCTGCCTTATCGTGTAATCGGTGGTAATGTGACTTTAGTGATAGCATTAATCATTGGTATAGCAATTATGATCGTGCCATTCTTAATTCAAGCGGGTTACCTACCGGCAGTAGCAGGCTAAAGTGCGGTAGATTTTCAAGGCATTTTTCTTATAAAAAGTAGGGCTTAAACGCCCTATTTTTTTATTTTCAAAAAGTTTTCATTTTTTTTACCTCTCTTAATCTTTCCTTAAGATTCTCTTGTTTAAATACACTCATCGAAAGGCAAACAACCCAATCGATAAATAAATCTGAAAAATGTTAATCACTTAAGAAAAGATTAAGATTTGAATGATTTAATACATCTGAAAGCAAAGCTTTCAACTTACTTTATGATTATCTTATTTAGGAGAACAAACTATGAAAAAATTACTTACTGTTGCAGCTATCGCATTATCTTCTGTTGCCGTATATAACACCGCAATAGCACAAGGATTTAATGATGGTCACAAGCACAACCTCCAACAAGGTTTTGTCGATGAAAGTGTTATTGTAAAAACCGTTGATGATGCATTAAATGCCAATGATAACACTCCAGTTCGTTTAGACGGACAAATTGTAAAACAAATTGGTAAAAAGGATTTCTTATTTAAAGACGCAAGTGGAAAAGAAATTCAAATTGAAGTCAGCAAAAAAGCATGGAATGGTGAAACGATAGCACCTCAAGATAACATTCAAATTATCGGTAAAGTCGATAAAGAATGGAATAAAACAGAAGTGGATGTGAAACAAATCATCAAAAAATAAGTAACAAAATGACCGTACTTTTCTTAAGTGCGGTTAAAAATCCCAAAGGAGAAGAAAATGGAAAACGTACAAACAATGTCAGATCTTATGCAGCAAATTCAACAACGAATTGATTCAATAAAAGCCTCTGCCATGCAGCAACAAACAGAAATGAAACAGTCATTAAATGAATGTATTGAGCAAAGTGAAGCCATTCAAAATCAATTAGTTCAAAGCCAACAGCAATTAACATCACAATTGGAATACGGCACGGCAGTATTAATTGAACTGGAACAAGGGTTACAGCTAGATTTCAGTACAGAAATCGCCGAATTTGAACAGTTGTGTCAAAATGAAACCGCCGATACGACAGAATTAACACAACGATTAGAACAGAATGTACAGGAAAAAATCACGTTCCAATTAAACGAATTAAAAGCCAAAACAGGTATTGCCTTACAAGAAATTGGTCAGGTGACACTCCATATTAAGCAGTTATTTGGGGCAGAAAAAAGTGCTAAAGTGAAAGGGTTGGCAAAATTAAAACAACGTTTATATAAACGCTTTGGTAAACAGATTATTGCTTCAAAAGAATGCTTGGCAAAACAACTGGAACGCGGAGCCAGTAAATTAAGAGCTTAAAATGTCTGCTATCGTTTATTAAGAAGAAAAGTTAAACCGCACTTAATCTTGAGATGAGATGAAGTGCGGTCATTTTTTTAGTATTTTTTCGATTGAGACGATTAAATCTGAGCCAGAAATTCTTCTTCCGTTAAAACAGCCACACCTAATTCTTGCGCTTTTGTCAGTTTAGAACCGGCTGCATCACCAGCAATCACAAAATCCGTTTTCGCTGAAACCGAGCCGCTCACTTTCGCGCCCATGTCTTGTAATAAGGCTTTAGCTTCATTACGTCCCATTTGAGTTAAGGTTCCGGTTAACACCACCGTTTTGCCTTTAAAGCGGTTTTCTGTCACTTCTTTGGTTTCCACGGTTTCCCAATGTACGCCTTGAGCGATTAAATCATTCACCACCGCGACATTATGTGGTTCATGCCAAAACGCCAAAATACGATTTGCCACCACTTCACCCACGTCAGGCACTTGCTGTAAGGCTTCTAAATCTGCATTTTGCAACGCTTCTAGGGTTTTGAAATGATTTGCTAAATTCAATGCTGTCGCCTCCCCCACTTCACGGATTCCTAAAGCAAAAATAAAACGTGCTAACGTCGTATTTTTTGCTTTTTCAAGACTAGCCAATGCATTTTCAGCAGATTTTGTGCCCATTCTTTCCAAACGGGTTAGCGTAGTTAAATCTAACTTAAATAAATCGGCTGGCGTATGAATTAATTCACGATCCACCAACTGCTCGATTAATTTACCCCCTACGCCATCAATATCCATGGCCTTACGAGAAACGAAATGTTTAAGCGCTTCTTTACGCTGTGCGGCACAGAATAAACCGCCTGTACAACGCGCTACCGCTTCGCCTTCAATACGAACAATTGCCGAATCACATACAGGACAAGTCTCAGGGAAAACAATCGGTCTCGCATTCGCTGGGCGACGATCGTGCAACATGCCGATAATTTGTGGGATCACATCCCCTGCACGACGAATCACTACCGTATCGCCAATCGCAATGTCCAAGCGTTCGATTTCATCACCGTTATGCAATGTGGCGTTACTCACCGTGACACCAGCCACAAATACCGGTTCCAATTTAGCCACTGGGGTAATTGCCCCTGTTCTGCCCACTTGGAATTCCACATCATTTAGGCGAGTTAATTCTTCTTGTGCAGGGAATTTATAAGCAATCGCCCAACGTGGCGCTTTGGAAATAAAACCTAATTTCTCTTGTAACGCAATATCATTGATTTTCAGTACGGTACCATCTATATCATAGCCAAGAGAACTGCGTTTATTTTGAATATCACGATAAAAATCCAACACTTCATCTGTGCCGTTACATAAACGGATTTCTGGGTTTACCGGAATCCCAATAGACTTCAGCCATTGCAAACGATCATAATGCGTATTCGGCAAATCTACCCCTTCCGCAATACCAATACCATAAGCATTCAATACCAATGGGCGCTTACTCGTAATTTTTGGATCAAGCTGTCGCAACGATCCTGCCGCTGCATTACGTGGGTTAGCAAAAGTTTTCTCACCTTTCTCTAACGCCTGTTGATTTAAGCGCTCAAAGCCTGCGTGTGGCATAAACACTTCACCACGCACTTCTAAACGTGCAGGCGGATTGTCCATTAAAAGCTGCAAGGGAATATTTCGAATCGTACGGATATTGGCGGTAATATCTTCCCCGGTTGTCCCATCACCACGGGTTGCCGCTTGAGTCAGTACGCCATTTACATACAAAATACTCACGGCTAAGCCATCTAATTTCGGTTCACAGCAGAAAGTAAGAGGTTCAGGCAAACGAATAAGACGATCTTCAATACGTTTTACGAATGCATAAAATTCCTCGTCTGAGAAAGCATTATCCAAAGAAAGCATTGGAATTTCATGACGAATCTGAGCAAAGCCTGACAGCGGTTTTGCTCCTACACGTTGAGTAGGTGAATCTGCCGTAATGAGTTCCGGATGGGTGGCTTCTAAGGCTTTAAGTTGATGAAATAAACGGTCATATTCCGCGTCAGGAATCGTTGGGTTATCCAATACATGATATTCATATTCATAACGACGAAGATCCTGACGTAATGTATCAATTTGTTGCTGAAGGCTCATAATGTTCTCTAATGGTTTACTCATTGAATTAAAATGGGCGAACCATCGGCTCGCCCAAAGTGCGGTTATTTTTTTGTGCGTTTTATGCGATACGAGATAAGTAATCCTGCTCAGCCATATCATCAAAAATCTCTTGCTGATCAGTCAATACCACACCACCTAAATCTTCCGCGATGGTTTTCGCTGCACGAATCATCATGCGTAAGTTTGCCAAATTATTACCTGGTGATGGCAACTGCATAAAGAGCACCACCCCCATGGTTGAAAACTCTGCCATATTGTAATAATCAAACGTACCTGGTTGTTCAATGTTTGCCACGCTAAATAGCACTGGGCTTGCCACACTTAAATCAAAGTGGCGATGATACATTTGACGCTCACCAAAAATGAATCCCAAGTTTTCTAAAGATTGAGATAATTGTGGTCCATAAAATTCACGATTTTGATTTGAAATGACATAAAGTTGAACAAATCCCGTGGTTTGTTTTGGTTTTTCCACTTCTACTGGTTCGTGATAGTTAAAATGCACGTTCTCATGAGTAGGTTCTTGAGTTGGATTTAATGACATCTCGGCTAACTGCTCACGTAATTCAGGCGAAGAAGAATTTACACCATCAAAATCATTGCTTTGTGCTTCTAACTCTTCGATTGTCATTTCTGCCACACGTGGTTTCGGTTGTACATTCGTTTCAGGATAAACCACCGGTTCAGGCTGTGGCGCAGGAGCAGGTTGCGCCGTTTTCATCTCATAAACTGGCTGATTTGGTAAGGAGATTTTAATATCATCGACGCTTTTTTCTATTTGACGCGCATCCACTTGAGCACGTTGCTCATCAAAATTAAATTGCTGTTGGCTTGCTGCCTGTGGTGCCACTTGAGGTTGAACACTTTGTTGTACAGGCTGTGCCGCTTGAGCACGATGTGTTAAACGAATATCCGCATTAGGATCAGCAGCTTGCGAAAAAGGATTGACCTCACCGTTTTTAGAAGTGCGGTTAAATGTATTCGCGCTTTTAAAATATTTTGATTTCTCACGGCGATTTGACCATAATCCGTGTACCACTAAGGCAATTAAAGCAATTACCCCTAAAATAATCAAAATGGTATTTAAGTCCATTCTTGTTGCTCCTTAACGCAATGATTTTTTGCTAATCCTACCACATTTCCACAGGTGAAAAAATAGGAAAGCAAACAAGATATTAAAAGGGATGAGATGGAATTTTTCTCAAAAAATATTGTCTTTCTGTGACATTTTGTATTTTTTACTTTTCAATTTAAAGGAACAATGATGATCGATCAAAATGAAATAAAATCTGCTTTCAATCATTTCGTGATGGGTTGGCATTTCATTACGCAAAAAGGCCTCCGCCGTTTTGTGATTATGCCGATTTTACTTAACGTCGTCCTACTCACTGGCTTATTTTGGCTATTTGTTTCACAAATCTCCACAATGATCGATTGGGTAATGAGCTTTATTCCTGATTGGTTAAGCTTTTTAAGTGTGATTTTGCTCGTGCTGTCTATTGGCTCAATTCTCTTATTTTTCTATTTTGCCTTTACAACGCTTTCAGGCTTTATTGCCGCACCGTTTAATGGATTATTAGCAGAAAAAGTCGAAAAAATGCTGACCGGTGAAGCCGTTAATGATGATGGTTTGGCTGAAATCATGAAAGATGTGCCGCGTATGTTGAACCGAGAATGGCAAAAACTATGGTACAGCTTACCGAAATTTGTGGGCTTGTTCTTATTGAGTTTTATCCCAGTTATCGGACAAACCATTATTCCAGTACTAACCTTCCTATTTACTTGTTGGATGATGGCGATTCAGTACTGTGACTACCCGTTTGATAACCATAAAATTTCTTTTGGCATTATGAAAAATGCGTTAGGCGAAAGACGTTCTCAAAGCCTGACATTCGGGGCATTAATTACCCTTTGTACCGCATTACCAATCGTGAACTTAGTAATTATTCCTGTGGCGGTCTGTGGTGCAACGGTAATGTGGGTCGAAAATTATCGCTCACAATTAAAATTTGATATGAATTTTGACCGCACTTCCGGTTCAACACAAATTGTGACACGTTCTACGAGTACAGAAATTAAGCCTTCAGGAAATAACATCGTGAATAAATAGCATTTAGTTATAAAATATAGCTATTAACTATTTTTTTTATATAAAAGCCAGTGTTATAACTACTGCATCAACTCATTCCAAAATATAAAAGGACAGTAAAATGACAATTTATGCAGATAACTCATACTCAATCGGTAATACGCCATTAGTTCGTTTAAAACACTTCGGACACAATGGTAACGTTGTCGTAAAAATTGAAGGTCGCAACCCAAGCTTTAGCGTGAAATGCCGTATTGGTGCCAATATGATTTGGCAAGCAGAAAAAGACGGCATTTTAACCGCGGGTAAAGAAATTGTAGATGCAACCAGCGGTAACACCGGTATTGCTTTAGCTTATGTAGCTGCTGCACGCGGTTATAAAATCACCTTAACCATGCCTGAAACCATGAGTCTTGAACGTAAACGTTTATTACGTGGTTTAGGCGTGAATCTTGTGCTCACTGAAGGCTCTAAAGGGATGAAAGGTGCGATTGCTAAAGCAGAAGAAATTGTGGCATCTAACCCAAATCATTATGTGATGCTAAAACAATTTGAAAACCCGGCTAACCCGGACATTCACCGTCAAACTACCGGTGAAGAAATCTGGAAAGATACTGAAGGTAAAGTTGATGTCGTAGTTGCCGGTGTGGGTACCGGTGGTACAATTACCGGTATTTCTCGTGCGATCAAATTAGATCACGGTAAAAAAATTACCTCTGTAGCGGTTGAACCAACAGAATCACCTGTTATTAGCCAAACCCTTGCTGGTCAAGAAGTGAAACCCGGTCCACACAAAATTCAAGGTATCGGTGCGGGCTTCATTCCGAAAAACTTGGATTTATCATTAATTGATCGCGTGGAAACTGTAGATAGCGATACGGCAATTGCGACCGCTCGTCGCTTAATGGCTGAAGAAGGTATTCTTGCGGGTATTTCTTCTGGTGCGGCTGTGGCAGCGGCTGACCGCTTAGCAAAACTACCTGAATTCCAAGATAAATTAATCGTTGCAATCCTACCTTCTGCATCAGAACGTTATTTAAGTACAGCGTTATTCGAAGGTATTGAAGCTTAATCGATTTGATTGAATTCATTTTATCTAAGGTCTGTTTTTACAGACCTTTTTTGTTTATTAATTAAACAGTTTTTATTTGATATAACGAAAAGAAATAATTCATAAATAAATAATACTTTTCTTTTCTTTTTTGCTTCTTATAATTCATTTCACTTTCGTTATTTATCTAAAAAAGGAATACTTATGAAAAAATCATTTTTTAGCACCGCACTTTTAGCGGCAGGATTAGTCCTTTCTACTTTTGCTAACGCCGGTGAAATTGCTGATCGCGTTGAACAAACTAAAACCTTATTAGTCGGTACTGAGGGTACTTACGCACCATTTACTTTCCACGATAAAGATGGCAAATTAACCGGTTTCGATGTGGAAATTATCGAAAAAGTTGCACAAAAATTAGGTTGGAAAGTCGAATTTAAAGAAACCGCTTGGGACGGCATGTATGCAGGTTTAAATGCAAAACGCTTTGATGTTATTGCGAACCAAACCAATCCAAGCCCAGAACGTTTAAAAAAATATGATTACAGTGCACCTTATAACTACTCTGCTGGCGTAATCGTGACGAAAGCTGATAACGATAGCATTAAATCATTCCCTGATTTAAAAGGTAAAAAATCTGCACAATCTGCAACCAGTAACTGGAGCAAAGATGCGCGTGATAATGGTGCAATTATCGTGACTGTAGATAGCTTGGCGCAAAACCTTGAAGCGGTAAAACAAGGTCGTGTTGATGCAACAGTAAACGATAAGCTTGCGGTGTTAGATTACTTCAAAAAACAACCTAATGCAGGCTTAAAAATTGCTGTAGAAAGTGATAAGAAAATCCCAACCGGTTTTGCTTTCTTGAAAGGTGAAGAACCGCTTATTGCAAAAGTGAACCAAGCACTTGAAGAACTACGCAAAGACGGAACTTTAAAACAACTTTCAATCAAATGGTTTGGCGATGACATTACTCAATAATTGGTTAGCCAGCCTTCCATTTATGACCACAGAACGAGCTGATTATGTAATCAGCTCGTTTTGGCCTATGATGGAAGGGGCAATTTTATATACGATCCCCCTGGCAGTAATTTCCTTCTTTTGCGGTTTATTCATTGCAGTTATCGTGGCTGTAATTTGCACATTGCCACATCCCAATTTAATGACCAAAATTTTGCAGAGCATTTGTCGCACCTATATTTCAATTATTCGCGGCACGCCAATGTTGGTGCAGATCTTCATTATTTTCTACGGTTTACCTGAAGTTGGTATCAAGCTAGAACCTTTTCCAACCGCGATTATTGCGTTCTCCATTAACATTGGTGCTTATGCGGCAGAAACAGTGAGGGCCTCCATTCTTGCGATTCCTAAAGGTCAATGGGAAGCCTCTTATGCGATAGGCATGAATTACACACAAGCTTTCGTGCGTACCATTATGCCGCAAGCTTTACGTATTTCCGTCCCTTCGCTATCAAATACCTTCATTAGCACAGTGAAAGATACATCCCTTGCTTCACTCGTTTGGATTGCGGAACTATTTCGTGTGGCGCAAAACATCACCGCTGAAAACTACGAATTTATTTTAATTTATAGTGAAGCGGCTCTCATTTATTGGGTTTTCTGTTTTGTGCTGTCGATGGGACAAACCCGTTTAGAAAAACGCCTTTCTCGCCATTTATAAGGACTGGTTATGTTAAAAGTCACGAATATTCAGAAAAGTTTTAATGGCCACCATGTATTAAAAGGCATTGATTTTGAAATTAATAAAGGTGAAGTGGTTGCCATTCTAGGTCCATCAGGTTCAGGCAAGACGACTTTTTTACGCTGTTTAAATTTGCTCGAACGCCCAGAAAAAGGGGTATTAGCATTTACTGATGGAAGCTTAACTATTGATTTCAGCAAGAAGATCAGCAAATCCGATGAACTAAAATTGCGTCGCCGCTCCTCAATGGTATTCCAACAATACAACCTATTCCCTCACCGCACGGCACTTGAAAATGTGATGGAAGGCATGGTAGTTGTGCAAAAACAACCTAAAGATATTGCACGTGAAAAAGCCTTGGCATTATTGGAAAAAGTCGGTTTAAAAGCAAAAGCGGATTTATACCCCTCTCAACTTTCTGGTGGTCAACAGCAACGTGTAGGAATTGCCCGAGCCTTAGCGGTTAAACCTGATATTATCTTGTTAGATGAGCCTACTTCCGCACTTGACCCTGAACTTGTCGGTGAAGTATTGCAGGCACTCAAAATACTCGCACAAGAAGGTTGGACAATGATTATCGTCACCCATGAATTGAATTTTGCCAAAGATGTGGCAGATCGCGTGATTCTCATGGAAAATGGTCAAGTTGTTGAACAAAATACTGCGGCTGAATTCTTCAGTCATCCACAGCAAGAGCGCACCAAACAATTCTTATTGCAAGCTAAAATGCCAATGGAATTCGAAGATTATTGTATTTAATCAAACCTCTAAATATAAAAAGAGCGGTCAAAAAACATCACGAATTTTGACCGCTCTTTCTATTTGAATAAATTACATAATCGCATTATAGAATACCGCTGCTAAAGCCGCCCCGATAAATGGACCTACAACCGGAACCCAACTGTATCCCCAGTCAGCTTTAGTTTTTAATGTACCACCAAGGAAAAGACCTAAGGTTAAGCGCGGACCAAAATCTCGAGCTGGATTGATCGCATAACCGGTTGTGCCACCTAAACTCAAACCAATTGCCCAAACGAGAATCGCTACTGGTAATGCCCCGATAGAACCTAAACCAATTGGCGTGCTTTCTGCCGTGCCAGGTAAAGTGATGTTTGCCCCCGCAAGGTAGAAAATCACAAAAACAAGCACGAAGGTACCAACGATTTCGTTTACTAAGTTGATTGGATAGTTACGAATCGCAGGTTCGGTACAGAAACAAGCGCGTTTTAAACCCTCTTCTTCGGTGGCTGCAAAGTGATCTTTATACATAATGTAAACCAACAACGCACCTACCATGCCACCCACTACTTGTGCCGCAATATAGCCAGGTACCAATTCCCAAGCAAACGCACCTTTCATTGCCACGCCAAGTGTTACCGCAGGATTTAAGTGTGCCCCACTGTAAGGACCTGTTACAACGACGGCCACATACACCGCAAATGCCCACGCGGTAGTAATCACAATCCAACCAGAACTTTGCCCTTTCGTTTTATTTAAACATACGTTGGCCACGACACCATTACCTAACAGGATTAAGAGTGCTGTGCCAAAAAATTCTGCAAAATAGGCATTCATAAGAGAATCTCCAAATAATGATTAACTTAATGATTTCATTGAAGAAATCTTGCTTTGCAATTCCGTTCGTTGTTTGATCAAATATTGAGATACTCAAAGTGAGTGACTTAATTATCTAGTTTTAACCAATTAATTCAATAGATGAAACCGATCTATTTTCTAGAAATGAGACAATGATCACGTTATTTTGTGCGTTAACGCAATCGATTGCATATTTTCAGAGAAAAATCTGTGATGCTAATCACAAAACCCAACATTGCTTGTTCCAATTAGATTCGAATTCAATTAAGTTAAGCTCGCAATTTGTTCGTTTAAGCTCAAAATTTCTTCATTCATTTAATGAGAGTGTCAAGCACTCTAAGGAATAGCACCATGACAGACAAAAAATACATCATCGCTTTGGACCAAGGTACCACAAGCTCTCGTGCAGTATTATTAGATCACAATGCGAATGTTGTCGAAATCGCCCAACGTGAATTTACACAAATTTATCCACGCGCAGGCTGGGTGGAACATAATCCAATGGAAATTTGGGCAACACAAAGTTCAACATTAAACGAAGTGGTTGCAAAAGCAGGCATTACCTCAGACGAAATTGCAGCAATTGGTATTACTAACCAACGTGAAACCACCATCGTGTGGGAAAAAGCAACCGGCACACCGGTTTATAACGCGATAGTGTGGCAATGTCGTCGTACTGCAGATATTACAGACAAACTTAAAGCGGATGGTCACGAAGAATATATCCGCAACACCACGGGGTTAATGGTAGACCCATACTTCTCCGGTACAAAAGTGAAATGGATTTTAGACAATGTAGAAGGCGCGCGCGAAAAAGCGGAACGCGGTGAACTTCTATTTGGTACCGTGGATACCTGGCTTGTATGGAAATTAACCCAAGGCCGTGTTCACGTAACGGATTACACCAACGCATCCCGTACCATGTTATTTAACATCCATACGAAAAAATGGGATGACAAAATGTTGGAATTATTAAATATTCCACGCTCTATGCTACCTGAAGTACGCAATTCATCCGAAGTGTATGGCCAAACCAACATCGGGGGTAAAGGCGGTGTACGTATTCCAGTTGCAGGTATCGCGGGTGACCAACAAGCGGCACTTTACGGCCATCTATGCACACGCGCAGGTCAAGCGAAAAACACCTATGGTACAGGCTGCTTTATGTTGCTACACACCGGTGATAAAGCCATTACCTCTAAAAATGGTCTATTAACCACCATCGCGTGTAACGCCAAAGGTGAACCTGAATACGCGCTTGAAGGTTCGGTATTTATCGCTGGAGCTTCAATCCAATGGTTACGTGATGAACTCAAAATCGTTCATGACAGCCACGATTCCGAATACTTCGCACAAAAAGTTCCAGACAGCAATGGCGTGTACGTTGTTCCGGCCTTCACCGGTTTAGGTGCACCATATTGGGATCCGTATGCACGCGGTGCAATTTTTGGTCTTTCTCGTGGTTCTAACCGTAACCATATTGTACGCGCAACCCTTGAATCTATCGCTTACCAAACCCGTGACGTATTAGAAGCAATGCAATCTGACTCTGGCCAACGCTTACAATATTTACGTGTTGATGGCGGCGCAACCAACAATAACTTCTTAATGCAATTCCAAGCGGATATTTTGGATGTGAACGTAGAGCGTCCAGTGGTGAAAGAAGTGACTGCACTTGGTGCAGCTTACCTTGCTGGTCTTGCAGTTGGTTTCTGGAAAGATTTAGACGAGCTTCACGACAAAGCACGTGTAGAACGAACCTTTACACCAGATAATGATGAAGAAAAACGTGAACGTCGTTATAAAGGTTGGAAAAAAGCCGTTAAACGCTCATTAGAATGGGCAAAAGAAGACGCGGAATAATCCTTTCTAGCCAATAATAAAGAGCGGTCAAAATCGCTTGTGTTTTTGACCGCACTTTTATTTGGTATCTATATATCCTATGCTTGATAACAGGCAACATAATATCCAACATCTTTGTTATGATATTCATCTATAATATGTTTACCGCCTAGAGAAATAACTTTTTCCTGAGTCAGAATATATGAAAAAAATGCAAATTCATCATCCTCATCAGGTGAAACTATCTCAATAACTAGATGATCAGGAATTGTTATTTTATAAGAATAAAGCAACTCATCTGTTTCATTACTATATACTTCAATATATCTTCTAACTTTTGGACTCATATCATCTCTAAATATTTAACACTAAGGCTTTATGCAACCAACTCCAATGCTCTACAGAAGTTACTTTCATGATATTCCTTTCCTTGTCTATCGACCAAATAATGAAGCCCAAAATCCTTTTTTATTTTCAACTTTCTTTTGCTTCGCTTCTTCCATTCTTTGTTTGACATAATTTACCCAAACTTGATGGGGCGCATCAAAATCAAATAATTTCATAAAATCATAAGGAATTTTATATTCTGCTAATGGATTTATATCAATCAATTCTTTGGGTGCTATAGGGCTATCAATACCCAAATCAAAACCGTGGATTGCTGCGATTTTGGCATACATTAAAACTTGCGGTTGCAAGTAAAAATCAAAATGTAAAAGGGTGTCTTTTGCTGCTCGTTTAGCAAGCTTAAGTTCGAGTAATTTATCTAAAGCCTCTTGCATTCCTTTTATATTTTTATCTGCTAGTGTCACATAAAATTCATGATCAGGAATGCGCTTTAAATCACCACGGGCTTTTTTCTCATCATTTAAGAATGTGAGTGCGCGTTCTTTTAATAATTGCCAATCGCCACTTAATGCCAATAAAGTGTTCGCATTAAAAAAAGGTCTCGTATCAGTTCGTTTATAGGGGACTGAAATATCCACAATTTCATCACGATGTTTAATTAAATAATCAATCAACTTTTGATTATCTGAAAGCAAA
>NZ_JVSL01000038.1:0-44630 GCF_001053575.1 Parahaemophilus parainfluenzae | reverse complement strand
CCCGAGAGGCTTAACTATACAACGCTCAAGGGTTTTGGGTGTTGTAGTGATAAAAAGACGAAACTCAGAGAATAAAGAGAAAGTTTTGAAGTAAATCAGCTTGTTTGGTTGTGAGCACTAGAGATAGTGAGAGCAGAAAGAGATAGAAGAAGTTATTAAAGGAATAATCCTGGCGGCGATAGAGCGGTGGTCCCACCTGACCCCATACCGAACTCAGAAGTGAAACGCCGATGCGCCGATGGTAGTGTGGGGCTTCCCCATGTGAGAGTAGGACACCGCCAGGTACTTTTTATTTTGTTAGTTTATTTTTAGAGTAAATTAACAAAATAAAAATTTTGGCAGCAACAGTGCAATGGTACCACCTGAATCCATACCGAACTCAGAAGTGAAACATTGTTACGCCGATGGTAGTGTGGGGCTTCCCCATGTGAGAGTAGGTCACTGCCAATTATACCTCATTTAGCGGAGTGGTAGTTCAGCTGGTTAGAATACCTGCCTGTCACGCAGGGGGTCGCGGGTTCGAGTCCCGTCCATTCCGCCAATTCTTAATACCAATAGGGGCGTAGTTCAATTGGTAGAGCACCGGTCTCCAAAACCGGGTGTTGGGAGTTCGAGCCTCTCCGCCCCTGCCATTATTTCGTATCAATTTATCTTTAATTTTTGTAAGAATATTGTCTATTTTGTTATTCGTTTTATACTAATTGCATTTTAGTATTTCAGAGATATTCTTATGCGTTATTCTATTCAAGATTTTATTCAATTAATTGCACAATTACGCAATCCTAATGGCGGTTGTCCTTGGGATCTTAAACAAAATTATGACTCCATGATTCCTTGTTTAACTGAAGAAACTTATGAAGTTATTGATGCCATCCAAAAGAAAGATATTGCGAATTTAAGGGAAGAGCTTGGTGATCTTTTATTACAGGTAGTATTCTTCAGTCAGCTTGCTTCAGAGGATGGTTATTTTACATTTGATGACGTTCTTAATGATGTTTCTGAAAAGATTGTACGTCGCCATCCTCATGTATTTGGTGATGCAACAGCAGGAAATGAAGAAGAAGCTTTAGCCCGTTGGAATAGCATCAAAGCACAAGAAAAATCAGCTCAAAAACAACAGTCTATTTTAGATAATGTTCCGAATGCTTTTCCTGCATTGTTAAGAGCTCAGAAAATGCAAAAACAGTGTTCAAAGATTGGATTTGATTGGAATGAACTTGAGCCTGTATTTGCTAAAGTTGAAGAAGAATTGAAGGAAGTACGAGATGAGGTCAACCAAACACCTCGTAATCAAGAAAGAATAGAAGAGGAAATTGGGGATTTATTTTTTGCGACAGTCAATTTGTCTCGTCACCTTAAATGTAACGCAGAAGAGGCTTTACGTAAGGCGAATAATAAATTTGAACAACGTTTTCGTAAAGTCGAAGAAAAGGCATTAGAACGAGGCGTATCACTTAAAAATCTTTCTTTAATCGAAATGGATATTCTGTGGGATGAAGTGAAAAAAGAAGAAAAATAACCGAAATGGCAGAGGGCGTGTTTTACTCTGCCATTTTTTATTTTATGGAATGGATAAGTAACATATAAGCGCTGATTACTAATAAAATAATACCCAATAGTTTTTTGACTAAGTGCGGTGATAATTTACCTCGGATTTTCATTGAGAAAAATCCGGTTACAAAAGCACTTAGTACAACAATAATCACAATCGAAAAATTGACGTAACCGATTTGCCAACCAAAGTGATAAGTCGAGTTTTTTGAAAGATAGCCATAAAGGCTACCTAGCCCACCAATAAACATCATCGCATTGGTATAAGGCGCAATTTGGTGGGCTTTAACGGATTTTAATTGTCCAATTAAAGGTGCCATAATTGAGCCACCTCCAATGCCGGTCATGCCAGCAATAAATCCACCTATAGTTGAAAGACCGATTCCTTTAATCGTTTCATCCGCTGTAGATTGCTGAATTATTGCGGTTTCTTTACTAAAAATAGTACGAATTGCTAATAGGGAAAGTGTGATAACAAACACACTGATGATGGCAATATCAGGTACATAAAAACTGGATTCGAATCCTAGCTGCACACCAATAATCATACCCACAGACCAAATGAGCATCGCTTTGTAATTAATCGATACTTTTTGTTTGTAAAAATAAATTAAGTTAATAAAGGATGACCCCATGACAATCGTCAATGATGTTGCAGCAATCATTTGTAAAGGGAACTGTGGGAATAAGGTGTAGAGAATAGGTACCATCAATACGCCGCCACCGATGCCAAAAATAGCGGACATTATATTTGTCATCACACCACATAAAATTAAAATAAAAATTAACTGTAAACTCATTTCAAACTCCTTTTTTGTGGGAGTACGGCATTATTATTCTTTTGGATAAATAAATAATTTATGATCTTGCTCATAATTATCTATAAAAACAGACTTTATTTTAATTTTGTGATCCTTCTCACACAATCAGTATGACAATTATCATATGCTCTTTATACACCTAGCAGTAGTCTATAAATGGATATTAATAATGGATTCTACAAGGAGGAGCGTATGCTATTAACAGTTTCGAGTTTCCTCATCGTAACAGCTTTGGTAGCCTATATTTCATGGCTACGGACGAAAAACGATGATTTAACCACCTCGAAAGGTTATTTCTTAGCGGGACGAGGATTAAGCGGTATTGTGATTGGTTGCTCAATGGTGCTAACTTCACTTTCTACTGAGCAATTGATTGGCGTGAATGCCGTTTCTTATCAAAACAACTTTTCTATTATTGCGTGGACTGTGCCAACGGTGATTCCGCTTTGTTTCTTGGCGCTTTATATGTTGCCGAAATATTTGCGTAACGGTTATACCACTATTCCTGAATTCTTTGAAAATCGCTTTGACCGTCAAACTCGTTTGATTATGTCAGGATTATTCTTGGTCTTCTATCTTTTAATCGTTATTCCGACCGCACTTTATACTGGGGCAATTGCCTTTAACAAAATCTTCAATCTAGAAACGATCTTTGGATTAAGCTACGCTCAAGCAATTGTCTATACGGTGATTGCTATTGGTGTTGTCGGTGCGATTTATGCGATTTTTGGCGGGTTAAAAGCGGTGGCAGTTTCCGATACTATCAATGCCGTAATCTTAGTGATTGGTGCATTGCTTGTGCCTGTATTTGCATTGCTTTATTTAGGTAATGGTAGCATTTCTGAAGGCTTGAATATTATCACCACCACTCACGTTGAAAAATGGAACGCCATTGGTAGCTCAACAGATTCTACTCCTTGGCCAACAATTTTTACCGGTATTATGGTTGTTCACTTCTTCTATTGGACAACGAACCAAGCCATCGTACAACGTTGTTTAGGGGCGAAGGATTTAGCATCGGGTCAAAAAGGGATTTTAATTGCAGCACTTTTCCTACTCACATTACCGATTATTCTTAATTTACCGGGTTTATTGAGTTTCCATATTTTAGGTGAAGGCTTAAATCCAATTGATACATCTTATCCATTATTGGTTAATAAAGTGATGCCGACTGCATTGCAAGGCTTCTTTATTGCGGCACTTTTCGGTGCAATTTTAAGTACCTTTAATTCATTCTTAAACTCTGCAGCGACCATTTATTGTAAAGACTTATTACCATCTATTAGTAAAAAACAACGTACCGATCAAGAGTTGATCGTCTATGCGAAAAAAGTCTCAACCATTATGGCGATTGTGACCATGATTATTGGCCCACTTTTGATGTTCGGTACAGATGGTATTTTCTTAATCACTAAACGCTTTGCCGGTTTTGTGAATATTCCAATCGTGGCGTTATTTGCTGTGGGTTTATTTAATAAAACTGTTTCTGGCTTGGCTGCACGTATTGCTTTACTTGTACACGTAGTACTTTATTTCAGTATTGTTTGGGTGTTCAATGTGAAAATCAATTTCGTGTATGTGATGGGTGGATTATTCGTATTTGATGTTGTTTTCATGTTGATTCTAGGTCTATTCTTAAAACGTGAACCTTATGTGGAAAATACCATCAATAAAGGCGATGTAGACTTAACCAATTGGAAATACATTAAAGTAACATCTGTTTCATTAATTCTTGGTTTAATTGCGCTTTATGCATTCTTATCACCAATTGGTATTGCTTCACCAGATGGCAATCCAATGTTAGTGTTGGAAGTGTATGCGGTATTACAACTCATTGTGTTGATTGTCTTTAGACCAAAAAATGAAAAAACAGAACATCAATTACATCTTTCTAACCAACATTAAGCAGTCGGGCGTACATCACGTACGCCCTTAAAATAGATAAGGATTGTGTATGAACATTATCTATATTTTACTCGACCAAGTGCGTAAAGATATGTTGGGGGCTTATGGTCATCAGATCGTTAAAACCCCGAATATTGACCGTCTAGCTAAAGATGGTGTACGTTTTAATAATGCTTTTACGCCAGCTTCCGTTTGTGGGCCCGCTCGGACTTCGCTCTTTACCGGTTTAATGCCATCTACCCATGGCATCATTCGTAATGGTGAAAAAGGCGGTACAGGTGAAGTGAGCGAAGCCGCCCCCAATATTGGTAAACTAGACGGCTATAACACCTATGTTGTGGGGAAATGGCACGTGGGTACAAAATCCGTACCGGAAGATTATGGCATTAAAGGGCATAACTTTGATGGCTATGGTTATCCGGGCAGTGGTGTGTATAAAAATTTAGTGTTCAACCAACCGCCGACACATTCCAATCGTTATAAAGAATGGTTAGATGAAAAAGGCTATGAAATTCCTGAAGTGAGCCGTGCTTATTTCGGTGATAACCCTCATTTACGTGTACAAGAACTGTGTGGTTTGCTTTCAGGCACAAAAGAACAAACTATCCCGTATTTCATCATTGATGAAGCGAAAAGTTATATTCGTGAATCACTTACTGAAAATAAACCGTTCTTTACATGGATTAATTTCTGGGGACCGCATACGCCTTGTATCGTGCCAGAGCCTTATTATTCCATGTATCGAAAAGAAGATGTGGTGCTAGATGAAAGCTTCTTCAAGCCACTAGAAGGTAAACCAGGACATTATCGTACCATCTCTAAAATGTGGGGCATGTGGGAAGCGAGCGAAGATCATTGGAAAGAAGTGATCACAAAATTCTGGGGTTATATCACCTTGATTGATGATGCAATTGGTGAGCTATTTACCTTCTTAGAAAACAACGGTATTTATGATCGCACTTTTATTGTGGCAACCGCTGATCATGGTGATGCGATGGGCGCTCATCGAATGATTGAGAAAGGGGAATTCATGTTTGATACCACCTACAACATTCCGATGATTATTAAAGACCCGAATTCAAATCGTGTTAATCAACAGGATGATAATCTTGTCTATCTCCATGATTTAACCTCAACAGTTTACGATCTCGCTAATCAGCCTATTCCTCAAGCCTTTGAAGGGGAGAGTATTTTGCCGATCGTTCGTCAACATCAAGATAATCAACGCAAAGGGATATTGGCACAGTTAGCAGGGCATTTTGTTTATTTTGAACAGCGCATGTGGCACCGTAAAGACTATAAATTAGTGTTTAATGCTTCGGACATTTGCGAGCTTTATGATGTAAAAAATGATCCAGCTGAAATGCATAATTTGTTCTACAAGCCAGAGTATGAGGCGGTCAAAAAAGAGATGCTGGAAGAAATGCGTCAAGAAATGAAACGCTTAAATGATCCATTAGAAAACTGGGTATATCGGATTATAAACGAAGTGTAAAACCAATAAAAAATTGACCGCACTTTTAAGGGAGGATTATGGAAAATTGCGCAATCAAGCCTACTGAATTATCACATTGTCAGTTTACTGAGCTGCATCACTTGCCGAAAGGTTCCTTCTTGTATCAACAAGGTGAGTCAGCACATGAATTTTATTATGTGCAAGCAGGCTTGGTTGGCTTATTTCATACCCTTGAAAATGGCAAGGAAAGCTTAGTGCGATTATATTCCAAGGGCGATTATTTTGGTTTTCGAACTTTGTTTTCGATGGCGGATAAACATTATCATTGCAATGCAAAAGTCTTAATTGATGCGGAGATTACTCGCATCAAACCTAATGTAGTGAGTGAATTTTTTACGCATAATACCGTGATGAGCCAATGTTTATTACAGATTTTGGCAGATGAATTACGCGAAGCAGAAGAACGTTTGGCAAAAAGTGCCTATTTGCGTACTTTAGATCGCGTGATGGATAGTTTGTATTTTCTCAAACAACATTTTCCTGATTATAATTGGACATATCGTGAAATTGCAGAATATGCTGGCTGTGAAACTGAAACCGCGATTCGTATTGCAAAAGAACTCAAACAAAATGGCGCATTAGACCGAATATCAGGTCATCAATAATGTTGTAACAAAGGATGGTTGATGTCTGTTTTTCCACCACAAGCTCATTTTCACTTAATGGCGAAACCAAGCAGTTTTCACTGTAACATTCAGTGTGAATATTGCTTCTATTTGGAAAAATCAGAACAGTTTGGGCAACATGCCCCTTTTATGTCGAAAGACACCTTAAAACATTATGTCAAAAACTATATCCAATCTCATGTCGGTAATGTGGTTGAATTTGCTTGGCAAGGGGGGGAGCCCACTCTCTTAGGCTTAGATTTTTATAAACAAGCCGTTGAATATCAGCAGGAATTTGCCCAAGGCAAACAGATCACAAACGCCTTTCAAACCAATGGCATTGCCCTTAATCAGCAATGGGCTGCATTTTTCAAACAACATCATTTTCTCATTGGGCTTTCTATTGACGGTTTAAGTGCTGTGCATAATCGTTATCGTATTTCGGGTAACGGTAATCCCACTTTTGAAAAAGTCGTAAAAGCGTTAAATCTGCTACAAGAATATGGCGTGGAATTTAACACCTTAACCGTCATTAACGATCAAAACTGGCAAAAAGGAAGAGAAACCTATTTAGCGCTCAAACAGCTTGGTTCAACTTATATGCAGTTTATTCCTATCGTTGAACGTCATGCCCAAACACAATCAGTAACTGATTTCTCGGTACCATCAGAAGGCTACGGGCAATTTCTCGTAGATGTCTTTCATGAATGGTATGCTCATGATGTGGGAAAAATTTATGTGTCGCAGTTTGATAATTTGCTAGGACAATGGCTCGGTTATCCTTCTACAACTTGTGTTCATCAACCCACTTGCGGTCAATCTCTTGTGGCGGAAGCCAATGGTGATGTATATGCTTGCGACCATTTTGTGTACCCCGAATATAAGGTCGGCAATTTAACTCAGCAACCTTTAACGGAGATTGTGCTTTCCAGCAGACAGCAACAATTTGGTTTAGAAAAATCACAAAAATTGACCGCACTTTGTCGGCGTTGCGAGTTTCGTAAACTCTGTTATGGCGGCTGCACGAAACATCGTTTTATTTCTCTCGAAAATGAACCTAATCCACATAATTATTTATGTGCCTCTTACCGTTATTTCTTTGAGCAAACGGCACCTTATATGCAAGCCATGGCTCGTCAAATTCGGTTACATCCATCCGCTGCTTAAGGTAGAATGGTGTCTTTCTATTTTACTTTTTAATTGATATGAATCCTTGGACATTACTCGCTATCTCTATTTGCCTTGAAATCGTGGCAACGAATTTATTAAAAGTCAGTGATGGCTTTACCAAACTTTTACCCACCGTTGGCTCATTGGCGTTATATGCTATTTCGTTTTATTTTGTCTCCATTGTTTTCCGAACACTTTCCGTGGGCTTGGTTTACGCCATTTGGTCGGGCGTTGGCATTGTTTTGACGGCCATTGTGGCGTATTTCGCATTTGGTCAGAAAATTGATACCGCTGGGCTGATAGGTATAGTGTTGATTATCAGTGGTGTTTTAGTGATTAACTTGTTTTCTCAAACAGGGCATTAATCCTCCAAATGAAATATGATCAAGCTCACAAATTTTATTTTTCTTCAAAATAAAATTATGTAAGCAATCGATTCACCGCTATAATTCTCCGGCATTTTTAACCGCACTTTGTGCAACTTTAAAGGAAATTCTATGAAAAAATTACTTTGCTTATTATGTGCGCTTTCTGCTGTTAGCACAGCAATGGCACAAGAAGTGAATATTAAATTATTAGGGACCTCAGATGTTCACGGTCGTATCGTACCTTGGAGCTATGGTGCAGACGTAGAGGACAAATCTGGTTCTTATGCACAAATTGCAACTTATGTGAAAGATGTGCGTAAAAATAATAAAAACGTGGTGTTAGTGGAAGTCGGTGATGCGATCCAAGACAACCAAATCGATGTGTTCGCAAAAGATAAAAAATATTACAAAGATCACCCAATTCCAAAAGTATTAAACGAAATGAATTATGATATTTTCGTATTGGGTAACCACGAGTTTAACTTTGGGATGAAAGCATTAGATGAAATCCTAAAAGATATCAAAGCGAAAAAATTAACCGCAAACTTCTATCATAAGAAAAATGACAAACGTTATATCGATGCGACAACCATCATCGAAAAAGATGGCGTGAAGTTAGGGATTATTGGTTTAAGTACCCCAATGTCAGCAAAATTTGAAGAAGACACGGGCAACTTAAAAGACATGAAATTTACTTCACCGACAGAAGAAGCGCGTACACAAGTTGAGAAATTAAAAGCAAAAGGCGTGGATGCGATTATTGCGGTGACTCACATGGGTATCGAAAATGAAAATAATATTCCTGATACTGGTATGCGTGATGTGATCAATGCGGTAGATGGAATTGATGTAGTTATCGCTGGTCACATGCATAAAGATGTGCCAAGTGAAACCATCAAAAATACACTAATCACTGAACCACACCGTTACGGTACCGTGGTATCTGAAGTGGATTTAACTTTTGATATCAATGATAAAAAAGAAGTGAAATTAGTGAAGAAAGAATCTAAAACGGTTCCAGTTAAAGCACTTGAAGCAGATAAGAAAATTGAGGAAATTTACAAGCCTTACCATGAGAAATTACGTGAATTAAACAACGTAGTAATCGGTCAAACTGCGAATGAAATGGTACCTCAAGAGACTAAACACGGTGTATCTGCTGCATTCTCAAAAGATACCGGTTTATCTTCATTCATTAATGATGTTGAACAATATTACAGTGGCGCAGATGTTGTCACTTTCTCTTTCGACCATCAAAAAGCACGTATGGATAAAGGCGATATCAAGAAAAAAGATATCATCTTTAACTATCGTTATGCGGGCGGTGATGTCACTGTTTATGAAATGACCGGTAAACAATTGAAAGAATATATGGAATGGTCGGCTAACTACTTCGATACCATCCAACCAGGTGACACCGAATACCGTTACAATGCAGAACGTAAAAAATCAAAATATGTGACTTACGACATTTTCGGTGGCGTAAATTACAAAATTGACTTACGTAATCCTCAAGGTAGCAAAATCGTTGGTTTAACCCTTGCTGACGGCAAACCGGTAACTGATGATATGAAATTAAAAGTGGGTATGAACTCATATCGTTTCGCTCAATTAAACGGTAAAGGTGGTATTTGGGAAGGCCAACAAATTCCGGTACTTTGGGAATCTAAAGTGGCAATGGGCCGTGAAAAAGGCACTATCCAAAATATGATGATTGATTACATCACCAACGTGAAAAAAGGTAAAATCGATGGTCAATCTCACAACCGTTGGGAAATCATTGGATTAAACTAATCGGTCTTTTTAAAATACGATAAAAACTAACCGCACTTTGAGGCAATTGAATCAAGTGCGGTTATTTTTTTCTTTGTTTTCAGATAAAACTTGTAAATAATCAAGGTAAAATTGAGCTCAACGTAGTAAACTACAAGCACTTTTATCCTTTAGGAGATGACAAATGAAACCTTATTTAATCGCCCCTTCTATCCTTTCTGCAGATCTTGCTCGTCTTGGTGATGATGTGCAAAACGTATTGAATGCTGGTGCGGATGTGATTCATTTTGATGTAATGGATAATCACTATGTGCCGAATTTAACCTTTGGCCCAGCCGTGTGTAAAGCTTTGCGTGATTATGGCATTAAAGCACCCATTGACGTGCATTTAATGGTGAAACCGGTCGATCGTATTATTCCTGATTTTGCCAAAGCGGGTGCGGATTACATTACGTTTCATCCTGAAGCCAGTGAACATATTGACCGTTCTTTACAGCTCATTCGAGATCACGGCTGTAAAGCGGGTTTAGTGTTTAATCCTGCCACGCCATTAAGTTATTTGGATTATGTATTAGATAAGGTAGATGTAATTTTGTTAATGTCCGTGAATCCAGGATTTGGTGGACAATCCTTTTTACCTTCAACATTGAAGAAATTACAACAAGCTCGTCGTCTGATTGATGAAAGCGGTTTAGATATTCGTTTAGAAGTTGATGGTGGGGTAAAAGTGGATAATATTGCAGAAATCGCCGCAGCTGGTGCAGATATGTTTGTGGCAGGCTCAGCGATTTTTGGTAAACCTGATTATAAACAAATCATTGATCAAATGCGTACGCAATTAGCATCAGTAAAATAAAAGGTAGTAGTAATGAAGACTCAATTTAAAGTTATCGGTTTTGATTTAGATGGTACGCTCGTGAATAGCTTGCCGGATTTGGCGTTATCCGTGAATTCTGCATTGGCTGATTTTGGTTTTGCACCTGCATCAGAAGCACAGGTTTTAACTTGGATTGGTAATGGGGCACCTGTATTGATTGCTCGTGCTTTAGAATGGGCAAAAGTACAAACAGGTAAAGACTTTTCAGATGCTGAAATGGAGCAAGTGAAAGAGCGTTTTAACGTGTATTACGCGGAGAACCTTTGTAATGTGAGTCGTTTATATCCAAATGTAAAAGAAACATTGGAAACGTTGAAAGCTCGTGGTTATACCTTAGCGGTGGTAACGAACAAACCAACTCGTCACGTTCAGCCTGTATTGGCGGCATTTGGCATCGATCATCTATTCAGTGAAATGCTTGGTGGACAATCATTACCCGCGATTAAACCACATCCAGGTCCATTGTATTATTTATGCGGTAAATTTGGCGTAGAACCTCGCCAAGTATTGTTTGTAGGTGACTCTCGAAATGACATTCTCGCTGCACATTCAGCAGGTTGCCCGGTTGTAGGATTAACTTACGGATACAATTACAACATTCCAATTGCTGAATCAGACCCAGATTGGGTATTTGATGACTTTGCGAAGTTATTAGAAATTCTTTAATCTATCTTAAAGCGTAAAGTGCGGTCAAAAATGACCGCACTTTTTCTTAAACCTCCCACCAAATCAACGCCCATTTGCGTTGTCCGTGTTTTATTGGTTCATTGTTTATTTGTTTTTGTTGATAGAATTGAGCCAAATTTTGTTTTTCTTTTTCGGTGAGATTGCCGAGAGAAAACTCCACAGAATTTAACAAATCCTCAAAGGTTTCACCTTGGAAATGACCTGATTCGGTTTCAATAAAACTCACATTTGCGTGAATGCCTTTTTGGTAAAGACGATTGACTAAATAAATATAAGTCGGAAATCCTACATCATCACGACCAATGGCTTCAAATACGCCTTCATCGAGAAAATGACGTTGTGTCACCGAGGTTAAAAAGACGCGTTTTTTTGCCTTACTTTGAAGCTTTTCAATCATGTCATCTAAATCGTCCACAAGCGTCGACCGAGAGGCGAGTATTACATCTGCTTGAGGTACATCATCCCAGTTATCCGACCATGATTTGTGCAGAAGGGTAATATTATTCAGTTGATGCTTTTCTTTATATTGTTGCACCATATCCAACATGCCTTGGCTGTAATCGAGGGCATATACGGCTTGGCATTGTTGGGCTAAAGGAATCACAAAGGTGCCGGGGCCACAGCCGATATCTAACACTGTTTCATTGGGTTGCACATTCATGGCTTTAAGCAACATCTCGTTATAGCGGCTTGGCTTGCCCACTAAATTCTCAGCCATTTTAGGGGCTTTTTTATCCCATTTTGTCGGTGGAAGATTATAGTGATTACAGGCTTTCAGATGTTGTTGATAGAGATCGTTGAAATTAATGTCATTGATGATCATTGTTATGCCCCAAAGTGCGGTTAGTTTTAGGATTGTTTTAAATAGCTTGATGATTATATGCTTTCTCCCATTTAAAATCATTTTAAAATGATTGACGCAAACGTTTTCGTTTTGGTGTTTTTCCTTTATAATAGCCCGCGATTTTTACCTCAAACACAACTCAAAGGTACCCGTATGTTTCAAACTTTTCGTGGCTCCCCCGCCCTTTCTGAATTCCGTATCCAAGGCTTAATGCAAAAATTCCAACAAAATCAATTACCGGTAAAATCGGTTTACGCGGAATATTTGCATTTTGTGGAATTAAATCGACCGCTTGTTAGCGAGCAGGAAGCAAAACTAAAAGCGTTGTTACATTACGGCCCAACTTTGGCAGAACACGATGCCAAAGGCGAAACTTTTATCGTGATTCCACGCGTTGGCACCATTTCTTCTTGGTCTTCTAAAGCAACGGATATTGCACATAACTGTGGTTTAAGTGAAGTGGAGCGTATTGAGCGTGGTTTGGCGTATTATTTTGAGTTAAGCCAACCGCTTGATGAAAAAACAACAGAAAAATTGACCGCACTTTTACATGACCGAATGATGGAAACCGTGGTGCGTCGTCCTGAAGATGCAGAGATCTTATTCCGTCATCAAGAGCCGAAACCGTTTAAAACCGTGGATATTTTGAAAGGTGGACGTGAAGCTTTAGTGATAGCCAACGTAGAATTAGGTTTGGCACTGGCAGAAGATGAAATTGATTATTTGGTGGAAAATTTCACCCAATTAGGGCGCAATCCGCACGATATTGAACTTTATATGTTCGCGCAAGCCAACTCTGAGCACTGTCGCCATAAAATCTTTAATGCAGATTGGATTATTGATGGCAAAAAACAGGATAAATCCCTGTTTAAAATGATTAAAAACACCTTTGAGAAAACCCCTGATTTCGTGCTTTCAGCCTATAAAGATAATGCTGCAGTAATGGAAGGCTCAAAAGTCGGCCGTTTCTTTGCGGATCAAGATGGGCAATATCGCTATCACAATGAAGATGCGCATATCTTAATGAAAGTGGAAACTCACAACCACCCAACCGCAATTTCGCCATTCCCGGGTGCTGCAACAGGTTCGGGCGGTGAAATTCGTGATGAAGGTGCAACGGGTCGTGGTGCAAAACCAAAAGCAGGTTTAACCGGTTTCTCGGTATCAAACCTTGTCATTCCAAACTTTGAACAACCTTGGGAAAATCCACTTTCCAAACCAAACCGTATTGCTTCAGCCTTAGATATTATGATCGAAGGCCCATTAGGTGGCGCAGCATTTAACAACGAGTTTGGTCGTCCTGCGTTATTAGGTTATTTCCGTACCTATGAAGAGAAAGTCAATAGCTTCAATGGTGAAGAAGTGCGTGGTTATCACAAACCGATTATGTTGGCTGGTGGTATCGGTAACATTCGTGGCGAACACGTTCAAAAAGGCGAAATTCCAGTCGGGGCGAAATTGATCGTATTAGGCGGTCCAGCCATGAACATCGGCTTAGGCGGTGGCGCAGCTTCTTCTATGGACAGCGGGAAATCAAAAGAAGACTTAGATTTTGCCTCTGTTCAACGTGAAAACCCAGAAATGGAACGCCGCTGCCAAGAGGTGATTGACCGCTGCTGGCAATTAGGCGATGAAAACCCAATTCTCTTTATTCATGACGTGGGTGCGGGTGGTTTATCCAATGCAATGCCTGAATTAGTTCATGATGGAGAACGTGGCGGTAAATTTGACTTACGTTCCATCCTTTGTGATGAAAAAGGGATGTCGCCATTGGAAATTTGGTGTAACGAATCGCAAGAACGTTATGTCTTAGCGGTTGCGCCAGAAAAACTCGAATTATTTACCGCACTTTGTGAACGTGAGCGTGCGCCGTTTGCGGTCATTGGTGAGGCAACGGAAGAGAAACATTTAACCTTACACGATAGCCATTTTGACAATAATCCTATTGATTTGCCAATGAATGTGTTATTAGGCAAAACGCCGAAAATGACGCGTGAGGTTTCGTCAAAAACTGTCGAAAATCGACCGCTTGCAACGGAAAATATTCAATTAAAAGAAGCTTTCCATCGCGTATTACGCTTACCGGTGGTGGCAGAAAAAACTTTCTTAATCACCATTGGTGACCGTTCGGTAACCGGTATGGTGGCGCGTGATCAAATGGTTGGCCCGTGGCAAATTCCCGTGTCTGATGTGGCCGTCACAACCGCTTCATTAGACAGCTATCACGGCGAAGCCATGGCAATGGGCGAACGTGCACCAGTAGCGTTATTAGACTTTGGTGCATCTGCACGTTTAGCGGTGGCTGAATCCATTACCAACATTGCGGGCACCAACATTGGTGATATTAAACGCATCAAACTGTCTGCAAACTGGATGTCTGCAGCGGGTCACGGTGGTGAAGACGCAGGCTTATATGAAGCGGTGAAAGCAGTTGGTGAAGAACTTTGCCCGGCATTAGGCATTACCATTCCAGTGGGTAAAGACTCCATGTCGATGAAAACCACTTGGGAAGAAAACGGTGAGAAAAAATCCGTTACTGCACCGCTTTCTTTAGTGATTTCATCTTTTGCGCGCGTGGAAGATGTCCGAAAAACCGTGACACCTCAATTACGCACAGACAAAGGCGCAAGCCGCTTATTATTGATTGATTTAGGCGAAAGAAAAAATCGCTTAGGCGCGACCGCACTTGCACAAGTGTATAAACAATTAGGTGATAAACCTGCCGATGTGGTAAATGTCGCCACATTGAAAAACTTCTTCAATGCAATGCAAGCATTAGTAGCAGAACGTAAATTATTGGCTTACCACGACCGTTCAGACGGTGGCTTAATTACCACCCTTGCAGAAATGGCATTTGCGGGTAACTGTGGCGTGGATGTGGATATTTCGGCATTAGGCGACAATGATTTAGCCGTGTTATTCAATGAAGAATTAGGTGCGGTGATCCAAGTATCAGAAAGTGAATTAAGCGCCGTGCGTGAGGTGTTAAAAGCCCATGACTTGCTTGGCTTAACTTATGAACTCGGTTCTGTAAGCTCAGAAGATCGTTTTGAAATCACACGTGGCAGCAAAAAATTATTAAGCGAAAAACGCTCTGAATTACGCAGTATTTGGGCAGAACTCACTCACCAAATGCAACGCTTACGCGATAATCCAGAATGTGCTGACCAAGAATTTGAAGCGAAAAAAGCAACGGACAATAAAGGTTTATCTGCTCACTTAACTTATGATGTGAATGAAGATATTGCTGCGCCTTATATCAGCAAAGGCGTGAAACCAAAAGTGGCAGTATTACGTGAACAAGGCGTAAACAGTCATGTTGAAATGGCAGCCGCTTTTGATCGTGCAGGCTTTGCGGCAATTGATGTTCACATGAGTGATTTAATGACTGACCGTTACAACTTAAACGAATTCAACGCGATGGTAGCCTGTGGTGGCTTCTCTTACGGTGACGTATTGGGCGCAGGTGGCGGCTGGGCGAAATCCATTTTATTTAACCCACAATTACGCGATCAATTCAGCCAATTCTTCGCCAATGAAAACACCCTTTCATTAGGGGTATGTAACGGCTGTCAATTTATCTCCACCCTTGCGGAAATTATTCCTGGTGCAGAAAACTGGCCACGTTTCGTGCGTAATAAATCAGAACGTTTTGAAGCGCGTGCTGCGATGGTGAAAATCAACGACACCAACTCATTGTGGTTTAAAGGCATGGCTGGTTCACATATGCCGATTGCCGTTTCTCACGGTGAAGGACGCGTGGAATTCAAAACTCCTGAGAATTTGACCGCACTTCAAGCGCAAAACTTGATTGTGGCGCAATATATCGACAGCCATTTAAACGTGACTGAAACTTATCCTGCCAACCCAAATGGTTCGGCATTAGGGATTACTGCAATTTCTAACGTCGATGGTCGTATTGCCGCGATGATGCCACACCCAGAGCGTGTATTCCGTGCCGTGAGCAACTCATGGTATCCAGAAGATTGGTCTGAAGATGGTGCTTGGATGCGAATTTTTAGAAACGCGAGAGTGAATTTTAAATAATGTGAGATTGCTCACAGAAAATTAATTAAAAATAAGAGATACTATTAAATTGGTATCTCTTTTTTATTACATAAACCTGAGTAATAAAAAAATGCCAACAATATTAGAGAGTAATATTGTTAATGTTTATATAAAAATTCTTGGACATTATGTCCGTAATATCAATTGAACTATATGAGGAGTTCTACATGAGTGCATTAGTTACATTGCTAGCTAATATTGTTGCGCCATTGCAACGTCAATTTATTAACTTTATCCGCATTGCGATTTGTGTTGTGATGGTTTGGATTGGAGGTTTAAAAGTTTGCCAATATGAGGCAGATGGTATCGCACACTTTGTGTCAAATAGTCCTTTCTTAAGTTTCCTTTACAAAAACGGTGCAAATGAAGTGACAAATGATAAGGGTGTTTTAGTAAAAGAATATACCTTATATAAAAACCCTGAAGGCAAAATGGTCGCAAAAAATATTGAATGGCATAAAGCCAATGGCACCTATACCGCTTCTTATATTATTGGCGCAATCATTGTGACAATTGGTATTTTAGTATTAGCGGGGATTTGGTCTCCAACATTAGGTTTATTTGGAGGCTTACTCACGTTTGGTATGTCGATAGTCACGCTGTCGTTCCTGATATTTACGCCAGAAACCTGGGTGCCGAATTTAGGCGGGGACTTCCCAACACCTAATTATGGCTTCCCATATCTCTCAGGTGCTGGCCGACTCGTGATTAAAGATATTATTATGATGGCAGGCGGCTTAGTTGCTGCAGCAGAATGTGCGAAACGCTATTTAGAGAATAAAAAGCAGTTTGCGTAATAGCTGGATTTTAAAAGGCTTGCTGGGATAAACAGCAAGCTTTTTTGTTATTAAAAATTGATGAATCATGTATCGTATATTCCAGTGTAGAGAATAATTCATGCTATCCAAAATGTGAGCATCAAGGATGGTTGCTTAAATGTGGGTTTTAGGTATGTTAGGTGTTGTATTAGGATGGTTTTGGGTTATATTATTGGATAATAATTTTTATCCATCTTTATATTAATAAGGACTATTTATGTCAAAAAGAATTCAAGGGAAAATTAAGAAATTATTGGCAAATAAACGTTCGGGATTTATTCATAAAGTAGAGGGGGGTTCTGAAAAAGATTTTTATTTTATAGAGTCTAATTTAAGCAATATTAGCTTTGAACAACTATCAGAAGGAATGGAAGTTAGCTTTATTCCAAATATATCTGATGAACAATGTTATGCTAATAGCATAGAAAGTACGATTCCTATTGGTATTCAGCAGAGCAGAATAAAAATAATTAATGTAGAAAAAGAAAGTGGATTTATTCTTAGTGTAGATGGAAAGAGAGATATATATTTCCAAAGAGCTAATCTTATTGATGGATTATCTTTTTCATCTCTAAATAAGGACGATATTGTTTTTTTTGAGATTAGAGTTGGTAAGGATGGTTTTCTATCTGCAATAAATATAAGAAAAGATAATTCACTGGTTGGAGGAAAAACGAATATTACTTTAATGGAAACAATACATAACATCATAAAGACAGTAAGGGATAATGCTAATCTGATTTCAGATCCATATGTCTTTGAAGATTATTGTTTTACAATATTAAAGCTACTAGGCTTGACTGATACATATCAATATCCAAGAGCTAAGCAAGCAGGAAATGCAGATGGTTTCTTCAAAATTAAGGCTCTTGAAGTTCTTTATGATTGTACATTGTCCGAGTATTACCAGGATTACAAAAAAGATCAGATAGAAAATTATATTGCTAGGTTAAATAAGACTCAAATAACTATAGATACTAAAGAGATTAGTCTCAACACAACTAACAATAAGCAAGTGTGGATCATTACTAAAAATAAAACTAGAATAATCAAAGATAGTGATAATATTTTGGTTAAAGAAATATCATTAAATGATTTGATTGATGTTTTAGAAGAAAGATTAAGTAATTTAAAATATGATAATTTAATGACTAGATTATTAGAGTTAGGAAGTTAAGTTTATCAAGTAATAAAAAGAGCGATCAAAAATCACAACGAATTTTGACCGCTCTTTTTATTACTTTTACTTACGTATTATTTTTGTTTTTTCAAAAACTCAACGCCAGTATCTGGGAAGTCGGTGAATACACCAGTTGCGCCAGATTTATTCAATAACGCATCGTACATTTGATTTACGTCAGTGAAGAATTCAGGTAAAGCATCTTTACGCACAGTGTATGGGTGTAATTCCACTTTGTATTGTGCGAGTTCTTTCACTAATGGGGTGTACACGATGTTGCCTGGTTTAGATTTTTCTTTATCCACTAACATGTACCAGCCTGGACCAACACCATCAGCATATTTCACCACTTCTGCCATTGCACCTGGTTTGAACATCCAATCGTAATCGTAGTTCACCCATTTGCCTTTCGCATCTTTTTCTTCGGTTTCATGCCAGTCGGTGTACGCCACTAATTGAACAAGTTTTAAATCCATGCCCATTTTTGGTAGCAATTCGTTTTTGATACGTTTTAACTCATTGAAGTCGAAGGTTTGTAAGTAAACCATGTCAGATTTCTTATCGTAACCGTATTTTTTCAACACTTTAAGGGTTTCAACTGCAATGTCTTTGCCATTTTGGTGGTGGAACCAAGGGGCTTTGATTTCAGGATAGATACCCACTTTTTTACCGGTAGATTTTTCTAAACCTTGGATAAATTCTAACTCATCTTCAAAAGTATGGATTTTGAAGTGTGATTTCCAAAGTGGGAAACGGCCCGGATATACTGCAACTTGTTTACCGTCTTTAGTTTCAAAGTTTTCAGTCATATTTAAACTTTGAATTTCTTTTAAGGTGAAGTCGATGACATAGTAACGACCATCTTTACGATGACGATTTGGGAATTTTTTCGCGACGTCAGTTAAACCATCTAAGAAGTGGTCATGGATAACCACTAAACGACCATCTTTTGTCATCGCTAAGTCTTGTTCTAAGTAGTCTGCATGTTGTGCAAATGCAAGCGCTTTAGACTCAAGTGTATGCTCTGGTAAGTAACCACTTGCGCCGCGGTGAGCAATGATAATTTTGTCTGATTTCATAGTGTCCACAGAAGAGTGTGCGCTACATCCTGCAAGTACGCCTGCAGCTAATAAAGAAAGCGCTAAAGTTTTGAGTTTCATGGTGTGTTCTCCTTGATTTACTTATTACATCTTGGTTTCATGTCGTAAAAATAGATTTCACTAATTTCACGGTCATATCCTGGATAAAATCCTTTTGGCATCCCTAGCACAATTTGTTTGCCTCGGTTTGCATGGACAAGTAGTTGTTTCGTTTTTGGATTCACATTCAAGCCTTCGACTTCGCCGACATCTCGAATGTCATTCAATGTTTTTTCTAAAACAACGCGAGCTTCATTATTTTTATCTGAAATTTCTACACGATAAATATGATCAGGTTCTTTTTCATCTGCCGTACCATCATCAGATGTGACGTAGAGATCACCGTTGTAGGCATAAACCCCTTGAATCCATTGTGGAACAGGTTGTAAATGTACTTTACGTTTATATTTGCCGGTTGAAAGGTCATATTCATATAAATAACGGCCGCTTTCCTCACCCACCCAAGATGCCATCCAAACTGAATTATGAACGGTATCTACGGTGATGCCGGAAACTTCGACTTGACCTGACTCAGGATTAAAATCAACCGATCTTTTTAATGCGAGGGTTTCGGGATCGTGAATGGCAATTTGAATATTTTTACCTACGCCGGCATCAAACCATTCGGAGGAAACATAAAGTTCATTGTTGTAGATATCAATGTCGCCAATGTGATTGGCTTCCTTTTGGTAGCCGACAAAAGGATCTTTATTTTCTTTAATCAGTTTTCCATCCATATCGTATTTGGCGAGCGTTTTGCTGCCCGATACATATAAATATTTGCCATCAGTGGTAATGCCTTGACGTCCGTTGACTTCGATCACCTTGTCTAATTTATAAGTATAAGCGGGGAGGGCTGAACGATAGGGCGCTTCACAAGTTTGATTTGCGAATGCTGCATTTGCCATAACTGCCGCGCCTAACATAATGGTTAATTTATTCAATTTCATCACATTATCTCCTTTTAAAGTGCGGTTAAAAATTCAGTTGTTTTTGTAATAAAAAAGGCGGCAAGCCTTCGCCTGTCGCCTTTAATTTATAGATTATTTACCGTAGGTGTCGCCTAATTTCGCTTTGTGTTTACCTTCTTCAACCATTACGATGAAGAGTAATAACACCGCTAAGACACCACCACCGATCATGACATAGAAACCACCGTCCCAGCCATAATGTTGTGCTGCCCAACCGATAACAGCTGATGCTGAAACAGTACCACCTAAGTAACCGAATAAACCGGTGAAACCTGCTGCTGTACCTGCTGCTTTTTTCGGTGCAAGCTCAAGAGCGTGTAAGCCGATTAACATTACAGGACCGTAGATTAAGAAGCCGATTAAGGTCATTAAGATGAAGTCAGTTAATTGATATGGGTTTTCATACCAAGCAGAGTAGTTTGCAAGCTCAGCTTCTGGTGTAGCTGGGTTCATCCAGTATGCTACAACTGCTGCTGTAGTTAAGATCATGAAGATGAAACCGGTTAAACCACGTTTACCTTTGAAGACTTTATCTGATACCCAACCACATAATAATGTACCTGGAACCGCTGCTAATTCATAGATTGTGTAAGCCCATGCGGTACCTTTGATGTTGAAGTGTTTTACTTCACTTAAGTAAACCGGAGACCATTTTAATACGCCGTAGCGGATTAAGTATACGAATACGTTAGCAATCGCGATGTACCATAACAATTTGTTTTTCAATACATAAGTTACGAAGATTTCTTTTGTGCTTAAATCGTTTTCGTAAGTTTTTTCGTTATAGTCATCTGGGTAGTCATTACGCCATTTTTCGATTGACGGTAAACCACAAGATTGTGGAGTATCACGCATCACGAAGTAAACTGGAATTGCACAGATCATTGCCGCAATACCCGGATAGTAGAGGGATTGTTGCCAAATGTCTTTTGCTTGTGCTTCGATACCATGAGTGCTGAAGAACACTGCACTTGCTAATAGCACCATTGCACCCGGCATCATACCACCGATATTGTGCGCGGTATTCCAGATAGATACGATAGTACCGCGTTCTGATTTAGACCACCAGTGTACCATTGTACGACCACATGGAGGCCAACCCATACCTTGAAACCAACCATTTAAGAAGATCATTACCCACATAATGGCAATGCCTGAAGTTGCCCATGGGAATAAACCCATCATGGTCATACAAAGACCAGAAAGCAATAAACCAAATGGTAAGAATACACGAGGGTTCGAACGGTCAGACATACCTGCCATGACGAACTTAGATAAACCATAGGCAAGACCAGCCGCTGAGCCGATAACACCTAATTCCGCTTTTGAGTACAAGCCGGCTTGAATTAAACCAGGTTGTGCCAAGTCAAAGTTTGCACGTACAAAATAGTAAGCGGCATAACCAAAGAAGATCCCTGCAAACACTTGCCAACGTAAGCGTTTATACGTGGAATCAATTTTCTCCGCTGGAAGTTCCGCAATATGCGGAGCGGGTTTAAATGGTCCAAACATAATTTCTCTCCAAAATCATTTTAATTATGAGTCCACCCCCATGATGGGGATAGCGTGCATGATAAAATAAAAATAGAAATTAAAAAGAGAAATAATTCAAAAATGTGATGTATTTCACAAAATATTTTTTAACAAATGAGCGAATTCGAAAATTGTGTGATCTATCTCACAAAACAGCTTTCTTTTTCGCTCAGAATGTTGTGAATTTAACCGCTCTCCCATACAATAGCCATGGAATTTGTAACAGTTTTTACGTTTCTTTTTATTAATATTTTGGCTTTGGGGGTAACAATGGGATTATCGCCTAATATGTATCGTGATGTGGGTGATTTTTCACCTATCTCGACGGATGTGATTATCATTGGTGGCGGTGCAACAGGTGCGGGGATTGCTCGTGACTGTGCATTGCGTGGAATTAACTGTATTTTATTAGAGCGTCGTGATATTGCGACAGGCGCAACAGGCCGTAACCATGGTTTGTTACATAGTGGTGCCCGCTATGCCGTAAACGATCAAGAATCAGCAGAAGAATGTATTAAAGAAAATAAAATTCTGCGCAATATCGCTCGTCACTGTGTGGATGAAACAGAAGGTTTATTTATTACCTTACCTGAAGATTCCCTTGATTATCAAAAAACCTTCATCGAAAGTTGTACCAAATCCGGTATTGAAGCTGTCGCCATTGATCCTAAACTAGCCCAAATTATGGAACCATCGGTAAACCCAGATTTAGTGGGTGCCGTTGTGGTGCCAGATGGTTCAATCGATCCTTTCCGTTTAACGGCTTCTAACGTGATGGATGCCACCGAAAATGGCGCGAAAATGTTCACTTATTGCGAAGTGAAAAGCTTAATTCGCGAAGGTGGCAAAGTAATCGGTGTGGATGTCTACGATCACAAAAATCGCGTAAATCGTAAATTCTTTGCGCCATTAGTCGTTAATGCGGGTGGTATTTGGGGACAAGGCATCGCAGAATATGCGGATCTCAAAATCAAAATGTTCCCAGCAAAAGGTGCATTGCTTGTTATGGGGCACCGTATCAACAAAATGGTGATTAACCGTTGTCGTAAACCGGCAGATGCGGACATTCTTGTACCGGGTGATACTATTTGCGTTATCGGTACAACCTCTAGCCGTATTCCTTACGATCAAATCGACAATATGGAAGTAACTCCAGAAGAAGTGGATATTCTTTTCCGTGAAGGGGAAAAACTCGCGCCGAGCTTGCGTCATACTCGCGTATTACGTGCTTATGCAGGTGTGCGTCCGTTAGTAGCGTCTGATGATGACCCATCAGGTCGTAATGTGAGTCGTGGTATCGTGTTACTTGACCACGCAGAGCGTGATGGCTTAGACGGCTTTATTACTATCACTGGCGGTAAATTAATGACTTATCGCTTAATGGCTGAATGGGCAACAGATCTTGTTTGTAAAAAACTCAATAAAACAGCACGTTGTACAACTGCAGAGCGTCCATTACCGGGTTCAAGTGAAAGTCGTGCAGAAACCAATCAGAAAGTCATTTCACTTCCAAGTACGATTCGTTATTCAGCCGTATATCGTCATGGTTCTCGTGCAACTCGTTTATTAGATAAAGAACGTCTTGATCGTTCAATGGTGTGCGAATGTGAAGCAGTGACAGCAGGTGAAGTACGTTATGCCGTTGATGAATTAAATGTGAATAACTTAGTAGATTTACGTCGCCGTACTCGTGTGGGGATGGGGACTTGCCAAGCTGAGCTTTGCGCATGCCGTGCGGCGGGCTTAATGAACCGTTTTGAAGTGGCAACACCTCGTCAATCGACCACACAATTAACCTCCTTTATGGAAGAGCGTTGGCGTGGTATTGAACCTATTGCATGGGGCGAAGCGATTCGTGAAGCGGAATTTACTTCATGGATGTATGGCAGTGTGTTGGGCTTAAATGATGTTCAACCGCTTGAAACTGAGAAACAGCAAGGGACGGATAACAATGAATTTTGATGTAGTGATTATTGGTGGTGGCCTTGCAGGTTTAACTTGCGGCATCGCCCTACAAGAACAAGGCAAACGTTGTGTCATTATTAATAACGGCCAAGCGGCGATTGATTTTGCATCTGGCTCATTGGATTTATTAAGCCGTTTACCAAATGGTGCGTTTGTTAAAAATATTCCTGAAAATTTGACCACACTTTCCGCTCAATTACCGCAACACCCTTATAGCATCATGGGGGCTGACCGAGTATTAGCGAAAGCGCAAGATTTCGAAAAATTAGCGGAATCGTTAAATTTAGATTTAATTGGCTCAAGTGCCGAAAATCATCTTCGCGTAACGGGTTTAGGTAGCTTACGTGGTGCATGGCTTTCACCAAATAGTGTGCCAACCGTACAAGGCGAAACCCCATTCCCATATAAAAAAATTGCGGTTTTAGGCATTGAAGGCTATCACGATTTCCAACCAGAATTATTGGCGGATAACCTTACGCTGAATCCACAGTTTGCACATTGTGAAGTAAAAACAGGCTTTTTAAATATTCCAGAATTAGATCAGTTACGTGCAAACTCTCGTGAGTTCCGCAGTGTGAACATTGCACAAGTTTTAGAATATAAACTGAAATTTGATGATCTTGTGGCTGAAATGAAAGAAGCCGCGAAAGGCACCGAAGCAATTTTCTTACCCGCTTGTTTCGGGTTAGAAAATCAAGAGTTTATGGAGTCACTTCGTAAAGCAACTGGCTTGCCATTATTTGAATTGCCAACTTTACCACCGTCTTTATTAGGTATGCGTCAACGTATTCAATTACGTCATCGTTTTGAGAAATTAGGCGGACTCATGATGAATGGTGATAGCGCATTAAAAGCACATTTTCATGGCAACAAAGTTCGTGCTATTCAAACGCGTTTGCACGAAGAGGAAGAAATCACGGCTGAGCATTTCGTCTTAGCTTCCGGCAGCTTCTTCAGTAAAGGTTTAGTTTCTGAATTCGATAAAATCTACGAACCCGTATTCCATTCTGACATCATTGGTGTGGAAGGCTTTAACGATACCGATCGTTTTACTTGGACAGATCACCGTTTCTCAAATCCACAACCGTACCAATCTGCAGGTGTGGCGATTAACGCGCAATGCCAAGTGAAAAAGAGCGGTCAATTTTTAACGAATTTATATGCGGTGGGTAATGTGATTGGTGGTTTCAATGCACTAGAACTCGGTTGTGGTTCTGGCGTGGCAGTGGTAACAGCGCTTGCTGTTGCTGATGAAATTCTTCACAACACACATTAAGGAGGCGTTATGAACATTCAACAATTAATTGAAAATGCAAAACAATCCCTTAATGCACCACAACACAATCATGCATTTGATGAAAGTTTTGAGAGCTGTATTAAATGTACGGCTTGTACCGCGGTATGTCCGGTTTCGCGTCAAAATCCAAACTATCCAGGTCCAAAACAATCGGGTCCGGATGGTGAGCGTTTACGCTTAAAATCAGCCGAGCTTTATGATGAAGCATTGAAATACTGTACTAACTGTAAACGTTGTGAAATTGCCTGTCCGTCTGATGTAAAAATTGGTGACATTATCGTTCGCGCAAGAAACAAATATCTTGCTCAACAACATAAACCAGCAGTGCAAAAATTACGTGATGCGATTTTAAGTAACACCGATATTATGGGGTCACTTAATACACCGCTTGCCCCGATTGTGAATACGATTACGGGCTTGAAAGCGACAAAATTTGTGTTGGAAAAAGCATTAAAAATTAGCCGTCATCGTACGTTACCAAAATATTCCTTTGGTACGTTCCGCAGCTGGTATATGAAAAAAATGTTGGAAAGCCAACAAAAATTCGAACGCAAAGTGGCGTATTATCACGGTTGTTATGTGAACTACAATAATCCACAATTGGGTAAAGAATTTATTCAAGTGTTCAATGCCATGGATATTGGCGTGGTGTTATTGGAAAAAGAAAAATGCTGTGGCTTGCCATTAAGCGTGAACCAATTCCCAGAACGTGCGAAAAAAATCGCGCAATTTAACACCGATTATATCGGTAAAATGGTGGATGAAAATGGCTTGGATGTGATCAGTGAAGCATCAAGTTGTGCCTTAAATTTACGTGATGAATATCATCATATTTTAGGTATCGATAATGCGAAAGTTCGTCCGCATATTCACATGGTGACACCATTCTTATATCAACTCTTTAAAGAAGGTAAAACCTTACCGCTTAAACCATTGAAATTGCGCGTGGCTTATCACACCGCATGTCACGTGGATAAAGCGGGTTGGGCACCATACACCTTGGAAGTGTTAAAACAAATTCCAGGTTTAGAAGTGGTGATGCTACCATCACAATGTTGTGGTATCGCAGGGACATACGGTTTCAAAGAAGAAAACTACGAGGTTTCCCAATCTATCGGTAAAAACTTATTCGATAACATCAATGCAGGCGGATTTGATTACGTGATCTCTGAATGCCAAACTTGTAAATGGCAGATCGATATGTCATCTAACGTGACTTGTATCCATCCATTGACGTTATTGTGTATGTCGATGAATCAAGCTTAGTGAAAAGAGCGGAAACTGATAAAAAAGTGACCGCTCTTTTTGTTATTCAATCCAATATGGAGAATCAATTATGCAAAAAATCTTCAAGGTTTCTTTACTTGCTGTGCTTTCATCTCTTGCAGTAAACAGCTTCGCCAGCACGGCAGAAGTGAAAGTGCTTGAGCCTCAATTAAATTATCAACAACTTCTTACTCAAAGATAGGTTGTGGATGAGTTGCTTGAACAAGCGGTGAAAATCCAAAACTCGCCCGCTCGTGTTTCAAATGCAGGTTTTACCGCGAAACTTCCTTCCAATATGGAGCGTATTGCGGATCTTTTATTAGAAGCGTACAAGCTCGAGCCTTATCGTGTGGATTTTTTATTTGGTGCAGCGAATGCCAATATTTATAACGGTAATACAGATAAAGCGATTGAGCTTTACCAAAAAGTGCTTGATGTGGCGCCAGATGATGTGAAAGCACATACTTACTTGGCTGCCTGGAATCGTTTTAAAGGCAATCAAGCGGAAGCAACTAAACATTTAGACCGCTTAAAACAACTTTCACCAGAAAGCGCAAGTAAATTAGAAAAAGTCTTTACGGTGATTGATAAAGCGGCTAGTCAGCCAATTACTGACAAACTTGAAGCCAAGTTACCGGCGCAATCGGCGATTATTACGTTGGGGTACGCTTTAAATCCAGATGGCAGTATGCATGATATTTTGGTACAACGTTTAGAGAAAACCTTAGAAATTGCGAATCAAAATCCAGATGCGTTAATTATTGTGACAGGCGGAGTGCCACAAAACAATAAAACCGAAGGGGATTTAATGAAGCAATGGTTGATTGAGAAAGGCGTTGATGCAAGCCGTATTTATTCTGATAACTATGCGCGTTCAACAGTCGAAAATGCGCTTTTCTCTCGTTACTCTTTAGCGAAACATAAAATCAAACATGCTGTGTTGATTAGTTCGGGTAGTCATGTTCGTCGTGGACAAGCATTATTTGAAATTGCCACGCAAGAATCTGGTCCACAAGGTCTTGTAATTGAAACTGTCGCTGCGTTAGATAAACCGTTAGATCAGTTACAAAAAATTACGGAGAAAGACTTGCTGGGTATTTATCGTGACAGCTTAAAAACCATGGGATTACCAATGTTTAACAGCGGGCCATTGCAAGATTAATTAATCTTTCCAAAAACAAAAGTGCGGTGAAATTTCACCGCACTTTTTTATTTTCTCTTTCGATTAAAGAATGTGTTGATATTGTTCTAACATTTCTTTCGGCCATACGCTTGATTGCACTTCACCAATGTGTTTTTTGTGAAGTAAAAGCATTGCCATACGAGATTGACCGATACCACCACCGATGGTGAGAGGTAATTTGCCGTTTAATAAATCCTGGTGCCAATCCATTTTTAAGCGATCTTCATCACCGGTTAAACCAACTTGTAAACGTAACGCAGATTCATCCACACGAATACCCATTGAAGAAAGCTCAAACGCTTTACCTAACTCAGCGTTCCACACCAAAATATCGCCGTTTAAGCCTTTGTAGCCGTTTTCAGATTCAGTTGTCCAGTCATCGTAGTCTGGTGCACGACCATCATGTGGTTTACCGTCTGATAATTTACCGCCGATACCGATTAAGAAAACCGCACCATATTCTTTACAAATCGCGTTTTCACGCTCTTTGCTAGAAAGATCCGGATAGCGTTTAACTAAATCTTCACTATGTACGAAAGTGATTTCTTTTGGCAAGCTTGATGGAATGTCAAAGCGAGCTTCTACCGCTAATTCAGTTAAACGGATTGCACGATAGATAGAACGTACCGTTTCTTTTAAATAAGCAAAGTTACGACGACCTTCAGGAATCACTTTTTCCCAGTCCCATTGGTCCACATAAACAGAGTGAGTTTGATCCAATGAATCTTCATCTGGACGTAATGCTTTCATATGAACAAATAAGCCTTCCCCTTCTTTGAAGTGGAAACGAGCGAGAGTATGGCGTTTCCATTTAGCCAATGAGTGAACCACTTCATAAACCGCATTTGGGATACATTTCACGTTTACTTGAACCGCTTTCTCAATGCCTGATAAGTTATCTTGCATACCGTTACCAACTTCACTAAGGATTGGACCTTGTACTTCGATAATGCCAAGTTGTTCAATCAAGTTTTGAGTAAAGGTGTTCTTCACAAAGCTAATTTCTTGTTGTTGTAAAATAAACGTCTTTTTCATATTTATCCTTCTTTTTATAATAACTGGTAAGATTTGTTGCGTATTATTCAATAAAATGACAAATTATTTCAAGTAATTTCTTTACATTGTTTTAAATGTTGAATATTATCAAAAATAAAGAAGATATTTTGAAAAAGATCTAATAAGGAGTGTTTTATGAACAATATCGATACACTTGATCGCCAAATTCTCCGTGTGCTGACTAAAGATGCGCGTACACCTTATGCCGAAATGGCGAAAAGCTTTGGCGTGAGCCCAGGTACGATTCATGTTCGTGTAGAGAAAATGCGTCAGTCTGGTTTGATTGAAGGCACAAAAGCGATTATTGATGAGCGTAAGCTGGGTTATGATGTGTGCTGCTTTATTGGCATTATTTTGAAAAGCGCAAAAGATTACGAAAAAGTGATTAAAAAGCTCGACACCTTTGATGAAGTGGTGGAAGCCTATTACACCACGGGAAATTATTCTATTTTTATCAAAGTGATGACACACACCATTGCTGAATTACATTCCGTGTTGGCGACTAAGATCCAGTTAATTGATGAAATTCAATCAACGGAAACCTTGATTTCCATGCAAAATCCAATTTTACGAGACATTAAACCTTAAATGTCATCGAAACAATAAAGGCGTGTTTGATACACGCCTTTGCTTTTTTTTTGATTAACGATAACGATCGAGGAATTTGTAATAGAGTGTGCCGATCTTGGTGGCTAAGTTTTTGAGGGATTTTCCACCGTAAAACGAAGGCACTTTCAACCCTTCAAAAATTCTCAAACGTTCGTCATTGCCTAAAATTGCTTCGGCAATAATGCGTCCAGCAAGTCCAGTGAGTGCGACGCCGTGTCCAGAATAGCCTTGAGCAAAATAAATGTGCGGTGAGATACGCCCGAAATGTGGGGTAGCGTTCATTGTCATATCAATCGGTCCAGCCCAGCCATAGTCAATTTTGACGTTTTCTAATTGTGGGAAGACATGCAGCATATTGCGGCGCATAATTTGCACCATATCTTTTTCGGAGCTTGAATCGCTACCAAATAACAAACGGTTATCCGCACTCAAACGATAGTAATCGAGCAAAATATTGTTATCACAAACAGACATGCCATTATTGATTACGGAATCAGCCGTGGCTTGATCTAATGGCTCGGTTGCAATAATAAAGCTTTCGACTGGCAAAATTTTACGATTAATGCCGTGATGAATGGATTTCGGTAGTGCATCAATATAAGCGTTGGTGGCTAAAATAACGTCTTGAGAAATGACCGCACTTTTATCGGTTTTAACTTCAATACAACCTGATTTTTCTATTAAATCCACAACGGGCGATTGTTCGTAAATCTGCACGCCTAAATCTAAGCAGGCTTTTGCTAAGCCTAAGCAATAGTTAAGTGGGTGTAAGTGGCCTGAATTGCTATCGTATAAACCGCCTACATAAATATCGCTGCCTAGATGTTGTTTCAGTTTGGCTTTATCCCAAAGTTGCATTTTGTCATAGCCAAAAGTCGCGTGGCTGGCTTTTTCCATTTCAATGAGATCATCCATACGACGTTCATTTAACGCCAATGTGGCATAGCCTTTTTTCCAATCGCATTGAATGCCATATTTCGCAATGCGTTCATCAATAATATCAATGGCTTCTAGCGACATATCCCAAAGTTTTTTCGCTTTATCAAAGCCCACTTGAGCAATATATTCATCAATGCCTTCTTCAAAACCATTGATAGCTTGACCGCCACTTCTGCCGGAAGCGCCAAATCCTACTCTTGCACCTTCTAACACAATGACTTTCTTGCCTTTTTCTGCTAATTCAAGGGCTGCGGATAAACCGAAGAAACCCGCACCAATAACACAAACATCCGCTTCTTCTTGCTGAGTGAGAGGGGGCAATTCGAAGGTTTGGTTTCGACTGTCGAAATAATAAGATTTGATATGTTCTTGATGAGCAAATTCGAGCATGATTGATGCCTAATTAACATAAAATTGAAATTGAGGGAATCTTACCCTGATGGGAAAATATGTCAAACCTTTTGCAAAAAAGGTGCTATACTCCTTAAGTTTACATAAGTAAACGATTGCTTAAGGTTTATTTTGATTGTCCTGAGGAGGTCAATAAATTGAAAAAAAATGCTGTTCAATACATTAAATCACTTTGTCTGTCTGCCGTCGCATTCGTCGCAACCTCTGCGGCATTTGCTGCTGAAAAACTTTATGTTTATAACTGGACTGACTATGTGCCATCTAATTTGGTTGCGGAATTTACCAAAGAAACCGGCATTGAAGTGATTTATTCAACATTTGAAAGTAATGAAGAAATGTATGCTAAATTGAAGCTGACCTCTAGTACAGGTAGTGGTTATGATTTAGTTTTCCCATCAAGCTATTACGTCAACAAAATGGCGAAAGAAGGCATGTTACAAGAGCTTGATCACAGCAAATTAAGTAATTTTAAACAAATTCCAGCAAATTTATTAAACAAGGAATTTGACCCAAATAACAAATATTCTCTGCCTTACGTTTATGGCTTAACCGGTATCGGCGTGAATGCGGATGATATTGACCCAAGCAAAATTACGAGTTGGGCTGATTTTTGGAATCCGGAATTTAAAGGTAAGGTATTATTAACCAGTGATGCGCGTGAAGTGTTCCACATTGCATTGATATTAGATGGAAAATCACCCAATACCAAGAATGAAGAAGACATTAAAGCGGCTTACGAGCGCTTAGTGAAATTGTTACCAAATGTGGTGACTTTTAACTCTGACTCGCCAGAAGTGCCGTTTGTTCAAGGTGAAGCTTCTATCGGTATGTTATGGAATGGTTCGGCTTATTTAGCACACAAAGAAAATCCAAGTATCCAATTTGTGTATCCAAAAGAAGGCGCGATTTTCTGGATGGATAACTACGCGATTCCAAAAGGTGCGAAAAATACAGAGGGCGCTTATAAATTTATCGACTTCTTACTTCGTCCTGAAAATGCGAAATTAGTGGTTGAAAAAATGGGCTTCTCAATGCCAAATGAAGGCGTGAAAGCGTTACTTTCACCAGAGATGGCGAATAACCCGACCTTGTTCCCATCTGCTGAAAACATTGAAAAAGGCATTATGCAAGGCGATGTGGGGGAAGCAGTGGACATTTACGAAAAATATTGGAATAAATTAAAAACCAATTAATCAAATATTGATGAAAAGTGCGGTGAATTTGGCCGCACTTTTGCTTTGTAAAGGATGACAAATGAGTTTTCTTGAGCGACTTTTTCACGCAATCTTGTTTGAAACCACGGTTGTGTTGCTTTCTGTTTTCGCTTTGTATTTCTTTACAGAAGAAAGTGTTTCTATTCTCTTTGGGTCCATGGTACTGGTTTCCTTAACCGCCATGCTATGGAACCTCGTCTTTAATTATTTTCTTGATAAAGTCTTTACGGGACCGCGAGAAAAGCGAGGTGTCATATTTCGTACTTTACATGCCATTTCATTTGAGGGCGGTTTGCTTATTTTCACCGTGCCGATCATTGCTTACTTTTTAAAAGTGGATTGGATTACAGCTTTTATGATGGATTTCAGCTTAACGGTGATGGTGACCGTTTATACCTTTATTTTTAATTGGGTATATGATCACGCGCGATTGCTGTTTATTAAGCGAGAAGGATGCAATAGATAAGAGAAGAAAGAAAAAAGTGCGGTCAAAATCTAAGATGTTTTTGACCGCACTTTGACTTTTTAGGGCATGAAAAACTGCCCTTTTCTTTATTAAAGTTTTTCCACTAACTCAATGGCTGCGCCAATATAGGTTGCAGGAGTGAGTTGTTGTAAACGTGCTTTTTCATCGGCTGGGATATCCAGTTTTTCGATGAATTCACGCATTGCTTTTTCATCAACACGTTTACCACGTGTAAGCTCTTTTAATTTTTCGTATGGTTTTTCAATACCATAGCGACGCATCACGGTTTGAATTGGCTCAGCTAAAACTTCCCAGTTTTGGTTGAGTTCATCACGGAGATGTTGTTCATTCACTTCTAATTTGCTGATACCTTTACGCGTTGCGGCATACGCAATTAAGCAATAACCTAAACCCACACCTAAGTTACGTAATACAGTGGAGTCCGTTAAGTCACGTTGCCAGCGAGAAATTGGTAATTTTTGACCTAGGTGAGTCATCACGGCATTGGCTAAACCTAAGTTACCTTCTGAGTTTTCGAAGTCGATAGGATTTACTTTATGTGGCATGGTAGATGAACCAATTTCACCCGCGATAGTGCGTTGTTTAAAGTGATTTAACGCAATGTAGCCCCATAAGTCACGGTCGAAGTCGATGATGATGGTATTAAAACGAACCACGGCATCAAAGTATTCAGCAATGTAATCATGTGGCTCAATTTGAGTAGTGTATGGGTTCCAATCTAAACCTAATGAGGTGACAAACTCTTCGCTGAATTTGTGCCAGTTGATATTTGGATAAGCCGATAAATGCGCATTGTAGTTACCCACAGCACCGTTGATTTTACCCAAGATTTCATTTTGTTGGAGTTGTTTGAATTGGCGTTTTAAACGGTAAACCACGTTCGCCATTTCTTTACCCACAGTACTTGGTGAAGCAGGTTGGCCGTGTGTACGAGAAAGTAATGGGATGGTTTTGTATTCGTTTGCTAGGCGGGTGATTTCATCAATCAGTTTTTGCCATTCCGGTAAGATTACTTCTTCACGCGCCGTTTTTAACATTAAGGCATGAGAAAGGTTGTTAATATCTTCCGAGGTACAAGCAAAGTGAATAAATTCAGAGACTTTGGCTAATTCTGGTAAAGCTTCACTTTTTTCTTTTAAGAAATACTCAACCGCTTTTACGTCATGATTCGTAGTGCGTTCAATTTCTTTGATACGTTCAGCATCTTGAAGACTGAATTCTTCCACAATTTTATTAAGGTAATCGTTTGCTTCTTTGGACAAAGAAGAAACTTCTTGGATTTCAGCGGTCGCCGCCAATTTTTGTAACCAACGTACTTCCACGGTGACACGGAATTTGAGCAAGCCAAATTCACTGAAAATACCACGCAATGCAGTGGTTTTATCTTGATAACGACCGTCAATCGGGGAAAGAGCGGTTAATGCGGAAAGTTGCATAAGAGTTCTCCAAGGATTAATTTAAAGTTAAGTAGAGTTGTCGTGCCGCTTGCACTAATTTTTTACGATGAAATAACAGCTGCCATTTGCTGCCGCCGACTTGACGCCACAAAACGGCAGAACGAATGCCGGCAAGTAAACACGCACGAATTTTGTCTTGCACGTTTTGTTGCTGTAAATGATATGCCGAACCAATAATGTGGATGCGTTTACCTAAAGGGCTAATCGTATCGACATAAATATTTGCCATGATAGAAAACATCTCATCATCAAATTGATTGTCGTGATAAGCAAGTTGTTCCGGTAAACGAGCAATACGGCGGCCAAGTTCTTGTTTAATTTCAGGTTGTTTGTTTAATTTGCTCTCTAACGCTAACAAGCTGCCCCAATAATTTAATAAATTTTTGTCATTCAATTGGGTGAGTTGCTCGATAAGTGTGTTTAATCCCACTTTAAGATGTTGAATATCACCGCCAAATACGGCTAATGTATCTTCGGGTTGAGTAATGAGAAGAGAATGAATGGTGGTTTGGAATGCATCTTGGTTATCAACTTCGCCTTTTTGAGCTAATTGACTGATTAATAAGACTGATTGACAAACACCGGCAAGTGCCAGAGCCATATCATTATAATTTTTCATTGGGATTATAAATTGTGAGCTGCAGAAATTTTTGGCGTAATATAGCATTTTTACACATTGTTTTGAACTCAATCATTAAAAAACGCCCTATCTTTTGTTATCATAGCGCCAATTCAGTTTATAGAATAAAAGGATAACCAATGACAAAACCAATTGTATTCAGTGGCGTGCAGCCTTCCGGCGAATTAACTATCGGGAATTATTTAGGTGCACTTCGCAACTGGGTGAAAATGCAAGACGATTATGAGTGTATTTTCTGTGTGGTGGATTTACATGCCATCACTGTACGTCAAGACCCTACGGCACTTCGCAAGGCAACTCTTGATGTGCTCGCCCTTTATTTGGCTTGTGGCATTGATCCGAATAAAAGCACGATCTTCGTGCAATCTCATGTACCAGAACATACTCAACTAAGCTGGGTATTAAACTGCTACACCTATTTTGGTGAAATGAGCCGTATGACTCAATTTAAAGATAAATCAGCACGTTATGCCGAAAATATTAACGTGGGGTTATTTGATTATCCGGTTTTAATGGCGGCAGATATCTTACTTTATCAAGCAAAAAGCGTGCCGGTAGGGGATGACCAAAAACAACATTTAGAAATTACCCGTGATATTGCGGCTCGTTTTAATGCCCTTTATGGTGATATTTTCACGATTCCTGAAATTTTCTTAGGCAAAGCAGGCGCGCGTATTATGTCTTTACAAGATCCTGATAAAAAAATGTCAAAATCAGATGATAACCGTAATAACGTGGTGACCTTGCTTGAAGATCCAAAATCGGTGGCGAAAAAAATTAAACGTGCGGTAACAGATTCTGATGAACCACCTGTTGTACGTTATGACGTAAAAAACAAAGCGGGTGTGTCTAACTTATTAGATATCCTTTCTGCAGTAACGGATAAATCTGTGGCAGAGCTTGAAAAAGAATTTGAAGGCAAAATGTACGGCCACTTAAAAACAGCCGTTGCAGATGAAGTGTCAAACTTACTTACTGGTTTACAAGAACGTTTCTATCAATATCGTAATGATGAAGCACTTTTAGACGAGATTTTACGTCAAGGTGCGGAAAAAGCCCGCGTAAGAGCAAAAGCAACCCTTGATAAAGTGTACGAAGCCGTCGGCTTTGTTGCAGCAAAATAATTTTAAACTTAATAAGCCGTGTTCTGTCACGGCTTTTTTAGATAAGGAGAAAAATATGGCTATTCAAACTGAAAAACCAATTGAATGTGTAGGTTGTAATACTTTCGATATGAAATCATTGTTTGATAACAGCGATTGTAGTTTACCTATCGAACAGTTTTACGCCACTCGTCAAGATGCAGAAGGTGCATTGGAATATTTCACGTTAAAAGCACGTGATATCGAAAGTGAACCTTGTCAAATTCAGTCTGAAATTCAACAGGTTGAAGATGGATACTTGCTTAAAGCGGTTTTCACATTCTGCTGCCAAGCGGAATTAGTGATTTTCCAAATGAAACTTGTGTAAGTGATAACTTACTTTAGAAAATAGCGTTTTTTGTGACCGCACTTTCTGATATTTATGTTCCCCTGCATCGTATTATTCCTTTTTCTAATGTAGAAGGGCAGGGGAATCGCACCAGTATTTTCTTACAAGGTTGTAAGTTAAACTGCCTTTATTGCCATAATCCAGAAACCATTCCTCGCTATGCAGAAGGCGCTCATCAAGTCAGCCTGCAGTATTTGTATGAGCAAGTAATGGATGCAGTTCCTTTCATTCGTGGTGTGACAGTTTCTGGCGGGGAACCTACTATTCATCATAAAAAGCTTGTTCCATTGTTTCAAAAACTACGTGAGGAAGGGCTAACTTGCTATTTAGATAGCAGTGGTTTCTTTGAATTTGACGCAATTCGTCCTTTAATTGAGGTTACAGACAAATTTCTCTTTGATTTGAAAGGAGAAGGACTTGGCCTACAACATTTGTGCTTTGATAGACAAAATCGTCAAGGCATTGTCCCGAAAAACATCATCCCCACTCATCAACATATCAAGCAAGAAAACTTAGATCGCAATTTGAAGAACTTGGCGCAATTATTACCATTGAATAAAGTGGAAGAAGTGCGGTTAGTTTATGTGGTGAATTTTTTTGATGCAGAAAAATTGGTGGAAAAGGTCGCAGCCTTATTGAAAGACTATCCGGATGTCTTGTTGAAAATTATTCGAATGCACACAAAAGGTGCACGAGATGCCGAAGGACTCACGCCTTATGTCCCAACTGTTGAACAGACCCAAACGCTTGAAAACTATGCGAAATCTTGTGGTCTGACCAAAATTGTGACCATTTTATAAGCAAACATGACAAAAAGGAGTAAAAATATTCCGACTTTTTACCGAAAAACAAGTAGAATAGGACAATTTTATTCACTTACTTATCTAACCAACCTAGGGGAAAAAAATGGGTATTTTAGGTAGCGTTTTAGGCATTGTCGTATTACTGATCATTGCCGTATTATTTTCAAATAATCGTAAGGCGATTAATTTACGTACTGTATTAGGGGCTTTGGCGATCCAAATCGGATTTGCGGCCCTTATTTTGTATGTGCCGTTTGGTCGCGATGCATTACAAGCGACAGCAAATGGTGTATCAAATGTTATCGCCTATGGTAATGAAGGGATTAACTTCGTCTTTGGTGGCTTAGCGGATCCTTCAAATGCCGGCTTTATCTTTGCGGTGAAAGTGTTACCAATCATCGTCTTTTTCTCTGGTTTAATTTCTGTGCTTTATTACTTAGGCATTATGCAAGTTGTCATCAAAGTGATTGGTGGTGCATTGCAAGCGGCGTTAGGTACATCTAAAGCAGAATCAATGTCTGCAGCAGCGAATATCTTCGTTGGTCAAACTGAAGCACCTTTAGTGGTTCGTCCTTACATTAAAAATATGACCCAATCTGAATTGTTCGCTATTATGGCGGGTGGTACAGCTTCTATCGCGGGCTCAGTCATGGCAGGTTATGCAGGAATGGGCGTGCCGTTGACTTACTTAATCGCAGCATCTTTCATGGCTGCACCAGCAGGTTTATTATTTGCGAAAATTTTATTCCCACAAACTGAACAATTTAACGATAAACAACCTGAAACGGATGATAGCGAAAAACCAACCAACGTGCTTGAGGCCATGGCGGGTGGTGCTAGTGCCGGTATGCAATTAGCGTTAAACGTAGGTGCGATGTTAATCGCGTTCGTGGGTTTAATTGCTTTAGTTAATGGTATTTTAGGTGGTGTAGGCGGCTGGTTCGGTTACGGTGATTTAACATTACAATCAATCTTTGGTTGGATCTTCAAACCATTAGCCTACTTAATTGGTGTATCTTGGGATGAATCTGCAATCGCGGGTCAAATGATTGGTATGAAATTAGCCGTAAATGAATTCGTGGGTTACTTAGAGTTCGCGAAATACTTACAACCAGATACAGCAGTTGTATTAAGTGAAAAAACTAAAGCCATCATTACTTTCGCATTATGTGGTTTTGCTAACTTCAGCTCTATCGCAATCTTAATCGGTGGTATCGGTGGTATGGCACCAAATCGTCGTGGTGATGTTGCGCGCTTAGGTTTAAAAGCAGTTGTAGCGGGTACATTAGCTAACTTAATGAGTGCGACTATCGCAGGTTTATTCATCGAGTTAAGCGGCGTAGCAATGTAATTAAAATGTGGTGAATTTTGACCGCACTTTATCTCTCAACACCACGAATCATTCGTGGTGTTGTATTTTAAAGCAGGCGAAAACGTTTGCTTAAATGATTTTTTATTTATCAACAAGAGGAAAAAACAATGACTCCACATATTAACGCTCCTGAAGGCGCATTTGCAGATGTTGTATTAATGCCAGGCGATCCGCTTCGTGCAAAATATATTGCTGAAACATTCTTAGAAGATGCGAAAGAAGTGACTAACGTTCGCAATATGTTGGGTTATACCGGTACTTATAAAGGTCGCCGTATCTCTGTTATGGGTCACGGTATGGGTATCCCATCTTGCTCAATTTATGCGAAAGAATTAATTACTGAATACGGCGTGAAAAAAATTATTCGTGTTGGTTCTTGTGGTGCTGTACGTATGGACGTTAAATTACGTGATGTAGTTATCGGCCTTGGTGCATGTACTGATTCAAAAGTAAACCGTATCCGTTTCAAAGATAACGATTTTGCTGCAATTGCTGATTTTGATATGGCACAAGCAGCGGTTCAAGCAGCGAAAGAAAAAGGTAAGCAAGTTCGCGTAGGGAATCTCTTCTCTGCAGACTTATTCTATACGCCAGATTTCGACATGTTTGATGTGATGGAAAAATACGGCATCTTAGGCGTAGAAATGGAAGCAGCGGGTATCTATGGCGTAGCAGCAGAATATGGTGCAAAAGCACTTTGTATCTGTACCGTTTCAGACCATATTCGTACACACGAACAAACCACTGCAGAAGAACGTCAATTAACTTTCAATGATATGATTGAGATTGCGTTAGAGTCTGTATTAATTGGTGATAAAGCATAATTGCTCCGATTAATAGAATAAAAAAGAGCGGTCAATTTGACCGCTCTTTTGTTTTGAGAGTAACTATTTCTCATACCAAATTCGGTTCACATAGAGCACAACTTTACCAGAGGGTGTTTCCACATGAATTTCATCATCAACGCCTTTCCCGATTAAAGCGCGCGCGACGGGAGAATCAATGGAGATCCAGTTTTTAGCGGGATCGAATTCATCGCAGCCGACAAGGCGATATTGCTTCACTTCACCCTCTTCATCTTCTAGCTCAACCCATGCACCGAAAAATACTTTGCCTTCTTGTTTCGGGTGGTAATCCACGATTTGTAGCACTTCTAATCGTTTGGAAAGAAAACGCACGCGGCGATCAATTTCACGTAAGCGACGTTTGCCATAAATATATTCTGCGTTTTCACTGCGGTCACCAAGCGCCGCGGCATCTGAAACCGCTTGGGTAACTTTTGGGCGTTCTTCTTTCCACAAAAATTTCAGTTCTTGGTCAAGCGCAAGCCAGCCTTGACGGGTAATGTAATTTGATTTTGCCATAATAAAAATAAAAGAAATTTTTTTGAATTATATTTGAGCCTGTTGTCTAAAACCAGTATTCTATCCCCGTTTTTATCGAATCCTTTAATAACAAAGAAGTATGACAATGTTAAATCAACAAATTAGCCAAATTATTGCGGCAGAATTAACCGTTCAACCCCAACAAATCCTCGCCGCTATTCAATTATTAGATGATGGCAACACCATTCCATTTATCGCCCGTTATCGTAAAGAAGCCACGGGTGGCTTGGATGACACCCAACTTCGTCATTTTGAAACCCGTTTAATTTATTTACGTGAATTAGAAGATCGTCGTCAAACCATTTTGAAATCTATTGAAGAGCAAGGGAAATTGACTGATGAATTGCGTGACAAAATCCATGCGACACAAAGCAAAACCGAATTAGAAGATTTATATTTACCGTACAAACCAAAACGTCGCACCAAAGGTCAAATTGCGATTGAAGCAGGTCTTGAGCCATTGGCTGATTTACTTTGGAATGAGCCGAAAAATGATCCTGAAACGGCAGCCGCGGAATTTGTGAACGCTGATAAAGGCGTAACAGATACTAAGGTAGCCCTTGATGGCGCACGCTATATTTTAATGGAGCATTTTGCTGAAGATGCGGGTTTATTAGCGAAAGTCCGTGATTATTTAGCAAAAAATGCCGTTATCGTATCCAAAGTGATCGAAGGTAAAGAAACGGAAGGGGCAAAATTCCAAGATTATTTCGACCATCAAGAATTATTGAAAAATGTGCCTTCTCACCGTGCATTAGCGATGTTCCGTGGACGTAATGAGGGTATTTTACAATTAAGCTTAAATGCTGATCCTGATGCGGAAGAGGGAAGTCGCCAAAGCTACTGTGAAGAGATTATTCGTGATTATTTAGATGTACGTTTCACGGGGCAGCCTGCGGATAAATGGCGTGAGCAAGTGATTGCGTGGACATGGAAAATCAAAGTGTCGTTGCATTTAGAAACGGAATTAATGGCAAGTTTACGTGAAAAAGCGGAAGAAGAGGCTATTGATGTTTTCGCTCGAAATCTGACCGCACTTTTAATGGCTGCACCGGCTGGTGCGAAAAGCACCATGGGCTTGGACCCAGGCTTGCGTACGGGAGTGAAAGTCGCGGTGGTGGATAACACAGGTAAATTATTAGACACTACCACCATTTATCCACACACGGGGCGTGAAGCTGAAGCACAAGTGGTGATTTTCAGCTTGATTCGTAAGCATAATGTGGAATTAATTGCTATTGGTAACGGTACTGCTTCTCGTGAAACCGAACGTTTTGCGAAAGAAGTCATTAAAGAAATTAAAGAAAATAAACCACAAACTGTCGTGGTGAGCGAAGCGGGTGCATCTGTGTATTCTGCTTCTGAATTTGCGGCAAATGAATTCCCGAATTTAGATGTATCTTTGCGTGGTGCGGTCTCTATTGCGCGTCGTTTACAAGATCCATTGGCGGAATTAGTGAAAATCGAACCGAAAGCCATTGGTGTAGGGCAATATCAACACGATGTAAACCAAAGCCAGCTCGCGCGTAAGTTAGATGCGGTGGTGGAAGACTGCGTAAACGCAGTAGGTGTAGATTTGAATACAGCATCCGCGCCATTGCTTGCTCGCGTGGCTGGAATGACAAAAACCTTAGCGCAAAACATTGTGGAATACCGTGATGAAAATGGCCGTTTTGAAAGCCGCAGCGAATTGAAAAAAGTGCCACGTTTAGGGCCAAAAGCCTTTGAGCAATGTGCGGGCTTTATGCGTATTGCAGAAGGTAAAAATCCACTTGATGCTTCAGGTGTTCACCCAGAGGCTTACCCTGTGGTGGAAAAAATCTTGCAAGCCACCGCGCAATCTATTCAAGATTTAATGGGTAATGCCGGTGTGGTACGTCAGCTTGATGCAAAACAATTCATTGATGAGCAATTTGGTTTACCGACCGTCAAAGATATTTTCAAAGAATTGGAAAAACCAGGGCGCGATCCGCGTGGTGAATTCAAGACCGCTGTATTTGCAGAAGGCGTGGAAGAAATCACCGATTTAAAACCAGGTATGATTTTAGAAGGTACCGTCACCAATGTGACTAACTTCGGTGCATTTGTGGATATTGGTGTTCACCAAGATGGTTTAGTACATATTTCATCATTAAGCGATAAATTCGTAGAAGATCCACATCAAGTAGTGAAAACCGGCGATATCGTGAAAGTGAAAGTGTTGGAAGTGGATGTGCCGCGTAAACGTATTGCGTTGACGATGCGATTAGATGAAAGTGCGGTCAAAAATGACGGCAAATCTGACCGCACTTTAAGTGCCAAACCAAGAAGTAATGCACCTCGCCAAGATCGTCATCCAAGAGGAAATAGTGCGATGGGTAATGCCTTTGCCGATGCGTTGAAAAATTGGAAAAAATAATTTCGTCATTTAGATGAACATTGTGGCCAAATAGGCGTACAATAAAGGGGATCTGGTCAATCATCCAATCCCCTTTTTTATTTCAACGAAAGGAATATTCTTATGGAAAAAGGTATTCTTGGGCCGCATGAAGGCAAGGAGCTGGAATTAATGTTAAGGGGCGAAAAGCAAGTGGCATTATTTAATCAGGAGCTCGGTATTCCTGACGCCTTTCTCCCTTATCTTGAGCTAGGAATGCTTCATTCAAAAACGGTGCAACGTCATGTAAATGATGTTTGCTTAACTGATTTTATTGTCTATTTACCTCAATCTCTTGCACTCGCTGAACAAATGGAAGTGCTACTTCCTGCAAGCACTGTGAATGGTTTCGATCCAAAAGTGGAGCGTGAAATTGGCCGAATTCTTGGTTACCGAGAAAAAGATATCGAGTACTATATTCAGCATTTTCAAGATAATTTAGAGAAGTATCGGCAGCAGTATAGTTGATAGATTTAAATCCAAGTGTGAACAATAATTTTAAATATTAAAAAATATTCTCCTGGATGACGTTATATTTCTATAAAATATGGCTGTTTTATTATTTTCTATAAATTTATATTTAAGGTAAAAGATGATAGCAAAGAATAAGTATCTCATATCTTTATTTATAATTATTTATCTTGGAATACTTGCTTATGGAGTTTTGTCAGGAGGAATTTCTAAAAACTATACTAGAAAACAAGAGGGAGAGCGTCTTTATACGGCAATAAACCTTCAATTTAAAGATAAAATTCAATATCAAAATGTAGACTTCAGGTATGTTAAGGTTAGTTTGCATCTGCTCGGTGAGTTAAGTGATTATAAGGATTTTGTGTCTAAACGAGGTTATTCCGAAATTAGAGAAAATGTTTACTGTAAAAATGGTAATTTGATTACATTACACCACAATTTTCCTAATATTGAATTTCATTATGAATATGATTCTTCAGTATGTAAGTGATGTTTTAAGCGAGTTAATACTCACGTAAAAATTAAAATGTAGTACTTTTCAAATAAAAGTGCGGTCAAAAACATAAGAAATTTTGACCGCACTTTTGTTTCCAAAGATGATTATTCTAAGTAAACCTTATAATTTCACATTCACTTTTCTGTAGAAATATCACTATAGATAGAATAACAAGTCAAAGTGGTAAATTAGGTAATTGTTTAATGTATACTAGATCGAAAGGAACTAATATTATTGTTAATAAGGTAAATTGATATGACCAAACCTAAAGCTGCTTTTGTTAGAATTAATAAAGATTTCTTATTAGTTACCTCTTTTATTAGAGGAATGATTGCAATGACAGATCCAGATCAAGATTTTATTTTTAATGAAGTTGATATTTCTGATTTAGATCTAGGAAAGTTAATTAAAGAAAAGCTTAATGAAAGTAAAGAAATTTCGTTCGAAGAGTTTCAGGCTATCTTTAATTCTGAAAAAATGAAAGGATTACAAAAAAATCTCGAAGAGGAGATGAAAAAACGCTATGGATACAAAAATAAAAAATCGATCTATAAGGATATGTCTTTTTTATCTTTAGAACAAGAAGCTAGTTTTATAATTATAGCGCCACTTCACCAGGATTCTCTTGGTGGGTATTCAGGAATTTCACTTCCTGATAATTCACCATTAGAATTTAAATATGACAAGAATATTTCAGATGAAGAATTAGGAAAAGCTGTAAGAGAAGCCCTGACGTATTGTACGAGTATTTATCGGTAATATATTTCCTCAAAATATAAAGTGCGGTCAATTTCCAAAGAGTTTTTAAACCTCTCAAAAACTGACCGCACTTTCGTATTTTCAACGATGCTTATGTTAAGTGAATCAACTATTATAGCAGGTGTAGATAAATCAAATGGTAAAGTTGTGTTATTACCAGTTAGAGTTCCTAATAATAATTAGTCGTAAGAGGTGTAAATATGGAAAAGTATAAAGTTTTTTTAGGTAGTGATATTGCAAAGACTTACAGTGATGCAAAGAAATTCACTTTGGATAGGGTTGAAGAATATGTAGAATTTGACAATAAAAAATTGAAACTAGTATTGAGTCATATAGAAGAGTTCAATGGAAATGTATTTTCATTGATATTTTGGCTGAAAGATTATCATGTAGCATTAGCCTCTAAGCATTTATTAGAAAATGATATTTTAGGATTTAAAGAAAATGCTTCTATTGCGGGTTTCTTAGGTATTTTGTCTGAATATGATTTTCAATGGGCGTACAACGGAATTAATACAAATTTCTTTTTTATGAGTTTGCTTTCAGATAATCAAAAGTTGATTGATTATTTAATTAAACATCGTGATGAAATTGTGGATATTTCAGTCCCCTATAAACGAACTGATACGAGACCTTTTTTTAATGCGAACACTTTATTGGCATTAAGTGGCGATTGGCAATTATTAAAAGAACGCGCACTCACATTCTTAAATGATGAGAAAAAAGCCCGTGGTGATTTAAAGCGCATTCCTGATCATGAATTTTATGTGACACTAGCAGATAAAAATATAAAAGGAATGCAAGAGGCTTTAGATAAATTACTCGAACTTAAGCTTGCTAAACGAGCAGCAAAAGACACCCTTTTACATTTTGATTTTTACTTGCAACCGCAAGTTTTAATGTATGCCAAAATCGCAGCAATCCACGGTTTTGATTTGGGTATTGATAGCCCTATAGCACCCAAAGAATTGATTGATATAAATCCATTAGCAGAATATAAAATTCCTTATGATTTTATGAAATTATTTGATTTTGATGCGCCCCATCAAGTTTGGGTAAATTATGTCAAACAAAGAATGGAAGAAGC
>NZ_JVSL01000037.1:0-154570 GCF_001053575.1 Parahaemophilus parainfluenzae | reverse complement strand
CCAATAATATTGGCATCACCACCTGCATGAATCACTGTTTTACTTTGGCTATCACCTACATGGCTTGCGACATAAGTGGTTTCATCACCATTGCCATAGCCTTTTCCGTAATTACCACCTACTGTAATACCTGCAGCAACACCACTGCCAACTTTAATAGCAACTCCTGCATTAAAGCCAGAAGATTTATTGGTACTACGTTCTTGGTGGTTTTGTTCTGTGGCTTTAATATTGACTTGGTTATCTGCAATCAATGTTGTGCCTTGCTTACCTGAGATGTCTGAACCTTCAATATTAATGTTTGAATCCTTTCCAGCACCCGTTGCCACAATATTCACCTTGCCGCCCGCATTAACTTGAGATTGGGCTGCGGTTTTTCCTTCAGTATGAGTACGTGATTCGCTCTTTTGTTGGCCGTAAGTGATTTGCACCCCTACTACGGAATCCACATCGCTATTACTCATTGCTTTTTGAATAGAGTCGCCAGCTTTCATTACGCTATCAGCTGCCCGATAAGCATCAAAACCAGCATTAGCTGCTGCCATAGCATTCACACGACCATGCTTACTTTCACCTACTTGTCTAGTTGATTGCACTGCACCTTGTACTGCTTGAATAGCAGAAATAACAGGGGAGGTAATAGCAATAGTTAAACCTTTTTGCTCAAATTTTTGTTTGGTATTGGTTTCATATTTGTCATCTGCCGCTTTAATATCAGCTTTTTTCGCCAGAATATTCACATCGCCTTTAATGGCACTCACTGCACTCGCTGTTTGAGTATAAGTGTCTTTAGCAATCATCGTCGTATTGCCGTTTAAGCTGCCCACTTGGCTACTTTGTGCATAACGCTTCGTTTCGTCACTTTCTGTGGTTTGCTTTTGAGAACCAAAGGTAATACCAATACCACCACTAAGCGCTCCAGATCTTTTTTTGCTGTAATAATCATCGGAGTAAACTCGGTTCTCTGCCTCGTGTATATCAATATTATTTGCTTTAATAACCAATCCATTTTCAGCTACAGCATTTGAACCCTGAATATCGACATTACCATTATTCGAATGAATATAAATTTTATCTGCATCTAAGGTTGAGCCCTCTGCAATATCATAATTATGATTATGACGACGAGTTTCGCCTTTTGATTGGAATACACCATGCTTAGTCCATTTTGTTGCCTCTGATAAACGTTCTTGCTGACGACTTTCATGAATATTAATATCACCTTCTGAAAGCACGCTCATTGTGCCATTACTGACCGCAGAAGCCCCGCGCATTTCAATAGCATTTTTACCAACAAAACGAGCATCGCCTTCAATATTAAATTCTGACCCAATCTCATTATTCTGGTTGAGTTTATAATAGTTATTACTGTCTTTTACAAAATATTGTTTATTTTCAGTTTCTACCGTACCAACATTAAGCGTATTGCCAGCTTGAATATCCGCATTCCCTTTCACATTAATCTGTGCACCTTTGAAGGTAATATCTTCCGTGGCTTGTAATAACAACTGCCCTGGATTATTTTTCTCTCCTACATTAATTGCACCAACACGATTAATCGTTTTATGCTTAAAGTGTTCATTATCTGCTGTTTCAGAAAGTGTGCTGGAAATGTTGATATTTTTCGCATGACCAACCAAATTTTCTGTAGCGTTAAGTTCACCCCCTAAATTATCTAGGCGATTTTTCGCAAACAAATAAAGTTCTCTGCCTTGCAGTTTTCCACCCAAGTTTTCAATATTATTGGCACTTAAGTGGGTAAGGTTACGACCTGCAATCACACCACTATTTTTCATATCGCCTTGCGTATTGATAATCACATCATTTGCAGAAATCACTGCACCACGACTGTCAATATCCGTATTACGCCCAACAATATAAACTTGTGGTACCAATACCTCTGCTTTACTACCATCTTTGAGTGTAACTTCACGTTTAACCATCCACACCATATCAGATGTTAGTTCTTTCATCTGTTCTGATGTTAATGCTACGCCTGGAATCAAATTTAAACGCTTAGCATATTGTGCCCCATTATCCATCAGAGCTTTATATTGATCATAATCTGATAAATACCCATCAAGGAAACGTCTTCCTGTCAGCTTATTAACTTGCTCATTCACCAAGCGTTGCTCATAGAAACCATCACCTAAACGTTTAAGCAAATTTTGAGGATCATTGCGTAATTGCTTAAACATATAATCAGAACTTAGCCATTTTGATTTCTGTGTAAAACGTGGATCTGTTTCAACTAAAAACTGTCCTGATGCTGCTGGGTTAATTTTATAAAGACTTGCCTGTGGTAATGAAATATCCGGTAAGTGTGTTTTTATACCAAGATTATCTTTATTTTTTACCAAACCAGAGGTAAGCGCTGCTAAATCAACACGATTTGCATTGAGATCTGTTTTTAAAGGTGTTTTCTGTTCAAGAGATACTCCTTGAAAATCAGATTTACCATTAACAGTTGTCCCTGTTTTTTCGACAGGTTCACCAATTGTCAATAATTTCAAACCAAAACTAAAATCTTGGGTTGGATGAACATCAGTAAAATCTTTGTAATTGTGATAGTGGTAATATTTTTTTCTTTTTCTTCTGATATGTTTTTCTTGAACAAATTCACCTTGATCTGTGATATCAATATTACCGATTAAATCATCATTTTCTAACTTAGATTTTGAGCTACGCAACCGATCATTTGTCGATTGAGTAAAGACTTTATCATCCAGTAGCACTTTCTGTCCCACAAGAATTTGGCTCTGTTTATTATGAAGATCTTCTCCAGAAAGATGCAATTCCCCACCTATTAAGATTTTTGCTGGATCTTGATGTTCAATTGTAGAAGTTGTTGTTGTACGAGTATAATGCCATCTTTTCCAGCCTTCCCCCGCAATTCTCGAACCATCATTCAATTTAAGATAAGAATGGCGACTTCTGCTTCCATCATTGATATAGAAATAGCCATCTCTACCTCCACGGTAACGATGTGTATCACTTCCTAACGAATATTCATCAATTCGTTCTTTTTCTACTTTTTTACCTAATTTTAGGTGTAAATCTTGGTTTAAAAGATGATGTGTCTTAATCCAACCACTTCCTAAAGCTTCAATTGTCGCACTACCGTTATCAATACTATTTGCATAACCAGTAGCTTGATTATTTTCATTCAACTTCCCACCAATATAGATATCACCTAAACTCATAATAAGTGAATGATTACGGTTTACTAGATTACCAACACCTAAATCAAGTCTCTCGCGAGCAGCGATAGTCGCTGCTGTTCCGTCAGAGTTCTCAAGATTATTTAAATTATTTGCTTGAATGGCAAGATGACTACCATAAATACGTGCAGTACCGATATTATTGACATCATTGGCTTTAATCACTGTGGTGTCACCATCTATTAAACCAAAGTTATCCAGTTTATTGGCTTGAATGCGAGTGTTTATCGAGGAAATTTCTGCATTAGCATTATTTTGAATAGTCGCGCCTTCAACTGATGCTGAATTACCTACCACAAGGTTAGAATTATTAACAAAATCACCTTTTGTTTTAAAAGTAAGATTATTACCTACACCAAAGGCTTTATTAAGCGTAAAGCTATCATTTAACTCAATACCCAAATCACCTTTTGTTCTAATCGAACCTTCATCCGCTAATGTTTTGGCTTGTAATGTTGTGCCAATCACCGATTCAATTTTTCCTAGTGCATTATTTACAACCAAGGTTAAATCTGGATTTACAATATCAACTCGACCAGCCGATAAAATCTCACCTTGTTGGTTATCAAGAGATTGATTAACTGTAATATTTGCTGATTTTCCTGCATAAATACCACCAGATTGGTTTTCAATATGCTCTGCATTTATTACTAAATTAGTTGTTTGAATACCTTGAGTAGGGGTATCTTGTTTAGCTTTTGTATTTTTATTATTTACATTTGTAACATTTAACACTAAACGATTTGTTGCACTAACCAAAGAGCCTTTATCACCTTCAGACTGGTTATCCATCTTGGTCAAATTTAATGTTGCATTCACACTTTGAACAATGCCACCTTTGTTATTTAAATTTGTACCAGATAATGTTAAATCCTGAGATGAAATTACACCTTGTGCATTATTTATTGCAGCAGAAGAAATCGCTGCTGTTTTCGCTGAAATATCACCTTGTGTATTATTCAAATTTTGGGTTTGAATCGTTAAATCAGACTCTCCCTGAATCACTCCTTTAAGGTTATTTAAATCATTTGCAAGCAATGTCGCACGAGAAACAGATGAAATAATGCCATCTTGGTTGTGTAAATTTTCTGTCTTTAATGATAGTTCACCTTGGTTATAAACAATACCACGCTGATTATTAAATTGATTAACTGATAAATCTGCGCGATTTCCGACAATTAACTTCCCTTCCTCATTATTAACTTGCTGTGCAGCCAATAAAACCTGTCCACCTAACATTTCACCTTTTTGGTTATTCAAGGTTGAAGTACTAATATCAAGACTATTTTTTCCAAATAAATAACCAGATTGAGACTCTATATGTCCTGCATTTGTGTTAAGTTTCACACCTTGATTTGACCAAATCACACCTTGATTATTTTGAATTAATGGCGTTTGAACAGAAAGCGTACCTTCTGCGACAATTTTTCCTTCAGTATTGTCTAATCCCTTTTGTACATTTAATGCAAAAGCTTCGGCGCCACGTTGAATCCAACTGCCCTGATGATTATTAAGTTGAACACTATCCACCACAAAATGATCAGCATTCAAATGTGCATTTTCAGTTGAAATAAGATTTGGGTTGCTTAATGTTGTTTTTCCTTCGCTATATAGCGTTGTTTTATTCAGATTTAAAGCTGATTGAGCAGATTGGAGAGCGATGCGATCTCCACTTAATTGACTATCAGATAAATCAACCATTTCCGCTCTCACATTAATCTCACCACTCGCTAGATGTTTTGCTTTGGATGAAATGGTCTTTTCAGCTGAAAGAGTAAGATTTGCACCTTGTGCATGTTGAGTATCTAGAGAACGAATCTCACCTTGCGTAGTATCCTGTACCGTAACGCCAGCAGCAACTAAAGCACCACTTTTTACTTCAATATTTTTTGCCTGATACTGAATATCGCCCTTAGCAACAGTTTCACCGGTTTGAGTAACTTTATCCTTAGCTTGAACAAAGCTCCCCCCTTGATGTGAAACAATTGAACCATGCTGCTCTACTCGAGTTTGTGAGCGCAATGCAACATTCCCCTGTTTAGTTTCAACTTTACCTTTATTTTCAATAACCTTTTCTGCATTAAGATCAGCTTGGTGAGTTGCGCTAATTACCCCTTCATTAACAATACGTCCTTGACTATCAATCTTCACATCACCCGCTGATGCACCAATATGCCCCGCATTGCGTACACCAAGACCTTGGCCGTTATCCACTAAATGGATTTTTTCAGCATACATCCCACCTAATTGGCTCACATCCACACTGTAGCTTTGGTTTTCGCCTTGGGTATCGGAAGTGTGGTCGGTTTTATCGGTGATTTTATCGCCCACATACACAACTGAATCATTGGTGCGGTCAACGTTGTTTTTACCAGTGGTAACTTTAATGCCTTTCTTCGACCAAACACCACCATTGATTTCCGCTTTCTCAGCGATAATATCGGTGTAATCAGATTGGCTGTTATCCATCCCTTTTTGGCCAACAGTCACCTTACCGCCTTTTACGCGATAGCCTTTCAACTCACCATTTTCTACATCAGCTTTACCGGTTGTCAGCGTGGTACGTCCAGCATTAATCACACCACAACCATCACATTGGATACCGCTTGGGTTGGCAATCACCACATCTGCTTTTTTGCCTGCGACTTCTACATAACCTTTTAAACGGCTTGGATTCGCTGAATTGACCTCGTTAAGAATGACTTTCGCTTCACCGCGAGCAAGATTCGGGTTACCTTGCACCCATCCTGCCATTTGCGTTTGGGCTGCTTTGCGGGCATTGTTTAACACAGCGCCTTTTTCTGCCACATCAAATTGTGAATATTGGTTACGTGATACCCCACCTGCACTTGGTGTTTGAATATTTACCTGCGGTAAACCATTGCCGGTTTGAAGTACGGTAGGTTGTTGATTACCTGGTGCAGATTTATCAGCACGAATTGCCATATCTTCTGCATGAACAGAAGGCGATAAGAAGACAAAGCCTAATGCCAACATTAAGCTAAAATGAATAGGATTAAGTGAAAGTGCGGTTGAAAATAATCCTGTTTTTTCTTGTTCTGAGCTCACATTTTCACTTTGTGCTTTACCTTGAGATTTTGCCAGCTCAGATACCACGATAAGCTGGTTTAATACACGGCTAAAAATCACTTTATAATGACGTTTATTCATTTTTTAATTTCCTTTAAAGTTTTAAATTCTGTTTGGTTTTAATCAATTTATTCATCTAAAAGCGTGAGCATTAAAAACGGTAGCTCACATTAAATCCGGTTGTCACATGACTGGTTCTAAATCCTTCCGGTTTTTTAATTGGGACGCCCACAAAATAATCATAGTTAATGCCCCATAATTTACCGCGAAGTCCAATTGCACCACCCATTAAGCTATCACCAATTTGAAGCTCTTCTTGACTAGAATGCACCTTACCTCGGTCAATCCCTAAATAAAGCTCATGTCCTTTATTGGCAATATCCCAACCCAACTCATTTCGCCATAACCAACCTTTTTCACCAGAAAGTGATAGCTCGCCATCAAACCCTCGCACGGTATAACGACCACCAATACTCAATTTATCTTGTTGTGTTAAAGGTGTACCGTTCCATTGTCCACTCCAGCTGGTGTTAAAGCGGAAAGGTTGATTGCCGATAGTGAAAGGATAGGTAAAATCAATGCCTGCAGTAAAAATCTGCATGCGAGAAGTGCCTTCACCAAATTCCTCTTCCGGAGCAGGTAAGGCTTTATTCCCACCCGTACCACGTTTATAGTTCGCAAACAGTTGTAACACTGTTTCGCCAATGTATTGGGTGTGATTAAGTCCCACTTCCCAACCAGCGGTACGACGACGTTGCACTTCAATTTCGGTGTCATTGATGTAGTTATGCGATTTTTTCGTCCATAACGCGGCATTCACATAGGTTTTATGAAGACTTCCACGAGTTAATAAGCGACTTAAATTCGCTTTCATTTGTTGGCTTTCACCCGAATAGGTGTAAGACTCAAATGCGCCCGCTACCGTTTGGTGATAAGAATATTTTGAACCGGAAAGCGTTAAGAGATAGTTCTTCCAAGGAATGGAATAATAGAGACTGACATTTTTACTGCCATAATCGCCTTCCGCATCATCGCTATCACGTTTAAAGCTACGTGTACCACTGATATAGAACATATCATTAAGTGTTAGCACGTTATCCCAAGAAAACGTAGCTGAACCTTGTAAACGACCCGTAGCTTTACTGCCTGAATCATCTAATCCTAAGGTTAAATGAAAAGGTAAGCTTTGCTTATAAGCAATCACCACGTCTGTTTCACCTACTGCATCCGTTGGCACAAGCTCCATATTCGCATCAGCACTCGGTACACGTTTTAAGTTTTCTAAACCTTGTTCAATATTGCGAATATTTAATATATCCCCCTGCGCCATTGGCATGGCAAACCATAAGGTACCACGGGTGGCAAACGGAATCGCACTTTGGTCTTGTAATTGAATACGACCTACTTTACCCGGAATCACAGTGAGTACGAGCATACCTGAACGTAAATCCTGTGGCTCCACCACCACGCGTGTCGTGACATAACCAAAATCAATTAAACGATTTTGAATACGGCGAAGTAAGACATTAATCCCCTCCGAGCCAATACAAGCCGGCAGCGCAAAATCACGCTCAGCATAAACTGACTTTAATGCCCAAGAGAATCGGCTTGGTTGGATTAATTTAAGGGAAGAGGCTGATGAATTTTCTTCTTCAGCTTGATAATCGGTCAGCACCAATTGATTGATAGGAAAACATTGTGCTTCATTCTGTGGAAAGCCACGAGAGGCTTCTTTTTCACCCTCTAAACGCACATTCGCGGATTGCGTTTGCTGGGCTAAAATAGCCGCATCTTGTTCAGCTTGTTGCCTCTGTTGTTTGGCATCGATTTGTTTTTCTACATCTGCATTTGGTGAGCTTGGCGCCGCCAACGCGAAAGAGGAAATAAATAATAAACTAGAAAGAAAAGAGCGAGATAAGTTCTTCATTATACTTCAGAGATTAAGTTATTGATAAATCTGCGATATGATATCAAAACTTGTTTTAAAATTCTATAAACTCATATTCTCAATAAAAAAGTGCGGTCAGTTTTTAAGAGGTTTTAAAACTCTTTGAAAATTGACCACACTTTATATCCAACGATTTATTTTATGTAAGTTTAATCTAGACATTAGAATGGAAGTATTGAATCATTTTTTGATATAAAAACTTTGTCACACTCTTTGTTTAGATATAAATAATCATATATGTTTTTTTCTATCCAATTCTTATCTAAAGAATAAATCGCATCTTTTTTAAAAGCTTCTTTAGGAAAGATGAACGCTATTTTTCCAGCCTTATAACCAGATATAGATAGCAACCCTAGCGGTCTATCAACATCCTCTGTTTCAAAGATGATAAAGTCCACGACTCGATCTGTGTAATAATTCTCCCCCTTATTCTGGATAAAAACTCTAAATATATCTCCAGACCATAACAATTCATCTTCATATTCTTCTAATAAATAAAACATTGTCATACCTTAATCATCTCATTCTTGCATCATCAGTAAGCCATTAATATTTATTATCACCTAAAGAATATATTAATAAAAATAAAACAAATAGAGAGCCCCATATTTTTAAACTAAAAAACAAATGCTCCTTACTTACAAAAAAATCACTCTGATCAACATTCCCCGTGATAAACCACGCATTTATATAAAAAATAAGTTGTAGAATGATAGTCATCAAAAAAGATCTTTTTAAAATGAGTAATAAATATCTCATGCCTACTTCTCCTTTTATTTTAATTCATCATGTGCTTTAGTAATCATCTCGTATGTAATAATCCTTAATAATGAGGATACAAGCTTTAGCATTTCTTACAAGATTCACTTGAAGTGTCTTAAAGATAAAAATCCCAACACCAAAGAATATCACAGAAGTATTGTCTAACCACATCCCATTAAGCATTATGGGATTCACTTAAAGTAAAACACCATAGATAACCTGCCGTTTTTTACAATATATTTGCTATAAAAAATAAGCGGTTATAGAATACCTATAGCAAGCTGAAATTAATGAGATTAAGTTGGTATGAATAACGTACAAAAGAAATATTTTATTGGCCTAACCCATTTTTTGGGAAATGTTCTCGGCCCTAAATACGAAGTCGTATTTCATTCTTTTGATAAGAATAAGGCTCATATGGAAGCCATTGCGAATAGCCACGTTAGCGGGAGGACCCTTTCCTCTCCACTTAGTTCTTTTGGTTCTAGTTTGTTGCAGGATAAAGTGTATTTAGATAAGGATTTTGTCTTTAACTACAAAGCGGTGGCTGATTCCGAAAAGGTCATTCGAGGTGCAACTTATTTCATTAAAAATGGGGATAAATTAGAAGGCATCCTTTGTATTAATCATGATACCTCTGAGTTGGTTGATGTGATGACCAAATTAATTTCATTAGAAAATCTTGGAAACTTCGTCAATATTTTAGGTATTGATGCGGCCTTTGCCGAAGTGGAAGAAGCTGAAATAATTAATAAAGAAAAACTCGAAAACTCCATCGAAGATATCCTTTGTGAATACCTTGATTTCACCCTATTACATTCCGATAAACCACTCAGCTTAAGACAACGGGAAAATGCCATTAAAGTCTTATTTTATAAGGGTATTTTCAATATCAAAGGCGCCATTCCGATGGTCGCCAAATATTTAAAAATCTCAGAACCTAGCGTATATCGCTATCTTAAAGCGATCAAAGGAAAAGCATAAAAAAGTGCGGTTGAAATTAACCGCACTTTTTTATCTTAATCGTGTTATTAGCCCACTACTTCAGGCAATATACCTAATTTAATTAGGAATGGGATACTCACGATAATAATCCCTAGAATTGAGACAAAGAGTAGGACCCCTGAACCACCCGGCACACGATAAGGTAAGTTTGGATGTTGATGGCGAGCTTTCCAAACCAATGCTGCTGGCAATACCACTGCATAGAAAGCAAACATTTGTCCTGCATAACCTAATGCAAGGATGAAACCTTCTGGATAGAAGAATGCAAAGAGCAATGGCGGAAGGAAGGTTAAAAAACCTAAACTTAAACGGTTTGCAGAAAAATTGAATACACGTTTTAACAAGTCGTCAATACATTCTAGTAAACCGAGTGCGACCCCTAAGAATGAGGTAATCAGTGCTAAGGCAGAGAAGATTTTCACGACAGCCGCAATAATGGTGCTGCCTGTAATCACTCGAACGGCTTCAATCAATCCATTTAATGTTGGATCTTGATTAAGGATTTCTAAGAATCGGCTTTGACTTAACACGCCATGAGTAGAAAATTGCCATAAAAGATAACCCACTAATGTGATTGCAGAGCCCACAATAATAGAAAATCTTAAGGCTTTTACATCACCTTCTAAGTATTTATTTAAGCAAGGAATTGAGCCGTGGAAACCAAAAGCGGTAAAGAAAACCGGGCTAGCCGAAATCAATAGCGCTTTATCAATTGGCATGGCCATTAAGTTATCGATTTTAATTTCTGGAATCATCAATCCAAGCACAATAAATAAAGCCGCAATCATCGCGATAAATAAGAAACGATTTAAGGCATCCACAAAGCTTGTGCCAATTGCTACGAAGATACCAAAGAAGATCGTAAATGCCAGGATAGAACCTTTCATTTTGAGATCAGGCGTCGCAAAATCAGGTAAAGTTGAAGCAAGAATTGCACCACCACCGGTTACATAGGCGGAAAGTAATGCATAAAGGAAAATCATTAATACGCTAGTTGCGACAATTCGTCCTGGTCGACCAAAATACTGTGCGGCAAGCGTGCCAATACCAGCATCATGTTCAGCAGTTTGGTAAACCTCAACAAATAATAATGCGCTATAGGTGAGCAGAATCCATAAAAGAACAAGTAGAACAACTGTAAACGTGAAACCTATTCCTGCAGAGGTGAGAGGCATGGCAAGCATCCCTGCCCCAATCATCGTCCCTGAGGTAATCAAGGTACTTCCCAATGTTTTGTTCATAAGTTTTCTCCTTTCCGATTATCGTAGAAAGGCTAGTCACTTCCTTATTTGACAATACATCAAACCACAATGTCATTAGAATGTTTTCGCATTTTTCTCATTAACCAAATATTTTTTAGATACAAAAAGCCCTTACCCCGTTACTGAGGTAAGGGCGGTAGGCCTATTTTTGTTCAAAACGTGCAGTGAAGAAACGTAATTGTTTTGGTTCATACACGAAACGAAGCCCTTTAATATCCTCTTTATGTTTGAATAAGTGGATAATACCATCAGCAACTAAATCCATGTGTGCATAGGTGTAAACACGACGCGGAATAGTAATACGTACAGTTTCAAGTTTTGGATGATGGTTTTCGCCAGTTTTGATATCACGACCAGCTGAAATAATACCACGTTCCATTGTACGCACACCGCATTCAACATAGATTGCTGCCGCTAATGCTTGTGCTGGGAAGTCTTCTTCTTGTTTCAAATGTGGACAGAAACGACGTGCATCTAAGAACACCGCATGACCACCAATTGGTTCTACAATCGGTACACCCGCTGCTTTTAATTTTTCACCGAGGTAACGTACTTGTTTAACACGGTGTTCAATGTACTCTTCCTGAGTTGCTTCTTTCAAACCGATCGCCATCGCTTCCATATCACGACCAGCCATACCACCGTAAGACGGCATACCTTCGAACACAACAACCAATTCTTTCGCTTTCATGAACAATTCTTCATCATTCATACATAAGAAACCACCGATATTGGTTAAGCAGTCTTTTTTACCACTCATTGTACAACCATCTGCATAGCTGAACATTTCTTGAACGATAGATTTGATTGAACGATCTTGATAGCCTGGTTCTTGTTCTTTAATGAAATAAGCATTTTCAATACAACGAGTTGCATCGTAGAACACTTTAATGCCGTGTTTTGCGGTTAATTCACGAACAGCTTTCATGTTTGCGATAGAAACCGGTTGACCACCAGCTAAGTTTACTGTTACCGCCAAGCACACATAAGCAATATTTTCAGCGCCTTTTTCGTTAATTAATTTTTCTAATTTTTTAACATCAATATCGCCTTTAAATGGCACATCTAATGTCGCATCATGCGCTTCATCACGAATAATATCGTAGAAAATACCGCCATTGGCTTCTTGGTGGAAACGTGTAGTGGTGAAATACATATTACCTGGTACGTATTGACCCGGTTTAATCGCGATACGAGAAAGAATATTTTCAGCACCACGACCTTGGTGAGTTGGCACAATATGTTTGAAACCAAATAAGTCTTGAACCGTTTCTTGTAAATGATAGAAGTTGCGGCTACCTGCATAAGCTTCATCACCCATCATAATACCGGCCCATTGACGGTCACTCATTGCATTTGTACCACTATCGGTTAAAAGGTCGATATAAACATCTTTTGAATCAAGTAAGAAGGTATTGAAGCCTGCCGCTTTCATTGCTTTTTCACGTTCTGCTTTTGGTAAGATTGAAACAGGTTCAACACTTTTAATACGGAACGGTTCTGCTGGATAGTATGCCATAATAAATCTCCTATTATGTTAGGTTTAAAGTCCATGATTATTAACCCGCTACTAAAAACATCTATCATCGAGTTGCAAGCATAGTACTGAATTTTTTTCTGCAATACTGTGATCAAAGTCACAAATCAATAAAATTTTATCAAATTTATAGAAAATTATTTTTATTTGATAATTTTATATCAAAAATCATAAACATACTGATTATTAGAGCAATTAAACAAGCGAGTTGGACTAACCAGTTTTCTCAATAGGACAAGCAGATATGGGAATGGTGTTGTAGGCGGGATTGCTATGAGAGGGCAATATTTCGACAAAAGAAGCATCAAAAATACAAAAAAGTGCGGTCAGTTTTTGAGGGGTTTTAAAACTCTTTGAAAATTGACCGCACTTAAATTATCAATACTTCAATAACTTCTTCAGATGTATAGTTTTTTAGATAGATACAAGCACGCGTCAGGAGACACGCCTATCTGGGAGTGCCAATAATAAATTATTCACATACTCCACCTTACTAAAAATCCCCCTCTTCTATAACCTCAATAGCACCACATCCTATAAATAACCATCTTAATGTTCCCGATAAAAATGGATCATCTAGAACTTTAGTTGCAAATAAAAAGTGGTCTTCATCTAAAATAGTTGCTCCCCACCAAAACCAGCTTCTATCTATAGGATCCATAAGAAATATCCAGTTATCAAAAGTCCAATCGTCCTCTCTTTTTCTACAAAAAAAACCAAAAATATCAAAACGGCTTTTAACTTTTTTAAAACCATTAATAAATTTTATTGGTAATATTTTTTTCCAAGCTTCTACATCGTCCCATTTAGACTTAGTATATAAATCATATTGATAATTGACCTTTAATAACACATCTCTTGCTAATCTCATTACCTCATTGGCATTACCATTGCACCTAATAATAAAATTCATCCCTAAGCCCTCTTGATAAGTGGGAAGACCATTACTTTCAAGACGAAGCCTTTCTTCTAAGAGATGCCTAAAAAAAGCATCATTAATTCCCATTTCTTCCCCTTTTTTTCTTTATTTTATTAGCAATGTTTTTTTCTTCTTTTTTTAGATAGTTTCCAAAAGATATAACTAATATCATAGAAAAGAAGAAAAAATGGAATATATACTTTATAACAAATGAAATTTCTGCAGGATATCCTCTTAAATACATCATTATAGAAAGTAACACTGTCATAATAATTGAAGAAAAAAAAGCCTTTTTAAGAATAGCAAATATATTCATCATTACTTATTCTCCATTATTTTTGCTATCCTTCGTCGCATGAATCAAGGATTCATACATTCTATCTTGCCAAGTTAATAATATCATTGTAAAAGTCAATTATATCTTTTGTTTTTACTATCCATTCAGATATCTTAAAACCATCTTCATTTAAGACCTCTCGTTCATTTACATATTCATTGATTTTAGACGCATCAAATTCTGGGAAATCATCTACAAATATTATCTTATTTTGAACATAAGAATTTTCCCCATCATAATAAATAATCCATGCAGAAATAAAATTTAAAGATTCTGGCTTATGCATAGATGTAATAAGTACTGAATGTTTCTTTTTTTCTATCCCATCAGCTATGGATGTAGCCCAGCTCTTTTTATATTCTTCAATGCCCCAGTAGTCTATTGGAATATGCAATTCTTCTACATATTCACCCAAAGAGATCGAGGCCAAAACATGCATTCCATTTTCATTATTAATAGACACGCCTTTATCTTTAAAGAAAATACCAAACATTATTAATCCCTAACTTCAATTAGTTAAAATAGATTTTACAACATCTGACTGAATCACTAATTAAACCTCTCAACAATCATACCAAAAATTGCTCATTCTTAAACCAATTGAATAAGCCATTTGAACTAACTAATTTTCCACATAGTCAAAGCAATCGTAAAAGGAATGCTTTTACACGCCGGATTGCATAAGTGCTTAGGCAAGCAATCCCGACAAAAATAGAGGAGTAGATTTATGAAATCTAAATTGATGAAAGGGTTAGTGATTGTTGCATTAGCAGGAAGCTTAACCGCTTGTGAAATGGACAGACAACAACGTCATACTGCAACAGGTGCAGCAATCGGCGGCGTAGCCGGTGGTTTATTAGGTGGAGATATTGCCACAACACTCGGCGGCGCAGCATTAGGTGGTGTAATCGGTAGTCAAGTGAACAAAGGCGGAGACTACGATGACAGAGAATATCGCCATCATAAAAAACATAAAAGACATCATCACCACAGAAGACATCGTGATTGGGATGATGACTGGGATGATTAATTCAAAATACAGATAAAAACAACCGCACTTTTGAGATACAAATCAAAGTGCGGTCGTTTTTTAGGGATTTTTATGAATTAATAAGGATTACCACCAGCCAAGTAGTTTCATCCATAATCCACCCACACCGAACCAAATCACTAATGAGAGGATGGAAACAATAAAGCTCACGCCCCACCATTGACCGGTTGAGTTATAACCTGAACCGTATAATGCTGGGCCAGGACCACCAGCGTATTGCGTTAAACTCATGGATAATGTTGAGGTGTAACCTAAACCAATTGCAGCAATGATTGGTGGTGTACCCACTGCGATAGCCGCTGCCACGAAAGCGAGATACATTGCGGAAATATGCGCCATGGCTGAAGCAAAGAAATAGCGGGTATAGAAATACACCAGCACTAAAATAGTAAAGGCAACTGGCCAGCTGAAACCGCCCACAGATGAAGAAATGTGGGTGGAAATCCAAGTGATTGCACCGTATTTATTAAGTGCATTTGCCATCATTACCAATACCGCAAACCAGAACATCGTATCCCAAGCAGTGGTTTCTGCCACGATATTTTTCCAGCTCATAATATTGGTTAATAATAAAATCACTAAACCGATAAACGCTGAAATTGTTGCAGGGATATGGAAGACTAAATCACCCACCGTCCAAAGGAATAAAAGAAGGATAAAGTCTAGAGCAAGAATCCATTCTGCTTTACTCATTGGGCCCATGCTTTTTAATTCTTCACGTGCCATTTCTGCCATTTTAGGTGTATCTTTTAATTCTGGCGGATAAATTAAATACACGAAATAAGGTAAGACGATTAAGCTCACAACACCCGGCACGATTGCCCCTAAGAACCATGTCATCCAAGTGATTTCTACACCTTGGCTTTTCGCAAGTTCTGCAATTAACGGGTTACCCGCCATAGCGGTTAAGAACATGGTACAAATAATCGTATCGATTTGAGAGACAGCAATCGCTAAGAATGCACCTGCACGACGAGCGGTTGGACCTGGTTTGGACTCATACGCATCAGCAATAGATTGCATAATTGGGTACATAATACCGCCGCCACGCGCAGAAGCCGAAGGAATCCCTGGACCGATAACAACATCAGCCAACGCCATACCATAAGCCACGCCCATCATTTTTTTACCAAAACGACCAACGAAGTACAGCGCGATACGTTTACCTAAACCGGTTTTAATCACCGCTCGAGATAAAAACATAGCAATAGCAATCAACCAAATTGTGCCGTTTGCAAAGCCGGATAACATACCAACATCACCTTGTTTTGGCGAAATTGGTGTAAGCCCAGTTAATCCGCTGATCACCAAGGCAACTAGCGTTGCAGCACCCATAGGCATGGCTTTCGCGATAATAGCCACAATGGTTGCCACAAACAGCGCTAGCATTCCCCATGCTTTAGCGGATAAACCTTCTGGTGTCGGGATTAACCAAATCCCTAAACCAACGATGACGGCTATCAGCAGCCCCTGCCATTTAAAGCCAAGTTTGACTTCTACTGCTGGAATTTTACTTTCCATAGGATAACTCCTAGATAAATGAACAAAAAATAATTCATCACGGATAACGATCGTGACGCAATCGATTAAATAAGCGGTTATAAAGATACCACTTATTTAGTACGAGTAAAGATTTAAGCGATGTTTTTAATAAAATTTGATGAAAACTTGATGCAGATTAAAAAACAACTTTAAGAATGAAGAAATTGATTCACGCGTTCAAACACGGTTTTTCTCACGTTATCCTTTTCAAAAAGGATTTCATGTTTTGCTTGAGGTACAAGCATAGATTCGGCATGTGGAAAAAGTGCGGTCAATTTTTCAAGATTTTTGTTATCTACAATCTTTTCCTTTTCCGCTTGTAGGATAAGCACTGGTGTTTCCACTCTTGGGATGATTTTAGGGAGTGCTTTGATTGCATTTAAACATAAATGTACCCAGCGGAAAGTCGGGCCGCCTAAGTGAATAGCAGCGCGTTTTCGATTAACTCGGTTCATCCATTTCATTCGCGTTTTAGAATGGCTAAGTTCATTAAGGTTTAAATCTGCCGGTTTGTAATGTCCTTTACCAAAAACATAACGATGACCTTGACCAAATGCCATCATCGTTGCAATGATGAGTTCATCTCGTAATGGATGTTTCATGGGAACACCAAAGAAAGGCGAAGAAAGCACGGCCTTTTTAATCTGATGATCGTAATTAGCCAGATAATAAGTGGAAATCAAAGCGCCGAGGGAGTGGGCGAGAATATATTGGGCTTGATAAGCATAAAGTGCGGTCGTTTTTTCAATGATTTTTGCCATATCATCGGTATAAAAACGAAACTCATCTAAATGCCCTTTTTGAGGAATAATCCGCTGTGAATAGCCTTGTCCTCGATGATCAAAAAGCAAAACATCATAACCTTGTTGGTAAAAATCATAAGCCAGCTCAGTCCATTTGAGCATATTTTCTGCTCGACCATTCACCAAAATCATCAATTTTTTGACCGCACTTTCAGGCTGAACCAAATGACGATAAGCCAATTTGATATTTCGTTCGCCAGAAAGATATTGCGTCGGAAATTGCTCAAAAAAAGGCAATAACTCTGCAAGAGCAAATTGATGAAAATGAGGTTCTCTGATCATAATTTTCCAATGAAAAGGGCGTAGTGAATACGCCCTTTGTCGTGAAAGTAAACTTATGCCACCAATTGTTTTAAGATACGGCGAACTGGCTCTGCAGCACCCCATAATAATTGGTCACCTACAGTGAATGCCGCTAAGTATTCTGGACCCATTGCCAATTTACGTAAACGACCAACTGGTACGCTTAATGTACCTGTTACTTTAGCTGGGGTTAATTCACGTAATGTGGTTTCTTTGTCGTTTGGAATTACTTTCACCCATTCATTGTGAGACGCTAAAATTTGTTCGATTTCTTCTAACGGTAAGTCTTTTTTCAGTTTGATGGTGAACGCTTGGCTATGACAACGTAATGCACCGATACGTACGCATAAACCATCAACAGGAATTGGGTTGTCACTTAAACCTAAGATTTTGTTGGTTTCTGCATAACCTTTCCATTCTTCTTTAGTTTGTCCAGTTTCAGGAAGAAGTTTGTCAATCCAAGGGATTAAGCTACCACCTAATGCTGCACCGAAGTTATCCGTTGGGAAGCTATCAGAACGCATTTCTGCTGTCACTTTACGTTCAATATCTAAAATTGACGAAGCAGGGTCTTTTAATTCACTTGAAACTGCTTGTTCTAATAAGCCCATTTGTGAAATCAATTCACGCATATTTTTTGCGCCCGCACCTGAAGCCGCTTGGTAAGTTGCGACAGATACCCATTCCACTAAATCTTTTTCAAATAAACCACCGATAGCCATCAACATTAAGCTTACGGTACAGTTACCACCTACGAAAGTTTTAATGCCTTTTTTCAAGCCTTCAGAAATCACGTGTTGGTTTACTGGATCAAGCACAATAATTGCATCATCTTTCATACGTAGCGCTGAAGCAGCATCAACCCAATAACCATTCCAACCTGTTGCTTTTAATTTTGGATAAACTTCATTGGTATAGTCGCCACCTTGACAGGTCACGATAATGTCTAATTTTTTAAGTTCTTCAATGTCGAATGCATTTTTAAGCTCACCTGCCTCTTTGCCTGCAAATACAGGGGCTTTTTGACCTGCTTGAGAAGTGGTGAAGAAAACTGGATTAATATTGGCAAAATCTTGCTCTTGCACCATACGATCCATTAATACGGAACCGACCATTCCGCGCCAACCGATAAAACCGACGTTTTTCATGAGTTTTTCCTTATTTTATGTTGTGTTGAATGGGTCTATTAATTACAGGCTTTATGCTACAAAATCAAGTTTTTTTAAAAAAAATGAGACTTTGTTTAATTTTTCTCAATAAAAAATCCCCTTTCGGGGATTTATTGATTATTTATCTGCTTTTTTCGTGGTTTTCTTTACCGTTTTTTTCGGCTCAGATTTACCTTCAGATTTGACCGCACTTTTCTTTGTCGTGGTAGACTTTGTAGTCTTCTCTTTTGTCGTTGCGGATTTAGTCGCTTTTTTCTTTGGCTTTTCAGCTAAATTTGCTGCTTTCCATTCCTCAAATTTTTCAAGTAACACTTTACCCATTGGGCTTGGATCGCCTGTAAATAAGGTTTGTAAGCCGTTATTTTCAATGATATGACGACGAAGTGCTAAACGTTCTTGATGATTTTCTGCTAAACGAATTGCACGTTCAACATATTCATCTACCGTATTTGCAATTAACCATTCCGGTAAACCTAAACGTTTGAATAAACCTTCATCAATATGTTCATGAACTTCTGCACCGGTTTTGCATACACCCACTAAACCTAATGTCACCATATCAATAATGCCATTCGTGTTACCGAATGGGAATGGGTTTACCATCATATCGCAGTTATGCAAAATACGAAGATATTGATCATAAGGCGCATGTGGATGAGCTGTCGCATCATTGCCTAAATAAGATTTAATAAAACGCTCAACATAAGGATGGGTCACACCACTGGATTGACCTAAAGCAAAGTGGAAATGCACTTTAACATTCGCACGATCACGAATAGCCTTTAATGCTGCTAAGAAATATGGGTTAAGCTTCATTGTGGTAGAAGCAATACCAATATTCACCACTTCAGGATTTTCACGTAAGCGATATTCTACGTGTTGCGGTGCAAGCGCTGAAGGCACATAAGGTAAGGCATCTTTTGGTAAACGCAATAATTGCTCACTGAAGCATTTTTCAGACCCCACATAATCATCTTCTACGATCACATATTCAATAAAATCAGAATGCGTCGTCGCTGGATGGCCTAAAGCAATCACTTGAACCGGTGCAAGACGCGTATTACTTGCAAAAATGGTGGTTAAATCCATCCCAATACTTGGCATATAAAGAACAGCTGCACCATTTTTTTCACAAATCTCTTTTAATTCATTCAATTTACTAAAAATATTATCGCCTTTTAATAAATGGAATTCATCAAACACCGCTTGGCCTGCTGCATCTACAGCTTCATTACCCACACCAATTAAATGAAAACGCTCACGTGCAGCAATCATTGAAGTGGAATGTGTACGATAAATTGAATGGGATGAATGGAAATGCTCCAATAATACGACCATGACAGGTTTGCCATCACGTTCACCTAATTTAGTGACATCGCGATCTGTCCATCCACCTTGCAATAAATGACGGCGAATAACTTGGTTTAATGCTTTTTTCACCCAATGTTTATTTTCAGCAATATCGTAGCTGCAATGCATATATACATCGTGTGAAATTGCACTCGGCACATTATTTAAGTTTTTAATCGTCGCTAATTTTTCAGGGAACCATTGTAAAAGCGTACCACGCTTAGAGAACGCTTGATCGGTACCGATAAAACGAGGTGATTGCAATGCAAAACAAAGGGATGCACATAATTCAGGGTCTAAATTCCATAAAGCATCAAGATTAACATTCACATTAGATTCTGGCAGATAGAAAATACAGAATTTAATTAATGATGATCTCGTATTATCTAAATGAAAATCAGATAAATTGGTTTTATCTGGATTGCGGTTATAAGCTTGTAAAACATGATCCGCATTTACAAATGGCGATGATGCGAAAATCATGTTAATCCAACGTTGTAAGGTAAAGAAACGTTGCGCCCCACCTTCAGAAATATCTAATTTAGGATCAGAAAATAGCTCGCTCATTGCTACCGCTACACGGGTACAAAAATGCTTAATTTTATCTTGTACTAATTCATCATTTAATTGGCTAGGATAATCAATTTCAATGCCTTCAATACCACCAAAATTAGTATCAATTTTGCTTAAAATATCGAGCAATTCTACGCAAGCTGCTTCATAATTTTTTGCCGCAACTTCTTGTTCAAAACGGATAACACTTGGTTGTTTTTGTGCTTCTGCCATTTCTAAATTCCTTTGGTAAAAAATAAATAAAATTAATAATTAACAGGTTCCCCACAGATCATATTCATCTGAATGAGTAATGGTTACTTTAATAAATTCGCCTACTTTCACAGGCACGCCACTTAGATTTCCAATATAAACTAAGCCATCAACTTCGGGTGCATCGGCTTTTGTACGGCCGATAATACCTTCGTCATCAATTTCATCCACAATTACATCAAGCGTTTGGCCAATTTTTTGTTTTAATCGTTCAGCCGAAATTTCTTGTTGTAACTGCATAAAGCGGTGGAAACGTTCTTCTTTTACATCTTCAGGCACTTGGTCAGCCATTTCAGTTGCAGGTGCGCCTTCTACTGGGCTAAATTTGAAACAGCCCACGCGATCAAGTTGTGCTTCTTTTAAGAAATCCAATAACATTTGGAAGTCTTCTTCTGTTTCACCTGGGAAACCTACGATGAAAGTTGAACGCAAGGTTAAATTTGGACAAATCTCACGCCATTGTTTGATACGCTCTAAAGTGCGGTCAATTTTTCCTGGTCTTTTCATCGCTTTTAAAATTTTTGGACTCGCATGTTGCAATGGAATATCCAAATAAGGCAACAATAAACCTTCCGCCATTAATGGAATTAAATCATCCACATGCGGATAAGGATAAACATAATGCAAACGCACCCAAATGCCTAATTTACCAAGCTGTTTACACAAGGTCATTAAGTCATTTTTAATTGGCATACCATTCCAGAAAGCGGTTTTCACGCCACCTTCTTTGCGTTGTGTATCCATCGCATAAGCAGAAGTATCTTGTGAAACAACCAATAACTCTTTTACGCCCGCATCAGCAAGACGTTTTGCTTCATCCAATACTTGCGTAATAGAACGGCTTTCTAAATCCCCACGTAATGAAGGGATTATACAGAATGTACAACGGTGATCACAGCCTTCTGAGATTTTCAAATAAGCGTAGTGTTTTGGTGTTAATTTCACCCCTTGTTTTGGTACAAGGCTGGTGTAAGGATTATGCTCTGGTTTAGGAACGTACTTGTGTACTTGTGCCATTACTGTTTCATAACTATGTGGACCGCTCACTTCCAATACTTTCGGGTGAACTTGACGAATTTGATCTTCTTTCGCCCCTAAACAGCCAGTCACAATAACACGTCCATTTTCTTCCAGCGCCTCTCCAATGGCTTCTAGGGATTCCTGCACAGCACTATCAATAAAGCCGCAAGTATTCACAATAACCAAGTCCACATTTTCATAACTTGGCACAATGTTATATCCGTCAGTACGTAATTCAGTCAGAATACGTTCGGAATCCACTAAATTTTTAGGACAACCTAAACTTACAAAGCCAATATTCGGCGTTGATTTTTGCATAAATTTATTCTCAGCTATCATCATCTTTCAAAACTTTAGATTTTACTCAATTTCAAGCAGAAAGGCGATAAATTAAAGGTAAATTGATTGTAAATTTGCCCATTAAAGTCCTTTTTTCAGGTAGAATAACGCCCGTTTTTTATTTACTCATATTCATTATTAACATGGAAAATTCTTCTCTTTTTTCGACCGCTCTTGAACAGACGGCTTATTTACTTATCCTAGGGAAAATGCTACTTGCACTTGTACTTGGCGGGATTATTGGCTTAGAACGTGAACTTAAACACAAACCGGTTGGGGTAAAAACCTGCGCCATTATTGCGGTGACAACTTGTGTACTGACAATTGTATCCATTCAAGCTGCAGAGCATTATGCGCAAGTTTCAGATAACATTCGAACTGACCCTATGCGACTTGCTGCACAGGTAATCAGTGGCATTGGTTTCTTAGGTGCAGGGGTTATTTTGCACAAGAAAAATGATGCGATTTCAGGTTTAACCACTGCAGCAATTATCTGGGCTGCGGCGGCTATCGGTGTGGCAACAGGTGCTGGCTTTATTTTTGATGCGATTATTGCCACTTTAATGATTTTAATCGCTATCCGTATCAGTCCGATTGTACAACGTTATGTTCGTCGCAAAACCTATAAAAAACGTACTCGTTTAGCCATTCAACTGAGCTCCGCTAACGGCATCAGTAAAGTGACAGATTTATTGTTAAAACATGATTACCGCATTGAAAATATCTCAGTAAAAGACCAAGCTAGCGGCGAGGTTCGCTTGCAAGTCCGATGCTACAATATTGATAATGAAATGCTAAAAGATGTCTATACACTGTTAAAAACAGAAGATGAAGTACTGAGTGTGGATGTAGAAAATTAAAATCAGCTCAAAATAATACATTACTTCTATCGTAAAACCACTACTTGCTAGACAAAAAGTTAAATACCTAAACTGGATAACATCATGAATTTACAAGATAATTTCGAGCAGCATACGCCGATGATGCAGCAATATCTCAAGTTAAAAGCAGAAAATCCTGACATTTTGTTATTTTATCGAATGGGGGATTTTTATGAGCTTTTTTATGATGATGCAAAAAAAGCGGCAGCGTTGTTAGATATTTCTTTAACTAAACGTGGACAATCAGCAGGTAATCCCATTCCCATGGCGGGCGTGCCTTATCATGCGGTAGAAGGCTATTTAGCAAAATTAGTACAATTAGGTGAACCTGTAGCCATTTGTGAGCAAGTGGGTGATCCCGCCACATCAAAAGGACCGGTTGAGCGAAAAATTGTGCGAATTGTGACACCAGGTACAGTGAGTGATGAAGCCCTTTTACTAGAACGCCAAGACAACTTAATTGTAGCGGTTTATCAGGAAAAAGAAAAATTTGGTCTAGCCACATTAGACATGACATCTGGACGCTTCCAGCTTTGTGAACCTCATTCAAAAGAAGCCTTGCAAGCTGAATTACAGCGCATTAATCCCGTAGAATTACTTTATTGTGAAGATTTTGCCGAAATGGCCATTATCGAACCTTATAAAGGATTACGCCGTCGTCCTATTTGGGAATTTGAACTTAGTACGGCGATTTCAGAACTTAACCGTCAATTTGGTACGAAAGATTTACGTGCATTTGGTGTAGAAAAATCACCTCTTGGCTTGGCAGCAGCAGGCTGTTTATTGCAATATGCAAAAGAAACACAACGTGCTTCTCTGCCACACATTCAAAGCATCAGTGTCATTCAAAATAACGATAATATTCAATTAGATGCTGCAACACGCCGAAATTTAGAACTCACTCAAAACCTTGCGGGTGGCACAGAAAACACGCTGGCTTCGGTATTAGATAAATGTGTTACACCAATGGGTAGCCGTTTATTAAAACGTTGGATTCATCAACCTATCCGTCAAACAGACATTCTATTAAAACGCCAAAAAACGATTGGTGAAATTATTGAGCAAGACTTATATCACGAATTGCAGCCTTATTTGCAACAAGTAGGCGATATGGAACGTATTCTTGCCCGTGTAGCACTGCGTTCTGCACGTCCTCGCGATCTCACACGTTTACGTACTGCATTAGAACAAATTGAACCGATAAAATCGCTGATTCATACAAAAACATCATCAAATTTGACCGCACTTTCCGCGCAAATCGATGATTTTTCCGCGCAAATCGAGCTACTTCAAAAAGCAATTATTGAAACTCCTCCATTATTAATTCGCGATGGTGGCGTTATTGCTGAAGGCTATAATGCCGAATTAGATGAATGGCGAACCCTTTCAGCTGGTGCAACACAATATTTAGAAAATTTAGAACAACGCGAACGGGAAAGTACAGGTATTGATACCTTAAAAATTGGCTTTAATGCGGTGCATGGTTATTACATTCAAATTAGCCAAGGGCAAGCTCATAAAGCACCGATTCATTATGTTCGTCGTCAAACTTTAAAAAATGCCGAACGCTACATTATTCCTGAATTAAAAGAATATGAAGATAAGGTTTTAAAATCAAAAGGGGCGGCGCTTGCTTTAGAAAAGCAACTTTATGATGAATTATTTGATCTATTGTTGCCACATTTAGGTCAATTACAGTTAGCGAGCTTAGCATTGTCTGAATTGGATGTGTTAGTTAACCTCGCAGAACGAGCCGAAACCTTAAATTATGTAGCACCACAATTTAGCGATGAAATTGGCGTAAAAATTGAAAATGGTCGCCATCCTGTCGTGGAACAAGTCTTAAAAGACCCCTTTATTGCTAACCCTGTGAATCTCAATCAGCAACGTCATTTATTGATTATTACTGGCCCCAATATGGGCGGTAAAAGTACCTATATGCGTCAAACAGCTTTAATTACGTTGATGGCTTATATAGGCAGTTTTGTACCGGCTGATAGCGCGGTTATTGGGCAAATTGATCGTATTTTTACTCGAATTGGTGCCTCTGATGATTTAGCATCCGGTCGTTCTACATTTATGGTGGAAATGACAGAAATGGCGAATATTCTTCATCAAGCCACTTCACAAAGTTTAGTTCTGATTGATGAAATAGGACGAGGCACTTCTACTTATGATGGGCTTTCTTTAGCTTGGGCTTGTGCTGAATGGTTAGCGAAGAAAACTCGTTCACTTACGTTATTTGCGACCCATTATTTTGAACTCACCGCACTGCCAGAACAAATTGAAGGCATTGCCAATATTCATTTAGATGCGTTAGAACATAACAATACCATCGCCTTTATGCACGCGGTTCAAGACGGTGCAGCAAGTAAAAGTTATGGTCTTGCTGTTGCAGCGCTGGCTGGTGTACCTCAATCTGTCATTAAACTGGCGAAGCAAAAATTGCATCAGTTAGAAAAACTGTCAGCACAAAATGGTGATCAACAAATTCAACATTTAAGAGCGTTAAATCAACATCAAGGTGAATTGGCTTTTGAAGCGGAGCCTGATGCTTTACGCGAAGCCATTGAGCAGCTTGATCCCGATGAGTTAAGTCCAAAACAAGCCTTAGCCTATTTGTATCAATTGAAGAAAATGTTGTAAGAAATAAAAAAGAGCGGTCAAAAAATTAATTGTTTTTTATGACCGCTCTTTTATTTTCGCTAATTTCTTAAAATCTCATAGATTTCAGAATCTTTTCTATCAAGATAATGGATGGATTGGATTTTACGAATAGTGCGTGATTTACCACGGATTAATAAAGTTTCTGTGGTGGCCAAGTTACCACGACGAGAAATCCCTTTAAGTAATTCACCGTGCGTAATTCCCGTTGCAGCAAAAACAAGGTTATCATCACGTACTAAATCTTCTAATTTTAAGATTTCATTGACCTTCACGCCTAATGCTTCACAACGTTGAACTTCTTCAGCGGAAATTTTACGATTTTCTTCCGTATCGCCTTTCACTTCATTGCGCGGAATAAGACGAGCTTGCATATCTCCACCTAATGCACGAATTGCGGCAGCGGCAGCCACACCTTCAGGTGCACCGCCAATGCCATAAACCATATCGACTTCAGCATCCGGTAAACAGCATAAAACCGAAGCAGCCACATCACCATCCGGAATAGCCATCACGCGAATACCAAGATTATGCATTTGTTTAATCACTTCATCATGACGTGGTTTAGCGAGCACCATCACGGTTAAATCTGATAAAGATTTACCTAAACGAGAAGCCACACGGCGAAGGTTTTGTTCAATCGGTAAACTTAAATCAATCATGCCTTTTACTTCAGGACCCACGACTAATTTTTCCATATACATATCTGGCGCTTTTAAGAAGGTACGTTTACCACCAGCTGCCAACACAGAAATCGCATTTGATTGGCCCATTGCTGTCATTCGTGTGCCATCAATCGGATCAACCGCAATAGAAACAAGTTCACCATTACCTGATCCCACTTTTTCGCCAATATAAAGCATTGGTGCTTCGTCAATTTCCCCTTCACCAATCACTATTTCACCGTCCATATGGATTAAATTCAGCATATAACGCATGGCTTTGACTGCTGCCTCATCTGCCGCATTTTTATTACCACGACCAAGCCAAGTATAAGCTGCTAATGCTGCCGCTTCGGTTACTCTTGAAAATTCAATAGCTAATGCACGATTCATTTTTCTCTCCCAATGCAAAAAGTCTCGTTATTTTATCACTAAGCAAACGTTTGCATAATAAATTTTGACAAGAGGCTTTTAAAAATAGGATTAAGTCGGTAGAATAAAGCCGTTTCGGACTTATTTTAAAAAAGGAAATCACTATGTCTTTAGAAATTTTAGATCAGCTTGAAGAAAAAATTAGACAAGCAGTAGAAACCATTCAATTACTTCAACTTGAAGTAGAAGAATTAAAAGAACAAAAAAATCAATCTCAACAAGCGGTAGAAGCGTTGCAACATGAAAACGAGCAACTTAAAAATGAACACCGCAACTGGCAAGAACATATTCGTTCATTGTTGGGTAAATTCGACAACGTATAATGACTATAAAGGCTTAGAAAATCTAAGCCTTTTTTCTTATTAGGAAACAATATGAATATTTGCGTGATTTCAGGCAGCACATTAGGCGGCGCTGAATATGTGGCAGAGCATTTAGAAGAGGTGTTAAAAACACAAAATTTTTCTACCGCACTTTTCCACGGACCAGAACTTGATGATGTGATTGATGAAAATATTTGGTTGATTGTCACTTCAACACATGGTGCAGGTGAATTGCCTGATAATTTGAAACCACTCTTTGAACAAATTGCGGCATCAGATAAAGATTTATCTTCTCTCCGCTTTACCGTTGTAGGCTTAGGCAATTCAGATTACGATACATTCTGTCATGCCGTGAATAAAGTTGAAACACAATTAAGTGAAAAAAGTGCGGTCAAAATTTGCGACAGTTTAAAAATCGATGTCTTGCATGTTGATGATCAAGAACAATTTGCGGAAGATTGGCTACCACAATTTATCAATGCACTTTAGTCATAATAAAGCAATAATTTGAGTTATCGCTTTTTCTTTATCCATTATCCAAAAAAATCTCCTGTGGATAACTTTAATAAAACCTGTCAAAAACTTGTTCTTTTCCACTGAGTAAATATGATGATTGTTTTAACTGTGGATAAAATTAAAGGTTATCCACAAGAAAAAGCCTTCAAACTGACGACATTTCAACACAGTCTAAAACGATCTAACTTCTTCATTTAAAAAAGGAAAAGGATCTTATTCACAAAGTAAAAGGATCCTAATAGTAACAATAATAAGATCTTTATATATAAATAGATCTTATCTTTATTACCTCTCGATCTTATCTAATCACAGATTGAATTCTTGCTTTCAAGCACACGTAATTTTCAGTAGAATAGCGCCTATTTTTAGATCGAAGATCAAATTGAAGACGAAGAGAGAGATATGTTTTACACCGAAAATTATGATGTGATCGTTGTGGGTGGCGGTCATGCCGGTACAGAAGCCGCATTGGCTCCGGCACGCATGGGATTAAAAACCCTATTATTGACACATAATGTTGATACCCTTGGACAAATGTCATGTAACCCCGCTATTGGTGGTATTGGTAAAGGCCATTTAGTGAAAGAAGTAGATGCCATGGGCGGGTTAATGGCGCATGCTGCAGATAAGGCGGGGATTCAATTTCGTACTTTAAACAGCAGTAAAGGGCCTGCTGTACGTGCAACCCGAGCTCAAGCTGACCGCGTGTTATATCGTCAAGCCGTACGCATCGCACTAGAAAATCAACCAAATTTAGATATTTTTCAACAAGAAGTAACGGATATTTTAATTGAGCAAGATCGTGTTTGTGGTGTGGAAACCAAAATGGGACTTAAATTCCGTGCTAAATCGGTCATTTTAACTGCCGGTACTTTCTTAGCGGGTAAGATCCATATAGGTTTAGAACATTATGAAGGTGGCCGAGCTGGTGATCCGGCAGCTGTTACACTTTCTCATCGTTTACGTGATCTGAATTTACGTGTAGATCGTTTAAAAACCGGTACCCCACCGCGTATTGATGCACGCACGATCAATTTCGATATATTGGCTAAACAACATGGTGATGCCGTATTACCGGTATTTTCTTTTATGGGATCTGTGTCAGATCACCCTCAACAAATTCCTTGTTATATTACACACACTAATGAACAAACTCATGAAGTGATCCGTAATAACTTGGATCGCAGTCCAATGTATACCGGTGTGATTGAAGGAATCGGTCCACGTTATTGTCCATCCATTGAAGATAAAGTGATGCGTTTTGCGGATCGTAATTCACATCAAATCTATTTGGAACCAGAAGGCTTAACCAGTAATGAAGTGTATCCAAACGGGATCTCTACTAGTTTGCCGTTTGACGTACAAATGGGCATAGTGAATTCTATGAAAGGTTTGGAAAAAGCTCGCATTATTAAACCAGGTTATGCCATTGAATACGATTATTTTGATCCACGTGACTTAAAACCAACGTTAGAAACTAAATCAATTTCAGGTTTATTCTTTGCGGGTCAAATTAACGGTACAACCGGTTATGAAGAAGCGGCGGCACAAGGCTTATTGGCGGGGATTAATGCAGGTCTTTACGTGCAAGAGAAAGAGGCATGGTATCCACGTCGCGATCAATCTTATACTGGTGTATTAGTGGATGATCTTTGCACGCTTGGTACCAAAGAACCGTATCGTGTATTTACTTCTCGTGCGGAATACCGTTTGTTATTACGTGAAGACAATGCGGACATCCGTTTAACGCCAATTGCCCATGAATTAGGTTTGATTGATGAGGCTCGCTGGGCACGCTTTAATCAAAAAATGGAAAATATTGAACAGGAACGTCAACGCTTACGCAGCATTTGGTTGCATCCGCGTTCTGAATATTTAGAAGAAGCCAATAAAGTGCTTGGCAGCCCACTTGTGCGTGAAGCCAACGGTGAAGATTTATTACGCCGTCCGGAAATAACTTACGATATTTTGACTTCTTTAACTCCATACAAACCGGCAATGGAAGACCGAGAAGCCGTAGAACAAGTGGAAATTGCCATTAAGTATCAAGGCTATATTGAGCATCAACAAGAAGAAATTGAAAAACAAAAACGCCACGAAAATACAGCTATCCCGGCTAACTTTGATTACAGTAAAGTGTCTGGTTTATCTAATGAAGTACGTGCGAAGTTGGAACAACATCGTCCAGTTTCAATTGGTCAAGCCAGCCGAATTTCAGGTATAACTCCTGCGGCAATTTCAATTATTCTGGTGAATTTGAAAAAACAAGGTATGTTGAAACGCGGCGAATAATGTTTAAAAATGAAAAGTGCGGTTAAAACTAACCGCACTTTTTTATGATTAAATTTAAAGAACCATTATTAATGGGCGAGAGCTTGTTTCACTGCTACATCCAATCCTGCTGTTGGACGACCAAGCAATTTCTCAAGGGTTTTGTCTTCTGAGAATAATGCACCGTTTGATGCATCTACATCCCATTGTGCAATTAAGCCTGCAAATCCTTCATCTAATCCTGCTTGTACAAGTGCTGCGGCATAATCTGCTGCAGGAATATCCACGTAAGGGATATCTTTACCTGTTTGTTTGCTGATTTCTGCTGCAAGGTCGGCTAATGTCCAGCTGGTTGATCCGGCAAGTTCGTAAGTTTGGTTTTCATGACCTTCACTTAATGCGACGTTTACTGCTGCTTCAGCAAGTTCTGCACGAAGTACAGACGAAATTTTACCGTTTTTTGCTGAACCGTAGAAAGCATTGTTTGCTAATGCTGCCGGAATTGAAGCTGTGTAGTTTTCGGTGTACCAACCATTGCGTAAAATAGTGTAAGTAATACCCGAAGCTTTTAATGCTGCTTCAGTTTCAACGTGCTCACCGGCAAGGGATTTTACAGTATTATTGTTGGTCGCGCCGAGTAAACTGGTATAGATAATATGTTTCACACCCGCTTTTTTCGCTGATTCAATTACGTTGTTGTGTTGTACAAAACGCTGACCGATTTCATTACTTGATACTAAAATTAATGTATCTACGCCTTGTAATGCTTCTACTTGTCCTTCTGTTTTTGAATAATCAAATTTGCGAGCTTCTACACCTAAAATTTTTTCTGGAGAGCGTACAAGCGCAAGAACGTTTGCTTGTTTTGCTTTTAATAAGTCTAATGCGATTGCGCCAAATTGACCTGTTGCACCAGTAATTGCGATAGTTTTAGTTGTCATGATGTTTTCTTTCTCGTTAAGTTGAAATGATGTTTGAACATTTGATTGTTCGCTTGATGTGGCGTATTATATTTTAATACTTACTTTTGAGAAGTACTTACATAAACGTAAGTTTTGTAATTTTTTAAAAATAATTTTCAAATTGTTGATTTTTAAGGAATTAAAAATGGAAAAAAATTTAAATCGTGGGAACGTACTGGCTTCAGATTGCCCTTCTCGCCAAATTTTGCAACATTTAACCAGTCGTTGGGGCGCATTAGTGTTAGTGAGTTTACATTCTGGCACCAAGCGTTTTAGTGAACTTCGCCGTGCTATTGATGGCGTAAGCGAGCGTATGTTGACTAAAACCCTGCAGGAATTGGAGGCTGATGGTATGTTAATCCGTAAATCCTATAATACCGTGCCACCGCAAGTGGATTACACATTAACAGAATTTGGAACAGAGGCTTCTAATAAGATGTTTGAGTTAGTGGATTGGTTGGAAACAAATTTAGGGAATATTTTAGCAAGCCAGAAGAAATAATGTTTCAAGGTAGGTATTTTCAAGTAGAATGACGACAAACAGACAAGATAGATAGAAAAATGAAAGCAAAACTCGAAAATTTACTGACTCAAGCTGAAATTCAATTAACAGATCGACAAAAAGATCAACTTATCCAGTTAGTGCAATTACTCAATAAATGGAATAAAGCCTATAACTTAACCTCTGTGCGTGATCCACAGGAAATGTTAGTGAAACATATCTTGGATAGTATTGTTGTTAGTCCTTATTTACAAGGGGATCGTTTTATTGATGTAGGAACCGGTCCAGGCTTGCCAGGTCTGCCTCTAGCCATTATTAATCCTACCAAGCAATTTGTCTTGTTAGATAGTTTAGGTAAGCGTATTAGCTTTATTCGAAATGCAGTACGTGAGTTAGGACTAACAAATGTAGAACCTGTTCTTAGCCGCGTTGAGGAATACCAACCTGAACAAAAATTCGACGGTGTACTAAGTCGTGCATTTGCTTCGTTAAAAGATATGACAGATTGGTGTCATCATTTGCCAAAAGAAAATGGGTATTTTTATGCTTTGAAAGGCATTTATCACGAAGATGAAGTTCAAGAATTAGACAAAAAATTCGAAGTAAAAGACGTGATAACTTTACATGTCCCTGAGCTTGTAGGTGAACGACATTTAATCGTTTTACGATAAAACACACTTTTTTTGTGATGATTTTGTGAATATTTTTTTAAAAGTGTGATTTGTTTAACATTTTTTAGTGGTTTAAAAGTTGAAACTCTTTGTAGCACGGGTATAATTAGACAGTTTTTGTATTTTAAAAAAATAAGATAATGTCTAAGGTTTTAACACGGGCTAAAAATCGATATCAAAAGGCGATAATTGTTGAGTCGGTTTGTCTTGTTGTTTTTGGGGGATTCCTTGCAATTTGGCAAGGTGAAAGTGCGGTAGATTTTAGTTTAGGATTTATCAGTGCTTTTGTACCATTTTGTGCTTTTGCTTATATTGTTTTTTTTCGCAAACAAGATTTTTCAACAAAATTAACAGCATTTTATCGTGGTGAAGCGTTAAAGTTTATACTAACGATTGTGCTTGTGGGGGTGTCCTTTAAATGGCTTGCTATCTCTCATTTTATTTTGTTTTTTGTTGGTTTTTTTACAGCATTAGCGTTGAATAATGTTATTCCGTTTTTGTTAAATAGATCTTAATTTTTCTACAAAGGGTTGACTATGTCTGGACAAACAACTTCCGAATATATTAGTCACCACTTGTCTTTCTTGAAGACAGGTGATGGTTTCTGGAACGTTCACTTCGATACGCTTTTTTTCTCAATTGTATCCGCAGTGATTTTCTTGTTTATCTTTTCTCGTGTTGCAAAAAATGCTACGACAGGCGTACCAGGCAAAATGCAATGTTTGGTTGAAATTGTTGTAGGTTGGGTTGATGGCATTGTGAAAGAAAACTTTCATGGTCCGCGTAATGTGGTCGCACCAATTGCTTTAACCATTTTCTGCTGGGTATTCATTATGAATGCTATCGACTTGATCCCAGTTGATTTTCTTCCTCAATTTGCCGGTCTTTTTGGTATTCATTATTTAAGAGCAGTACCAACAGCAGACATCAGTGCAACATTAGGTATGTCAATCTGTGTATTCTTCCTCATTCTTTTCTATACAATTAAATCAAAAGGTTTTGGTGGTTTAGTTAAAGAATATACACTCCACCCTTTTAATCATTGGGCGTTTATTCCTGTAAACTTTATTCTTGAAACCGTAACTTTATTAGCTAAACCTATTTCTCTTGCTTTCCGTCTTTTCGGTAACATGTATGCAGGGGAATTAATCTTTATTCTTATCGCTGTGATGTACTCTGCAAATGTGGCCATTGCAGCATTGGGAATCCCATTACACCTAGCTTGGGCTATTTTCCATATTTTGGTTATTACGTTACAAGCATTCATCTTTATGATGTTAACGGTGGTTTATTTAAGTATTGCTTATAACAAAGCAGAACATTAATTTTTTTATTAACCGGCTCTAGGGCTAAACTTAACTTCTATCTATTGGAGAACATTATGGAAACTGTAATTACAGCGACAATCATTGGTGCATCAATTCTTCTTGCATTTGCTGCATTAGGTACTGCAATCGGCTTTGCGATCTTAGGTGGTAAATTCTTAGAATCATCTGCTCGTCAACCTGAATTAGCATCTAGCCTACAAACTAAAATGTTTATCGTGGCTGGTCTTTTGGATGCGATTGCAATGATTGCTGTTGGTATTTCATTACTTTTCATTTTCGCAAACCCATTCATCGGTTTATTACACTAATCACCTTATTTGCTTATCAACGTAAAACAAGCATAGTAAGGAGGACGTTGTGAATTTAAATGCAACATTGATTGGTCAACTTATTGCATTCGCACTTTTCGTGTGGTTCTGTATGAAGTTTGTTTGGCCACCAATTATTAATGCGATTGAAACACGTCAAAGCCAAATTGCGAACGCCTTAGCGTCAGCTGAAGCAGCGAAAAAAGAGCAAGCAGATACTAAAAATCTTGTTGAACAAGAACTTTTATCTGCAAAAGTACAAGCTCAAGAAATTTTAGATGCTGCGAATAAACGTCGCAATGAAGTGTTAGACGAAGTGAAGGCAGAAGCTGAAGAACTAAAAGCAAAAATTATTGCTCAAGGTTATGCTGAAGTAGAAGCAGAACGTAAACGTGTTCAAGAAGAATTACGTGTTAAAGTTGCTTCATTAGCAGTAGCGGGTGCTGAGAAAATTGTGGGTCGTTCTATTGATGAAGCGGCAAACAATGACATTATTGATAAATTAGTTGCAGAGTTATAAGAGGCTTAGCTTATGTCAGAATTAACTACAATAGCTCGCCCTTATGCAAAAGCTGCATTCGACTTTGCCATTGAACAAAGTGCGGTTGAAAAATGGACTGAAATGTTAGGTTTTGCTGCAGCCGTAGCTGAAGATGAAACGGTAAAAGCTTACTTAAGTAGTTCTCTTTCTGCACAGAAATTAGCTGATACAGTAATTTCTATTTGTGGCGAACAATTGGATCAATATGGGCAAAATCTTATTCGGTTAATGGCTGAAAATAAGCGTTTGAGTGCGATTCCTACCGTGTTTGAAGAATTTAAACATTATGTGGAAGAACATCAAGCTATTGCAGAGGTTGAAGTAACTTCTGCACAACCATTGAATGCAACACAAATCGAAAAAATTGCAGCTGCAATGGAAAAAAGATTAGCTCGCAAAGTGAAATTAAATTGCAATGTAGATAGCTCACTGATTGCCGGTGTAGTGATTCGTACAGAAGATTTTGTGATTGACGGAAGTAGTCGTGGACAACTTGCTCGTCTCGCAAATGAGTTGCAATTATAAGAGGAATACAAGATGCAACTAAATTCAACTGAAATTAGTGAATTGATTAAAAAACGCATCGCTCAATTTGACGTGGTGAGCGAAGCCCGTAATACAGGGACAATTGTTTCTGTAAGTGACGGGATTATTCGTATTCATGGCTTAAGCGATGTGATGCAAGGCGAAATGATCGCCTTACCAGGCAACCGTTACGCAATGGCACTTAACCTTGAACGTGATTCTGTTGGTGCGGTAGTAATGGGTCCTTACGCAGATTTAGCGGAAGGTATGGAAGTACAATGTACTGGCCGTATTCTTGAAGTACCAGTTGGTCGTGGTTTATTAGGTCGTGTGGTAAATACACTTGGTCAACCAATCGATGGTAAAGGTGAAATTGAAAACGATGGTTTCTCTCCTGTTGAAGTTATTGCACCAGGTGTTATCGATCGTAAATCTGTTGATCAGCCTGTACAAACTGGTTATAAAGCGGTTGACTCCATGGTTCCAATCGGTCGTGGTCAACGTGAGTTAATCATCGGTGACCGTCAAACGGGTAAAACAGCATTAGCAATCGACGCAATCATTAACCAACGCGATTCAGGTATTAAATGTATCTATGTAGCGATCGGTCAAAAAGCTTCGACTATTGCAAACGTAGTACGTAAATTAGAAGAGCACGGTGCGCTTGAAAACACTATCGTTGTTGCGGCATCAGCATCTGAATCAGCAGCGTTACAATATTTAGCGCCTTATGCTGGTTGTGCAATGGGTGAATATTTCCGTGATCGCGGTGAAGATGCGTTAATCGTTTACGATGACTTATCAAAACAAGCTGTTGCTTATCGTCAAATTTCATTATTATTACGTCGTCCACCAGGTCGTGAAGCCTATCCAGGTGACGTATTCTATCTACACTCACGTTTACTTGAACGTGCAGCACGTGTAAATGAAGAATACGTAGAAAAATTCACTCAAGGTGCAGTAAAAGGAAAAACAGGTTCTTTAACCGCTCTTCCAATTATTGAAACTCAAGCAGGTGATGTTTCAGCATTCGTTCCAACCAACGTAATTTCGATTACCGATGGTCAGATTTTCTTAGAATCTAACTTATTTAACTCTGGTATTCGTCCAGCGGTAAACCCTGGTATTTCGGTATCTCGTGTGGGTGGTTCTGCACAAACTAAAGTAGTGAAAAAATTAGCTGGTGGTATCCGTACCGCATTAGCTCAATATCGTGAATTAGCGGCGTTTGCTCAGTTCGCATCTGACCTTGACGATGCTACCCGCAAACAACTTTCTCACGGTGAAAAAGTCACTGAATTATTGAAACAAAAACAATATGTACCGCTTAGCGTAGCAGAGCAATCTGTGTTGCTTTTTGCGGTTGAGTTTGGCTATTTAGAAGATGTGGAATTGCAAAAAATTGCAAGTTTTGAAGCCGCACTTTTAGATTACGCTCGCCGTAACCACAGTGAGTTTATGGCTGAATTGACCAAAACCGGTAATTACAATGATGAAGTTAAAGCATCATTGAAATCGATTTTGGATAACTTTAAAGCCAACAGCGCGTGGTAAAAGTAACGGAGAAATAAGATGGCAGGTGCAAAAGAGATAAAAACCAAAATTGCCAGTGTACAAAGTACACAAAAAATTACAAAGGCAATGGAAATGGTGGCGACCTCGAAAATGCGTAAAACGCAGGATCGTATGTCGGCTTCTCGTCCGTATTCTGAAACAATACGAAATGTTATCAGCCACGTCTCTAAAGCAAGTGTTGGTTATAAACACCCATTTTTAATTCAACGCGAAGTGAAAAAAGTCGGGATCTTATTGGTCTCGACTGACCGCGGAATGTGTGGTGGTTTGAACATTAACTTGTTTAAAACCGTCATGACAGAAATCAAACAATGGAAAGATAAAGGTGTTAATGTTGAATTGGGTTTAATTGGCTCAAAAGGCATTAGCTTCTTCCGTTCATTAGGATTACCTGTTCGTGCACAACTTTCCGGTTTGGGTGATAATCCGACAATGGAAGACTTAATTGGTGTTGCAAACGGTATGTTTGGTAGCTATAAAGACGAAGAAGTAGATGCAGTTTATATTGCCTACAATAAATTCGTTAATACAATGGCACAAAAACCAGTTTATCAACAATTAATACCATTACCGGCATTAGAAACCGATAATTTAGAGCAAAGACAAAGCACCTGGGATTACCTTTACGAGCCAGAGCCAAAAGTCTTATTAGACAGTTTGCTTACTCGTTATTTGGAATCACAAGTGTATCAATCTGTGGTAGATAACCTTGCTTCCGAGCAAGCTGCTAGAATGGTAGCAATGAAAGCGGCAACTGATAATGCAGGTAATTTAATAAATGACTTGCGATTAGTTTACAATAAAGCCCGTCAAGCAAGTATTACAAATGAATTAAACGAAATCGTCGCCGGCGCGGCAGCGATTTAATGAAAGAGGAACGGTAATGTCAGCAGGAAAAATTGTACAAATCATCGGTGCGGTGATTGACGTTGAATTCCCACAAGATGCAGTACCAAAAGTTTACGATGCATTAAAAGTTGAATCAGGTTTAACCCTTGAAGTTCAACAACAATTAGGTGGCGGTGTAGTTCGCTGTATCGCATTAGGTACATCTGACGGCTTAAAACGTGGCTTAAAAGTAGAAAATACGGGTAACCCGATTCAAGTTCCAGTAGGGACTAAAACGTTAGGCCGTATTATGAACGTATTAGGTGAACCAATCGATGAGCAAGGTGAAATTGGTGCGGAAGAAAATTGGTCTATTCACCGTCCGGCACCAAGCTACGAAGAACAATCTAACAGTACGGAATTATTAGAAACTGGTATCAAAGTTATCGACTTAATTTGTCCATTCGCAAAAGGTGGTAAAGTAGGTCTATTCGGTGGTGCGGGTGTAGGTAAAACCGTTAACATGATGGAATTAATCCGTAATATCGCGATTGAGCACTCAGGTTACTCCGTATTTGCGGGTGTAGGTGAACGTACTCGTGAAGGTAACGACTTCTATCATGAAATGAAAGATTCTAACGTATTAGATAAAGTATCGTTAGTTTACGGACAAATGAATGAGCCACCAGGTAACCGTTTACGTGTTGCGTTAACCGGTTTAACTATGGCAGAGAAATTCCGTGACGAAGGTCGTGATGTTTTATTCTTCGTGGATAATATCTACCGTTATACCCTTGCTGGTACTGAAGTATCTGCGTTATTAGGTCGTATGCCATCTGCGGTAGGTTACCAACCAACATTAGCAGAAGAAATGGGTGTGTTACAAGAGCGTATCACTTCAACCAAAACAGGTTCTATTACCTCTGTTCAAGCGGTATACGTACCTGCGGATGACTTAACTGACCCATCTCCGGCAACAACCTTCGCGCACTTAGACTCAACAGTTGTATTAAGTCGTCAAATTGCGTCTTTAGGTATTTATCCTGCGGTTGACCCATTAGATTCAACTTCACGTCAATTAGACCCACTCGTTGTTGGTCAAGAGCACTATGATGTAGCGCGTGGCGTACAAGGTATCTTACAACGTTATAAAGAATTAAAAGATATTATCGCAATTCTTGGTATGGACGAGTTATCTGAAGATGACAAACTTGTGGTAGCACGTGCACGTAAAATTGAACGTTTCTTATCACAACCGTTCTTCGTTGCTGAGGTATTTAACGGTACTCCAGGTAAATACGTTTCTTTAAAAGAAACTATCCGCGGCTTTAAAGGTATTTTAAACGGCGAATACGACCATATTCCAGAACAAGCGTTCTACATGGTCGGTACAATCGACGAAGCGCTAGAAAAAGCCAAAAATATGTAATCACTTCAAGTCATTTGAAGGAGAACAAAAATGGCGACATTTAACCTAATAATAGTCAGCGCAGAGCGAAAAATCTTTGAAGGTGCTGTGAAACAAATCCAAGCAACAGGTGTGGAAGGTGAACTTGGTATTTTACCAAACCACACCCCTTTGATGACGGCGATTAAGCCAGGGATTGTTAAATTCACTCTTGAAGATGGCAATGAAGAAGTTATCTATGTTTCAGGTGGCTTCTTAGAAGTTCAACCTAAAGTAGTAACGGTACTTGCCGATGTTGCAATTCGCGGTAGCGAGTTAGATGCAGATCGTATTCGTGAAGCAAAACGTAAAGCGGAAGAAAATATTGTGAATCACGCTGTTGATGTGGATCATGATTTACTTGTAGCTAAACTTTCTAAAGAGTTAGCGAAACTTCGTGCTTACGAACTTACTGAAAAACTCGTTAAATCAAAACGATAAGTTAATGATAATAAAAAAGAGCGGTTATTTTGACCGCTCTTTTTGTTTTTTATCGTAAGAAATATCGATACGCTTTACTTTCACTCACATCTTCATAAACATAGCCGAGTTCAGCTAAAGCTTTTTCAAATTCTGCGTTATCTTTTTCGCCTAATTGGAAAGCTGCAAGAATATTACCGTAATCGGCTCCATGCGCACGATAATGGAATAATGAAATATTCCAACGTTTACCCAAAATTTCTAAGAATTTAAGTAAAGCGCCTTTTTGTTCTGGAAATTCAAAGCTATAAAGTCTTTCATGATGACTAGAAACTCGTCCACCCATTAAATAACGCACGTGAGTTTTCGCAATATCATCATCAGACATATCTTCTACATCAAAGCCATTTTTCGTTAAATCAGCAATAATTTCCGATTTTTCAGCTTCATTAGCCGTGCGCACACCAACGAAAATACAGGCTTTTTGATTATCTGCATAACGATAACTGAATTCTGTTACTGCACGGTTGCCGATGACATGGGCAAATTTTAAGAAGCTGCCTGGTTGTTCAGACATCGTTACCGCCAATAAAGCCTCACGGTTTTCACCAATTTCACAACGTTCTGAAACATAACGCAATGTATGGAAGTTAAGGTTAGCGCCAGATAGAATTGCCGCCATATTTTTGCCTTCCAGATTGTTTTGTTTCACATATTTCTTCAAACCAGCTAATCCTAAGGCACCAGATGGCTCAGCAACAGCACGCACGTTTTCGAATAAATCTTTCATTGCCGCACAAACTTCATCGCTGTCTACTAATACCATACCGTCTAAATATTTTTGACATAAACGGAATGTTTCATCACCAATACGTTTTACTGCTACGCCATCGGCAAATAGCCCAACATGTGCTAGATCTGTAGGTTCTCCTTTTTCTAAGGCGGCATTCAAACAAGCTGAATCTTTGGACTCGACACCAATGACTTTGATTTCCGGCATGAATTGTTTGAGTAAAATGGCTACGCCAGCGGCGAGACCACCGCCTCCGACTTGCACAAAGACATAATCTAAATCGGCAACTTGTTGCAACATTTCCATCGCCAATGTGCCTTGACCGGCGATAACCAATGGATGATCAAACGGCGGAATAAATGTCATATGTTTAGATTTTGAAAGCTCAATAGCTTTAGCTTTTGCTTCATCAAAATTGGCTCCGTGTAACAACACTTCACCACCAAAACCACGAACGGCATCCACTTTAATGCTCGGTGTATTTTGTGGCATAACAATTAATGCTTTTAAGCCAAGTTGTTTAGCGGATAGAGCAACACCTTGTGCATGGTTACCCGCGGAAGCAGCAATGACACCAGCCTGTTTTTGTTCATCAGAAAGGCTGGAAATCATTGCATAAGCACCACGAAGCTTAAAGCTATTTACTGGCTGGCGGTCTTCACGCTTAATCCAAATATTATTATGTAGTCGCTCGGATAATTTTTCCATTTTTTGTAGCGGGGTTACAGTAGCGGCTTCATATACTCTGGAGCCAAGTTTAACAATCGCGTTAATGTAATCCGATTGAGAGGGTTGAGGATTGGTGAGTAGGTTTTTCATGATATTTGTTGTTTATGATGAAGTGCGGGTAATTTTTTCTTTGTTTTATTTCTCCCTCTCATAAAAGAGAGGGAGAATCATACACTATTTTAAAAGTGTTTTATCACGAACGGCACCTTTATCCGCAGAAGTGGCGAAGTGGCCAAATACTTTTAATGCAAAAGACACTTCACGTTCACGGTTAGCTGGTTGCCAGCCTTTGGCATCTTGCTCGGTACGGCGTTTTGCTAATTCTTCATCGCTGATTTTGAGATTAATCGCGCGATTTGGAATATCGATTTCGATAATATCATCATCATGTACTAAGCCGATCGCACCGCCAGAAGCTGCTTCAGGAGAAGCGTGACCGATAGATAAACCAGATGTACCGCCAGAGAAGCGACCATCTGTTAATAAGGCACATTTCTTACCTAAGCCCATGGATTTTAAGTAGCTGGTTGGATACAACATTTCTTGCATACCAGGGCCACCTTTTGGACCTTCATAGCGGATGACTACCACATGGCCTTCTTTCACTTTGCCACCTAAAATACCGGCTACCGCATCTTCTTGGCTTTCAAATACGATTGCACGACCGGTGAATTTCCAGATAGACTCATCCACACCTGCAGTTTTTACTATACAACCGTCTTTTGCGATGTTACCAAATAATACAGCTAAGCCGCCTTCTTGAGATATCGCATTTTCTTTATTACGAATACAACCGCCTACACGGTCATCATCTACGCTATCCCAACGGCAATCTTGTGAAAAGGCTTGCGTGGTGCGAATACCTGCAGGACCTGCACGGAAGAATTTGTGTAGTTCTTCATCTTTATTACGAATGATATCGTATTGATTTAATTGCTCTTCTAAAGTCATACCTAACACAGTTTTGGTGTTACGGTGGATTAATCCTGCGCGATCTAATTCACCTAATAATCCCATAATCCCACCTGCACGGTGTACATCTTCCATGTGGTATTTATTGGTGTTTGGTGCAATTTTGCTTAAGCAAGGCACAACGCGTGATAAGCGGTCAATATCCGCCATTTTGAAATCTACACCCGCTTCTTGAGCAGCCGCTAATAAGTGTAAAACGGTATTACTTGAACCACCCATCGCAATATCTAAACTCATTGCATTTTCAAAGGCTTCAAAGATGCCGATTGAACGTGGTAATACGCTTTCATCGTCTTGCTCGTAATAGCGTTTGCAAAGTTCAACAATTTGACGACCTGCTTGTAAGAATAATTCTTTACGGTCAGCATGGGTCGCCAACATCGAGCCATTGCCAGGTAAAGATAAACCTAAGGCTTCGGTTAAGCAGTTCATTGAGTTAGCAGTAAACATCCCTGAGCAAGAACCACAAGTAGGGCAAGCACTGCGCTCAATGGCATCAACATCTTTGTCGCTGACATTCACATCAGCGCTTTGGATCATGGCATCAATTAAGTCTAATTTGATGAGCTGGTCGGAAAGTTTGGTTTTACCCGCTTCCATCGGACCACCTGAAACGAATATGGTTGGAATGTTTAAACGCATTGCTGCCATCAACATTCCCGGGGTGATTTTGTCACAGTTGGAAATACACACCATCGCATCAGCACAGTGAGCATTAACCATATATTCCACGCTGTCCGCGATTAAATCACGGCTCGGTAAGGAATAAAGCATGCCTCCGTGACCCATCGCGATCCCATCATCTACTGCGATGGTGTTAAATTCTTTTGCCACGCCGCCGGCTTTTTCAATTTCAGCCGCGACTAGTTGACCCATGTCTTTTAAATGAACATGCCCTGGTACAAATTGGGTGAATGAGTTCACCACCGCAATAATCGGTTTACCAAAGTCATTTTCTTTCATCCCTGTTGCACGCCATAAGGCACGTGCACCCGCCATATTACGACCTTGTGTACTGGTCGCTGAACGTAGTTTTGGCATAAATAATCTCTCCAAGTAAATTTTTAGGGTTTGTTTTTATTTTCCAGATAAAGACTGAATTGCATAAAAAGGTAATGAGATAATTGCTAACGGTACAAAAATAATCATTGCCGCTGATGCTCGTCCAGCTACTGTAACGTTATCCTCTGTTGCTTCAGCACTGAATCTTTTTTCTTGACGATATTCTAAGTACTTAGTTTCTAAAGGTTTAATCAATTTAGCTTTTTTCAAAATCTCATTTTTGTTTTTAATATCAACAATTTCACCATCTTCCATTCTAAAAAATATATTATGCTCCTGCATATTGTGATAATTTTGTCCATAGAGCTCATTAGATTGCTTTTGAGTAAGCTCTTTATCATTAAAATATAGTGTTAATGTAGCTTTCACTTTGTTTTTTTCAACATTTTTAGCGATAGAATGAATTTTCACAGATGATATGTTTTTTACATAAGGTGATCGTAAGATACGAATTAAATCTCCAGTTTCACTATATTTTGAACCGGCAAAGTGATAACTATTAAGTTGCCCTATAGCATAAATGTTGTCTTCTGCTATAAAGAAAGAGTGTATTACTTCTTTTTGAGAAGATAGTTCTTTATCTTGTAATGAAGTGCATCCAAATAGTACGAAAGTAATAAGTAATTCCAATAACAAACGTATATTTTTCATTATTTTATCTCCAGCACATCCGGCAATTTTGCTAACTGATTAACCAACAGATCAAAAGTGCGGTCAGATTTTACAGTGATTTTTATCTGAACTTTAGTTTCTACCAATGCCATATCCATATTAGTCACAGTAAAGCCACGTAAACGAATAACGCGTAATATGCGTTCTAAAACCTCTGGACGATGTTGAGCAGTCAATTCAAAAGTATAGTGATTCATCTTAAATTTCCTCCAACATATCAGCATTACACGCACCTGGTGGGACTAATGGCCATACGCATTCCTCCGGAGGAATGCATACTTGTAGTAAATAAGCGGTTTCGCTATTTAATAAGCGATTAAGTGCTTCATCCACCTCATCAGCACGCTCAATGCGTTCAGCTGGAATATCAAAGGCTTTCGCCAGCATCACGAAATCAGGGTTATCTTCTAAAATGGTTTCTGAACGGCGTTTGTTCCAGAAAAGGTCTTGCCATTGACGCACCATACCAAGACGTTGGTTATCTAACAGCAAAATTTTTACCGGTAATTTGCCGCGTTTGATTGAACCTAATTCTTGAATGTTCATCATCAATGAACCATCACCTGTCACTAAAATCACTTCATCATGAGGGCGTGCTTTTTTCGCACCCACTGCTGCAGGTAAACCAAATCCCATGGTGCCGAAGCCCGCGGAGGTAATATAGTTTTCTGGTGCGAAATGGCGCATATGTTGCGCAGACCACATTTGATGTTGGCCCACATCGGTACAAATCACCGCATTTTGTGGTTTACGCTGAGAAAGCGTGTTGAGCAACGACCAAGGGTCAATAGGTCGGTTGCCTGCATTGTCGATATAAGTGAAATCGAGTTTGGCTTTCAATGCTTGAATGTGTGCTCGCCAATCGTCAATTGCAAGAGGGATACTTAAAGCCTCTAAAGCTTGAATTAAATCTCCTTGAAGGGCAACATTTGCCACACGAAGTTTGTTGATTTCTGCTGCATCAATATCACAATGAATCACCTTCGCGTGTGGTGCAAAACTGTCTAATTTACCGGTCACACGGTCATCAAAACGTGCACCGCATACTAACAATAAATCACATTCTTGTACGGCAACATTTGCGGCTCTTGTGCCATGCATACCAATCATGCCCATATAAACGGGATCGGTTGGGTCAATTGAACCTAAACCTTTTAATGTTGAAACGGATGGCATTTTGGTGATTTGTAGGAATTTTTTGACCGCCTGTGTGGCTTTTGCCATACCTACACCACCACCTACATAAAGCACTGGTTTTTTAGCTTGTGCCAATAATGCTTTTGCTTCAGCTAATTTTAATTCTGAAAGTGCGGTTGGTTTTACGATAGGTTTGACAATAGGTTTGATATGTTCAGGTACATCGCTCACTTGGATGTTGCGAGGCACATCGATGAGAACTGGACCAGGTCTGCCACTTTGTGCAATTTGAAAAGCAGAGGCAATAATTTCGGGGAGTTCTTCGATGGATTGCACAATGTAGCTGTGTTTGGTACAAGCTAGGGATAAGCCTAAAACATCGGCTTCTTGGAAAGCATCGGTACCGATAAGAGGGGCGGCGACTTGGCCAGTAAATGCCACGATTGGCACAGAATCAGCAAAGGCATCGCCTAAACCGGTAATTAAATTGGTGGCACCAGGGCCTGACGTTGCGACACAAACGCCGACTTTGCCTGTGGAGCGAGCATAACCAATTGCGGCTATCGCGGCACCTTGTTCATTACGACAAAGGAGATGGTCAAGACCTGAGTCATAGATGGCATCATAGGTTGGCATGATTGCCCCGCCTGGGTAGCCGAAAAGATCGGTTACACCGTGCGCTTTTAAACATTCGATAATGAGTTGTGCGCCTGTCATGTTGCTTCCCGTTTTTATGATTATTAAATAATTTTATGAATATTGAAGTTCAGCATTGTAGCGGAATTTTTCGCCTTTGGTTAGGTTTTCGCGAAAAAACAAATGAAAAAAACACGATAACTAAGATTATCGTGTTTTTTGATAAGAAGTGCGGTCAGAAAACGCGATGTTTTCTACACAAAATTAGAAGCCTGCTTGTTTTTCTAATTGTTCAACAAGCGCATCATCTAAACCTAACGCTTGAGCTAAATCTGCTAAGAAAATGATTTCTTTGCGAGATAAATCTTTGCTTACTAAGCGAGCTGCTAAGTACACATTACTTGCAAGTGCAGTATCGTTACCTACAAGACGTGCAATCTCGTTGATAGAAATTGGATTTTGAATTTCTTGTTCAAGCCATTGCGCTAATTCAGGGTTGTTGCCTGCTTCATTTGCGATAGTTTGTTTTTCATCTTCAGTGATTTCACCGTCTGCTGCCGCTGCGGCGATCATAGTACGTAAAATTAATTCACCCGCATCGACATGGCTTGATGAATTTAATACATCAAATGCATTTTCTGAAATGTTTAGTTGGCTATTTTGTTGGGATTTTTGATAGTTTTGGTACGCTTGGTAAGCAAGGTTACCTAAAACGGCAAGTGAGCCTAATTTTGCTAAGCTTGCACCGCCGCTACGGCCTAAAATCATTGATAAAATACCGCCTAATGCTGCACCACCGCCTACTTTGGTGAGAGAGTCGATTGTTTGGTTGCCGGTTTCAAGTTTGCTTGCAGAGTTTTTAGCCACATCTAAAACTTGATTTAAAATGCTGTTGAGATCCATAAATGTTTCCTTTTGGTTGTTAATAGAGATTAAATTCGGCCTTTGGACAGTGATTTTTAAAAAAAATTCATTATTTTTAACCGCACTTTAAATCAAATTCTTGACTCGGTTTTAGAATTCATTATATTGAAATCTTTCTTCATTCAAAAGGAACTTAATATGACGCAGTCAAACGCAAAGCGTGAGACCTTCTCTGGTCGGAAAGCATTTATTATGGCGGCGATTGGATCCGCTGTTGGCTTAGGAAACATCTGGCGTTTCCCTTATACCACTTATGAAAACGGTGGCGGTGCATTTATTATCCCTTACCTTATTGCACTTTTAACCGCCGGTATTCCATTGCTTTTCTTAGATTACGCAATCGGTCATCGCCATCGTGGTGGTGCTCCTCTTTCTTATCGTCGCTTTAACCCACACTTTGAAGTGTTTGGTTGGTGGCAAGTAATGGTGAACGTCATCATCGGTCTTTACTACGCGGTAGTATTAGGTTGGGCGGCAAGCTATACCTATTTCTCACTTAATTCTGCTTGGGGCGACCAACCGATTGATTTCTTCCTACACGAATTCTTAAAAATGGGCGATATCAGCAATGGTGTGAGCTTTGAGTTTGTCGGCATGGTAACTGGTCCATTAATTGCTGTGTGGTTGGTGGCGTTAGGTGTGCTTTCTTTAGGTATTCAAAAAGGGATTTCTAAATCTTCAGATATCTTAATGCCTGTTTTAGTGGTGATGTTTGTGGCGTTGGTAGTTTATTCTTTATTCTTACCAGGTGCAGAAAAAGGCTTAAACGCACTATTTACACCAGACTGGTCAAAACTCTCTAATCCGAGCGTGTGGATTGCGGCTTATGGTCAAATATTCTTCTCTCTTTCCATCTGTTTCGGGATTATGATTACGTATGCATCGTACTTGAAAAAAGATTCTGATTTAACAGGTAGCGGCTTAGTTGTTGGTTTTGCGAACTCAAGTTTTGAAGTGCTTGCCGGTATCGGTGTATTTGCGGCATTAGGTTTCATCGCAACTGCGCAAGGTGTAGAAGTAAGCGAAGTGGCAAAAGGTGGTATTGGTTTAGCCTTCTTTGCATTCCCAACTATTATTAATAAAGCACCATTCGGTGAAGTATTAGGGGTATTGTTCTTCGGTTCATTAACCTTTGCGGCATTAACCTCATTTATATCTGTTATTGAAGTAATCATTTCAGCGATTCAAGATAAACTCCGTTTACGTCGAGCAAAAGCGACCTTCGTTGTTGGTTTACCAATGATGGTTGTATCAGTCATTTTATTTGGTACAACAACTGGCTTACCAATGCTTGATGTATTAGATAAATTCGTAAACTACTTCGGTATTGTAGCAGTGGCATTTGTTTCATTAATTGTGATTGTAGCAAATGAAAAATTAGGCTTATTAGGCAACCACTTAAATCAAAGCTCTTCATTCAAAGTCGGTTTCCTATGGCGTTTATGCATTGTCATCACAACTGGTATTCTTGCCTTTATGTTATTGAGTGAAGGTGCGAAAGTATTTACAGAAGGTTATGAAGGCTATCCAAGCTGGTTTGTAAATATCTTTGGTTGGGGTATGGCAATTTCGCTAGTGGTTGTTTCGTTCATTCTTTCTCGTTTAAAATGGAAAAATGAAGACAACTTCAAGCTTGAAGAAAAAGGAGAATAAAGATGACAAGTATTGCAATTACAATGATGATTGTGGCGCTTTTTGTGATTTGGGGCGGCTTGATCTTTTCCTTAATCAGACTTCCAAAAGAAGAAAAATAAGGTCAAAATTGACCGCACTTTGAAATAAGTAGGGCGTGCTGAGCACGCCCTTTTTTGTTATTTCGATAAATCAATTTGATATACCGCAAAGCCCACGTCATCGGTGCCGACTTTCTTCATTGGGTATTGCGCATTGTCTTGAATGAATTTTGCCGCTTGTTCGCTTGGTGAGGTTTCAAAACGTACATCTAATTTATCGTTACCTTTAATCGGTGCAAAGCGCCAGTTTTTATCCGCACTTGGGTTTACATGGCCATTTTTTTCGCTTTCTGCTTTGATGTAATCCGCAAGAATTTGGCGGTTTTCATCTGGAGAAGCGTAAACAATGTGCGCATCGCCTGTGCCTGGGAATTTATTACCGTAAGCACGATAGTTATTAGTCGCAATTAAGAATTCTGCTTTTGGATCAACTGGTTTACCTTGGTAGGTTAAATTCACCACACGGTGTGAATTCGGATTAATCAATTTACATTCGCCGTCATAACGCGGTGGTTGAGTGAGGTCGAATTCATAATTTACGCCGTCAATCACATCGTAGTTATAAGTACGGAAACCGTCCCAATCAAGTAAAGATTGTGGTTTGTCGCTGGTAGGATCGATTTGTTTGAACATACCTGCGCTACATTCTAACCACTCTTTCAGTTCTTCACCGGTTGCTTTGACAACAACTAAGGTATTTGGATAGAGGTATAAATCTGCTGCATTACGGAACGTTAATTCACCTTTGTTAACTTCAGTATAGCCCGTTGGGTCATTTTTACGTCCGCCTGCTTTAAATGGTGCGCCTGCACTTAAAATTGGTAAGCCCGCCATTGCTGCAACACTTGGTGCTACTTTTTCAACGTAAGCTTTTTGTGCTTGGTTCACAATTTGAATGGTTGGGTCATCTTGCACTAGGGCTAAGTAGCTATACATGTTATCTGTCGCTTTACCGATTGGCTGTGCCACGAATTCACGGGTGGCTTCATGCACAGGTTTTAAAAGTGCGGTCAATTCGGCATCACTTTCTGTGGTCGCTTTTTTGTTTTCTGCATCGTAAATTGGACGAAGTACCGCTTTACCATCAGCCACTAACCATTTGCCGTTGTGTTGAGCAAGGGTTAAGTCGATTACACTAATGTTGTTTGCCCAGTAGCCCGCCATACTTTCAGGTACGCCTTTTACGGTTCCTTTAGCAATATCTGCATTTGGTGATTTGGCGAACTCTTTGTTTGGGAATAAACGGTGAGAGTGACCGAAAACAATCGCGTCAATGTGTGGTACATCAGCAAGGTAGAATGCTGAGTTTTCTGCACCTTCTTGATATGGCTCATCTGATGGGCCTGTGTGAGCAAGTGCCACAATAATATCGGCGCCTTTTTGTTTCATTTCTGGCACATATTTTTGTGCGGTTTTCACGATATCGCGCGTTTCAACTTTGCCTTGTAAATTTGCTTTATCCCACACCATAATTTGTGGTGGTACAAAACCGATATAACCAATGTTTAGTTTGTGCTTTTTACCTTGGCTATCCACCACTTCTTTGGTTTGAATCACATAAGGTGTGAAATAGGGCTCTTCAGTACCGACTTTCACTACGTTAGCATTGATGATAGGGAATTTCGCTTGTTTAATCGCATCGGCTAAATAATCTAAGCCATAGTTAAATTCGTGGTTACCTAATGTGCCCACTTCATAGTGCATTGCATTTAAGCAATCTACGGCTGGGTTTGGTTTGCCTTCTTTATAACCTTTCGCGGCTTGATAGTCAGCAATTGGGTTACCTTGGATTAAGTCACCGTTATCAACTAAAACGCTGTTTTTCACCTCTTTACGTGCTTGACGAATCAAGCTTGCTGCACGGGTAAAACCGAATTTCTCAGTAGGTGCATCTTTGTAGTAATCGAAGTCAGTTAAAAAACTGTGAATATCGGTCGTTGCTACGATACGCAAATCGACTTGTGTGTCGCTTTTCGCAAAAGCAAAACGGCTCGCACTCAACGCTAAAATGCTGCTTGCGCCAAGTTGGATGAAATCTCTTCTGTTGATCATATGTGCTCCTGTAGTGTGAGAATCGACGGGATTTTAAATCTCTTTTACATATAAAGAAAGCGCAATATAAAGTTCTGAAATGAAGTGTGATACACATCACAAATTAAAAAATGCAAAATAAAATTGCGTCCATTAAATAAAATATTGAATTTTATTGCAAAAATTTACATTTTAAATAAAAACAAGATATCAAATTCGATTTGATTATTTTTAAAATTTGACCATTCACAGTAAGTAGATAAGTGAATACCCACCATTTATTAATGACATAAAATAAGGAGATTACTATGGCTTTCAATCTTAAAAATAGACACCTATTAAGTCTTGTTAATCATTCAGAGCGTGAAATTAAGTATTTACTAGATTTATCCCGCGATTTAAAACGAGCGAAATATGCGGGAACTGAGCAACCTAAACTGCAAGGTAAAAATATCGCATTAATTTTTGAAAAAACCTCAACTCGTACTCGTTGTGCCTTTGAAGTCGCCGCTTATGACCAAGGTGCTCGAGTAACTTATATCGATCCAAACTCCTCTCAAATTGGGCATAAAGAAAGTATGAAAGATACAGCTCGAGTACTTGGAAGAATGTACGATGCAATAGAATATCGTGGATTTAAACAAAGTATTGTTCAAGAGCTTGCTGATTATGCCGGAGTACCTGTTTTTAATGGGTTAACAGATGAATTCCACCCAACACAAATGCTCGCTGATGTGCTTACTATGATTGAAAATTGCGATAAACCATTAAGTGAAATTAGCTACGTATATATTGGTGATGCTCGCAACAATATGGGTAACTCTTTATTGTTGATTGGTGCAAAATTAGGTATGGATGTCCGTATTTGTGGTCCTAAAGCATTATTACCAGATGCTGAGTTAGTAGAATTATGTGAAGGTTTTGCTAAACAAAGTGGAGCAAGAATCACAGTCACTGACGATATTGATAAAGCTGTGAAAGGTGTTGACTTTGTACATACTGACGTTTGGGTTTCAATGGGTGAACCATTAGAAACATGGGGTGATCGTATCCAATTATTATTACCTTACCAAGTGACTCCAGAGTTAATGAAACGCACTGGTAACCCTAAAGTGAAATTTATGCACTGCTTACCAGCGTTCCATAACAGTGAAACCAAAGTGGGTCGTCAAATTGCTGAAAAATATCCTGCTTTAGCAAATGGTATTGAAGTGACTGAAGACGTATTTGAATCGCCAATGAATATTGCTTTTGAGCAAGCTGAAAACCGTATGCATACAATTAAAGCGGTAATGGTAGCAAGTTTAGCTTAGGAGGAATTATGAGAATTGTTATTGCACTAGGTGGTAATGCCTTGTTACGTCGAGGCGAGCCATTAACTGCAGAAAATCAACGACAAAATGTGCGTATTGCTTGTGAGCAAATTGCTAAAATTTATCCAAATAATGAATTAGTTATTGCTCATGGTAATGGTCCTCAAGTTGGTTTACTTGCTTTACAGGGGGCGGCTTACAAGGATGTCCCGACTTATCCATTAGATGTTTTAGGTGCTGAATCTGTAGGAATGATTGGGTATATGATTCAACAAGAATTAGGTAATCTAGTTCCTTTTGAAGTTCCATTTGCCACATTACTTTCCCAAGTTGAAGTAGATATCAATGATCCTGCTTTTAAAAATCCGACAAAACCAATCGGTCCTGTTTATTCTAAAGAAGAAGCAGAGCGTTTAGCAAAAGAAAAAAATTGGTCTATTGCACAAGATGGAGACAAATATCGTCGAGTTGTGCCAAGTCCATTACCTAAACGTATATTCGAAATTCGACCAGTGAAATGGTTGTTAGAAAAAGGCAGCATCGTGATTTGTGCTGGTGGTGGCGGTATCCCGACTTATTATGATGAACAGCATAATTTACAAGGGGTTGAGGCTGTAATTGATAAAGATCTATGTTCTGCATTACTTGCAGAAAATTTAGAAGCAGATCTCTTTGTTATTGCTACCGATGTTTCTGCAACCTTTATTGATTGGGGTAAACCAACGCAAAAAGCTATTGCGGTAGCTTCTCCGGAAGAAATGGAAAAACTTAACTTTGCTGCTGGTTCAATGGGACCAAAAGTTCAAGCTGCTGTTAATTTTGCACGTAACACCGGAAAAGATGCTGTTATTGGTTCTCTTTCTGATATTGTAGATATTGTAAAAGGAAAAGCAGGTACTCGCATTACTAAGAATGCAGACCACATTACCTATTACGATTAATAATATAAAAGAGACGTATCAGTACTAATGAAATTGGCATCGTATTATGTGATGCTATACGGTGCTAATTTATCACACTATGATTAACAAGGAGTTAATTATGGAAGCAGCGAATAAAAAGAAAAGTTTTAGTTTTCCATCAGCATTTACTATTCTTTTCTTCATTTTAATTATTGCTGTAGGGCTTACTTGGGTTATTCCTTCCGGCTCCTACTCTAAATTAACCTATAATATGCAGGATAAGGTTTTTGTTGTTAAGTCTTATGGTGAACAAGATAAAACATATCCCGCAACAGAAAAAACACTGGATGACTTTAACATTAAAATTAAACTCACTAATTTTACTGAAGGTGTAATCAAAAAACCTATCGCCATTCCTGGTTCTTATCAGCGTATCGAGCAACATCATAAAGGTATTCAAGATATTCCAGTCAGTATGGTTGAGGGAACAATTGAAGCTGTCGATGTAATGGTCTTTATCTTCGTCCTTGGAGGTATGATTGGTGTAATAAATCGTACAGGATCGTTTAATGCGGGATTAATGGCTTTAGCAAGAAAAACAAAGGGAAATGAGTTTTTAATAGTATTTAGTGTATCTATTTTGATGCTTCTTGGTGGCACAACTTGTGGTATTGAAGAAGAGGCTGTTGCTTTTTATCCGATTCTGGTACCAGTGTTCTTAGCGTTAGGATATGATGCTATTATTTGTGTCGGGGCTATATTCTTAGCATCATCTATGGGCACGGCTTTCTCAACAATTAACCCATTTTCAGTTGTTATAGCTTCTAATGCAGCAGGAATACAATTCACCGAAGGGATTGGTTTCCGTACTATTGGTTTAGTGCTAGGTGGTCTTTGTGTAATCGCGTACCTATATTGGTATGGTAAAAAAGTGAAGGCAGATCCAAGTTTTTCTTATACTTATGAAGATAGAGATGAATTTCGTCAACGTTATATGAAAAACTTTGATCCAAATGCTGTTATTGAATTCACTTTAAGAAGAAAACTTATACTCATTCTATTCTGTTTAGCGTTCCCAATGATGATTTGGGGGGTTATGGCAGGTGGTTGGTGGTTTCCTCAAATGGCGGCATCATTTCTCTCTTTCACCATTGTTATCATGTTAATCAGTGGTCTAAAAGAGAAAGAAATCGTAGAGTCTTTCACAGAGGGTGCATCTGAACTTGTAGGTGTTTCATTAATCATTGGTCTTGCTCGTGGTGTAAACCTTGTACTAGAACAAGGAATGATTTCTGACACAATCCTAGATTATATGTCTAATCTCGTAAGTGGAATGCCTGGTAGCTTATTTATCCTTGGTCAATTAGTCGTCTTCATTTTCCTTGGACTTATTGTTCCATCATCATCAGGACTTGCAGTGCTATCAATGCCAATTATGGCGCCGTTAGCGGATGCTGTAGGTATTCCTCGTGATATCGTGGTTTCAGCTTATAACTGGGGACAATATGCGATGCTATTCTTAGCACCGACAGGATTAGTACTTGTGACACTTCAAATGTTACACATTCCGTTTAACAAGTGGGTAAAATTTGTTTTACCAATGATTGGATGCTTACTCCTAATTGGCTCGATTTTACTTCTTGTCCAAGTTTCACTTTATGGTTCTTAATAATGAGAAAAAACCGCAGGTAATGCCTGCGGTTTTGTTGTATTATTCTTACCAAAACTCTCATAAAAGGACCTTTATATGAAGAAATGCTTTGATAATATTGATACTCGCATTTTAAAAGCATTACAACGAAATGGACGTTTACAAAATAATGAGTTAGCAAAAGAGATTGGTTTGTCAAATTCTGCCTGTTTACGGCGAGTGAACCAGTTAGAGTATGACGGCGTGATTGATGGCTATGTTGCTCTGTTAAATCCTAAAAAAGTAAATTGTCACCTGATTTCCTATCTCTTAGGTACATTCAATGAAGAAAACCCAGAGCTTAAAGAGCGGTTTATTTTTGAAGTGAAATTAATCCCACAAATTATTGAATGTCATTTTATGGCTGGCAGTTACGACTTCTTACTTAAGCTTTGTGTCTCTGATATTGAAGAACTTAATCATATAAAAAATACCTACCTTACAAATGCAATCGGCATTAAAACATTAAAATCAGAAATCATATTAAAAACAGTAAAATCGACAACGGAGTTGCCTTTATAAAAAAACTCGTATTATTTATACGAGTTTTTATAACAATTAACAAGCTTCAGCCTGTTCTAATATAACTTTTTGTAAAACTTTAATTCCTGCCTCTATATCTTTCCAATCAGTAAATTCAAGAGGGTTATGACTAATTCCCAAATGAGATGGAATAAAAATCATACCTGTCGGACAAAGTGTTGCCATATGCATTGCATCATGTCCAGCACCACTTGGCATTATTTCGTAAGAATAACCAAGGGAATGTGCAGTTTCAGCTATTTGATTTACCATATTTTCAGGTAATGCTATTGGATTATCTTTTGAAATAAGTTGTAACTCAATTAATAATCCTCTTTTTTCTGAAACTTTACTAATTTCCTTTTGTAATAATTCAAATACGGAATCTCTAGCTTGTACATGTGTACCTCGAATATCTACTAATAATTCGCAATATCCTGGCACAACATTCATTACTCCTGGTTTAGCTGTAATATTACCTACAGTAGCTACTGTAGAATGTCCAGCTTGAATAGCAGCTTGCTCAATAGCAAGTGATAACTCAGCTCCTCCTAACAATGCATCATGACGATAATGCATTGCTGTTGCTCCTGAATGATCCGCTTGTCCTTTAATTTTAACAATTGCACGAATCGGAGCAGCAATACCTGTTACAACACCTATTGTTTTTCCTTCATTCTCTAAACGAGGGCCTTGTTCTATATGAAGTTCAAAAAAACATTTAAATTCCTTTGCATCACGTTTTGCTTGATTAACCAAATTAAAATTCATTCCTACTTCAGCCATAGCTTCTGATAAACCCTTTCCTTGTTTATCACGTAACGAACTTAATTTTTCTTGATTTACTATGCCGCACATAACTTTACTACCTAATGTAGCAAAATTAAATCTACTCGATTCTTCACAAGTAAAAATTATCAATTCTAAAGGATAACAAGTCTGAATATTCTGTTCACATAATTGCAAAAGAATTTCCAATCCAGCAACAGATCCCAAAGGACCATCAAATTTACCAGCATTTACAACAGTATCAATATGTGATCCGAATGCAACGGCAGGTAAAAAATCTTCTTTACCTGCCTTACGAATAAAAAGATTTCCAATTGAATCTCGACGAATAGATAAATCATATTTTTTACATAATTCAATAATCATATTATGGGCCTTTTCATCCTCCTCTGTAAAAGCTAAGCGAGTCAGCTCGTTTGGTACTGATGAAATAAAAGCCAGTTTTTCAATTAAATTTTGAACACGATTAAGATTAATTGACATAGTTTTCTCCTGATAAGGTTTATTTTTTGATATCCGTCAAACAATAATAATTTTTCTTTGAAAATTAACCTTCCCTAAGTGTAATATCGATATTGCTAAATGCCTCTAAAAAGGAGTAGAAAATGAAAAACATGTTACTGCTCAGTAGCTCAAAATACAAGAACACAGGTTATCTTGAACACACCATACCTTGGTTACAAAATTTTCTGACTGATTATCGTGGTAAAACAATTGCTTTTGTGCCTTATGCTGGGGTACGCCGCACTTTTGATGAATATGAAAAAACTGTGCAAAATGCACTTTCTGATTTAAGGATGAATATTGTTTCCGTTCATCATGGTAAACAGCATCGAGATATCATTGAACAAGCAGATATCATCGCTATTGGCGGCGGGAATACATTTTGTTTGTTAAAACAACTTTATGAACACAATTTGATTGATATCATTCGTGAAAAAGTGAATAACGGTACGCCTTATTTTGGTTGGAGTGCTGGGGCCAATGTAGCTGGCGCATCTATTATGACAACTAATGATATGCCGATTACTTATCCTCCTTCATTTCAAGCATTACAGCTTTTTCCTCATCAAATTAATCCGCACTTTATTTCAGGTAAAATGCAAGGTCACAATGGTGAAAGCCGAGAAGAACGTTTGGCAGAATTTTTACTCGTTAATCCAACCGCACTTGTATATGCATTGCCTGAAGGTTCTGCGCTTCATATACAAAATGAAATGGCAACTGTGTTGGGTGAAAATCCTATTTTGTGCTTCAGTGAAAATATGGAATGTGGCACATTTGACATCAATACAACTTTTTCTTATTAACTTAAAAGGAATATATAATGGAATTATTTAAATCCATCGTTGCAGTGGTTGGCATTATTGCCACAATTTATTTTCTAATTAAAAAAGCCGAAACCCGAACCGTTTTGATTGGTGTTGGTTTAATAATGTCCATTCTGACGCTTAATCCAATGGGCGCATTAGATGCTTTTGCCAAAAGCATGACATCTAGCGGATTAATTATGGCTATCTGTTCCAGTATGGGTTTTGCTTATGTAATGAAATACACTCAATGTGATACTCATCTGGTACATTTACTTACCAAACCATTAAGCGGATTAAAATTCTTCTTAATTCCGATTGCAACAGTCATCACCTTTTTCATCAATATTGCTATTCCTTCTGCTGCTGGTTGTGCAGCTGCGGTTGGTGCAACATTAATTCCTGTTTTAAAAAGTGCGGGTGTTCGACCAGCTACTGCTGGTGCAGCTATTTTAGCAGGGACTTTTGGATCAATGATGAGCCCGGGTTCTTCTCACTCAGCAATGATTAGTGAAATGTCAGGCTTAACTATCACTCAAGTAAACCTTTCACATGCGCCATATAGCATGACTGCGGGAGCAATAGGTGCGGTTGTTTTAACAATTCTTGCACTTGTTTTTAAAGATTATGGTGAACAACATCGTGAAGCTTATCTTGCAGAACAAAAAGAAAGTGAAATTAAAGTTGTTGAAGGCGTCAATGTACTTTATGCCCTTGCACCATTAATACCATTAGTTATTTTAGTAATTGGTGGAACGTCATTACAACAAGTACCAGGTCTTGAATGGACTAAAATGGGAGTTCCTCAAGCGATGCTTATTGGCGCAATTTACGGCATTATAGTAACTCGTATTTCCCCAGTAAAAATTACTGAAGAATTTTTCAATGGTATGGGAAATTCTTATGCAAACGTACTTGGTATCATCATTGCAGCTAGCGTATTTGTAGCAGGATTAAAATCTACGGGCGCAGTTGATGCTGCAATTTCTTTCTTAAAAGAATCCAACGAATTTGTACGTTGGGGTGCAACAATTGGACCATTCTTAATGGGCTTAATTACAGGCTCTGGCGATGCAGCAGCGATTGCCTTTAACACTGCCGTCACGCCACATGCTGTAGAGCTCGGTTACACTCACGTAAATCTTGGTATGGCAGCAGCTATTGCTGGTGCAATCGGTCGTACCGCTTCACCAATTGCAGGTGTAACCATTGTTTGTGCAGGCCTTGCGATGGTAAGCCCAGTAGAAATGGTAAAACGTACCGCACCAGGTATGATACTTGCTGTTTTATTCTTAGCATTATTTATGTTGTAGAAATAGTAAAAAATTGACCGCACTTTATTTAAGTGCGGTCTGTTTTTATAGACTTTTAAAGGAGAAAAAATGAACTTAGATTTAAATCAACTTGTTAAATGGCGTCGTGAATTTCATCGTTTTCCAGAAATTGGTTGGAGTGAATTTTGGACAACTTCTCGCATTGCGGATTACTTGGAAGACTTAGGTTGTTTTGAAATTTTTCTTGGCAAACAAATTATAAATCCGAACTTTGTTCGTGGACGAAAACAAGCCGTAGTAGATAAAGGTTTAGCTAATGCAAAAGCCTATGGAGCTAATGAAAAATGGCTCGAAAAAATGGAAGGGTACACTGGTTGTGTGGCATTATTTGATTCAGGTAAACCAGGGAAAACCATCGCGTTACGCTTTGATATTGACTGTGTGAATGTAACAGAAACTCGTTCATCCGAGCATATTCCAAATAAAGAAGGTTTTGCCTCAATTAACGATGGTTTTATGCATGCTTGTGGACATGATTCACATATTACAATAGGTTTAGGTGTTGCATTATGGATCGCTCAGAACAAAGATAAACTCACTGGAAAAGTAAAAATTGTATTCCAACCAGCAGAAGAAGGTGTTCGAGGTGCAGCAGCCATTGCACAAAGTGGCATAATTGATGATGCAGATTATTTTGCTTCTTCACACATTAGTTTTTGCGCGAATACAGGCACAGTCATTGCTAATCCAAGAAATTTTCTTTCCACTACAAAAATTGATATTCGCTATAAAGGTAAACCTGCACATGCAGGTGCTGCTCCCCATTTAGGTCGTAATGCTTTATTAGCTGCAGCGCATACAGTCACTCAACTTCATGGTATTGCACGCCATGGTGAAGGCATGACAAGAATTAATGTGGGTGTGCTAAAAGCGGGTGAAGGACGAAATGTCATTCCATCCTCTGCTGAATTACAATTAGAAGTGCGTGGAGAAAATAAAGCAATTAATGAATACATGACTGAACAAGTCATGCAAATAGCCAAAGGTCTCTCCATAAGTTTTGATGTAGCGTATGAAACTGAAATTGTAGGTGAAGCAGTGGATATGAATAACGATGTTGAACTTATAAAACTCATTGAAGAAATATCCCTTGAACAACCACAAATAAATAACGTAAATTCAGATTATGCTTTTAATGCAAGTGAAGATGCGACTATTTTAGGTAGATGTGTACAAGAACATGGGGGCAAGGCTATTTACTTCATTCTTGGTGCAGATCGCACAGCAGGTCATCATGAAGCTGAATTTGATTTTGATGAAAATCAATTGCTTACTGGGGTTAATATTTATACTTCTTTAGTACAAAGATTATTATCTTAATAGAAAAGCCCACATCTTCATGTAAGTCTTTTGAGTTGCAATAAGCTAAGTACAAAAGAGCGGTTGAAAATTAACTTGTTTTTAACCGCTCTTTTTTATTTAGGATAAAACTCTCAGCAATACCGGCTGAAATTCCGTTTGTTGGCCGAGTTTTCGGGTGTAACGTTTAACCATTACAAAGGAAAGTGCGGTCAAAATAAAGATTAAAATCGCACGGATAAGTTCATTTTCACTGATATAGTTGGAGAGTAATGTTGCAACTAATAGAGTGAAAAGTGGCACGATATACATTAACAGTGCGGAGAAAAGTATGGATTTTTCTTCTAGACCAATTTCTACCATTTGACCTGCACGGAGTGGCGTGATGGTTTCGAGCGTGAAGATATGCTCGCCTCGCTTGCCATTGAGTTCAGAAAGGGAAGCTGTTCCACAGGCTTCTCTAGCCGAACAAGCTCCACAGGCACTTTGTGATTGACATTTCACTTTAGCAAGACCGGTTTCCGCATCATAGCTCATCACAACTGCACTTTCTTTTAGCATTGCTCTTCTCCCATATAAATATCAAAGCGGTGATTTTTGGTTTCACGACTAACATGGGGTGCTTTTTGCGCTAAAAATTCTGCATAATCAGGACGTTTTACCACCACACGTTTACGGGCTAATTGTAGCGCAGGTGTCAAGAGCTCATCGGAATCCAAATCTGCACCAACCAAATGTTGGAATATACGCATTTCTTTTTTAACTAGGGCGGATTTTTGCTTATGTGGATACATTGGATCTAAATACACTACATCGGCACTCTCGGTTTGTGGATTAAGTTCGGCAATATGATTAACATCTAGTAAGCGCATATTTTGTTGCATCATGTCACCTATTTCTGCATCCTGATAGGCACGATTGAGACCATCCTGCAATAGCAAATATACTACTGGATGACGTTCTACTAAGCGCACTTGGCAACCGATAGAAGCTAAAACAAAGGCATCTCGACCAAGTCCTGCGGTGGCATCAATCACGGAAGGTAATTCAGTTCCCTTAATGCCTACAGCTTTGGCAATAGCCTCGCCACGTCCACCGCCAAATTTACGACGATGCGCCATCGCACCAGCTACGAAATCTACAAACACATCGCCCAGCTTAGGCTCGTCTAGTTTACGCAGGGCAAGATGGGTTTCTGTTCGCACCAATGCAAGTGGACTTTCAGTACAATGCTCGATACCAAGAGGGGAACAAAGTGCGGTCAATTCTGACAATGTTCCCGCTTCGGCAAGCAGTTGAATTTTTATTTTCTCACCAGCCATACGCCGCTTTCCATATGATCTGTGTAAGGGAATTGATCAAACAGCGCCGCTTTTTCAATGCGGTGGGTTTGGCTTAGGGCTTGCAAATTCTCACAAAGGGTATGTGGATTGCAGGAAATATACAAAATACGATCGTAATTCTGCACCAGTTTTACCGTGTCAGGATCAAGTCCTGCTCGTGGTGGATCCACAAAAATCGTATTGCATTGATAGGCTTTTAAATCAATACCTTTTAAGCGATTAAACTCACGTACGCCATTCATTGCTTGGGTAAACTCTTCTGCGGACATACGGATAATTTGCAGATTATTTATCTTATTTTCTGCAATATTAAATTGTGCGGCCGCAACAGATGGCTTAGCGATTTCGGTAGCAAGCACTTTACGGAAGTTTTGTGCAAGGGCGATGGAGAAATTGCCGTTACCGCAGTACAGTTCCAATAAATCCCCTTGCGAACCTTGGGTGCAATCAATCGCCCATTCCAACATCTTGCAATTTACCGCTGCATTAGGCTGGGTAAAGCTGTTTTCCACTTGGCGATAAACATAATTACGCCCTTTCACTGGTAACACTTCATCGACAAAATCCTGCTCTAAACAGATTTTTTGTTTACTCGCACGACCAATCAGCTGCACATCAAAACCAAGTTGTTGTAATTCTTCTTTTAAGCGTGTAGCAGCGCTTTGCCATTCTTCTGTGAGTTGCTTGTGGTAAAGCAGGCTTACAATAATCTTATTGCTGAGCGTGCTCAAATAATCAATTTGGAACAGTTTTTTATGTAATACTTCCTGCGTTTTTAACAATGGCAGTAAGGTTTTCATCATGTGATTGATCAGTTCGCTGGCAATTGGGAATTCATCCACTCGATAACGCTGCAAGGTGCTTTGATCAAACATGATGTGATAAAAATCGCCTTTATCATGCCAAATACGAAATTCCGCACGCATCCGATAATGGCTAGTCGGTGAATCAAACACGGCTATTTCTGGGGCGTTAAAGGGCTGCAAAAGTGCGGTCAGTTTTTCAGTCTTTTTTTGCAGGAGTTCGGTATATTGGGAAATCGGTAGTTGCATTGATGTTTACGTTTGAATGATAAATATCCCACAGCCCTTGGCAAGCATGGGGATTGAGTAAAAAAGCAAAAGGCAAGCTTCTGCCTGCCTTTTAAAATGTATTATTCGCCAGAATAATCTTCGCCGCCAGAAGCCGCTTCGCTCACATCACCAGATAAGGTGTAAACACGTTTTGTTGTGTTAATGCGAGTACGATATTTATTCCAGGTTTTTTCGAAGAAAGTTTCTGGTGCACGTTCACCACGGCAAAATGCAACAAATTCTTTTTCTTCTTTTGTCGCTGGCTTGCGCTCGCCTGAATCTAATGCTTTAAACGCTTGACCATATTGCTCTAATACTTGGGATTCTTTGATTGTATAATCACCGTGACGGGAAAATCCGCGTGGGTAGTTTTTGTCGTCAAAAAAACGACGAGTAACACTGAAACTAGCAGCCATAAAATCATCTCTCTTCTTTATATTTAAAAACGGCAGGCATTAAACCAATTTTTTTTTATTTTTGCAATAAACCTTTCACGGTTTCTACATAATCTTTGACGAAATCGTCGTAATTTAAACCTTCAGGGTTTACACGGTATTTGCCATTGACATAGAAATCAGGTACGCCATGTACTTGGAACTGTTCCGCTGCATTCACTTGTTTATTCACTAAACCGTTTACAGCAAAGCTGTTGATGTTGTTATCAAATTGTTCAGCAGTAACCCCGTTATCAATGAAGATTTTGCGAATATCGTCCATTGAGCTTAATTTATCTTGTTGTGCCGCTTCAAATAAAGGCGCTTTCACTTTGCTTTCTGCACCAAGTGCCATCGCTAATGCCCATGCGCGAGTGAGGTTTTCAGATTGACGACCTAAGAAGTTAACATGATATTGTTTAAATTCAGTGCCTTTTGGTAAGCTTTCTGCAACTTGTTTTGGAATGTGGTATTCCATTTCAAAGGCATAGCAATGCGGGCAGTAGAAAGAGAAAAATTCAATCACTTCAGGCTGTGCAGAAGCGGTTTGACCCACTTGAACGTATTGTTTACCTTCTTCTAAATTAGCTGCGAATGCGTTAAATGAAAATAAAGCACCGAGTAAAAATAAAACTTTTTTCATTTGTTTTTCCTTATTTAATAATTCCGCGAGCTTTTAACAAGGCGGTTTTAAAATCTTCTTCATAATCTTTTTTGATGCCTGGAATTGGCTCAAATTTATCTGTGCCGTGCATTTTTAAATGATAAATAATAATTTCATCAGATAATTCTGCTACAGGTTTATCAAAACCTGCTTCATCAGCAATTTTTTGCAGAATTTGTAGCAAGCTCAGATCTGGGTCTTTAGACCAATAAGGTTGTAAAAGTTCCAATACTTCATTTAAACGCTTACATTTCATTGCTATTTCCTTTTAAATGGAGAAAAATAAGGCTAGATCATACTTCAAATAAGGCAATAAGAAAATATGGAATACACAATAAGTGCGGTTATTTTGGCAGGAGGAAAAGCGCGGAGGATGGATGGTGCGGATAAAGGCTTGCAGCTTTTACAAGATAAACCATTAATTAGCCATGTGATTGAACGCTTACAACCTCAAGTGATTGATATTTCAATTAATGCTAATCGTCACCATGCGGAATATGCACAATGGGGTTTTCCTGTATTTTCAGATGAATTGCCTGATTTTCAGGGGCCATTGAGTGGTATGTTGACAGCACTCGAACAAGCTAAAACGGATTTTGTACTTTTTGTGCCTTGTGATAGCCCGTATTTTCCACAAAACTTATTAGAAAAATTAAAAAGTGCGGTTAAAAATGACCGCACTTTAATTGCTTATGCAAAAGATAAGGAGCGTGAACACCCGACATTTTGTTTGATGTCCGTTCAGCTTAAAGAGAAGTTACGTGCTTATTTAAACGAGGGCGAACGTCGCTTATTACAATTTATGAACAAAAATGGCGCGGTTGCTGTCCAATTTGACGAACAAGAAGGACGATTTGTAAATTTTAATACCTTAGAAGATTTACAATAAATTATTTGTTTAACCTTGAATTTTGTAAAAAATTCTCCATTATTGCAGTGTTTACTTTCTATTTTATTGAGGAACTTTATTATGATGCGAATCCTTTTATTTTTAGCCACTAACTTTGCTGTGATGCTTGTGTTAGGGATTATTTTAAATGTGACCGGTATTGCAGGAAATAGTACAGGTGGCATTTTAATTATGGCGATGCTTTTCGGTTTTGCCGGATCATTGATTTCGTTATTTTTATCAAAAACCATGGCATTGCGCTCTGTGGGCGCTGAAGTGATTACCGAGCCACGTAATCAAGCTGAACGTTGGTTGGTAGAAACGGTACGCCGTCAAGCGCAACAAGCAGGCATCCCAATGCCAGATGTGGCGATCTACCATTCTAATGATGCGAATGCTTTTGCTACGGGTGCGACTAAAAACAATTCTTTAGTGGCGATTAGTACAGGCTTATTAAACTCCATGACGGAAGAGGAAGCTGAAGCAGTATTGGCTCATGAGGTCTCACACATCGCGAACGGTGATATGGTGACAATGACTTTATTGCAGGGCGTATTGAATACCTTCGTGATTTTCTTATCTCGCGTGATCGCCAATGTGGTAGCAAGTTCTCGTAATGGCGATGAAGAAAGCCGTAGTTCAGGCATTTATTTCTTGGTTTCAATGGTGTTAGAAATTGTATTTGGTATTTTAGCGAGCATTATCGCGATGTGGTTCTCACGCTATCGCGAATACCGCGCAGATGCAGGCTCTGCACAACTTGTCGGTAAAGAAAAAATGATTGCGGCATTGCAACGTTTACAACAAATTCATGAGCCGCAAGAGATGGAAGGTTCACTTAATGCCTTTATGATTAACGGCAAACGTAGCGAACTCTTTATGAGCCATCCTCCACTTGAAAAACGTATCGAAGCATTACGTAGTTTATAAAAGATAAAAAAATAAAGGGCTAAATGTAATATTTAGCCCTTTTATTTGTAGATTATTTAATATCCGCTAAGACTTTAGTGAGTAACTCCCAGTACGTTTGTACTGTTGAAATTTGGACTTTTTCATCAGGCGAATGCGCATTGCGAATAGTTGGCCCCACAGAAATCATCTCAATATTCGGATAATGTTCTTTCAACAAGCCACATTCAAGCCCTGCATGAATCACTTTAATCTCAGGCTCTTTGCCAAGCACTTCTGCATAATGTTTTTTCATTAATGTCAAAATTGCCGTGTCATTTACTGGTTTCCAACCAGGGTAAGAACCTGAAAATTCAACTGTTGCACCAGTGAGTTCAGCGAGTGAGGTTAAGGTTTCTTCTACATACTCTTTACCACTTTCAATAAGCGAGCGAATAAGAATGGTACCTTTGATTTTATCTTCAAGGGGTTTTAATACACCAATGCTCAACGAGCTTTCCACCACGTTTTTGATGACATCACTGTTGCGGATCACGCCATTTGGTAAGACGTTCAGCAAATTAATCACTTTTTTGGTGGTTTCAAGCGTGAAGGTTTGTTGTGGATTTTCAACTTGCTCAGCGGTTAAGGTTAAGTTTGGCTCAGCGATAGCAAGCTCTTCTTTCAATAAAACTTCAAAATTTTTGACTGCACTTTTTACGCTTTCTACATCATGATTGAAACAAATAGTTGCGGCGGCTTCACGTGGAATCGCATTACGAATTGAGCCACCACGAATTTCTGCAAGGGCAAAGTGCGGTTGATTTTGTGAAAGTTTTGCTAATAAACGCGCCAATACTTTAATTGCATTCGCACGTGTGGTGTGAATATCACAACCAGAGTGACCGCCTCGCAAACCTTTTAAGTTAATTTGTAAGGTGTGGCTGAATGGATTGTTTTCACGGTGAACAGGTAGCTCAACATTCGCATTTACCCCACCAGCACAACCAATATAGATTTCACCGATTTCTTCGGTATCGGTATTAATTAGGATTTCTGATTTTAACCAGTTGCGGCGAAGGTGTACGGCACCATCCATGCCGGTTTCTTCAGTCATGGTGAGTAACACTTCAAGTGGTGGATGTGCAATATCGGTACTTTCCAATACCGCTAAGGTTGAGGCTAAACCAATACCGTTATCCGCGCCAAGTGTCGTACCTTGTGCTTTTACCCAATCACCGTCGATATAAGGGCGAATCGGGTCTTGGGTAAAATTATGAGGATTGCCTTCATTGGCTTGTGGCACCATATCTAAATGTGCTTGTAAGACAACGGGTTGGCTGTTTTCCATTCCTACTGTGGCTGGTTTACGGATTAATACATTACCGGCTTCATCACGCTCAGCAAAAAATTGTTTTTCTTTCGCCCAGTTAACAATAAAGGTCGCGAGTGCATCTTCGTGATGAGATGGATGTGGAATCGCACAAATTTGATCAAACCATTTCCAAAGTAATTGCGGTTGTAATGTGATAATTTCTGACATAATGAACTCCTTTTTTCATTAAAATTTTTGCGGAAATCATAGCATAAAACGCCATTTCAGGTTAAAATTCCGCAATTTTTTTATTTAGCGACAAAGTTTAAGGTATTTGTTATGAGCGAAAAATATGTTGTGACTTGGGATATGTTCCAAATGCATGCCCGCAAATTAGCGGAACGTTTACTTCCTGCCACTCAGTGGAAAGGTATCATTGCAGTAAGCCGTGGTGGTTTATTCCCAGCAGCGGTACTTGCTCGCGAATTAAATATTCGTTTCGTAGAAACTGTGTGTATTGCCAGTTATGATCACGATGAACAAGGTGCATTAAAAGTATTACACCGCGCAGATGGTGATGGTGAAGGAATGATCGTGGTAGACGATTTGGTAGATACCGGCAATACCGCTCGTGCAATTCGTGAAATGTATCCAAAAGCAAAATTCGTCACGGTATTCGCAAAACCTGCAGGTGCTGAGTTAGTGGATGATTACGTGATTGATATTCCACAAAACACTTGGATTGAACAACCTTGGGATTTAGGTTTAACTTTCGTGCCACCATTGGCAAGAAAATAATAAAACCTGAATATAAAATTTCGTTACGCCGGTGCTTTCATAGTTCCGGCGTAATAATTATGACCAATTTATTTTGATTATGAATAATATCGACGCACAAAAAGCGCTAGAGCGATCTTACGTTTCTTCACTTGAAAATAAAGAATATGATGAAGCAGTCAAGCTGGCTGAAACGCTTTGCTTGCTTGATCCCAATAATCCCGAATACCCTCATAAAATTGCTTATGTTTATTTGCAACAATTAAAATGGGAAGAGGCGATTGAAGCAGAATTAAAAACATTAAAATTAGATGCACAATATATTCCGGCTTTAGATTTATTGGCACATGCTTATGGTGCCGTAGACAATTGGGAGCGTTCAGGCTTTTATGGCAGTTTAGCTCTTGAGTTGAAAGATAAAGCTATTCCCGTTCCGACACAGGAAATGCTCCCAGCTCCTGCACCTAAAAATGGTAAACGAATTATTGCATTTTCTTTATTTGGTAATAACTCTAAATATATTGAACCGGCTGTATTAAATACACAGGTTTCTCCGATGTTATTCCCTGGTTGGGTATGCCGTTTTTATGTAGATGATTCAGTTTCTACTGGAGCAATTCAGCGATTAAAAAATAATGGTGCAGAAGTGGTTTATGTTACTTCACCAGTGAATAAATGGCCTGGTGCAATGTGGCGTTTTCTCGCCATTAATGATCCTGAAGCTGAGTATGTGATCTTCCGTGATGCTGACTCCGTGGTTTCTCACCGAGAGAGTGAAGCCGTGGCTGAATGGATTGAAAATGGTCGCTCATTCCATACGATGCGTGATTCAGGTTCTCATACCGCACTTATTTTAGCGGGGATGTGGGGCGCTAAAGCTGGCGCTGTGCCTGATATGGAAGTAAGAATTCAACGTTTTGTTGATAAGGGTTACGACTCTCGTCATTTTGCCGATCAGGATTTCCTTGCTGAAGAGTTGTGGGGCTATATTCGCCAAGATGTATTCGCTCATGATAGAGTATTTAATTTCTGTGATGCAAAACCTTTCCCTGGAGAGTTTTATCCTAATTACCAAATTGCGCATTGCGAAGGAGCAAGCGTTTTTGATGCGAAAACCTCTTTTGAAGAAGGGTGCAAAGTCAGATGGACGTTATACTCAAAAATATCGCCTATGGTGAATGTTGATTATTCCTTTATTCGTGTGCCTGAATTTAAAGTTTGCAGCTATGAAACTACAGTAGAGAATGGTCGATTTGAAGCGTCAATACCAAGACGTTATGGATTCGCTTTTAAAGAAGGCTTAGCTAGAATAGATATTAAAAAAGCCTAAGTTATCTGTTTTAACTATCAAAATAAGGATTATTGATGTCAACTCAACCGCGTTTTGTACACCTTCGTACACACACCGATTTTTCAATGATTGATGGTATCGTAAAAGTGAAACCATTGGTCAAAGCGTGTGCAGCAAATAATATGGTCGCATTGGCATTAACCGATTTTACTAATTTTTGTGGCGTGGTGCGTTTTTATGGTGAAACCCTTTCTTCGGGGATTAAACCGATTATTGGTGCCGATGTTCATGTTAAAAGCGAGTTATGCGGTGAGGAATTATTTACGCTTACTTTACTTGCTAAGAACAATGAAGGCTATAAAAACATCACCTTATTGCTTTCAAAAGCCTATCAACGCGGCTATGTGGACTTGCCTTATATCGACCAGGAATGGTTGATTGAACACCGTGAGGGTGTAATTGTTTTATCGGGTGGCACACAAGGCGATATTGCAAAAAAACTCCTTAAAGAAAATAGCTCTGAGGCGGAAAGTGCGGTCAGTTTTTATCAAGAATTTTTTCCTGACCATTTCTACCTTTCTCTTTCCCGAACGGGTCGTCCTGATGAAGAACGTTATATTCAAGCTGCATTAAAACTTGCTGAAGCACATGATTTACCGCTTGTGGCGACCAATGATGTGGTTTTTCTTGAGCCTGATGATTTTGAGGCGCACGAAATTCGTGTCGCTATTCATGATGGCTATACCCTTGACGATCCGAAACGTCCAAAACGTTATACCGAGCAACAATATTTCCGCTCAGAAGAAGAGATGTGCGACTTATTTGCGGACATTCCTTCTGCACTTGAAAATACGGTATTAATAGCGCAACGCTGTAATGTGACTTTGCGTTTGGGGCAATATTTCCTCCCTCAATTTCCAACTGGCGAGCTGAGCACGGAAGATTATTTGGTGATGAAATCCAAAGAAGGCTTGGAAGAGCGTTTGGCATTTTTATTCCCCGATGAAAAAGTACGGGCAGAAAGACGACCGGAATATGATGAGCGTCTTCAAGTCGAACTCGATGTGATCAACCAAATGGGCTTTCCAGGTTACTTCTTAATCGTCATGGAGTTTATTCAGTGGTCAAAGGACAATGATATTCCGGTAGGGCCTGGGCGTGGTTCTGGTGCGGGTTCATTGGTCGCTTATGCACTAAAAATTACTGATTTGGACCCCCTTGAATTCGATCTTCTTTTTGAGCGTTTCCTCAATCCAGAGCGTGTTTCCATGCCCGATTTCGACGTGGATTTCTGTATGGATGGACGGGATCGTGTTATCGATCATGTGGCAGAAACCTATGGTCGTGGTGCGGTATCACAAATTATTACCTTCGGTACCATGGCAGCCAAAGCGGTAATTCGAGATGTGGGGCGTGTATTAGGCTATCCTTATGGCTTTGTGGATCGTATTTCGAAAATGATTCCACCTGACCCAGGCATGACTTTAGCCAAGGCTTTTGAGGCTGAACCACAGTTACAAGTGGCATATGATTCAGATGAAGAAGTCAAGGCCCTAATTGATATGGCGCGTAAGCTAGAGGGTGTCACGAGAAATGCGGGTAAACACGCAGGTGGTGTGGTGATTTCGCCTTCTTTGATTACAGACTTTGCACCACTTTATTGCGACAACGAGGGACTTCATCCTGTTACCCACTTCGATAAAAATGATGTGGAATATGCCGGTTTAGTGAAGTTTGACTTCTTAGGTTTGCGTACACTCACCATTATCAAATGGGCACTAGATATGATTAATGCCCGCCTTACTCGTGAAGGCAAACCGTTAGTCGATATTGCCGCTATTCCATTAGATGATCCTGAATCTTTTGAGTTGCTGAAGCGATCTGAAACGACTGCCGTATTCCAGTTGGAGTCGCGCGGGATGAAAGATTTGATTAAACGCCTGCAGCCAGACTGTTTTGAAGATATTATCGCGTTGGTGGCACTATTCCGACCAGGTCCATTACAATCGGGCATGGTGGATAACTTTATTGACCGTAAACATGGTCGTGAAGAAGTGTCTTATCCTGACGCAAACTATCAACATGAAAGCCTTAAACCGATTTTAGAGCCAACTTACGGTATTATTTTGTATCAAGAGCAAGTCATGCAAATTGCTCAGGTGTTAGCAGGTTATACTCTTGGTGGTGCGGACTTATTACGTCGTGCGATGGGTAAGAAAAAACCGGAAGAAATGGCGAAACAGCGCTCTGTGTTTAAAGAAGGTGCTGAGAAAAATGGTGTTGATGGCGAGCTTTCCATGAAGATTTTCGACTTAGTGGAAAAATTTGCCGGCTATGGTTTCAATAAATCGCACTCTGCTGCTTACGCATTGGTATCTTACCAAACCCTTTGGCTGAAAACCCATTTCCCTGCTGAGTTTATGGCCTCGGTAATGACCTCGGAAATGGATAATACGGATAAAATTGTTGGCTTGTACGATGAATGTTTACGTATGGGCTTAAAAGTTACCCCACCGGATATCAATGTAGGGAAACATCATTTTAGTGTGAATGAAAATGGTGAGATTGTTTACGGTATCGGCGCCATTAAAGGTGTGGGGGAAGGTCCGATTGATGCATTGATTACCGCTCGTAATGAAGGTGGCATTTTCAGAGATTTATTTGATTTATGTGCTCGCGTTGATTTGAAGAAAATTAATCGTCGTACCTTTGAAAGTCTGATTATGTCGGGTGCGTTTGATAAGTTAGGGCCACATCGTGCGGCGTTATCTAAGAATCTAGAAGATGCACTCAAGGCCTCTGATCAGCATGCAAAAGATGAGGCCATGGGGCAAACCGATATGTTCGGTGTGCTAACAGAAACACACGAAGAAGTGGAAAATGCTTACGCTCATACGCCACCTTACACAGAAAAACAAATTTTAGATGGTGAACGTGAAACCCTTGGTTTGTATTTAAGCAGCCATCCGGTAAGTCGTTATTTAAAAGAGCTTTCTCATTACAGTTCTACTCGATTAAAAGATCTTACTCCGAATCGCCGTGGGCAAATTAGCACAGCAGCTGGTTTGTTAGTCTCAACTCGTTTTGCAACAACGAAAAAAGGCAATCGGATTGGTATCGCAACCATTGATGACCGTTCTGGACGTTTGGATTTAACCCTATTTGGAGAAAGTTTAGACCAATTTGGTGAAAAACTGCAAAAAGATACGGTTGTGGTGGTATCTGGCCAGGTAAGTTTTGACGATTTTTCAGGCGGATTAAAAATGTCTGTACGGGATTTGATGACTTTAGATGAGGCGCGTTCCCGTTATGCGAAATCTTTGGCCATTAGCTTGTCCGAGGAGCAGATTAGCCCAAGTTTTATTAAGAAACTGAAAGAAATGTTAGAACCTGTTAGTGGCGGCACTTTACCAATTAACGTATATTATCAAAGTGCAAAAGGCCGTGCGTTATTGCGTTTAGGGATTCAATGGTCGATTACACCAACGGATGAGATTCTAACAGAATTGGTGAATTTGCTCGGTGAAAATGCGGTAGAGCTAGAATTCGGTTAATATTCCAGTAAGAGTGCGGTCAAAAAAATCAGTGTTTTTTAACCGCACTTTAGGCGATATAAACAAAGCGAGAGATAAAATGGAAAAAATCATTATTGATGCAGACAGATTTTTACGCACCATTTCACGTATTTCCCATGAAATTATTGAAAAGCACCAAGATTTCAATAATGTGATTTTAGTTGGGGTAAAACGTCGTGGAGCAGAAATTGCAGAATTGATTCAACGTCGCATTGAAGAATTGAATGGTGTAAGTCTTCCAATGATGGAATTGGATATCACGTTTTACCGTGATGACTTAGAGTATGTTGAACCTGAAAATCCAACTCCTGTGTATAGTGGTGCCTCCAGTTATATGAATATTCAGGGTAAAGAAGTCATTTTAATCGATGATGTACTATTCACTGGAAGAACCATTCGTGCTGCAATGGATGCGTTAACGGATTTTGGTCGAGCAGCTAAAATTGAATTGGTGATTTTAGTGGATCGCGGACATCGTGAATTGCCGATTCGGGCAGACTATGTAGGTAAAAATGTGCCGACTTCCCGTGATGAACAAGTTCAGGTGCGTACATTAAAATATGATGGTTGTTATGAAGTGGCATTATTGCCTAAATAACGATCAGCCTATTGTGAACCTTTGATAAAATTGATAATCTAACGAGCATTATCCTATTATTTTTTAAGACAACTAAAATGAAAAAATCAATGTTAAAATCTCTTTTATTTGCCATGATCGGTCTGTTTACTTTTTCTCAAGTACAAGCAGAAGAACGCGTTGTGGCGACCGTAAATGGTACACCAATTTTACAAAGCCAAGTGAATGCTGTGATGGGTAAAAAAGGTAGCCAACGTGCAGCATTAGATAAGATTATTGATGATATGCTGACAGAGAAAGCGATCAAAGAATCAGGTGTAAAAGTAAACCAAGCGGAAGTAAACCGTATCGTAGAAGATATTGCAGCGAAAAACGGTTTAACTTATGGTCAATTCTTAGATGCGCTCGATTATCAAGGCATTTCCTTAAATGCATTTAAGCAACAAATTTCTCGCCAAATGTTAATGGCGGGTGTGCGTAACCATGCTATTCAAAATAGCGTAGATGTGACTCGCGAGCAAGTGGATGCATTGGGTAAACAAATGCTTGATGAAGCAAAAGCAAAAGGCACGGCGCAAAAAGTGATGGGCAAAGAGTATGAAGTTCGTCATATTTTATTAAAATTAAACCCATTGCTGAATGATGCGCAAGCAAAAGCAGAATTAGAGCGTATTCGTAGTGAGATTATTTCTGGCAAAATGACATTTGCTGATGCCGCATTAAAATATTCTAAAGATTATTTATCAGGCGCGAATGGCGGTAGCTTAGGTTATGCCTTCCCAGAAGCTTATGTGGGCCCATTTGCAAAAATGGTTGAAACAACCCCACAAGGTACCATTTCTGCACCGTTTAAATCTGAATTTGGTTGGCATATTCTCGAAGTAACTGGCAGTCGTGATGGCGATAAAACAGAAGATGCCTATCGTCAAAAAGCTTATGAACAAATTGTTAATAGCCAATTACAAGATGCAACCAAAGACTGGGTGAAAGCATTACGTAAAAATGCTGATATTCAATATTTCGATAAATAACAGAAACCGTTAGAATAAGGGGGCATTTTGCCCCTTTTGTCGTTTTTATAAAATGAGTGACGCATGAAAAAATTTTTTGTCTTTTTACTGATTCTTCTGCTTATTCTTAGCGGTGTTGGTTTTTTGGGTTATCAAAAACTAACGGAGTTTGTTCATACGCCGGTGAATGTCACGCAAGATCAATTGCTGACAATTGAGCGAGGAACCACAGGCAGTAAACTTGCCGCTTTATTAGAGCAAGAAAAAATTCTTGAACATGCCGATTTATTACCTTGGTTATTGAAATTACAACCGCAACTCAACAAAGTGAAAGCGGGGACTTATTCTTTAACGGGCGTGAAAACGTTACAAGATTTATTGGATATGCTCAATTCCGGCAAGGAAGCGCAATTTAGCGTGAAGTTTATTGAAGGGAAAACGTTCAAGGAATGGCGTAAAAACCTTGAAAGCGCACCGCACTTAAAACAAACCTTGCAAGGTAAAAGTGATAAAGAAATTATGGCGTTATTAGATATTCCAGCCGTTGCAAAAGCCGTTTACGAATGGAATAACATGGATGGGTGGTTGTATCCAGATACCTATAATTATACGCCAAATTCGACTGATCTTGAATTATTAAAACGTTCAACGACTCGTCTACAAAAAGCCTTGGATAAAGCATGGAGTGAACGCGATGAAAATCTCCCATTAGCGGATCCGTATCAAATGTTGATTTTGGCTTCTATTGTGGAGAAAGAAACGGGTATTGCGGCGGAGCGCCCACAAGTGGCTTCCGTATTTATTAATCGCTTAAGAGCCAATATGAAACTACAAACTGACCCAACCGTGATTTATGGAATGGGTGAGAGTTATACCGGTAATATTCGTAAGAAAGATTTGGAAACGATAACCCCGTACAATACCTATATGATTGAGGGGCTACCACCAACCCCAATTGCGATGGTGAGTGAAAGTGCTTTGCAGGCCGTGGCGCATCCAGCAAAAACAGATTTTTATTATTTTGTTGCCGATGGAAGTGGTGGTCATAAATTTACTCGTAATCTGAACGAGCATAATAAAGCAGTGCAAGAATATTTACATTGGTATCGTAACCAACAAAAAGGAGCCCACTAATGCAAGGCAAATTTATCGTGATTGAAGGGCTAGAAGGTGCAGGTAAAAGTACCGCCATGCAAACGGTGGTGGATACATTAAAATCCCTTGGTGTAAATGATATCGTGTTTACTCGTGAGCCAGGCGGTACACCGTTAGCAGAGAAATTACGCCATTTAATCAAACATGAAACAGAAGAGCCAGTTACGGATAAAGCCGAATTATTGATGCTTTATGCGGCACGAATTCAATTGGTAGAAAATGTGATTAAGCCAGCATTGGCAGAAGGTAAAATTGTGCTAGGTGATCGACATGATATGTCTTCACAGGCCTATCAAGGCGGTGGGCGTCAGTTTGACCAAACGCTTATGGCGAATTTAAAAAATATGGTATTAGGCGATTTTGAGCCTGATTTTGTACTGTATTTAGACATTGATCCTGCAGAAGGGCTTGCTCGTGCTAGAGGTCGTGGTGAATTAGACCGCATTGAACAACAAGGACTCGATTTCTTCCATCGTACCCGCCAACGTTATTTGGAATTGGTGCAGAACAACCCGAAAACCGCCATTATTAATGCGGGTCAGCCTTTGGAACAAGTACAAGCAGACATACAAAGTGCGGTCAAAAATTGGTGGGTTTCACAAGCAAAATGAGCGAACTTTATCCTTGGTTAGTGCCTACTTATCACAAAATTAGCCAAACTTTTAGCGAAGGTTTGGGGCATCATGCATTATTGATTAAAGCTGATCAAGGTCTCGGTGCTGAAGGTTTGTTTGAGGCTTTAACAAAACGCATTATGTGTCAAACGCCAGATAATGTACCTTGTGGCCATTGTCATGCTTGCCATTTAATGGCAGCGCACAGTCACCCTGATTTTCATGTTTTAGCCTCTCAAGAAGGCAAAGATATTGGTGTTGATCAGGTAAGGGCAATTAATGAGGTTGTCAGCCAACACGCGCAACAAAACGGCAATAAATTAGTATATATTCAAGATGCAGAACGTCTTACGGAAGCGGCAGCTAATGCATTGCTCAAAACCTTGGAAGAGCCACGTCCGAACACGTATTTCTTATTGCAAACAGAACCTTCCTCTTCGTTGTTAGCGACTATTTACAGCCGTTGCCAAGTGTGGAATGTGCCTTTGCCAACGGAAGCAGAAGCCTTAACTTGGCTTTCTTCTCAATTTCAGGCAGAAACATCCGAATTATTGACCGCACTTGCGATGAATTTGGGTCGTCCACTGTTAGCATTGGAAACACTTCAACAAGGATTAATTGAACAACGGAAGAATTTCCTACGTCAATTTTGGCTGTTTTATCGTCGTCGTTCGCCTTTGGAAATTTTGCCTTTCTTTGAAAAAGAACGCACCGTACAGCAAGTAGATTGGATCTTAGCGTTTTTAAGCGATGCCATTAAATACAAACTCGAAATACAAAGTGGCTGGCAAACACTTGATCTTAAAACAGGTGTAACTCAATTTGCAGACGAGCAAACAGCGCTTGGGTTATTAACCGCAAATAAAATTATGCAAAAAGTACGCTCGGATTTACTCACTATCAACGGCATTAACACAGAATTAATGTTATTAGATGGTTTGACAAAGTTAATTACCGACGTATTTAAGGACTAAATAAATTATGTTTATCGTAGATTCCCATTGCCATTTAGATGCATTGGATTATGAAAATTTACACAAAGATATTGCTGATGTAGTGGCTAAAGCCAATGCACGAGATGTGAAGCATTTATTGGCGATTGGCGTAACATTAAGCCGTTTTGAAAAAGCTTACCCTGAGTTAGCAAAATTTCCGAATGTGTCTTTAGCTTGCGGCGTGCATCCATTAGATCTTGAAGAAGAACCTTACGATGCCGAGCGTTTATTATGTTTATCCCAAGATAAAAAAGTGATCGCAATTGGCGAAATTGGTTTGGATTATTATTACAGTGCAGATAATAAGGCATTGCAGCAAACGGTTTTTGCCGATCAAATCAGAATTGCTAATGAAGTGGATAAACCCGTAATTATTCATACGCGTTCAGCGCCAGAAGATACTATTGCCATGTTGAGTGAGCACCATGCAGAAAAGTGCGGTGGATTAATTCATTGTTTTACGGAAACCTTGGATTTTGCGAAAAAGGCACTTGATTTAGGGTTTTATATTTCTTGTTCGGGTATTATTACCTTTAAAAATGCGGAAAGTATTCGAGAAGCCATTCGTTATGTACCAGCAGATCGTTTGTTAGTTGAAACGGATTCGCCTTACTTAGCACCCGTGCCTTATCGTGGCAAAGAGAACCAGCCTGCCTATACGCGAGAGGTGTGTGAATATGTGGCAGCGTTAAAAGGGCTGTCTATGGAAGAATTTGCACAAATTAGTACACAAAACTTCGAGCGTTTATTTAAAATTAATGTACAATAAATCATCGATTTAAATGAGAGAGTGTTATGCGTAAGTTTTTTAAATACTTTTTATTTTTAGTGGTCTTTGTTTTTCACGGCTTTATGTTTGCTGTGGTGGACTACGTTTTCCCACACTATGATGTAACGCGAGTAACGGGTGTGGAAGTGAAACGTGTGGATAAAGATGGTCCGATTACAAAATCGAATCCGGCTGATGGTCCAACGCGCGATGTGTATTTTATCAATACACAAAATGATGATGGCAAAATCATGGTGTATCGTAATGAAGATACCCGTTGGGGTTTTCCATTCTATTTCAAATTTGGTTCAGCGAACTTACAGGCTCAAGTTCAAGCCTTGGGTAATGAAAACAAATTAGTACAAATCAAGTATTACGGTTGGCGGATGACGATGTTCGATGAATATCGCAATGCCGTTGCGGTGAAAGAAATCAGTGGCGATGTGACACCAAGCCATCCGATTTTATCTTGGGTATTCTATGCTTTCTTATTAGTTACTCTTTTCCTTTCTATCCAATTTGTACGTGGCTGGTTCGACAGCGAAAATTAGCGTTTCTCAAATATGGGGCGTCATAGAACGCCCTCACAATTTAATAATAACATTCCTAACCTAAAAACCAGCGGTAAATTGACCGCACTTTAAAACCAATAAAGAGAACATTATGAGTTTATCTGCAGCGATTTTTATTTTAATCGTATTAATTATTGTCAGTGCAATCTTGTCATCAGCTGAGATTTCTCTCGCGGGTGCAAGACGCATTAAACTACAAACGTTGGCCAATGAAGGCAATATCAAAGCGGAGAAAGTTTTAAAATTACAGGAACAGCCAGGGCGTTTCATTACTGTAGTACAAATTGGACTTAATATGGTTGCCGTACTTGGTGGTGTGATTGGTGAAGCAACCATTAGTCTTCACTTACAGAGTTTTTTACATGAATACACCACGGCTGAATGGGTTGAGCCAGCCTCCTCTTGGATTGCCTTTTTCATGGTAACCATAACATTTGTTTTATTAGCCGATTTAATTCCGAAACGCCTCGCACTGATTAATCCTGAAGGTGTTGCACTGCGGACTATTGGCATTATGCAAGCCTTTATTTTCTTATTGAAACCCATTGTATGGTTTTTTGATGGTCTTTCTAATATCTTCTTCCATTTAATGGGGGTATCCACTAAGCGCGAAGACAATATGACATCAGAAGACATTGTGGCTATCGTAGAGGCTGGAGCGGAAGCAGGTGTGCTAAAAACACAAGAGCATTATTTGATTGAAAACATTTTTGAGATGCAAGAGCGCACCGTGTCTTCAACCATGACGACCCGTGAAAATATCGTATTTTTAGACCGCACTTTTACTCGTCAGGAAGTGTTGAATACCTTATCGGCAGACTCTCATTCTAAATTAGTGATCTGTGATAATGGCTTGGATAAGATTTTAGGTTATGTGGAATCACATACCTTATTAACACTCTATCTTCAACAAGAAGTAGTGGATTTAACGGATAGCCGTTTATTGCGTAAAGCGTTATTTATTCCAGATACGCTGTCGTTATACGAAGTATTGGAGTTGTTTAAATCCACAGGTGAAGATTTCGCCATTATCGTCAATGAATATGCACTTGTTGTGGGGTTAATTACTTTAAACGATGTGATGAGTATTGTGATGGGCGAATTGGTTTCTAACGAAGAAGAACAAATTGTCAGCCGTGATGAAAACTCTTGGTTAATCGATGGTGCAACGCCGCTTGAAGATGTGATGCGTGCTTTAGATATTGAATCTTTCCCAGATGAAGAAAACTATGAAACCATCAGTGGCTTTATGATGTATATGCTACGCAAAATCCCGAAAAAAACCGATTTTGTGTTATACGATAAGTATAAATTTGAAGTTATTGATACCGAAAACTTCAAAATTGATCAAATTTTAGTTTCTATTGTCAAAGACAGCGGTGTGAGCAAAGAATCAGCGTAGTACTAGGCGTTTCCTTGCTTAATCCCCCATTCTAAGTATAATTAACGGCGGTTTTAACCGCCTATAAATAAGGAAAATTTAATGTTAAAAAAAATCTCGGTATTCTTTGTAGCAGTAATGCTTGCAGGTTGTTCTTCAATTTCAGATATGACCTCTTACATTCCGTTTATGGGTAAAGACAAAAAGGTCATTGATTTAGATAAAGATAAAATCGACCAAAAATCTTACGCGGCAGCTTATGAAGCCACTGTGGCAACCTATAAAGATCGTGTAACAAAAAATTTCTTTGTGGATAATTTTGCAAGTGGTGCAAATGACTGGTATCTCGGTCGTATTGTTGTGCCAATCAAACAAATTCAAGATAAACTCTACACAGGTGGCCATGATTCTGATGTGTATGCTTACTACAGTGGTGTGTTGCATGCAGAAGCATTACAAACCAACTTCAGCCGCTTAAGCGCGAATTGTTGGCAAAAAGTGGATTCACCAAGTGTGACACAAGGGATCTACGATGCAATGCGTGATTTGCAAAAAGGCAAAGAGCGCGGTGAAAATGACGCTTACATTTCCCAAGGTAGCGAAATGCTACTCAAAGCCTGTACCGGCCAATAATCAATTTGAGCTGTTGATGAGTGCTCTCATCAGCAGCTTTTCTTTTTTTAAATCATCAATGTGAAGGAGCAAGAATGTTAGAACTTTCGGAAAGCAACATTCATTTAAATGCTACGGCAACAAATAAGCTGCAAGCTATTGAAATGGCTGCAAGTGCGTTAGAGCAAGCTGGCAATGTTGAACAAGGCTATTTGCAAGGCATGCTTGGACGTGAACAACAAACCTCCACTTTTTTAGGCAATGGGATTGCGATTCCACACGGTACATTAGAAACCCGTTCAATGGTGAAAAAAACTGGTGTGCAAGTTTTTCAATTCCCACAAGGTATTGAGTGGGGAGAAGGCAATATTGCTTATGTTGTGATTGGTATTGCGGCCCGTTCTGATGAACATCTTGCTTTACTTCGTCAATTAACGCATGTTTTAGGTGATGAAGACACTGCAGCACAGCTAGCGACATTAACAGATGTTGAAAAATTCCGTGCGATTTTGTTAGGTGAAAGCGATGCTTTTAGCATGACTGAAGAAACATTAAGTTTAGATATTGAAACGCAAAGTTTGCTCACCCTTACCGCCATCAATGCAGGTAAATTACAACAGCAAAGTGCGGTTGAAAATAGCTTTGTTTCTGAAGTGGTCTCCAATTCTGCTCTGCCACTAGGCAAAGGGTTATGGGTAACCGATGCCGTATCAGGTAACTTGAAAAATGCGTTGGCATTCAGTCGTGCGAAAACCATTTTTAATCATAATGGCAAAGCGGTGAAAGGTGTATTGACGATTTCGGCTGTCAGTGACCAAATCAATGAGACGTTAGCACGTTTATTGGATGATGAAGTACAAAATATTTTATTAAGTGGTAATACGCAGCAAATTTTGACCGCACTTAATGGTGGTAAAGTGCCGGCTTCGCCAGCTACTCAATCTGAAGACCAAATCGCGACAGGTGCAGTGATTGGTACCTTTACTATTCGTAATGAACATGGCTTACATGCTCGCCCAAGTGCGGTGCTTATTAATGAAGTGAAAAAATTCGCCTCCAAGATTACCGTACAAAATCTTACTCGAGAAACCGCACCAGTTAGTGCAAAAAGCTTGATGAAAATTGTGGCATTAGGTGTCACTCAAGGTCATCGCTTACGTTTTGTTGCTGAAGGTGATGATGCGAAACAAGCCATTGAAGCCTTAGGTAAGATTATTGCGAGTGGGCTTGGTGAAATTGTCTCTGCCGTGCCACCAGCTGAACCAGATACTATTGAGGTAAGCAGTGAGCACGCACCACAAATTCACGAAGAAAAAACTGGTTTACCAGCCGATGCCATTGAAGCCGTATTTATGATTCGTAATGAACACGGTTTACATGCTCGTCCAAGTGCGGTACTGGTTAATGAAGTGAAAAAATACAATGCGTCTGTTGCGGTACAAAACTTAGATCGTGATACCCAATTAGTCAGTGCAAAAAGTCTAATGAAAATTGTGGCGCTCGGTGTCGTGAAAGGTCACCGCTTACGTTTTGTGGCGAGTGGTGAAGAAGCTCAACAAGCGATTGACGGTATTGGTGCAGTCATTGAAAGCGGTTTAGGTGAAGGTAAGGAGTAAGTGATGGCAAAAGTAGCAACAATTACCTTAAATGCCGCTTACGACTTAGTCGGGCGTTTGCCGCGTATTGAAATCGGCGAAGTGAATACTGTTGAAACGCTCGGTCTTTTCCCTGCCGGAAAAGGCATTAATGTTGCCAAGGTGTTGAAAGACTTGAGCGTAGAGGTGGCCGTTGGTGGCTTCTTAGGGGAAGATAACGTCGGTGATTTTGAAACCTTATTTAAAAAACAAGGCTTGGAAGACAAATTTCACCGCGTTGCGGGCAAAACTCGCATTAACGTAAAAATTACGGAAACCGAAGCGGATGTAACAGACTTAAATTTCTTAGGTTATCAAATCACTCCAGAAGCTTGGCAGCAATTTACAGCAGATTCATTAGCGTATTGCCAAAACTTTGATATTGTTGCGGTATGTGGCAGTTTACCGCGAGGTGTGAGTCCTGAATTGTTCGCGGATTGGCTTAATCAGTTGCATAAAGCTGGTGTGAAAGTCGTATTAGATAGCAGTAATGCCGCACTCGCGGCTGGTTTGAAAGCGCATCCTTGGTTGGTGAAACCAAATCATCGCGAATTAGAAGCGTGGATTGGTCATCCGTTAAATTCTCTTGATGAAATTATTGCAGCGGCTAAAAAACTTAAAGCAGAAGGCATTGCTAATGTGATTATTTCGATGGGGGCAGACGGTTCTTTATGGCTGAGTGATCAAGCTGTTATTCAAGCTCAACCACCTAAATGTAAAAATGTGGTGAGCACTGTAGGCGCAGGCGATTCTATGGTAGCTGGCTTAATTTATGGTATCGAAAAAGGCTTATCTCAAGCGGAAACTTTAGCGTTTGCAAGTGCTGTTTCTGCCTTTGCTGTTTCGCAAAGCAATGTGGGCGTGAGTGATATCGTCTTGCTTGAGCCAATTCTGGCGAATGTCAAAATTTCTGTGATTGAAGGATAATGTAATGAATTTGTTTTTAACTCAATCTCCGCAAATTGGTGCGGCAAAAGCCTATTTACTTCGCCAAGCATTGAGCATGGCAGCAAAAAAAGCCAATCATACTGTGGTTGAGCAAGCCAAAGAGGCGGATTTAGTGATTGTTTTCGGATCTACTTTGCCAAACTCTGCTGAACTTGTGGGCAAAAAAGTCTTTTTAGCCAATGAAGATGCGGCTATTGCATCACCTGAAGTCACGCTGACGAATGCACTTAATCAAGCGGTGGATTATGTTCAACCAGCTCAAAGTGCGGTTGGATTTGACAGTGTTTCTGGTGTCAAAAATATTGTCGCGGTGACAGCTTGTCCAACGGGTGTGGCACATACCTTTATGTCTGCTGAAGCTATTGAAACCTATGCAAAAAAACAAGGTTGGCAGGTAAAAGTCGAAACGCGTGGCCAAGTGGGCGCAGGTAATGAAATTACCCCTGAAGAAGTCGCTGCTGCAGATTTAGTCTTTGTTGCAGCCGATATTGATGTGCCGTTAGATAAGTTCCAAGGAAAACCGATGTATCGAACTTCGACCGGTTTAGCGTTAAAGAAAACCGCACAGGAATTCGATAAGGCATTCAAAGAAGCGAAAATTTACGAAGGTGGCGCAGCAAAATCTTCTGCGAAATCAGAAGAAAGCGGTGAGAAAAAAGGTGTTTATAAACATTTGATGACCGGTGTGTCACACATGCTGCCGTTGGTGGTTGCCGGTGGTTTGCTAATCGCGATTTCCTTTATGTTTGGTATCGAAGCCTTCAAAGATGAAACAATTTTCCATGGTATTCCAAAAGCCTTAATGGATATCGGTGGCGGTGCAGCATTCCACTTGATGATTGCAGTATTTGCCGGCTATGTAGCCTTTTCTATCGCAGACCGTCCTGGACTTGCAGTAGGTCTCATTGGCGGTATGTTAGCCACCACAGCAGGTGCAGGGATTTTAGGTGGTATTATTGCAGGTTTCTTAGCAGGTTATGTGGTGAAAGGATTAAATGCAACCATTAAATTGCCTGCGAGTTTAACCTCCTTAAAACCGATTTTAATTCTCCCGCTCTTTGGTACCTTGATTGTCGGCCTTGCCATGATTTATGTGATTAACCCACCGGTTTCACAAATTATGACGACCTTAAGTGATTGGTTAAAATCCATGGGGGAAGTCAATGCGATGGTATTGGGTGCGATTATTGGTGCCATGATGTGTATTGATATGGGCGGTCCAGTAAACAAAGCAGCTTATACGTTCTCCGTAGGAATGTTAGCCTCTCAAGTTCACACCCCAATGGCCGCCGCTATGGCAGCCGGTATGGTGCCACCAATTGGAATGGCAATTGCAACTTGGATTGCACGCAGTAAATTTACCAGTAATCAACGTGATGCAGGTAAAGCTTCTTTTGTCTTAGGCTTGTGCTTTATCTCTGAAGGGGCATTGCCGTTTGTGGCTGCCGATCCATTACGTGTGATTATTAGCTCGGTGATCGGTGGAGCAACTGCCGGTGCGATTTCAATGGCATTGAATATTTCTCTACAAGCACCACATGGTGGTTTATTTGTGATTCCGTTTGTTTCAGAACCATTACTCTACTTAGGTGCAATTGCAACGGGGGCATTATTAACCGGTGTGGTTTACGCGGTGATTAAACCAAAGGCGACAGAATAGCCAATTCTTTGATTAAAAAAGTGCGGTAATTTTTAACCGCACTTTTCATTTATCAGGTATAATTACAATGATTTAGGGAGAAATTATGGATAAATACAATAAACTCCGCATTGAATGGGATTGTCGTCGAGGTATGCTTGAGTTGGATAAAATCATCATGCCTTTTTATAAAGTGCATTTTGACCAACTGACTGACGACAAAAAAGATATTTTTATTCGTTTACTTGCCGCCACGGATTTACAACTTTTTTCGTGGTTTTTTAATGGCAGTCAATCAGAAGATGCTGAAGTACAAGCGATGGTTGAATATATCCAAGATGTGCAGAAAACGAATGTCCATTAATTTTTTTGAAATTTTTTATACATAAGGAACTTTTCAATTTTAACTCTGTCTGATAAAGCAACAATAGCTTGCTGTCTTGAATATATGAAGGCGTGTTAGACGTAGCATAGGAGATATATGGCTGAACAGCTAACAGATCAGGCTTTGGTAGAAAGAGTGCAGCAAGGCGATAAAAAAGCCTTTAATTTATTGGTTTCTCGTTATCAAAATAAAGTAGCCGGACTTTTAACCCGCTACATTTCTCATAACGACATTCCAGATGTTGTACAAGAATCCTTTATTAAGGCCTATCGTTCCATTGAATCCTTTCGGGGCGATAGTGCATTCTACACTTGGCTATATCGAATTGCCGTTAATACGGCAAAGAATTACTTAACGGCACAGGGGCGCCGTCCACCGAGCGAAGATATTTTGGCTGAAGATGCCGAAAACTACGATGTGGGAACCCATCTACGTGATGTAGATACCCCGGAAAATGAAATGTTATCTAGCGAATTAGAAAAAGTGGTATTTGATACCATTCACAGTTTGCCAGAAGATTTAAGAACCGCGATTACCCTGCGTGAGCTTGAAGGGTTAAGCTACGAAGAAATCGCAGAAATAATGGATTGCCCAGTAGGCACTGTACGCTCTCGCATTTTCCGTGCTCGGGAAGTGATTGAGAACAAAATACAACCGCTTATGCAACGTTAAAATAAAGTCGGAGTTTATAAAATGCAAAAAGAGTTACTTTCAGCCTATATGGATGGAGAAGAAGTCAGTGCCGAGTTGACGGAACAACTTTGTCAGGATAAAGATTCACAAGAGTCTTGGGCGGCGTATCACACAGTAAGAGCAGTTATGCGTAAAGAGTCACCAGTATTATTGGGTGCTGATTTTACCGCGAAAATGGCTGATCTAATTGAATTAGAAGAAGTAAAACACGTTGAGATTACTGTTTCTCAACCAACACCAGAAGAAGCAGACAGCTTACCATTCGTGCAAAAATTAAAAGCATTCTTTGCACCAATGACACAAATTGCGGTGGCTGCAGGTGTGTGTTTAGTGGCAGTAGTAGGTGTGCAATCATTTAATTCGAAAAGCACGTCGGTTACACCAGAGAACCCTGTTTTACAAACCTTACCATTTAACAGTTCAGTTCAAGAAGTAAGTTACAACGCTCCGACCAAAGATGTAGCCACTTCGGAACAGGTTGAACAAAAAAATCGCCGTATTGGTACGATGTTACAAAACTATGAATTACAGCGTCGTATGCATGCAGACAGCTTAAATGTGGGTAGCAACCAAGCGAAATAATTACAGCAATTAATCGATAATTCACCACCTTAGGCGTGGTGAATTTTTTTATGGATCAATTGATTTATTTATGAAAAAAACGTTTCTCAAATTAACCGCACTTTTAGGCTTATTCTTGTTGCCTTTCACAGCATTTGCAGAAGAGCCAATTCAGTCATTAAATAAAATGTCGCAAGCCATGCGAGATTTAAATTATGAGATTGCTTTTGTGCAAACGACACCAACGAATATGGACTCGTTCCGCTATCGCCATATTAAGCAAGGGCAAAAAGTGTATGCGCAGTTGGTGACATTAGATGGTGAGCAACAAGAGATCATCCAGCGCGGTAATTTAGTCAGCTATTTCCAGCCAGGGTCACGCGCTTTCACGATTAACAGTGGTGAGATTGTGGATGCACTTCCGGCAGTGATTCGTACTGATTTTAGCAAGCTGAGTCAGAATTATGATTTTATTAAGCTTGGAAAAGACCGAATTGCAGGTCGATTTGTTGATACCATTCGTATTGTGCCAAAAGACGATTTTCGCTATCAATATCTCGTTTTCTTAGATGAAGAAAATGGTTTGTTATTGCGTGGCGATATGCTTGATCGAGAAGGCAAGTTACTTGATCAGTTCCGTGTGGTGACGTTATATATCGATGATCGTCTACGTGGTTTGACAGATTACCTTAATAAGGTATCAGTGCCGCCACTTTTAAATGAAGGAAAACAAGAATCATCGCTTTCAATCAATTGGAAAACAGATTGGTTACCACAAGGGTTTGATTTAATTCGCCAGAATCAAGATGTGATAGATGGTGAAGTGATTGAAAATGCGTTATTTAGTGATGGTCTTTTCACTTTTACACTTTATATCAATAAAGCGGATAGCACCGCTGCAAAAGAAAACACGTGGAAACAAGGGGCTTATACGATTTACAGTGAAGTCATAGGCGATAAAGAAATTACCTTTATCGGACAGCTTCCAATTGCCGCAGCTAAACGAATTGTACAAGGTGTAACATTCCTAAAATAATTCAGTAGCAGTGAGAAAGTTGCTATTTTGTTTCCCCTTGCTATACTTTCTTCACCTAATGGATTTTGATAGCTAAACCCCGTCCTGCGGGGTTTTGTTTTATCAAGTGCGGTCATTTTTCTTAAGGTTTTTACAATGAATAATCCCCTTCCTCTTTTTGGCATCACAGGTTACAGCGGTAGTGGCAAAACCACATTGCTGGAAAAATTGCTTCCTCAATTAATTAAAAAAGGCCTACGTGTTTCAGTGATTAAACACAGCCATCACAACGCTCATGTGGATAAAGAAGGAAAAGACAGTTGGCGAATGAAAGAGGCGGGGTCTGCGCAAGTTATTATGGCTTGTGATAATCGCTGGGCATTGATGACAGAAACCCCTCAAGAGCCGGTTTCATTAGCCTATTTAAGCCAACAATTTGATCGTCATTTAACGGATTTAGTTTTGGTGGAAGGATTTAAACAAGAACCTATTCCAAAGATTCTATTGCATCGACAAGAGATGACAAAACCTTTGCCTGAATTAGATGAAAACGTGTTGGCTTTAGCAACAGATTATTCGCTTGAAACTGACCGCACTTTATTAGATATTAATCACATTGAACAGATCGCTGAGTTTATTTATCAATGGTGGAAAAAGACACAGTAATAGAATGTCAGCATTATAAAGGGCTGGCTTGGGTAGCTTCCATGGCTTTGTTTATGCAAAGCTTGGATGCGACTATTTTAAATACTGCCTTACCCACCATTGCAACAGATCTGCAAACCCCTGTCTTTGAAATGCAAATGGCGATTATCGCCTATTCTCTTGCCGTAGCCTTATTTATTCCTTTAACTGCTTGGGCGGCAGCTAAATTTGGTACGCTTACTGTTTTCCGCTCAGCAGTTTTTACCTTTGTATTCGGTTCAGTCGCTTGTGCGATGGCCACTTCTCTCGAGACCCTTGTGCTTGCACGGATTCTCCAAGGTATTGGCGGTGCGTTTATGATGCCGGTTGCTCGCCTTGCGATTATTCAAACCGTACCGAAAAATCAATTAATTAATGCCTGGAATTTAATGGCGACAGCGGGATTGATTGGTCCGATTCTTGGTCCAATTTTAGGTGGTTGGCTTGTGGTGCATACATCATGGCATTGGATTTTCTTAATCAATATTCCGATTGGCATGTTAGGCTTTTGGGCTGCGGCTAAAGTGATGGGCAATCATAAGGGGAATGCGAATAAGTTAGACTGGACGGGCTTTTTGCTCTTTGCGTTTGGTTTAGTTGGGCTCACTCTTGGGCTTGATTTACTCGGAGAAAGTCACCGTGACAATATGGCCACATACAGTGCATTGTCGGTTGGTATTGCATTATTGGTCACCTATTATTTTTATGCGAAAGGTAATGAACGTGCCATTTTACCGTTATCTCTTTTCAATACAAGAACATTCCGATTAGGCATTGCAGCCAATATCTTTATTCGTCTTTCTGGCTCAGCAGTGCCGTTCTTATTGCCATTAATGTTCCAACTTTCCTTTGGCTATTCAGCTGAAGAGTCAGGCTGGTTGCTTGCACCCATTGCGCTAATGTCCGTCGTATTTAAACGCTTTATTGGGCATATTTTAAATATGCTAGGTTATAAAACCACACTAATTTTATCGTCACTTTTAATGGCAGCCTCGACGGTTTCAATGTCATGGCTTGATACCTCATCATCAACGACATGGATTATATGTAATCTGATGTGGTACGGTGCCTGCATGTCGATGATTTTTACCTCAATTAACACTCTTACCGTTGGCGATCTATCACAGGCACAAAGCGGTGTAGGCTCAACGGTGCTGAGTATTGTGCAACAAGTAGGAATCGGATTTGGTATCGCTGTGGCATCTATTATTTTGACGTTATATCGTCAATTCATGGGTAACGACGGCGATGCATTACAACATGCTTTCAGTTACACGTTTCTGACCACTTCTGTTTTTGCTATTGCATTAGTTTGGATATTGAGTTATTTACGCAAAACAGACGGGGATCATTTGCGAAAAAAACGCTAATATTAAATGCCTTAGTCTAATTTGTTATAAGAAAGATCTTTTTCTTATTTCTTAAAAGTTTGATTTGCTTATATCTTAAGTAAAATTTTATATTCATGTTTGGGTGTTTTGCCCGATTAAAGAAGGAAAACTTATGAAATTAAAAGCGACCTTAACTCTTGTTGCAGCTAGTTTGTTTTTAGCAGCTTGTGATCAATCTGGTTCTGCGACAAAAGAAAATGCAAAAGCAGAAACAGCAAAACCTTCAGGTAATAATACATTTGTGTACTGTACAGCGAAGGCACCACTTGGCTTTAGCCCAGCATTAGTAATGGAAGGTACATCTTACAACGCAAGTTCACAACAAGTGTATAACCGTTTGGTTGAATTCAAAAAAGGCTCTACTGATCTTGAGCCAGCCTTGGCTGAAAGTTGGGAGATCAGTGACGATGGTTTAACTTACACGTTCCATTTGCGTAAAGGGGTGAAATTCCATACGACAAAAGAATTTACGCCAACACGTGATTTTAATGCGGATGATGTGCTCTTTTCTTTCCAACGTCAGTTAGATCCTAACCACCCTTATCACAATGTATCGAAAGGGACTTATCCGTATTTCAAAGCAATGAAATTCCCAGATTTATTAAAATCAGTTGAGAAAGTGGATGACAATACCGTTCGTATCACCTTGAATAAAAAAGATGCGACTTTCTTAGCAAGCTTGGGTATGGATTTTATCTCTATTTATTCAGCTGAATATGCAGATGCGATGCTGAAAGCGGGTAAACCAGAAACGATCGATAACAAACCGGTAGGTACAGGTCCGTTTATTTTTGTGGATTACAAAACTGACCAAGCGGCACAATATGTGGCAAATGAAACCTATTGGAAAGGTCGTACACCGCTTGACCGTTTAGTCATCAGCATTGTGCCAGATGCGACTACGCGTTATGCGAAGTTACAAGCGGGTTCTTGTGATTTAATTTTATTCCCGAACGTGGCAGATTTAGCCAAAATGAAAACTGATCCAAAAGTACAGCTTTTGGAACAAAAAGGTTTAAACGTGGCATATATCGCATTCAATACGGAAAAAGCACCGTTTGATAACGTGAAAGTGCGTCAAGCATTGAATTATGCGGTGGACAAAAAAGCGATTATTGAAGCGGTTTATCAAGGTGCAGGCACTGCAGCGAAAAATCCATTGCCACCAACAATTTGGAGTTATAACGACGAAATCCAAGATTATCCGTATGATCCAGAGAAAGCGAAACAACTTTTAGCGGAAGCAGGTTATCCAAACGGTTTTGAAACGGACTTCTGGATTCAACCAGTGGTACGTGCGTCTAACCCGAATCCAAAACGTATGGCTGAACTTGTGATGGCAGACTGGGCGAAAGTAGGTGTAAAAGCAAATCCAGTAACGTTTGAATGGGCTGACTATCAAAAACGTGCTAAAGCAGGCGAATTAACGGCTGGTATCTTTGGTTGGTCAGGCGATAACGGTGATCCGGATAACTTCCTTTCTCCGTTACTTGCAAGTGCTAACGCTGGTAACTCAAACTTTGCGCGTTTTAAAAATGCAGAATTTGATGCCTTATTAGATAAAGCGATTGGTTTAACCAATAAAGATGAACGTGCAGCGCTTTATAAACAAGCACAAGTGATTTTCCATGATCAAGCTCCGTGGATTCCTGTTGCGCACTCTGTTGGTTTCGCACCACTTAGCCCTCGCGTAAAAGGCTATGTACAAAGCCCATTTGGCTATGATGCGTTTTATGGCGTGAGTGTTGATGGTAAATAATTAACGGACTATACTAGCCCTTGCAACTGCAAGGGCTTTTTGTTTTCAAGCAAAAGGAGAAAGAAAATGGACTTACATGATATTCGTGAGGATTATTGCAAACGGGCGCTTTCTCAGCATGATTGCGATCCCAATCCGATAAAACAATTTGAAAAATGGCTCAATGAAGCAATTACAGCCAAGGTAAATGAGCCGACAGGTGTTAATGTCGCGACAGTCAATGAAGATGGTCGACCAACAAGCCGTATGGTGCTGTTAAAAGAAGTGAACGAACAAGGTTTTGTCTTTTTCACAAATTATCACAGCCGAAAAGGTCGAGCCATAGAACATAATCCTTTCGTCGCCCTGACATTCTTTTGGCCTGAATTAGAACGCTCTGTGCGTATTGAGGGCAAAGCTGAAAAAATCTCGCCTGAACAATCAGATGAATATTTTGCGACTCGCCCTTACACCAGCCGAATTGGCGCTTGGGCCAGTGAGCAAAGTGCGGTCATTTCTAGTCACAAATCTTTATTAGCGAAAGCGGCATTGATTGCAGCAAAACATCCATTAAATGTCCCACGACCACCACATTGGGGCGGTTATCTTGTGATTCCTGATCGCATCGAATTCTGGCAAGGTCGCCCAAGTCGTTTACATGACAGAATTTGTTATTTATACAATGATGGAAAATGGGAAAGAGAGCGGTTATCGCCGTAATATATTTGAAAACCACCATACTTTTAGATAGTTGGTGGTTTTTGGTATTTATAAAAGCTGATTTTATTCTTCTTTCATTTTTCTTGCATCAGTAATAAACCATTCCAACATATCCCATTCATTTAATTTGGTCTCTTCATTTCCCATACTTTTCCGTATTTCTAACAATAATAATCCAATGAGGGACATCATTTCTTTTGCTTTATCAGTAGGATTTGATTGTATAGTAGATTCGGAGTTTTCAGCATTTTTATAGAAATATTGATATAAGTTATTGAATGCTTTTACCACATTATCCGAACCAATCAGAGATAATCTAAATGATAATTTTCTATATTCTAAAGAAAGTAATTTTGTTGTTGCTTCATTATTTTTATCTTTTCCTTTGTTTTTAGGATCTAAGTTCCAAGCTGCATCAGGCATTAATATTATGATATAGGGTTCAAGTATTTGATGATAAATTTCTATTCGGTCATCCCTTAGTTTTTCTTCTAGTTTTGTTTTATGTTCAATTGATTGTCTGATTTTCCATCCAGCTCCAGTAAGGAATAAAACGAGAATTGGAGTAGCAATAGAGCCAAAAGCTGTCAAAAAATCTAGCCACGTTTTATTATCCATAATGTTATTACTCTTTCTGTTACCAATAAGTACCGCACTTTAGTTTTCTACCAAAGTGCGGTTAATTTTTATGTTATTTTTATTTACCGATGATTTCTGATAAATCAACTTTGCGGTTTTCGTAACGAGAGCGGGTACACGCATCAGCAGTGGCGATAGCTGCACGAGCCGCTTCACCGGTGAGTAATTTTACAAATTCTTCAGTTGGTTCCATACCATGAAGAATATCGTTTAAATAACGCATTTCTTTTTTCATGATAGAACTTAACCAGAGCGGTGTACGTTTACCCGGTTTGCCGTATTGAATCGCACCGTCCATTTCTGTGCTGTTGTAAATACGGGTACGGTCATCGTCTTCTTCTTGGGTTTCGTGAATGAGGAAATAGGTGTCTTTTCCATCTACACGAAGGGTACCTTTGGTATTGTACATATCAAGTTTGATCGCACCTTTTTCCCCTTGAATTAATACATAATGCTCACCCCAACGGAAAGCGGAACCCCATTCTAGAACTGCGAAGCGATTATCATCATATTCCATGGTGACAAAAATCATATCGTCTTCATCACCAAAGTTTTCGCCTTTGTGTGCAACATTGGCGGCTGCCATGGTAACAGTTTTTGGCATGCCCCCCATAATGAATTGTACGCAGTCTAATTCGTGAATATGGTGATATAAGTGGCCGCCAGATTTTTCACGGATTTTTTTCCATGAGATAGTCGGTTGTTGTTCTTCCCAGCCGTTACGTGCAGTGTGACAATAAAGCACTTTACCGATCACGCCTTGATTGATTAATTCTTTGGCATGGTGAACACCGTTAAAGAAGTTCATCACATGGCCAGCCATAAAGGTGACGCCATTTTCTTCACAAGCGCGTACCATGTCGTCACAGTCTTGATAACTTAAGGCAATTGGTTTTTCACAGAAAACATGTTTTTTGTTTTTTGCTGCAAGGATGACCGGTTCTTTGTGTAAGTAGTTTGGGGTGGCAACAATCACGCAATCCACATCAGGGGAAGTGACCAATTCTTCAAGAGATTTTGCCGCTACGCATTGTAATTCTTGAGCAATGGTTTCACCATTTTCAGGGTCGTATACCATTGTAATCTGTGCATCATCAAATTCATTCATGAAACGGGCTAAATCCGCACCAAAATAGCCAACGCCAACAACACCATATCGCATCATAATAAACTCCTTATTTTTTCACTGAGATTTGTTTTTCCGTTACCATGGATTGCTTCGCTGCTTCTGCAACTTCGATGGCTTCAGTTAAACATAGACTTAATGGGCTGGTTTTTCCTTGCGTTAAGTGCTCTACCACGCTTTGTACTTCGATTTCAGCGGCTCGACTTAACCAAAGTTGGCAAGGTGCGTGGGTGACATTATATTGCTGAGTGCCTTTTGCACTTTCGCGTAAAGATAAATCAGCCTCAAATTCATCAAATAAATCAACGTGTTCTATTTTTCCATCTAGATAATTAAATGTGACACTTGAGGTAAAGAAATTGACTTCAATTACACCATTTTCACCATGAATTTGAATGCCCCATTGGTGTAATCGATAAGCCGTGCCCATTTCAAGCGAACCTAATACGCCATTTTTAAAACGTAATAGCAACTGCAACACATCACGGCTGTCTGGCGTATCGTGATGCGCTTGATTAGCGGCTTGAGCAAAGACCGCCTCAATATCGCCTAATAACCAACAGAGTAAATCCAGTTCGTGAATGAGGTGGAAAAGCTCACCACCCGTAAGATTGGCATCTAATTTCCACCATTCTTTGTTTGGTAGGTTTTCAATCCAACGCTGACGCATGGCTCGTGCTACGGTAATTCTGCCTAATTTTCCTTGTTCTAAAGCCGCTTTGACTTTTAACATGCCAGGTAACGTACGCTCTAAATGGCCCACAAAAATGACTTTACCCTTTTCTTCTGCAAGGCGGCGTAAATGTTGGCCTTGAGAAGCGCTTAAGGTAAAAGGCGTTTCAATAAAGACATGACAGTCAGCGTTTAACGCTAAGATCGCTGGGGAATAATGGGCGTAGTTTGGTGTGGCAATAACGACTAAATCAGGTTTGGTTTCAGTCAACATTTCTTCCACACTAAAAAAGGCTTGGCTACCGTATTGCTCTGCAAGTTTTTGTGCAAGAGAAGGGTTGATATCGGTCACCGCAATTAAGTTTGCTTGGGCGTTGTCAAATGCAGAAGCCAACTGAACGCCAAAAAAGCCGCAGCCGATTAAGGCGATGTTTAATCCATTAGTTTGCATCATGCCCTCCTTGTTGTAAGCGTTGGCGAATACTTTGGAAATATTGCAAGATCGCACGTTGCATGCGTACCAAATCATGCGCTTCCACGGCATCAATTAATTCACGGTGTTGCATGGCTAATTTTTCAGGAGAAAGTATTGGTGGCGGTAAGCCTTTTTCTACTTGTTGATAAATTTGCCAAAACGCATCTAAATATTGAATCAGTAATGGGTTATTTAATGGTTCATAAAGCTTTAAATGAATGTGGTATTCATCTTTAGGCGAAAACTTTTGTTCTCGTGCATTTTTCTCCATATTTGCTACTGATTTTTGCAAAAGTGCGGTCTGTTCTTGGCTAATTTTTCCTAAAACCATCGGGGCAAAACCGTATTCCAAAATTTCCCGAATATCCAAAATATTAATCAGCTGATTATGATCATTATGCAAATTCAGTTGGGTGTGAAAACTTAATCCGCGAATCATTGGCACAAGAGAAGATTCACTCACAAAGGTACCGACGCCATGGCGAATATCTAAAATATGTAGCGCCTCTAAAGATTTAATGGCTTCACGTAAACTGGAGCGGCTCACCCCAAGCTGTTCAATCAGTTCATTTTCTGTTGGCATCAAATCGCCGGATTTAAGATTTTGTTTAATGATGAGCGATTTGATTTTATCCTGCAAAACGAGACTTGCTTCTTTTTTACTTGTTTTTTTCATTTCTGTTCTCATTTTCTAATCTATTTTCTGAATTTGTGATCCAGCTCTCATTCTCTCTAATTGACATAAGACATCATACGTCTTATCTTTATTTATGCAAGCAGAAATTAGCAGTGATTTTAAATTCTGTGATCTATACCACAAAATTCTCAAATACAAGGAAGGGAGGTTGTTATGGCAACATCATTACCATGGTATAAAGAAGTCAGTCCTACGCAAAAGAAAGCGTTATTTGCGGCTTGGTTAGGTTATGTTTTTGATGGCTTCGATTATATGCTTATCACTTACGTGCTTTTGGATATTCAAAAAGAATTCGCCATGAGCACAACGGAAACATCCACATTATTACTTGCAGCCTTCGTGGCGCGTCCATTAGGTGGGGCGATTTTTGGTAGCTTTGCCGATAAATATGGTCGTCGTTTAGCAATGATTGTTTCCATTATTACGTATTCCGTCGGGACATTCTTGTGCGGTTTATCCACCAGTTATATTTGGCTTTTCATCTTCCGTATGATTATCGGTATGGGGATGGCAGGTGAATATGCTTGTTCTTCCTCTTATGCCATTGAAAGCTGGCCACAACATTTACGTACAAAAGCCAGTGCATTCTTAGTGAGTGGCTTCTCCATTGGTAATATTCTTGCTTCTCAAGTGATTCCTTGGGTATCTCAAACTTATGGTTGGCGTATGGCTTTCTTCATCGGTTTAGCACCAGTTGCTTTAGTGCTCTACGTTCGTCGTCATGCACCTGAAAGTGAAGAATGGGCGCAAGCGAAAGCAGCGGGTAAAGTGAATAAAGTTCCACTTACTGACCTATTCACTAAAAAACAATTACCAATTACCTTAATTATTTTCTTAGTTTGCTATTCAATTTTCTCCGTAAACTGGCCGGTAGTAGGTTTACTTCCACTTTATCTCAAAGAAAATGGCTATGCTGAAAATGTGAAATCACTGATGTTCTGGGCAGGCTTTGGTATCCTCATCGGTACCTTAATTGCCGGCTTTATCGGGGATAAATTGGGTGAGAAGAAAACCTTTGTATATAGCTTATTATTATCGCTTTTTTTCCTCTTCCCAGTATTCTATTTGCCAGAGAATAATGTATTAGCACTTGGTGCGTTGCTCTTCTTCTTACTTGCAACTAACTTAGGGATTGCCGGTTTAGTGCCAAAATATATGGCCACTTTCTTCCCAGCTGAAATGCGAAGCACAGGTATTGGTTTCATCTATAACTTCGCTGCGATCGGTGGTGGGGTGTCTCCTGTGATTGCCGCCGCACTTAGTGAAAGAGTGGGACTTGGTTCAGCCCTTGTGTATGTCACCTTATTCTGGACAATTGTCCTTGTTGCTCTCGTTGGATTAAGATTGCCAGAACGTATTCAAGCACGCATGCAACAATAAAAAACGAAAGCAAAACAGACCGCACTTTTAAGTGCGGTTTGTTGTTTATACAAAAATAGTTTGAAGCGCATCACAAATTTGTTAAAAATATGTTTCAATTTTCTCTGTTAAATGCTAATTAATAATCTCCCCTATCGTTTTATAGGAGATTGTATATGCAAACTCAACAAACCTTTCTCTCTAAATATAAAAGTCTCATTATTCTTGCCTTAGACTTTGTCTTCATGTTGGTGTTAATCAAAATATTGCCGTTTTCTGCTCAAGAGAATCGCGGGTTAGCCTTGCTGATTTTTATTGGTATTTTATGGTTAACGGAAGCCTTTAATATTACTGTGACATCCCTTATGGTGCCTGTCGTGGCCATAGGATTAGGCTTGATTAATACGCAAAAAGCCCTTGCACCATTCTCCACGCCAATTATTTATATGTTCTTTGGGGGATTTGTGGTGGCTGCGGTGCTGCAAATTCAGAACCTAGACAAGATTATTGCAAATTACATTATTCGTTTGGCCAAAGGAAACTTAAAACTTTCTATTACCTATCTTTTCACCGTAACTACATTCCTTTCTATGTGGATTAACAACACCGCCGTGGCGGCGATGATGTTACCGCTCACGATGGGGATGTTAAAAGGTATCAATGCGGAGAAAAACCATCGGTTGTATGCCTTTGTATTGCTAGGCATGGCATTTAGTGCCAGTATCGGTGGTATTGGTACATTAGTGGGAAGTGCGCCAAATGCGATTTTGGCATCTCAAATTCAGGTGACTTTCACTGAATGGCTAAGTTACGGTTTCCCAGTAATGATCTTACTTGTGCCTTCAATGATTTTTTCTTTATGGGTGATTTTACGTCCAGACTTTTCTGTGGATTTTAATCCATCACTTGAGAAAGTCAGCTTTAATCGAAAAAATATCATTACCTTAGTGATCTTTATCGGTATGGCGATTATGTTACTTTTCAGCTCTCTCTTAAACCCATGGATTACGGCTTTCCTTGAATTGCCGAAAAAAATTGAAAACTTTGATACCGTGATTGCACTATGCGTTGTGATCTTTATTTGTGTTTCAGGTGTCGCGAGTTGGAAAGAAATTCAAGAGCGTGTTGAATGGGGCGTGCTCGTTTTATTCGGTGGTGGTTTAACACTCAGTATCGTGATGAAAGATTCTGGTGCCAGTAAGATTATGGCGGATAGTATCGTTCAGTTTGTGCAAACCAAACCACTTTGGGTACTTTGCTTTGTGATGACGGCATTTATTATTTTCTTAACGGAATTTACATCGAATACCGCCAGTGCAGCGTTGATTATGCCAATTGTGATTTCAGTGGCACAATCTATGAATTTACCGCCTATCGCTTTAGCCGCAATTATCGCTTGTGGGGCAAGTTGTGCATTTATGTTGCCAATCGCTACACCGCCAAATGCTATTGTGTTTGCAACAGGCAATGTGAAACAACTTGATATGGCCAAAGTCGGCTTGATTCTCAATCTATTCTGTATCGCCATCATAGGCAGTATGACTTATTTTGTTTGGTTGTAAATGTGGTTAAAACTGACCGCACTTTATTAGCCTATAAAAGTAAACCGCACGTTAAAGTGCGGTTTATTGTTTATCTCGAAATAACCTCTTTTGTGAAGGCTTCCATTTCGGCTTTACGCCATGGTGTTGAGAAGAAAATGGTATCTTTCAAACCAGATTCACTATTTAGTGGACGAACACCGAATTCTTGGTTTAATTTCTGTTGTACTTCAGGTGAGGTAATCCAATGCACGAAAACAAGTGATGCGGCTGGGTTCGGCGCATTTTTTGCTACGGTTACAACATTACCACCACCAGGCATCCCAAATTTTGGTACATAGAATTTTAAACGGTCAGTAATTGCACCTTGTTTTTGCAAGCTGAACAAGTGATCTTGCCATGCGGAGACAATTACTAACTCACCATCGTTTAAACGGGTTAGACTATCAGCATTTGAAGCGGTACGGATTAGCGCATCTTTTTTACTGCTGAACCAATCCCAGGTTTTCTTCCAATTAGCAATCTGTGCTTCATCGATTTTATCGGTACGATAATCATAATCACCATTGATGTACACTAAAGCTCGTTGAATGAAGGCATTACCGGAGCTACCACCATTTGGATCTGAATAGCCGAATTTTTTTGGATTTTTATCAATATAGCTTTCCATGTCTGCCCAAGATTGTGGCAATTCCTCTTCTTTGATTCGCATAGGATCATAAGCTAGACCGGTTTGGTTTCCCCAATAACCTACTGCCATATCGCCCAATTCAACACCTTGTAAGTAGTGATTTAATTTATCGAAATTTGGTAAGTTATTGAGTTTTACAAGAATGTCATTTTTCGCTACGTTGCCTAAACGGTCAGCATTTAACACAACCACATCCATTTTGCCGGTTTCTAGATTTTTTTCAGCGATCAGTTTATTGATATTACCGTCCAAGGTGCCTTCAGGTACTTTGACTTTAATACCGTATTGATTTTCAAATTCTTTGACAAAATTACGGAATTGCGGCTGCAAATACCAAACGCTAACTGTCAATTTCCCTTCTTTTTTAGCGAGTTCTTCGATTTCACTCCAAGATTTATCACTTAAGTCTGTGGAAGCCGAGGCGAAAGTGCTGACAGCCAAGGCGGCAGCGGTAAGACCAATGGATAGAAGTTTACGGATATTTTTTTGCATAAGATGCTCCTTGTGAAAATTATGCTTTTCCTGTGGATTGAGAGAGATAATTCCCTTTCAACAATTTTTCGATAATCATCATCAAAATAATGTTTGGTACCAACAAAATAATCGATACAACGGCCGCATTCGGACGAATAAAAGAATAACCGAGGAAAGAATATAAAATGGTTGGCACGGTAATAAAGTCAGGTGAGCCGATAACGAAAGCGATAGCAAACTCTTCAATACTTTTCACTAAACAGAAAATAATTGATGCTAAAAAACTGGGTTTTAACATCGGCATATATACGTCTTTGAAAACGGTAAATTTAGATGCACCCAAGTCACGGCTAGCATCAATAAGGTCTTGCGGTACAGAAGAAAAGCCTGCGGATAAAATCCGAATAGCATAAGGTAACGTGAGTACAACATGCCCAATAACAATGCCGATGAATGGATTATTAATATTTAAATCCAATAACATACGGCTAAAGAATAGGGCAATAATCATGCCTGGAATAACCAATGGAATCAGTGTTAATAATTCTGCTAATTTTTTACCTCTAAACTCCATACGTCCAAATGCATAAGCTGTTGGGAGAGAGAGTAAAATAGTGATCAGAGAAACCGTAGGCGCAATGGTATAGCTATTAAACATTGCTTCAGGTAAAGAGGTGGTTTCCCAGACGATTTTCCAACGCTCAAAAGATAATGATTGAGGGAAAATATCTGGATAACTCCACGGTTTAGCGGGATCTACCAATGACCATAAACCAGCCATCAAAAATGGCAAGAACAACCAAATAAAATTAGCAAGAATAAAGAAAGTTAAGGAAATTCGTGCGATTAATCGACCATTTTTCGTTGTGATTTGTACGGAACTACTCATTTGACTTCTCCACGTTTGACGGCTAATGGTTTAATCAATAATGACACTAGGATGGAGAAGAAGGCAGAGGTCAACATAATAGTTAATGCCATGACCGCACTTTGATTCCACTCTTCAAATTCATAGGCGGACATTTGCATTAAACGTGCTAAAGAATAGGTACTACGAGGACCTGCAATACTATAAAAGGCGAAATCACCGAGTGCACCGATAAATATTAAAATAAAGGAAACTTGTACCGCACCTAAGGTTAGAGGGAATATCACATAACAAAAACGTTGCCAAGGACTCGAACCTAAATTAGCTGCCGCATCTAATAAATCAGTTTTCAGTGAATTGACCGCGCCACCAATAAGAATTAAAGCAAAGGGAATGTTTTTCCACATTTGTAAAATCACTACCCCCCAACCAAATTCATCATTTTGTAAGGTTTTCGGTTCGTCCCAAATGCCTAAATAAACAAATACCTCATTAAGAATGCCGTGGTAAGAGATCATATTGACGAACAAGAAGGCTGCAACTAATCCTGGTACCAACATAGGCGCCCGCAAGATAGTTATAATTGTTACCTTGGCTGGTAATTTTTTACGTAACCACATGGCAATGGGATAAGCCACGATGATGGATAAAATCGCCCCTAATAAAGACACTTTTACGGAATAAATAAACGAATTTTGGAATACTGGGCTATTTAATACGGCTTGCCAATACTCTAAACTAAATTGACTTTCTTCCCCGCCCATACTGTATAAACCAAGGCTTTGAGAGACGACAATGTAGAACGTGGACCCCATTAAAAATAGGATCGTACCTAAACCGCTACATAGCAATAACCATGCTTTTACATCATTTTTGAGACTTTTCATTTTACGGACTCCAAGAATTTAATCGCATAGCGGGGAACCGTAAAGGTGAGTTTATCGCTCAAATTCGGACATTTTGTTAGTTGCAGGCGTAATTTTTTCTCTTCATCATTACGTTTAATGACTCCTTGCACTTCCGTGATATTGCCCATAAAAGCGGTGTTGATGATATCTACTGTAATTTGGTTTTCCGCTTCCGTTTGTGCGTTTGGTAACAATTCAATGTCTTCCGGTCGAAAGCAAATATAAATTCGTTCTGATTCCGGTTTTTTCTCAGAAAATACGGTGAAATCGCCAAAAATAGAACTAACAGCATAAAGGTTATCGCCGATGTTTTTTACATTGGCTTCCGTGATATTGGCAATGCCAATAAAATCTGCCACAAAGCGGTTTTTAGGATGATGGTAAATATCTTGAGGAAAGCCAATTTGCTCAATAGCACCTTTATTTAACACAATAATTTTATCTGACATGGTCAGGGCTTCAGCCTGATCGTGAGTCACATAAATACTAGTCAAATTGTATTGTTTTGAGAGTTGCTTAATTTCAAAACGTACACTTTCGCGTAATTTGGCATCTAAGTTGGAAAGCGGTTCATCAAATAAAATTACATCTGGACGAGTGACCATGGCTCTGGCTAATGCGACACGTTGCTGTTGACCACCAGAAAGCTCATTGGGTAATTTCAATTTATGAAATTCTAAATCCATTTGTTTCAATGCAAGATTTAAACGCTGTTTTTGTTCTTCAATATCAATTTTACGTTGCTTTAAACCATAGCAAATATTGTGAGAAACGTTGAGGTGAGGGAAAAGGGCATAGGATTGGAAACACATGGCTGTATTGCGTTTTTCTGGAGGAACATTGTTAACATTTTTTCCTCCGATAAGGATTTCACCTTCATCTGCCACGTGAAATCCAGCGATTAATTTTAATAAGGAGGTTTTACCACAGCCGCTTGGTCCTAATAAGGTGACAAACTCGCCTTCTTCAGCGGTAAAAGTAATATTATTTGCTGCGTAAAAGTCACCAAATTTTTTTGTAATATTTTTTATTTCTAACTTTGCCATTTTTACATCCTCTATTTGGCTATACAACTATAGGGGTAACCATAAAAACACTTAGTTATTTTTTCAATAAAATAAAAATATTTTTTATGAATTTGTGATGAAGATCACGCATTTAGATAAAATATGGTTTTATTACATTTTAATAATGCGGAGGCGGCGTTTCTTCTGCTTGGCTGGCAATATTAGAAGGTTGCATATCTTTTAATTTGCCAGCGAGATAGCGGAGTTGAAGTTGAATTTTATCCATATCAAACTGTTGTTGAACTAATGCTTGGTTGAGTTCGTCTAAAAGTTGTTCTTGAAAAGCAATTTTCATTTCAAGTTCGGCGATGCGATCTTCTAAAATTTGTTGATTTTGCATAAAATTTCTCTAATTTTTAAAAAAATGTTGTGAATTTGGTCAATCCGATTTAACCTATTCGCTATTCCGTTTCTATTATAAAGGATCAAGCAAAATGTTGAAAATTCAAAAGCTTTCTCTTGCTGCACTTATGGTAAGTGCGGTTGTTTCAGGTTCTGTTTTTGCAGAAGATAAAGAAGCGCCAAGCGCAAGTGATGCGTCTTATGCTGTAGGTGCATTAATGGGTAACCAAGTAAAAGATTTAGTGGATGCTCAAAAAGAAGTGATTCAATACGATAATGCGCGTATTTTAGATGGCTTAAAAGATGCATTAGAAGGTAAAGTTGATGTTCGTAAAGACGAAAAAATTCAACAAACCTTAGATGGTATTCAAGAGCAATTAGTGTCTGCAGCGAAAGCAAAAGTAGAACAACAAGCGAAAGCTGCAAAAGAAGAAGGCGATAAATACCGCGCTGAATTTGCGAAAAAAGACGGTGTGAAAAGCACTAAAGATGGCTTACTTTACAAAATTACTGAAGCAGGTAAAGGTGATGCGATTAAAGCAACGGATACTGTGAAAGTACATTACACCGGTAAATTACCAGATGGTAAAGTATTTGATAGCTCTGTTGAACGTGGTCAACCGGTTGAGTTTAAATTAAACCAAGTGATCAAAGGTTGGACTGAAGGTCTTCAGTTAGTGAAGAAAGGCGGTAAAATCGAATTAGTGATTCCACCTGAATTAGCTTATGGCAAACAAGGTGCAGGCGATTCAATTCCACCTGATGCAACGCTTTACTTCGACGTTGAAGTATTAGACGTTAATCCTAAAAAATAATCCTTAATTCAACCGCACTTTGTCCAAAGTGCGGTCATTTTCCCTACCAGATTTGAAAAATGATACTAACCGATAGACAACCTTTCACTGATGAAGATCGTGCTATTCTGATTTCCTATAAAGCGGTAGTTGATGGCGTGAGCGCGTTGATTGGCAAGCATTGTGAAATCGTATTGCACTCTTTGGAAGATATTGAGCATTCCGCCATTTGTATCGCCAATGGGCATAATACCAATCGCCAGGTAGGTTCCCCGATTACGGATTTAGCCCTGAAATCCTTGCGTAATATGCAAAGTGAGAGTGTGTCTAAGCCTTATTTCACGCGTGCGAAAGGCAATGTGTTGATGAAGTCCGTGACCATCGCTATTCGAAATGGCAAACAACGCATTATTGGTTTACTTTGTATCAATATTAATTTGGATGTGCCGGTCTCTCAATTTATGCAGACCTTTATGCCAACGCAGGAACAAAATGAAACCTCTTCCGTCAATTTTGCAAGTTCAGTGGAAGAATTGGTGGCACAAACGGTAGAAAAAACCATTGAAGAAGTGAATGCAGATCGCTCGGTTTCGAATAATAATAAGAACCGTCAGATTGTGATTTCACTTTACGAAAAAGGCATTTTTGATATTAAAGATGCCATCAATTTAGTGGCTGATCGCCTCGCGATTTCTCGCCACACCGTGTATTTGTATATTCGTCAAATCAAACAAGAGCAAGAGTAATGAACTATGTTCTCGCCGTGAAAAGTCCTGTTTATGGAAAAGAAGGGGCTTTTCTTGCCTATCAATTAGCCCAAGCTTTACTTGAAAAAGGGCATGTCATTAACCAAATTTTCTTTTTCCAAGACGGTGTGAGTAATGGCAATGGTTTTGTTTATCCTGCCAATGATGAATGTAATCTCACGCAAGCTTGGCAAGCCTTTTCAGCGCAGCATCATATTCCTTTGCATTTATGTGTAGCCGCTTCACAACGTCGTGGCGTAGTGGATGCACTTACGGCAAAAGATACGGATCAAACGAATCTGGCAGAAGGTTTTGAGATTACAGGCTTAGGCGAGTTTATGGCGATGGCATTAAAAGCAGATCGGGTAGTGACATTATGAAGCTAGCATTCTTATTTCGTACCGCACCGCATGGAAACGCGATTTCTCGTGAAGGTTTAGATGCTTTGCTTGCTGCAACAGCATTTTGTGATGAAGAGGAAATCGGTGTCTTTTTTATCGATGATGGTGTATTAAATCTACTCGATGGACAAAATCCTGAGTTATTGTTACAAAAAGACTTTATTCGTACCTTTAAATTATTGGATTTATACGATATTGAACAGCGCTTTGTCTGCGCCGATTCGCTCGACCAATACCATTTGCAAACAGAACAACTCATTATTTCTGCTGAAAAAATTGACCGCACTTCGCTGATCAATAAACTCAGCCAAGCAGAAAAAGTGTTTACGTTTTAAGGAATATTATGCTTTATACCTTTTCTCAAGCTCATTATTCTGAGACAGAACTTCAACGTTATTTGACAGAAATCACGGAAAATGATGCGGTGGTTTTATGGCAAGATGGCGTGTTGCTAGCGGTAAAGTATGGGGAAATGTTTACTCAATGCAAAGGACAATGTTTTGTGTTGGAGCAGGATGTTTTAGCCCGAAATTTAACCGCACTTTTGCCAGAAAACAATCAAGTGCGGTCAATTTCATTAGCAGATTTGGTGGGTTTAACTGCTCAATATTCGCCTCAAATCGCCTTATAGCGGGCGTTCTTTAGGTAACAAGAGCGGTAATACCATAACAGAATAAAGCGCCAAACCTGCGGCCATTAAGCAGGTAATTTCTAATCCTCCTGCACGTAACCATTCGCCAAATCCCATATCATTTACTAGCGTTGCATAAAAGATCCCCGCTACGACGGTATAACAAAATCCAATTAGTACCGAAATTAATGCGATAGCTTTTACGTGATAACTCGCATAACGGTGAAATGCTGCCCAAAGTGTAATGAGAAAAGTCGGTACCGCAGCCACGATAAAGACGGTAATCGCTGAAGATTGAAATCCATCGGCATCATTGTTTGCGAACATTAGGCCAATAGTGCCAATAATTTGAATAATCAACGGTAAAAGAATAAATGCTTTAAGATATTTTTTCATGAGATGTCCAATTAATAGAAAAACGGAAGCATTGTATCAATCAAATGAAAGACAACCAATCTTTTCTCTATTCGGTTTTTATTACATCCACTAATGTGGGCTGAACGATTGAGGCATAATCTTGTGTATTGAGAATAATAGAGCGTTCTAACGTACCTGCATTAAACGCTAATTCATCATAACGAGACAGTAAGCTAGGATCGGCAATTAATAACAAATTAGGATGAAAGCTAAAAGGCGGAATTGCACCAAATACACAGTCAGTTAGGGTATCTACTTCTGCAGGACTAGCAAGCGAGGCTTTCGTGCCGCCTAAATAGGCTGCAACTTTGCTTAAATCAGATTGTTGATCAGCCGGCAATATAACTAACACTGCTTGTTTTACGCCATTTCCTTTCACTTTGCATACTAGAGCTTTTGCCCCTTGCCCTAATTCTGTACCACGAATTTTAGCCACTTCTTCTGATTTTCCTGCTGTGGGGTGTTCAACGACACGATAGCGTGCTTGATGTTTATCTAAAAGTGCGGTCAATTTTTCAAATGTTTTGACAGACATGCGGGTTCCTTCAATAACGATATTTTTAATGAGTTTAACAAAGGTTGATTTATGTGAAAATCAAAGAAAAATAATTAATCTTTTGGGGCGTATTTATTATGAGATAGACAAATACCTTTACGCCCCGTACTATGTTCCTTTTTATTTGGTATCGATTATGACTCGAATTAATCTTGTTCCGCCAGCGGAGCTTTGTGATCAGCATCTTTTAGCGGAGCATCGCGAATTAACCCGCATTCCTAACGCCGTGGCGAAAGGTAAATTTCATTTGAAAGGACAGCCTACGGAATATAAATTAGGTGAAGGGCATGTGCGCTTTTTCTTTAATAAATTGGCGTTTTTAAAGAAACGGTATGATGCATTGCATGCGGAATGTAAGGCGCGAGGCTTTAACGTGCAGTATATTTGGAATGAAACGTTACCCGATGATCCAAGTTTATGGTTGGACTATGAAGCCACAGAGGCGGCGTTACAGATTAATCGGGAACGTATTCAGGAAAGAATGCCATTAAAGGCGAGATTTACACCGCATCTTCCAAAGAGCGGTCAAAAATAAAGGAGTTTTCACTTATGAAAGGCAGTGAGAATATAAAAAAGGTGAGCATCGCTCACCTTATGAATTGTTTAATCTTTCAATTTAATAAAAAATGTACCACTAGGTATGATAGGCAAATAGTTTTTATGGAAATCCATAAAGGTTTTTTGTGGGTCTATGTCTTCAAAAAGTTTTGGGTAAAGTGCTTTTGCCATAAATTGAGCGGCTGCTAGATCACTTAGTGAGCGAGAAGCCGTATGATAAATACCGTAAACACGGTGGTTTTTAACTGCAGGTAAATCTTGCCACCCTGCACGGGTTAAGAAACCTTTTAGGCGTTTTTGTGCATCCTGTTCATTGATGTTTATTCCCATCGCCATCATTTCATCGTTAGTTTCATGCCCCATTTCTGTGCCAGAAATCATAATAACTTCAGGTTGTGCGGCAAGAAGTTGTTCTGGATTAATTGGTCCCCAATTTTCGACAAAAGGCGCGCTTACGTTATCCCCGCCAACAGTTTCAGCAATAGCACCCCACATATTTTTACCAAAGGTAAAGCTATATTCACTAGGACCTTTATTGCCAAATTCTACATAGATTTTAGGTTTAGGTAGGTTAGCCTCTTTTACACGTTTTTGAATATCAGTAATGCCTTGAGCATATTCATCTGCAATTTTATTTGCTCGTTCTTCGGTACCTGCAAGTTGCCCAAAAATCTTTGCGCTTTGGGTGTGTCGTTCTACACTTTGAGCATTAAAATCGACAACAATAATTGGAACGCCAGCTTGTTCTAACTTTGGTAGTTCGGAACCAATAGTTTGATATTGCCATTCTGCAAGAATCAATACATCAGGTTTTAATGCCAAGGTTTTTTCGGTTGAGAAAGTTCCTGTATTTACATTACCAATATCAGCAATATTTTTGAGTTCAGGCATTTTTTCAGAAAACAATGCCCAACTTCCTGGATTAAATTTTTCCCAAAATTCACGTGAGATACCTTTAACATATTTAAAATTTTCAACACCCGTAACAGCAATGTAATCAGGATAGTAAAAGCCTAACACGGCATTTTTTACGGGCACATCAACGTTAACTTCTCGTCCTAATACATCTTTGATTGTTTTTATTTCTGCTTGAGTAGTGATACCAAAAGTCAGTAATAGAACGGCCAAAATTAAACGAATTGTTGATTTTTTTTGCATATAAACTCCTGTCTGAATAAAACATCAGAATATTGCCATAAATAAGAATCATTATCAAATTTAGATGTTATAAAGTGATAATACAAGAAATGCTGTTGAAGGGTAAAATAGGCATATATCTAGAAAAAACATATTTCGCATTTAAAATTGGAAGTGCGGTCAAAACTTAGTAAGTTTTCACTTCTCCTTGAGTTGGACTAAAGGAGAAGTGAATGGGGTTAAATTATTTATATTCAACCACGATATCGCTTTCGCTGACGGTATCACCATAAACTGGCAATAAGGTTTTTTCATAAGCTTGTTTTAAACGCCCATCTTTGCCTAAGGTTTGGATTTCGTTATTTAACCAATTTAACAATTCAGGTGCATCTTTGCGAACAGCTGGTGCAATAACATCTTGATCGCCAAAGTTTTTTACGCCCACGGTATAACCTGGATTTTGTTTTGCCCAAGCGAATAAGAAGGTATTGTCATTAGATAATGCATCACCACGGCCATCACGTAAGGCTTCAAAGGTTTCGGTATTTTGTTCGAATTTCAATAACTTCACATCTGGATAGTTTTTGGTGAAGAAAATATCAGCAGTAGTGCCTTTATCCACGATCAAGGTTTTGCCTTTTAATTGTTCAAGATCAGTAATGACTGAGCCATCTTTTGATACGACACCGAGTGCCACTTTCATATATGGATTCGCAAAATCTACCACTTCTTTACGAGCTGGTGTTACAGTGAAGTTGGCGAGAATGATATCAACTTTCTTAGAAAGTAAGTATTCAGCACGGTTTGCGGCATCCACTAAAACAAATTCCACTTTGTTTTCGTCGCCTAATAAGTCTTTACCGATCGCTTTACCAATTTCAACATCAAAGCCTTGGCTTTTGCCTTGTGCATCAACATAACCAAATGGTGGTTTATCGCTAAATACACCAATGCGCACTTTGCCATCTTTTTGTATTTGCTCAAGGCTTGAAACCGTTTTTGCTCCGTCTTTAGCCGGTTCTTTATCATTACACGCGGTTAAGCCAAATGCTAATGTAGCTGTGGCGAAAAGTGCGGTCAATGTTTTAAATGTTTTCTTCATAGTTTGTCCCTCTCGGTTCATAATTTAAGATATTTAAGAATGTTTTCGCACGATCCGTGGTTGGATTCGTGAAGAAATCTTCCGGTTTTGCTTGTTCAATAATTTGCCCTTTATCCATAAACACAATGCGATTGGCTACTTGGCGGGCGAAGTTCATTTCGTGGGTAACGATGAGCATCGTCATGCCGTCTTTAGCGAGGCCTAAAATTACATCAAGTACTTCACGTACCATTTCAGGGTCAAGGGCAGCGGTTACTTCATCGAACAGAATAATTTCAGGGTTCATGCATAGTGAACGCACAATAGCAATTCGCTGTTTTTGCCCACCTGATAATTCTCGCGGATAAGCATTTTTTCGGTCATATAGACCTACACGTTTAAGTAACTCATCGGCTTGTTTTTCAGCTTCTGCGCGATCGCGTTTTTGTACTTTTAAAGGGCCAAGTAAAATATTGTCAATCACTGATAAATGAGCGAATAGTTCATAACTTTGGAATACCATCCCAATGCGTTGGCGCGCTTTGACCCAAGGAATGTCTTTGCCTAATTCGCCTGCATTTTGCAGCAAAATCTGACCGCGCTTTATTTCCTCTAGCCCATTTAGGCAGCGTAAAAAAGTACTTTTACCACAACCCGATGGACCTAAAATAACGACAACTTCGCCTTTCTCTATAGAAAGATTGATGCCTTTGAGTGCTTCTACATCACCGTAATTTTTGACGAGGTTTTTAATTTCTAATAACGCCATGTGTTTTCCTAATAAAAATTAACTTTCCCAACGGGTTTCTAAATAACGGGAAAATAAGGATAGCGGGTAACAAATCACAAAATATAAACCGAAAATGACACCGTAAATCCAAAGCGCCGCCGATTGATTACTAAATAATGAATGCTCGATAATTTGTTGACCGACTTTAATCACTTCGACTACACCAATTAACATCGCCAAAGAGCTGGTTTTTACCATGCGAGTAAAGAGGTTAATAGCACTTGGTGTCACACGTTTTAAACTTTGCGGAAGTAAAATATACACAAAGGTTTGAAACGGCGTTAAACCTAAAGCGTAGGCGGATTCCACTTGATGTTTTTCAATGGAAGTTAATGCACCACGCACTAAATCGCCCATTTCTGCTGTTCCCCAGAAAATAAACACCAAAATACATACAGAAATGCCATCTAAGTGAATATCAAACCATTTTGCTAAACCGAAATAAGCGAGAAAAAGTAACGCTAATAATGGAATGATGCGTACAAATTCTAAATAAAAGCGACAAATGGCTTTGATAATGGGATTTCTGCTTGTCATGATTACGCCAAAAATCACACCTAAAATACAGGCGAAGAAGACAGAAACGAATGCAATTTCAGCCGTTACCCATAAACCGTTGAGCAAGCGTTCAATGTTGCTGCCTTGGAATAATAACTCAAGCCCCATATTTTGCTCTCCGAGTACGGCGTTCTAAGTAACTGATGAAAAGAGACATCGGTAATAGAATGATCAAATAAAACACCACTAATAAAAATAAGGCTTCATTGGTTTTGTAATCGAGCCCGATGACTTCTTTTGCGACAAACATGAGTTCAGCAACAGCAACGGCACTGATCACTGAGGTTTCTTTCATTAAGAATAAGCAATTTGCGCCAATTGCAGGTGTCGCAATCGCAAAGGCTTGTGGGAAAATGACATAGCGAAAAGCTTGATAAGGAGTTAGGCCGATACTTAAGGCTGATTCAATTTGTCCTTTTGATACCGCTTCCAAACCACCACGAAAGGCTTCTGCCATATAGCTTCCACCTAAAAATGCCAGGCCGATAATGCCGCAAGTAAAACCATCTAATTTCAGGCCAATTTTAGACAGCCCAAAATAGAGAAAAAATACTTGAATTAATAAAGGCGTATTACGAGAAAGCTCAATATAGCCTTTTACTAGCCAAGTTAATGATTTGACTTTGTAGGTGGTAATCACCGCACAAATCACACCAATCACCAGCGACAATAAAATGCCCCAAAAGGCGAGATGAAGCGTCATCAGCGTGGCATGAATAAAACGTGGTGTGACACTTAAAATATAATCCCAATTCATTTTTCATGATTTAATCGTTTGCGTGGCGATATAGTAAAAAATTTTTAATCGGTGAGAAAAGAATGGAAATTTATTACTTATAAAGAAATGTAATAAGAAGTGGGTTTTAAATAAAATAAGTGGCGGTGGGGAATGAAAAAACGGGGCTTTATTCAGCCCCGTCGTTGTTTATTTTAATCACGTTTTGCGATAAGTGCGGTTGGTTCTTCATCTGTTTTTGGTTCAGTCTGCTGTTCAGCTGGTTTGTCTTGAATAGACATGGCTGATTTTAAACTGTCCTGACGAATTTTTTCTGCAGCTTCTTTGTCACCAGCTTGTTCGAATACATAAGACGCCATCATGACATCATTTGGTTGGAGCTGGGTTGGGCAAGCAGTCACTTCTTTAAATGCTTCTGCTGCTTTAGCGAAGTCATTATTACGCACATAAAGATAGCCTAATGCACGATTGAGACAACAACGTTGGCTTTCATCCGCACGTTTTGCACGTTTTTCCACTAGTTTGAGCAGTTTGCTGTTATCTTCTGCTTGTAAACGAGTGATTTGCGTGCAAAGTTCAGGACTAATTGGGGTGTTATCACCCAATTTTTTCATGATTTCAAGCGTGAATTCATAAGCTGACTCATGATCGTTACAATCAATTAAACGCTGAATTAAAGCTGTTTTTAACTCTAAGTCATTGCGACGACGGCGTGGTTGAGCTTCCCACCATGCAAGCAGACCTTCAACGCCTTCTTCATTCATTTTTTCATCTAACAAGCCATTTTCTGTTTCTTGTTGAAGCGCTTTAAATTCTTCTGCTGAGAATAAGCCTGAACCTTCGATTAAATCTAAGATTTCATCTAAAGCTTGATAAGCTTTGGAGCGGCTATAAATTTCAGCAGCAAGTTTTAATACTTCTTTGTTGCGATCTGACATTTCAAGCAAACTGTCAACGGAACTGCGCGCAGCCGGTAATTTATTTTGTTGTAATAAAATACGGGTGCGAGCAATTTCGACAACTAGGTTATCTGAACCTGCAAGTTCAGTCGCCTCAATTAAATAACGGTTTGCGCTGAATTCATCACCGCGTTGCTGTGCAGCTTCAGCCGCTTTAATCAGATTTAATACTGGCTCTGCAGAATGTTTCGCATTTTTACCAATCAGTTTTTCTGCTTTGGCATAATCGCCTTCATTCATCTTCATCAAGCCTTCAAGGGTTTGACGCTGTGCTTTCACACGTTTACGGCGAGAGAACCAGTTATAGGTATTGCTACTTAAGCGGAAGAAACGGGTCACCAACCACTCTAACGAATAAATCACTGCAAGCGTGACCACAAAGAGAATCACTAATGTGGTGAGTGACATTTCATATACGGTGTTTGCCGTTTCAACTCTGACATAACCTTGCTGACCGGAGAGGTAAGGCCCTGCAATCAATCCGGCAAGTAAGGCGATCATTAAAAAGAGAACTCTAAACATTATCTATCCTTATTGTTGGGGTTCAGTTGCCGGTTGTGCAGCTGGTGCTTCAGCGGGTTTTTCTTCAGCTTTTGGCTCTTCCGCTTTCGCTTCAGGTGCTGGTTTTACTTCTTCTTTTCTTGGTGAATTATCAACCGCTTTTTCTGCTTCAATTTCCACTTTCTGCACATCTAAAGGTGTACGATTTAAGTACTTATCAAGCATACTTAAGCTTTGTAATTGGCTTGGCACATCCACATAGATGGATACTTCAGATAATTCATCCACTGATTTTAAGAAACTTTGAGTTACTTCAGCATTGGTATCAAAATAACTACGAATCCAAGATGCAACAGCTTCTAAAGATTGTTTATAAAGTTCGTTTTGCTGACGAGGCACTGCCATAATCGCTAATTGTAAGCGTAAACGAATGTTTTCACGCAAATAGATATCTTGGTTTGGCGCTAATAATTCTTTGCGATCCGCACCATGTTTCGGTGAAATACGAATAAAGTGATTTAGGAATGAGGTTGCACTTTTTTCTGCATTTTCCGCCCAGTCAGACAGGGAATCAGATAATTTTGTTGCATTTTGATCATCACCGAAATTCACATCTAATACCGGTAATTCATCAACCGTATTGGCTAATTGCGATAATTTTTGCATGACCGCATTTTGATCCACGCCAGCTACGGAGAGAAGTTGTTTCAGATCTTGATTGATTGCACTACGAATAGCTGCTGATTGTGAGTTATTCACTTTAGCAAGAGTTTCATCAGCGAGTTTTAAGAGTGAAACCGCTGTATCCACATCATTATCTAACACTAATTTACGCAATGCATTGTTGAGCAAGAAATCTGCTTCTGAGAATAACCAATCAGTAGGCTGTTGAGCATTAGCTTGTGCGCTCACTTTATTGATTTGTGATTGTAAGCCAACTAACTCATGTGATTTGGCATTGATTAGCTCTTCTACTTGCGCAATTTTGTTTTGCGTTGCTTTATTCGCAGACTCTAACTGAGCAAGCTGTGTAGTATCAAATTTTACTTCTTGAGCAGGTGCTGAAACCACGGTTTTATTATTGATTTGAGCTTCAAGTGCGGTCAATTTTTGTTGGAATTCATCCACCTGTTGTTGGCCAAAATAATAACCTGCACCACCCACGCCAAGTGCAATGAGAATAGCCAATAAACTTAATCCAGTACCACTTTTCTTCACAACGGTTTGTGTACGTGGCGCAACAGGCTCGCGATCTTCAGTTTGAATTTCCACTGCATCTGTTTCTTGGATTTCATCTGTCGTTTCAGGGGTTAATTTCTCTTTCGCCATATCTTTTCCTTAGTGAGAAAGGGGAGTTACTTCATTAAGTAAGGTATTAAGTAAACTTTGATTGTCCGCACCAGCGGAAACCACCACATTATGCCAACCTTGTTGTATTGCGACATCCGCAATGCGTTGACTTACCGTGACTAAACAGCAATTTTTTAGCCAATTTTGTTCATTTTCAGGCACAAATTTGATTAACGCCTGCAAAATTTCAAGGCTTGTGACCACAAGGGTTTGCACACCAGAACGAATACAAATACTGGTTTGCTCTTCGTTATTATAACTAATCGGCGTGCGTTGGTAACATTCGACTGTCTCAACAGTTGCACCGCGTAGTGTGGTCTGTTCACGTAGTAATTCTCGTCCACCGTTGCCACGTAAAATTAACAAGTTTTTATCTGTTAATTTTGCCATTTGCGGTAAATTTAATACACCTTCAGTATTTTCCGACGTGATTGGATAGCGAACAGTACATTCAGTTTGACAGGAAAAATGCTGCGCCGTTCTATGTCCAACTGTAAAGTATTGTAAATCTTGACGCCAGCTAAAGCCAATATCTTTCAGGGTTTTATCCGCAAAATCGACAGTACTTTTTGAAACCAAAAACACATAATCACCACTTTTTAGCTGATTAAGTTTCGTCGGTAATTGAGCCAACTCAGCACCCGCTTCAATAGAAAGTAAAGGCAAATGCAAGGCAACCACACCGGCTTGATTCAGCTGGTCAACTAGGGCTTTTCCTCGTTCATCCGGGCGAGTAACTAGTACGGCCATGGTGATTTCCTATGCTGAGTAAATCTTCGCCAGAATCTTATCTGCGCCCTGTGCTAGAAGTTGTTCAGCAATGGTCACGCCTAATGCTTCGGCATTTTCAACCGCACTTTTACCTTCCGCACGAATAATCGCAGAGCCATCAGTTTCTCCGACGAGTGCTCGTAAGAAAACTTCACCATCTTGCTCAATAGCATAACCACCGATTGGTACTTGGCAGCCGCCTTGTAAGCGGGTATTCATTGCACGCTCAGCTAAAACACAAGTCGTCGTGGTGGCATCTGAAAGTGGAGCAAGTAATGCTTTTACTTCTTCATCATCAACACGGCACTCAATGCCTACCGCGCCTTGTCCGGCAGCCGGTAACGACTGTTCTACTTCAATAAATGAGGCAATACGTTCCGCTAGCCCTAAACGAATTAAGCCAGCTGAGGCTAAAATAATGGCATCGTATTCGCCATTGTCTAATTTACTTAATCGGGTTCCTACATTGCCACGTAAGGAGCGGATATCAAGATCAGGGCGTAATTGTTTTAATTGGCATTGACGACGCAAGCTTGATGTTCCAACAATAGCATCTTGTGGCAATTCATCTAATGAACGGTATGTATTAGACACGAAAGCATCACGTGGATCCTCACGTTTACAGATCACACTTAAGCCTAGACCTTCAGGAAATTCCATAGGCACATCTTTCATTGAATGGACGGCAATATCAGCACGTTTTTCAAGTAAAGCGTTTTCTAACTCTTTAACAAATAAGCCTTTTCCACCAATTTTAGCTAAAGGAGAATCTAAGATTACATCACCTTTTGTCACCATTGGAACTAATTCAACAGAAAGTGTTGGGTGAAATTTTTCTAATTGATCTTTTACAAAATTCGCCTGCCAAAGCGCTAAAGGGCTTTGACGGGTCGCAATTTTTAAGGTTTTAAGTGCTGCCATAAATACCGCTGATTTTAAATAGAAATATGGCCTATGCTACCATTTTTAGGGCAAAAAGTCAGATCATTTAAATTTTTGATTTCCGACTAGGTAAGTGGTACATTAACGCCAATTATTTGGTCATAGGTAGGAAGCCTTGAAATACGATTTCACTCAAGCCCGAAAATGTATTGAAACATTAGACAAGCGTCGTTTTGATCGAGCATTATTGGGCTCAGGTGATGCATTCCGACACATCGTCTCTTTAGTGCCGCTGTTGTTGCATCTTAATCATCCTGCTCTGCCGGGTTATGTGGAAGATGCCCCAGCAGGCATTGCCGATTTTACTCTTTCCAATTATCAGCAAAATTTTCTCTCAAAAGAACATCCCGAACTTGTCGAAGACGTGCAAAGTGCGGTCAATTCTGATGCTGTTTTTGCACCGATCTTCGGTATTTATGTGATGGGGAGTTTTGGCTCCATTAGCCAAACTTCAGCTTCGGATTTGGATATTTGGATCTGCCATCAAGATGATTTATCTGAACAAGAACAGCAGCGCTTAGCGGAAAAAACGAAGAAAATTAGCCAATGGGCATCCACATATCATGTGGAAATGCATTTCTATTTGATGACACAACAACGTTTCCGTAACGAACGTTATTCCGATCCATTAACTAAAGAAAACAGTGGTTCTGCCCAATATATGTTGTTATTGGAAGAATTTTATCGTTCCGCTGTACGTCTTGCGGGTAAACCATTGTTGTGGCCTCACTTGTGGGTGGAAGATGAAAAGCAATATGAGGCCGAAGTTGCGCGTTTAGTCGCGGCTGGTGAGCTTAATCCAAATGATTGGGTAGATTTTGGTGGATTAGGACAATTCTCAGCCAGTGAATATTTTGGTGCGAGCTTATGGCAACTTTATAAAGGTATTGATTCACCTTATAAGTCGGTGATGAAAATCTTGTTGTTGGAAACCTATGCCCAAGAATACCCAAATGCCCAGTTAATTGCTCGCCAATTTAAAGAGGATTTGCTTTCTGGTCACAGCACGGCTATACATCATTTCGATCCTTATATTGCGATTTTAGAGAGAATTAGCCAATATTTGACCGCACATTCAGAATTTAAGCGTCTTGATTTTGTACGTTCTTGTTTTTACGTGAAAGCCACAGAAGACTTTGCGTTATATCACGCCTCAAACTGGCGTATTTCTTATATGAAAATGATGGCCCAAGAATGGGGTTGGTCAAAAGAACGTATTGAAGAATTAGATCTGCGTCCAAATTGGAAAATTAAACGGGTGAAAGAAAGTCACAATAATTTGGTGAATTTCTTGATGATGAGTTATCGAAATCTAGTGGATTTTGCACGCAAACATAAAATTAATTCTAGCGTGATCCCGCAAGATATTACGGTGCTTTCTCGCAAACTTTATACTGCCTTTGAAGAATTGCCGGGTAAAATTACGTTACTAAACTCACAAATTTCCTATAACTTAACAGAAGAACACCTCACATTTATCGAAGTTCTCGGCAATAAGAATTTTAAGGATGGGTGGTATATGGTGAATCAGCCACCACATCATATGATGTTCTCGAAAGAACGTGTGATTGAATACGGTGAAAGTTTAAATAAAGTCGTCGCATGGGCTTATTTTAATCGCTTGTTGACCGCTGAAACTCATTTGCACTTAATCAGTCAAAATATCGACCAACTCACTTTACGTAATTTTGTCGCCGATTTACGGTTGTTTTTCCCGCATACAAATGGTCAAGCTCCAACAAATGAGGCGCTTTCGTCCCAATGTGAAATCCGCGATCTATTTATTGCAGTGAACTTAGTTAATGACCCAACTGCCCAAGTCGAAGAACTTAAATCCAATATTTCACCAAGTGATTTATTTAGTTTTGGTCAGTTAGAACAGAGTTTGGTCGGCAGCATTGATTTCACTTACCGTAATGTGTGGAATGAAATTCGAACTTTACATTTTGAAGGGCAGAATGCGATTTTGCTTGCCTTAAAAGTGCTTTCTAATAAAATTGATCAAGGTGTGAATCAGCCCCGTTCTATACAGGTTTTCTGTTACAGTAAACACTACAACCGCACATTGCGAAACTTAGTGAGCGTACTTGTAAACCGTTGTATCAGTATTCAATTAGGCGACAGTCGCCCAACAACGCACTCCCGTTTACGTGTGGCAGGGAAAAACTGGCAATTCTTCTTTGAAGAAAAAGGGATCAGTTTGCAACCTATTGATGGTGGAAAAGAAAGTGCGGTCAATTTTGAGGACGTTTTACCGACTCAGTTGGAAGAAAAAGAAATTATTCCAGAGGCCCGTCGATATCCGCCTGAAATTGATTTGTTTGCCAGTGAAGGTTTTTTACAATTCTTCTTTGAGGATAATGCCGATAATAGCTTTAACGTTTATTTGTTAGATGAAAAGAATCGTCTCGAAATTTATCGTCAATGTGAAGGTTCAAAAGATGATAAAGTGCGTGAAGTGAATCAGATTTATCAATCACTCGGCTCGAAAGATTGTAAAAATCCGTATAAAATGGTGCAACGGAATTTTAATTATCCTCAATTTTATCAATTGCATCCGACAGAAAGTGGCATGCGTATTATGCCGTTCAAATTTAAAAGCAAAAGGACTTGCGAATAGCTCAATCAAAACAAGCATTGTTTGAGGTAAATCAAATTTATCTGCAAATTATGCATTGGAAGATAGGCAAAATCCCGATAGAATCCTTCGTTCGAAAATCTATTGAGAAATAATCTAAGGCTGTGGACGTTTTCGCCTTCAGGCGATAGAATGTTTGTCCGCTTATCTCTTGGAGAATATTATGCAAGAAAAGTTAAAAGTATTAATTATCGACGACCATCCATTAATGCGTCGTGGTATCAAACAATTAGTTGAATTAGAAGAGAATTTTGAAGTCGTTGCCGATGTAGGAAGCGGTACAGAAGGCATTTCCATTGCGATTCAAGAATCCCCGGATTTAATCATTTTAGATCTGAATATGAAAGGTCTTTCTGGTTTAGATACCCTTAAAGGCTTGCGTGCAGAAGGTGTTGATGCACGAATTTTGATCTTAACTGTGTCTGATGCGAAAAATGATATTTTCACTCTCATCGATGCGGGTGCTGATGGCTATTTATTGAAAGATACTGAGCCAGATGTGCTACTTGAGCAAATTAAACGTATTGCACAAGGTGAAGTGATTTTAAGTGATTCGATTAAAAATCTTCTTTTAGAACGCAAACATACTGTTGATCCAATGGATTCTCTCACCGATCGTGAAATGGATGTATTACGTTTAATCGCAACAGGTTTATCTAATAAACAAATTGCGGGCCAACTTTTCATTTCTGAAGAAACAGTTAAAGTGCACATTCGTAACTTACTTCGTAAACTTAACGTTCACTCACGCGTTGCAGCAACCGTCTTGTTCTTTGAGCGAAATGGTCGATAGGTAAATTTCAAATGATAAAAAAGAGCGGTTTTTTTAACCGCTCTTTTTGTTATCTTGGCACGCCCCGTAATAAAGGGATTGGCTCAAACGGCGCGACTGAAGTTGGCGCAGGAATATCATTAAAAATTAAGATAAATGGTTTAGGTGGCAAGATTTTTTCATTTCGCCACAAGCTTCCCATGCCGACTAATTGAATATCATCGGGTAAATTTTTGATTCCTGATTTTAATACGGCTACGGTATTTGGACGCGGGTGTCCAATAGCAATGGCGGTGCCATGTTTACGTGCATATTGAATTGCACTTTGAAATTGGCGTTGAACATCTGCCAAATTATCACTGTCATCTAAAAACACATGGCGATCTAATACACGTACGCCTTGTTCTTTTGCTATTTTGCCCGCGACTGATTTTCCAATGGTGCGACTATCTAAAAAGAATAAATTCTGCTCGCGAAGTGTGGTCATCAAATAGGTCATTAATGTGGTATCGGCTGTGGCTGCACTGCCCATATGATTATTCATTCCGATGGCATTGGGCACAATAGCTTTCGCTTTTTTCACCCGCTCATTCACTTGCGCTTCAGATAACCCTAAAGTCAAACCACCTTCTTCAATTTTAATGTTGCTGACAGGCTGCATTGGCATATGAATGAGAATATCGTGATTCTGCGCTTTTGCTTCTTGATTGCGTATTTTGGCATAGGGTGCTGCTGGAATGATCGCAACAGAGACTTCTTTTGGCATGGCTAAAACTTCGGCATCTTCTTTCGGATGATAGCCAATGTCATCAATTACAATAGCCAGTTTGCCTTGTGCAAAAGTAAACGCAGAAAAAAGTGCGGTTGAAAAAATGATCGTATTTCTGACCGCACTTTGAAAGAATGCCGCCATTATTTAATCCACCCAGCTGGATTTACAGGCACCCCTTTACGGCTAATTCCAAAGTAAAGTGCCGGTTTAGAGAGCTCACCCGTATTACCTACTTGCGCAATGGTTTGTCCCGCAGACACCAGCTGACCTTGTTTCACAAATACCGCTTGGTTGAAACCATATAAGCTCAAGTCGCTGTCGCCGTGTTTCACAATCACCATATAACCATAGCCATTAAGATGACCCGCTAGAATGACACGACCACTTGCAATGGCTTTTACCGCTGTACCCGTTGGTGCGCCGATAACCATACCTTTCCAGCGCACTTCGCCTGCTTGGATTGAACCAAAGGAATGCAATGTTGGACCGGAAACGGGACGACTGTATTGATGCGCAGCCGTACCTAAACCACTGGTACTGTTAATCAACTTACGTTCTTGATCGGTTGGTTGATAAGGTTTTGAGGTTCGTTTTTCTTCCTCTTGTTTTTTCTGAGCAAGGGCTTCACGCTCACGTTGTTCTTGTTGGCGAGCGGCTTGTTCAGCACGTTGAATTTCTTGGCGAAGGACATTTTCGTTCGCTTTCAACGTTTCCAATTTATTCTGATCTTTCGTTAAGTTTTTATTGAGTTCATTTAACGTAGATTGACGTTCTTGTTGTGCTTTTTGTAATTCTTGCTGTTGTTTCTTTTGCGTAGAAAGTTGCTCGCGATGGTTTTTTTGTTGCCCTGAAATCGCTTCGCGTTGTTTCGCTAAATTCTCTTGTGTCGCTTTCAGATTGTTAATCATATCAATGCGAACTTGGTTTAAGTGCTGATAATACACTTTCATGCGTTCCGCTTTTTTGGCATCTTCCGAAAGCATTCTTTCCAAGGTAGAAGGATTTATGCCTGAACGATAAATAGCATCTACTTGCTGCGCGAGCTTCGCTTTTTGCACGCGCTCTTGCTTTTCTAATTGCTTGATTTGCTTTTCCGTTTCTGCCATTTGCTTGCGGATTTCTTTTAAGCTTAATTCTGTTTCACGTAATTCACCGACAACGCTATTAATTTTGCTTTCTTGGTCTTTAAGACTGGCTTGGAGTTTAGCTTGTGCACGTTTTTGCTCGGCGATCTTCGATTCTTGTTGTTTAATTTGTTTTTGAATTTGATTGAGATCGTTGCCTTGCGCGAAAGATGAAAAGCCAAGCAGACCGCAAGCTAAAAGTGCGGTCAGTTTTGCTAAGATTTTTTTTCTACGATTGCTTTGCTGCATACATCTAAACTTGAGAGAAATTAAAGGACGAATAAAGTTTAAATACTAGCATTATTTTTGAGTGGCTAAAAGTTTACAGGTGATTTTTTGCGAAAGATCAGTAAATGCCGCCTTTTTACTTTTAAACATACCGATTTTTTGCTATAACAGAGCCATCATTTTTTTATTAATACTTAGGAGATCCTTATGGAATTAGTATTCATTCGTCACGGTTTCAGTGAGTGGAACGCAAAAAATTTATTCACCGGTTGGCGTGATGTGAATTTAACCGAGCGCGGCGTAGAAGAAGCAAAAGCTGCGGGTAAAAAATTGTTCGAGAAAGGCTATGAATTTGATATTGCCTTCACTTCTGTTTTAACTCGTGCAATCAAAACCTGTAACATCGTGTTAGAAGAATCTCACCAATTATGGATTCCTCAAGTGAAAAACTGGCGTTTAAATGAGCGTCACTATGGTGCATTACAAGGCTTAGATAAAAAAGCAACCGCAGAACAATACGGTGATGAACAAGTTCATATCTGGCGTCGTTCTTATGATATTTCTCCTCCAGATTTAGATCCGAAAGATCCAAATTCTGCACATAATGACCGTCGTTATGCAAACATTCCGTCTGATGTTATACCAAATGCAGAAAACTTAAAATTAACCTTAGAACGTGCATTACCATTCTGGGAAGACCAAATTGCTCCAGCAATGCTTTCTGGTAAACGTGTTTTAGTGGTGGCACACGGTAACTCACTTCGTGCATTAGCAAAACACATCATCGGTATTTCTGATGCGGAAATCATGGATTTTGAAATCCCAACCGGTCAACCGTTAGTGTTGAAACTTGACGATAAATTAAACTACGTAGAACACTACTATCTTTAATTTATAAGTGAATTTCAAAGTGCGGTTAATTTTGACCGCACTTTTTGTTTAAGGAGAATAAAGGATGAAAAAATTACTCGCGGTGATTTTTGCCTTGTTACCTGTTTTGGCCTTTGCAGCATCGCCAAATCATACGGCAAAATCAACTCAAACTAAATCAGTGAAAACGGCAGTTAAAAAAGTGGAAGCCAAGAAAACAACCACACCTAAAGCCGTAGCCAAAACAGCTAATAAAAAAGCGGATGCTAAAAAAGCAGAAGCGAAAAAGCCAGCTAAAATTGTGGAAGCGAAAAAAGCGGTAACGAAAAAAGAAAAAATAAAAAATAAAACGACAAATAAAGCCGCTAAAGCAGAGCCGACAAAAACGAAAGGCAAACAGCCAGTAGAAAAAACGAAGCAAACTGCAGTAAAAGACAAAAAGACTTTAGCAAAAAGCAAACAAAGTGTAGTTAAAGAATCAGCTAAACCTGAAAAGGTAATTGCTAAAAAAACACCCGCAGTTAAAACTGAAGTGAAGAAAGCGGAACCCAAAGCTGTTGAAAAAGTGACTGAAAAGAAAGTAGATACTGTCGCACAAAAAACAGCGAGTATGGTGACAAAATCCGTCGTCGTACCAAGATGTAATGATTCAAAAGTTTTTGCGGTATTATCTGATGCCTTCAAAAAACAAGGTGCAGCCACTAACACCCAAATGACAGTGAAACAAATCGCGCAAGCCCGTGAAACGCAATCTTATCCACAACAAGGCATTCGCAGCTGTAATGCGATAGTGGAAACCAACGGTGTTAAATATGTTACCGATTACAGCATAATCTTGAATGATAAAGGCTTTTTCGTGCAAGTTGAAAATGCACAACCCGCTCAACGTTTCTAATCTTAACGTGCGTTATTTAAATGAAGTTGTTTGAATAACGCACGTATTTCTTCTTCACCCAATCGGCGATATTCACCATTGCCTAATCCATCAATCGTTAAATGACTCATTTGATAACGGATGAGACGCAATGTCGGAAAGCCGATATGTGCCGTCATTCGACGCACTTGTCGATTTCGCCCTTCACTAATTTTGATTTCCAACCAGCTCGTTGGAATACTTTGACGTTCACGAATCGGCGGATTGCGAGGCCAAAGAAAATCTGGTTCTGAAATCAACCGCACTTTTGCCGGCTTTGTCATTCCATCTTTCAATTCAACGCCTTTGCGGAGTTTGTCTAAGTCTTTCTCTTCAGGAATACTTTCCACTTGTACAAAATACGTTTTTTCTGTTTTAAACTTTGGATCCGCCAAACGATGTTGCACTTCACCATTATTCGTTAAAATCAGTAACCCTTCGCTATCACGATCCAATCGCCCTGCCGCATACACATTCGGAATATTAATAAAATCTTTTAATGTCGCTCGGCCGTTTTCATCGGTGAATTGTGTCAGCACATCAAACGGTTTGTTAAATAAAACGATAATCGTCTGTTCTAATGTAAGTGGCTTTGCTTTAGGCTTAAATGAACGAGTGGGTTTTGCCGTTCGTTTGGTTGTAAATGCGCGGGAAGGGAAAGGTTTAGACATATTATTTATTCAGTAAAAAGAGAAAAAGGGCGGATTTTATTCCGCCCTCTTATATTACCATTGATAGCGATAAACTGCTTGAATTGCATAAGGTTTGTCGAAGTTTTTACCGTCTGCACGGCTTACTTCTAAACCAAAACGATGATTTGCAAATCCAGCATTTAAACCGAGCGCACTTTCAAAACGTCCACGGCTGCTTGCGACATCAAGCGCACTGTTGGCGTAATGAATTTTGCTGCTACGGTTTTTGCTAGTAATCGCATTTACTTCTGCATAAGGTTGTAAATTCCAACCATTACTTAATGCAAAGCCTTTGGCTACACGTAAACCAATTCGAGAATAAACAGAAGATAAGCTATCTTCATTCCCTTGTGATGAAATATGTGTCCACGCTATTTGTGCTTGCGGGGTAATTGTCCAATCGTTCGCAAGACTAAAGCGTTTGCCTAATTCACTCGAAATAGTATAAGCGTTGTAATGGCGTTTTTCAGTGTGATTTGAGTTAGCGTGTAAACGGCTGTATTTCACGATGTTATCTACATAAATACCGTTATCTGCAAGGTAAGCTGCATATAAGCCCACGCTATTGCTTCTTACTTTGCCATCACCGTAATGACCATTAAAATCAACGTTAGCTTGGCTGCGGCCAACAAATCCACCAACACGGAGGTTATTAGTTACAGCAGCATCAGCGCCCACTTGTACGCGATGTACGTTTTGTTTAAAGCCAGAAGTTTCACTCTCACCAGTAGAAAGTGCGGCTAATTTTTGGCGAGAATTCACATTACGAACCCACACATTACTTTTTTCACCGTTTTTCACTTCACCTAGACGTTGATGAATGCCACTTAAATCATCTTCTGCTAAAAGCAATTGTGCTTGGCGAAGAGAAACTTGTGCATTTGCTAAGTCTGAAAGTAACGGTGCGCTTGGTAGAACCGCAGGTGGTACTACTGGATTACTTGGGGTTACTACTGGGGTGGTAGGCGTTATCGCAGGTTTGCTTGAGGTCACTACTGGTTTGCTTGGTGTAACGGGTGCAACAGGTGGAGTTGGGGTGACCGCATTTTTAGAATTCGCTAATACCCAATTATTTCCTTCTTTTGTTAGGAAATATTGGTAAGCCCCTAAATCTACACGATTATTCGGGTTCGTTAAGCTAAACGCCGCATTACCACCATTGGTTTCTACAAGTGTCACTTTTCCGTTAGCAACATTTGTACCTTGGTTAGTTACACCAATTTTATGATTACCTTCGGCAGTACCTTTAACAACGATTTTATCGCTTTTGTTTTCAGCGATATTCGTGTTGAGGTTGAAGGTACCTGAGCCAGTGAGGTTGCCCGTGATAGTTAATGTCGCATAAGGAGCGTTTGTATTAGTTAAAGAAACCGCTGAGTTATTTAAATGCAAGTCTGTTACTTCTGAATTATCCACTAAATCCCATGTAGTATTGTTAGTTAGATTTAATGTAACAGGCGTTTTATTTGTACCGTCATATTGCTTTACTGCACCATTTAACTGTGAGTTATCTGCATTTAACACAAATCTAGGTGAGCTAGTTTTTTCTCCTTCAGATAAGTCCGTATCAGCTAGATCGGGCATGTTTAATCCAACCAATACTTTTGCATCGGGGATTTTAGTATTTTTTAGATTAACTGTTGTTGAGTTGTAATTATTTGTTTCATCTCGAGAATCTTGTTTATTAGTAAAAATAACCACATCTCCAGCATTATTTTCAATGTTGGAATTTGTAATGTTGGTCACGCCACCATCAAGTACAAAACCTAAACCTTTACTTTGACCTTTCGTTTCAATTGTGAGCAGGCTGTCTTCAATATTTAATGTAGAATTCTCTGATGCGTATGCAATAGTAGCTGATTTATCGGTACCAGCTGGCTGTAGCGCAATATTTAAATTTTTGATATGTAATGTTGAGTTTTCGGCATCTACAGCAGTGCTGTTATCTCCCCCTAGAAAAATAGATGAGTTGATAATATTTGCTGTGGATTTATCAAATAGTTGGTACCCTATGCTCTCTTTAGCTGCACTAACAATACTAACTGAATCAATATCAATGGTGCTATTACTCTGAAGTTCAAATGCTGAATTTCCTAAAACAGGCTCTCCATCTGCATCAACTGTAGAAAGCCCCTCAAATAAATTGATATTACCGAAGTGAAATTTAAGATTTGCATCTCTCAATTCAAAAACAGAACTTTCAGGAAAAGCCTTCGATAATGTGAAAGTACTATTAGGTTTGATTTCTAATGAACTAGGTCCATTAGAAAATTGAGGATCGAGGAAAATTAATGATTCTGTTGGATAATCCTTATTTGAACTATTTTTCATTCTAAAAGATACATGGGCTAGATTATTTTTATTTGTTAAATCATAGCCATAATCTGAATAAAAATTCATATTTTTTACTTCAGAGTCAGTTCTTTCCGGATTCTTATATACGGTACCTTCATATAGTTTATAATCAATGGCCCATGCCGAATTAACTAATCCTAACGCCATAGCCACCAAACTCACTTTAAAAGTGCGGTTAAAAATTTTATTGTTTTTCATATTAATTCCTTTGGATTATAAAAAAAGCCAACTTATTGAATAAGTTGGCTTGAATTTTACCGATTTAATAATTAACCTGCAACTGCGATACGTTTCATATCTGTCATATAACCACGTAACTCTTGACCAATTAATTCAACTGGGTGGTTACGGATTGCATCGTTTACATCGCGTAAAGTGATGTTGTCGATAGCAACTGCTGGTGTTGGTTCACCTAAATCACCTTTTTGTAAGGTTGGGATGATTTCTTTAGCAAGAATTGGGGTTGCTACGTTAGAGAATAAGTAGTTACCGTATTCTGCAGTATCAGAAATGACCACGTTCATTTCGTATAAACGTTTACGCGCGATAGTGTTAGCGATTAACGGTAATTCATGAAGTGATTCATAGTAAGCTGATTCTTCATAGATACCGCTTGCTACCATTGCATCAAAGGCTAATTCAACACCCGCTTTCACCATTGCTACCATTAATACGCCGTTATCAAAGTATTCTTGTTCAGAAATTTTGATGCCGTCTGCTTTTGGTGCGTTTTCAAAGGCAGTTTTGCCGGTTGCTTCACGCCATGCTAATAAGTCTTTATCACCGTTTGCCCAGTCAGCCATCATGGTCGCAGAGAAGTGACCGCTGATGATGTCATCCATGTGTTTGTAATATAAGAAACCAAGGCTTTCTTTGATTTGTTCAGCAAGTTCAAATGCACGTAATTTTGCGCTGTTTGATAAGCGATCCATCATTAATGTGATACCGCCTTGTTTTAATGCTTCAGTAATAGTTTCCCAACCGTATTGGATCAATTTACCTGCGTATGCTGGATCTTTACCGTCGGCAACTAATTTGTCGTAACATACGATAGAACCTGCTTGTAACATACCGCAAAGAATGGTTTGTTCACCCATTAAGTCAGATTTTACTTCTGCAACGAATGAAGATTCTAATACGCCCGCACGGTCACCACCAGTTGCTGCCGCCCATGCTTTCGCAATTGCCATACCTTCACCACGTGGATCATTTGCTGGGTGAACCGCGATTAATGTTGGTACACCGAAACCACGTTTATATTCTTCACGCACTTCAGTACCTGGACATTTTGGTGCAGTCATGACCACAGTGATGTCTTCACGGATTTGCTCACCTACTTCAACAATATTGAAACCGTGTGAGTAACCGAATGCAGAATCTTTTTTCATTAATGGCATCACATCAGCCACCACTTTAGAGTGTTGTTTGTCTGGTGTTAAGTTAATCACTAAGTCTGCTGTTGGAATTAATTCTTGGTAAGTGCCCACTTTAAAACCATTTTCAGTCGCACGTTGGAATGAAGCACGTTTTTCTGCAATCGCTTCTGGGCGTAATGCATAAGAGATGTCTAAGCCAGAATCACGCATATTTAAACCTTGGTTTAAACCTTGTGCACCACAGCCTACGATAACGATTTTTTTGCCTTTTAAGTAGTTGCAACCGTCAGCAAATTCGCTGCGATCCATAAAACGACAACGACCTAATTGGTCTAATTTTTCGCGTAAATTTAATGTGTTGAAATAGTTAGCCATTTTTCATCCTTAATATGATGTTGATTAATGTGTATGAGGTTGTGTTTGAATATAGTTTTTTGTTGTGAAGTGGATTATAAGGTTTTTAGTTGTTGCGTAAAGTGATATTATTTGCACTTAGTGTTGCAATTTTTGCAATGTCATTTGCTTTAACGATACATATGAACTTTCAAGACCTCCAAATATTTCTTCATCTTGCGGATACACAAAATTTTGCTAAAACCGCTACGCAAAATCATATGTCGCCGTCTACGCTTTCACGCCAAATTCAACGCATGGAAGAAGAATTAGAACAACCTTTATTTATTCGTGATAATCGACAAGTGCGCTTAACCGAACAAGGCGAGAAATTTCTGCAATTTGCGAAAACAGAATGGCAAAACTGGCAACAGTTTAAGCGTCAACTGCGAGATAATTCAGAGGAATTAAGTGGAGAGTTACGCTTATTTTGTTCGGTAACGGCTTCATATAGTCATTTGCCACAGGTATTAGCCAAATTTCGTTCTCGTTATCCGAAAGTTGAAATCCAACTGACGACTGGTGACCCAGCCTCTGCAGTGCAATTTATTCAATCAGAACAAGTGGATCTCGCTTTGGCGGGGAAACCAAATAATCTGCCGGCTGGGTTGGAGTTTTATAAAATTGATGATATTTCCCTTTCATTAATTGCGCCACGAGTCGCTTGTTTAGCCACACAATTATTACAAGAAGAACCCATCAACTGGCAACAGATGCCTTTTATTTTGCCGTTAGATGGAATGGCACGCCAGCGTATTGAACAATGGCTACGTAGCAAACATATTAAACATCCCAAAATTTATGCCACAGTAGCGGGGCACGAAGGTATCGTACCAATGGTAGCGCTCGGTTTTGGATTAGCGATGTTGCCTGATGTGGTGATTGATAATAACCCGATGTCAAAAGACGTGTCTCGTTTAAATTTAGACAATCCAGTCGAGGCATTTGATTTAGGCGTTTGTGTGCAAAAAAGAAATTTAGCGAATCCCCTAATTCGTGCATTTTGGGAGATGTTAGACTAAAATAATAAGCAGAATTAACCTAAGGATTTATTATGTTAAGAGGCATACTTATTTCACTTTTAGCCTCGCTTTTATTTGGCTATATGTATTATTTTTCCACGCTACTGAAACCGCTCAGTGGCACGGATATTTTCGGCTACCGAATGCTATTTACATTCCCTTTCGTTGCCCTTTCCGTCATCATGTTTAAACAAAAACAGGTATTGGCAGAGCATTTAAAACGCATCAAAAAACAACCGCTATTTGCTCTTTCCTATATTATTTGTGGTGCATTAATGGGTTATCAAATGTGGCTCTTTTTGTGGGCACCCAATAATGGTAGCTCCTTAAGTGTCTCTTTCGGTTATTTATTGTTACCAATTGTGATGGTGGCTGCGGGGCGACTCATTTTTAAAGAAAGGATTTCAACATTGAAATTCATTGCCGTATTAATTGCGGCAGTAGGGGTGATTTCTAACATCGTTTTGAAAGGCGAATTATCTTGGGAAGCTATTGTTATCTGTGTGGGGTATACCACTTACTTCTCGATACGAAAAGCCCTGAAAAATACCGATCTCGGTGCTTTTTGCTTAGAAATGATCGCATTATTGCCAGTTAGCATTTACTTTGCCCTTCAAACCGATTTTGCCACCGTGCAGGAATCGAATCCTAATATTTGGGGATTATTGGTATTGCTGGGGCTCATTAGTGGTTCAGCATTGATTGCTTATGTTATTGCTAGCAATATGCTGCCGATGAATTTGCTTGGCCTTTTAGGTTATGTTGAAACCATTTTGATGGTGATTATTTCATTTTTAATTGGAGAGGAAATGGATGCGGACAGCTACCCGTTATTCATTTGTTTAGTATTGGCGATGAGCCTGATTATTTTTGATGGCGTGTATAAACAGCGCGCAAAAGGAACAAACCATGTCGTTTAAAGAAATTACCCCGGAACAAGCGTGGGAAATGGTGCAAAATGGTGCCATGCTTGCAGACATTCGGGATCCACAACGTTTCACCTATTCTCATGCGAAAGGGGCGTTTCATTTAACCAACCAAAGCTTTTTACAATTTGAAGAACAGGTGGACTTTGACTCCCCGATTATCGTGAGTTGTTATCATGGCGTGAGCAGCCGAAGTGTGGCAACTTTCCTTGTTGAGCAAGGCTATGAAAATGTGTTTAGCGTCATTGGTGGGTTTGATGGCTGGGAGAAAGCCGGTTTACCAATAGAAACGGCTTATTAATATTTTTTGATTTAAAGTGCGGTGAAATTCACCGCACTTTTCTTTTTGTCTCGCTATTGTTTATCCACAATCGCTTTCAACATCGTGTAAGATTGGGCTTGCTTTTGCTCATCAAAAATATAGCTCACTGCCATAATTTCATCAAAATGTACTCGTTCACGTAATTGCTTGAGTTGAAAATCCACGCTTTCAGGACTACCGATAAGCGAACAAGCAGTCATTTGTTCCACTACTGCACGCTCTTGGTTGTAAATCGGGATTTCCTCGAAATCGACTGGGCCAAAGTGTGGTTTCTTTTGGGCGTGCATTTGAGTTTTCCAAACATCTTCTTCTGAAGCCATAGGCGGTTGTAAATTTTGTTGTGCGTTAGTCACCACGCTTAAGAAAAATAGTGTTTGTGTTGTCGCCAGTTGTTTCGCTTCTTTATCGGTTTCAGCAACAATCGCGTTCACACCTAAGATGACATAAGGTTCAGCAAGATAGGTAGAAGGTTTGAAGTTTTTGCGATAAATCTCCACCGCCATTTCCATCATGCGTGGCGCAAAGTGTGAAGCAAAGGCATAAGGCAAGCCAAGCTCTGCCGCAAGGTACGCACTTTCGGTGCTAGATCCTAAGATATAAAACGGTATATTCAAGCCTGCGGAAGGATAAGCTGAAACAGGATTGCTATCTTTAAAGTAACCTCGAAGTTCCGCAATTTCCGCAGGGAAATCCAGACTGTTTCGTCCACGACGAAGTGCTGCAGCCGTTTGCATATCAGTTCCTGGTGCACGGCCTAAACCGAGTTCAACACGGTTTGGATAAAGCGTCTCCAGTGTGCCATATTGCTCAGCTACCACATAAGGTGAATGATTCGGTAACATCACACCACCTGAACCAACACGCAAGGTCTTCGTATTGGCTAGCGTATGCTGAATTAAAAGTGCGGTCGCTGAACTCACTAAATTTTTCATATTATGATGCTCAGCAATCCAATAGCGTTCAATGCCAATGTTCTCAGCATGTTTTGCAAGACTGACCATCGACTCAACGGCTTGCAAATAAGTTTGCCCTTCCCGAACGGGGGCAAGATTAAGAATAGAGAGCTTCATTTTATTTCCTCATGATAGATTTGTTGAGCGTCATTATACGTGTTTTTTCTGGCAGAAATATCGATAAAATTGGAATAGGCTGTTTCGAGAAAAGGAAAAATATTGCAAAATAGGCACAAATTCAGATGTATTCGAAAAAATGATTGTATTTAATAATATTTCCCTAAAGCGCGGGCAAACCGAATTGCTCGAGAATGCCACGGCGACCATCAATCCGAAACAAAAAGTCGGCTTGGTGGGGAAGAATGGTTGTGGTAAGTCTTCTCTTTTTGCCCTATTAAAAAAAGAATTAACGCCAGAGGGTGGCGAGGTCACTTATCCATCCAACTGGCGGGTCTCTTGGGTGAATCAAGAAACGCCTGCATTGGATATTCCCGCCATTGATTATGTGATTCAAGGGGATCGCGAATATTGCCGTTTGCAGCAGGAACTTAATGAAGCAAATGAACGTAATGATGGTCATGCAATTGCGCGCATTCACGGACAATTAGAAACCTTAGATGCTTGGACAATTCAATCTCGCGCGGCTTCCTTATTACATGGTTTAGGCTTTAGCCAAGACGAAATCGCTCAACCGGTGAAATCCTTCTCCGGTGGTTGGCGGATGCGCTTGAATTTGGCGCAAGCATTGCTTTGTCCATCGGATTTATTATTACTGGATGAGCCAACCAACCATTTGGATTTGGATGCGGTTATTTGGTTAGAACGTTGGTTGGTGCAATATCAAGGCACCTTGGTACTAATTTCCCACGACCGTGATTTTCTCGATCCGATTGTGACGAAAATCCTCCATATCGAAAATCAGAAACTCAACGAATACACGGGCGATTATTCTTCATTTGAAGTGCAACGGGCAACCAAACTGGCACAACAAACGGCGATGTATCGTCAGCAACAACAAAAAATTTCCCATTTACAGAAGTATATCGACCGCTTTAAAGCCAAAGCGACCAAAGCCAAACAAGCACAAAGCCGCATGAAAGCCTTAGAGCGCATGGAGCTGATTGCACCGGCTTATGTGGATAATCCTTTTACCTTTGAATTCCGTCCACCGCTATCTTTGCCGAATCCTTTGGTGATGATTGAACAGGCGAGCGCAGGTTATGGTAGCGGTGAAAGTGCGGTAGAAATTTTAAGTAAAATTAAGCTGAATTTAGTACCGGGTTCACGCATCGGTTTGCTCGGGAAAAATGGTGCAGGGAAATCCACCTTAATTAAATTGTTAGCCGGCGAGCTCACCGCTCTTTCTGGTACTGTGCAATTAGCTAAAGGCGTACAACTCGGTTATTTTGCTCAGCATCAGCTCGATACCCTACGCGCAGATGAATCCGCTCTCTGGCATATGCAAAAACTCGCACCAGAGCAAACGGAGCAACAGGTTCGGGATTATCTCGGGAGTTTTGCGTTCCATGGTGACAAAGTTAATCAAGCGGTGAAAGCCTTTTCCGGTGGGGAAAAAGCCCGTTTGGTACTTGCGCTAATTGTTTGGCAACGTCCAAACCTATTACTGCTCGACGAACCAACCAACCATTTGGATTTGGATATGCGTCAGGCATTAACCGAAGCGCTAGTGGATTACGAAGGCTCTTTGGTGGTAGTTTCTCACGATCGCCACTTACTACGTAATACCGTGGAAGAATTCTATTTGGTACACGATGAAAAAGTGGAAGAATTCAAAGGCGATTTAGAGGATTATCAAAAATGGCTGAATGAACAAAATAGCGCACCAGAAAATAAATCCTCGGAGAAAAATGACGACAATGAAAATTCCATGCAAAACCGCAAGGAACAAAAACGTCGCGAGGCTGAATTGCGCCAACAAACAGCGCCTCTTCGCAAACAAATCTCTCAATTAGAGGAAAAAATGAATAAACATGCCTCCAAACTTGCGGAGATTGAAAACCAATTGGCAGATTCCGAACTATACAGCGCAGAAAATAAAGAAAAATTGACCGCATTTTTGGCACAGCAAGTAGAGGTGAAGAAAGCCTTAGAAGAAGTCGAAATGGACTGGTTAGCGGCCCAAGAAGAATTGGAAACAATGCTACAAGCATAGGGACAAGCGTATGAGTCAAAGCCTTTTCCAACACACAAAACACGAAGAATATTGCCCACAATGCGGCGCGCCTCTGCAAATGAAACAGGGGAAAAAGGGGCTGTTTTTAGGTTGTTCGGCATATCCTGCCTGTGATTATTTGCGCCCCTTGCATAAGGTGGAACATAAGGTGTTGAAAGAGCTTGATGAAACCTGCCCGCAATGTGGCAACCCACTCCAACTCAAACAAGGTGCTTTTGGGATGTTTATTGGTTGTAGCCATTATCCCGATTGTGATTTTGTGGTGCATGAGCAACAGGATGAAGAACAATCCATTGACTGTCCGGAATGCCATAAAGGGCATTTAGTTGCCCGTCGCGGACGACAAGGGAAAATCTTTTATGGTTGCGATAACTTTCCCCATTGCAAATTTTCCTTACCGGCAAAACCCTATGCCATGCCTTGTCCACAATGCCATTTTCCACTTGCGCTATTAAAAAGTGAAAATGCCGAACAGCAAGTTTGGCAATGCGCGAATAAAGGCTGTCGACATATTTTTGAGAACGAAAAATGAATGTACAACAAATTGCCGCCCGTTTAATGCAAGACGAAGTCGTTGCCTATCCTACTGAAGCGGTATTCGGTTTGGGCTGTAATCCGCTAAGTGAAAGTGCGGTCAGAAAATTGCTTGATTTAAAACAACGTCCGATTGAAAAAGGCCTTATTTTAGTCGCGCCGAGCTTGCATTTTTTGCAGCCTTTTGTTGATTTTTCCTGTTTGTCCAACGAACAGCTTGCACGCTTACAGGCGCAATATGAGCATCCGATCACCTGGGTGGTGCCGGCTAAGACAGAGGTTCCACATTTCCTGACGGGGCAATTTAATAGTATTGCGGTGCGTTTATGTACTCATCCTGCCGTCAAAGCCTTATGCGAAGAAACAGGCTTTGCTCTCACCTCGACCAGCGCCAACTTAACTGGTAAATCACCTTGTCGCAGCGCAGATGCCGTGCGTTCCCAATTTGGGGCAGATTTTCCCGTACTCGATGATGCAGTCGGCCAAGCACAAAATCCATCGGAAATCCGCGATTTGCTCACAAACCAACTTTTCAGACAAGGATAAGATATGCACTATGCCGTTTGGGGCAATCCGATTGCCCAAAGTAAATCCCCGTTGATTCATCGCTTATTTGCCAAGCAAACCCAGCAAACGATGGAATATGTTGCCAAATTAGGTGATCTTGATCATTTTGAGCAGCAATTACAGTCCTTTTTTGCTGCAGGAGCACAAGGTTGCAATATCACTGCACCATTTAAAGAACGTGCCTATGCGCTCGCTGAGGAACATAGCGAACGGGCGGAACTGGCAGAAGCCTGTAATACATTAAAAAAATTGGATAACGGCAAACTCTATGCGGACAATACCGATGGCATTGGTTTAGTGACAGATTTACAACGCTTAGGTTGGATTCAGCCACAACAACGCATTTTAATTTTAGGTGCCGGCGGGGCAACCAAAGGGGTATTACTGCCTTTATTGGAAGCACAACAGCAGATTGTCTTGGCTAACCGCACCCTAGAAAAAGCGCAACAATTAGCAGATAAGTTCAAACCTTACGGCACAATTGCAGCGGTAGCGATGGATGCGATTCCCGCGCAAGCCTATGATTTAGTGATCAATGCAACTTCGGCCGGATTAAGCGGGCATACCGCCGCCGTTGATGCCTCAATCTTATCATTAGCCCGAGCTTGCTATGACATGCAATATGCCAAAGGTGGTGACACGCCTTTTATTGCCTACTGTAAATCCTTAGGTCTGAATAATGTCAGCGATGGTTTTGGTATGTTGGTGGCGCAAGCCGCCCATTCATTTTATTTATGGCGTGGGGTGATGCCCGATTTTGTCGCAATCTATGAACAACTCAAAAAGGATATGGCATGAGTACAAGATGCCCTTGGGCGGGCGAACTTCCGATTTATATCGACTACCACGATAAGGAATGGGGCAAGCCACAATTTGATAGTCAAAAGCTGTTTGAAAAGATCTGTTTAGAAGGGCAACAAGCGGGGCTTTCCTGGATTACCGTATTGAAAAAACGTGCAGCCTATCGAGCAGCATTCCATCAATTTGACCCAGCCAAAATTGCGAAAATGACCGAACAAGATATTGATCGTTGCATGGAAAATACCGGGCTTATTCACCATCGGGCAAAGCTGGAAGCCATTGTGAAAAATGCCAAAGCCTATTTAGTCATGGAAAAGTGCGGTGAAAATTTCAGTGATTTTGTGTGGTCGTTTGTGAATCATCAACCGATTATTAATGATGTCCCCGATATTTCTGTGGTCCCCGCTAGAACTGAAATCTCAAAAGCACTGTCAAAAGCATTGAAAAAACGTGGTTTTGTCTTTGTTGGGGAAACAACATGTTATGCCTTTATGCAATCTATGGGGTTAGTTAACGACCATATAAATGGCTGTTGTTGTAAGTGATATTCCAGTATAATCTCCCTAATTTCATCTGAATAAGAACTGAATTATGAATAGAAAATATACCTTAATTTCAATCTCAATTCTGACCGCACTTTATAGTCAACAAAGTTTGGCCGATCTGCATTCTCAATGCTTACTCGGTGTACCTCACTTTACTGGGGAAGTCGTGAAAGGTGATGTCAATAACTTACCAGTTTATATTGAAGCAGATAAAGCAGAGATTAATCAGCCAACTCAGGCGATTTATCAAGGCAATGTGGATTTGAAACAAGGAAACCGCCATTTGGTAGGGAATTCAGTTGAAGTCAAGCAAACAGGTGAGGGCAATCAAACTCAACGCTGGGCTTATTTGCGAGGCGGATTTGATTACAAAGATAATCAAATTAATCTATTAGGTAATGATGCGAGTTTTAATTTAGATAGCAAAAACGGTAATGTTACCGATGCAGACTACCAACTTGTAGGACGTCAAGGTCGCGGTAAAGCACAAGAAATTGAGTTAGGTGATAATTATCGCGTAATGAAAAACGCGACATTTACCTCTTGTTTGCCAGATGATAATGCCTGGGCGGTGGATGCCTCTGAGATCCGTCAGCACATAAAAGAAGAATATGCTGAATTTTGGCATGCACGTTTTAAAGTATTAGGTGTGCCAGTATTCTATACTCCTTATCTACAATTACCGATTGGTGATCGTCGCCGTTCAGGTTTATTAATGCCAACCGTTGGTCATTCTAGCCGTGATGGTTATTGGTATAAACAGCCGGTTTATTGGAACATTGCACCAAATTATGATGCCACATTTGCACCAAAATATATGTCTCGTCGTGGTTGGCAATTAAATGGTGAATTCCGTTATTTAACACCCGTTGGTGAAGGTAGACTTGCTGGCGAATATTTAGGACGTGATCGTTATGATGAATATACCAGTGATAATCGTAAGCGTCATTTGTTCTATTGGAACCATAATTCCTCTTTTCTTGAAAACTGGCGTTTAAATGTTGATTACACTAAGGTAAGTGATAAACGTTATTTCACCGATTTTGATTCAGATTATGGTGACAGTACTGATGGTTATGCAAATCAATACGCACGTATTGCTTACTATAAACCTAATTACAACTTCGCGATTTCCGCACGTCAGTTCCAGATTTTTGATGAAGTCGATATCGGGCCTTACCGAGCGATGCCACAAATCGACTTCAATTATTACAAAAATGATTTGGCGAATGGTTGGATCGATTTTAAATTATTTTCGCAAGCAGTACGCTTTGATAATGATAGTGCTTTGATGCCAAAAGCATGGCGTTTTCATATTGAACCAAGCTTGGCAACAGCAATGTCAAATAAATATGGTAGCTTGAATATTGAGACTAAACTTTATGCAACGCATTATAACCAGAAAAAAGGAACTTCTTCTGCAGCGGAAGAAGTGCAAAAATCAGTAAATCGTGTATTGCCACAATTAAAAGTAGATTTACAAACGGTTTTAGCAAGCAATAAAACTTTATTTGATGGTTATACACAAACGCTTGAACCTCATGTTCAATATTTGTATCGACCATACAAAGATCAAAGTAATATCGGTTCAAAACGAGTGAATGATTATCTTGGCTTTGGTTATGATTCTGCGTTAGTCCAACAAGATTATTATTCATTATTCCGTGATCGTCGTTATAGTGGTTTAGATCGTATTTCATCAGCTAATCAAATAACGCTTGGTGGAACAACTCGTTTTTATGATAAGAATTCTGATGAACGTTTTAACTTCTCTGCAGGACAAATTTATTATTTAACGGCATCAAAAATTGACGATAATCCAAATAATCGTACGCCAAAATCCTCTTCTTCTTGGGCCTTGGAGTCTAACTGGAAAATTAGCGATAAATGGAATTGGCGCGGTAGCTACCAATACGATACGTTGCTAGATAAAGCCTCATTGGCGAATAGCAGTTTAGAATTTAACCCAATGAAGAATAATCTGATTCAGTTAAATTATCGTTACGCAAGTAAAGAGTATATCAACCAAAACTTGGGGGCTTCTGCTAACCGTTACCAACAAGATATTAAACAGATTGGTGTTGTAGCTGCATGGGAAGTCTCAGATAATTGGGCGTTTGTGGGAAAATATTATCAAGATATTGCGTTGAAAAAACCGGTTGAGCAATATGTGGGCGTGCAATATAACTCGTGCTGTTGGTCTTTAGGCGTTGGTGCAAGACGTTATGTGACGAGTCGCCAAAATCAACGTAACGATCAAGTGGTTTATGACAACAGTGTTGGTGTCACCTTTGAATTACGTGGATTAGGTGAAAATGACCATCAAAGCGGTATTGAAGACATGCTGAAGAAAGGAAAACTTCCTTATATTCAGGCGTTTAGCTTATAGTGAGATGAATAAAGGCTACCGAAAGGTAGCCTTTTTGTTTATTTTTTTCGTTTTGCTCGAGGATGGGCTTGATCATACACTTCAGCAAGATGCTGGAAATTTAAATGCGTATAAATTTGTGTGGTGGATAAATTACTGTGCCCTAAAAGCTCTTGAACAGCCCGCAAATCTGAGCTCGCTTCCAGCATGTGAGTGGCAAAAGAGTGACGCAGTTTATGCGGATTGAGATGACTGTTTAATCCTTGTCGAATGCCCCAGGTTTCCATTCGTTTTTGAATAGAGCGATGAGTAAGGCGATTTCCCTGTTGGCTAACAAAAAGGGCGTCATCCTTTGGATTAAATAAAGGGCGTACTTTTAACCATTGCTGAATTGCATGAGAAGCATAGCGTCCAAAAGGCACAATACGTTCTTTGTTTCCTTTACCAATCACTCTGACCTCACGTACACGCGTGTTAATGCTATTAAGGTTTAAGCCTTGTAATTCAGATAAGCGAAGCCCTGAGCTATACATCAATTCCATCATCGCACGATCACGCAAATCAATCGGATCTTTGCTGTCATTTGAAAGCAATTTTTGGACCTGTTCAGCATCAATATTTTTCGGCAAATGCTTGCCTTGTTTCGGTGCTGAAATACCTGTTGCCGGATTCACTTTCATTTGCCCTTGTTGTACAAGATAGCTGAAAAACTGACGAAGAGCAGATAAGCGTAATGCCAAGCTCTTTTCTTTTAAACCTTGCTTTCGACTTTCCGCCAAAATAAGACGAACCACACTTGGATTCACTTGCTGCCAGTGTTGAATGCCTTTTTCTGCTAGAATCGCTAAAATCGCATCCAGTTGATGTTGATAATTGGTGAGTGTATGTGGGCTTACTTGGCGTTCAATTCGCAAGTAATCCCAATATTGATTGAGGAGTGTATGCATTAGAGAGTTAATTCAAACAAACTTTTTTTCGTGTTTAGCTTAAATCCTTCGCGTTCTAAAATACTCTGTTGAGCTTGGCTTAATTCCGCTACTAAACGATTAGATTGTGTATAACGGACAAACTCTTTCGCTTTAGAAATAAGGGCTGCATAAATCTCGGCTTGATGTTTATCTTCTTTGACAAAAATATCGGTTAATTGCCAATAGCGTTGTAATTGTAAAGAGGATAAGCGAGGATAAAGTTGAACAAAGCCAATCGCTTGTACATTTTCGTTTACAGCAATAAAAAACATGCTTTCATTAAAACGCATACGATTTGTTAGAAAGGTTAAAGTGCGGTCAGGATTTTCACTCATTCCGTTGGCAAGTCGATAGGCTTCAAAGAGTGGAGCAAGCACTTCTATATTCCATTGTTCGGCTTTGAAAATTTTCATTGTTACCAGACCTATTTTCCGTTTATTTATAAAATTGGTTATTTTTTATCGGTTCCGTACAGTAGATTGTAGCTTTTTAGCACAAAATAATCATCATTTCCCCAAAAAAATTTTCAAAATGTGATTTTGCACAAAGAAATCTGCCTAAAGTTTGGTATAGTAAACACACTTTTTATTTATTCAATATGGAGAAACAAAAATGGCACGTCGTCCTTTAGTGATGGGTAACTGGAAATTAAACGGTTCCAAAGCCTTTACCAAAGAATTAATCGAAGGATTAAAAGCAGAATTACAAGGTGTAACAGGTTGTGATGTGGCTATTGCCCCACCTGTTATGTACTTGGGTACAGCTGAAGCGGCACTTGCAGGCAGCCAAATTGCTTTAGGTGCACAAAACGTTGATGTGAATGTTAAAGGTGCTTTCACCGGTGATATTTCAACTGAAATGTTAAAAGATTTTGGTGCAAAATACATCATTATCGGTCACTCTGAGCGTCGTACTTACCATAAAGAAAGCGACGAATTCGTAGCGAAAAAATTTGGTGCATTAAAAGAAGCAGGTTTAGTGCCAGTGTTATGTATCGGTGAAACTGAAGCTGAAAACGAAGCAGGTAAAACTGAAGAAGTATGTGCGCGTCAAATTGATGCAGTCATCAATGCATTAGGTGTAGAAGCATTTAATGGTGCTGTGATTGCTTATGAACCAATTTGGGCAATCGGCACGGGTAAATCAGCAACTCCAGCACAAGCACAAGCTGTTCACGCATTTATCCGTGGCCACATCGCAGCAAAATCACAAGCTGTAGCAGATCAAGTGATCATTCAATACGGTGGTTCAGTAAATGATGCTAACGCAGCAGAATTATTCACTCAACCAGATATCGATGGTGCGTTAGTGGGCGGTGCTTCACTTAAAGCGCCTGCGTTTGCAGTAATCGTGAAAGCAGCGGCAGCAGCGAAAAACTAGTTTTCTTGTTCTAAAAGAGATAAAAAAAGTGCGGTTAATTTTAACCGCACTTTTTGTTTTTGATTAATGTTGATTGCGTTCCCACAAATCAGCATATTTCACAAAGGTGGAGTGGGCCGAAAGTACCGCAAGCAGAAAACCTTGTTTTCCATCTAAGAAACCGGCTTTTAAAATGTACATTTTGACAAAGCACCCGATGGCATGACTGACACCTTGCCATAATGTTGCCTTTTTGCCTTTGGCTTGGCGTTGATCTGCCCAAGCTTTGGCGTAGCCCGCGGATTTCACCAAATAGTGATGAATGCTTTTATAAGTGAAATGCTCCAGATCGCCAGTTAATTTCTGTACTTTCGTGTCTTCAGGATAAACTACTTTTTCATGTACCAGAGAATCGTTATATCCCGCATAATTTGTGCGATATAAACGCACCACATAATCAGGATACCAACCAGAATGGCGAATTTCGCGCCCAAACACTTCACTCACACGAGGAATATCATAAACCGTATTTGGAGCATCTTGTTGAACCGCTTGTTGAATAGATTCACGCAGTTTTGGTGTGACACGTTCATCGGCATCTAGCCACAAAACATAATCACTGGTGACATATTGTTGTACACGTTGGCGTTGTTTGCCAAAACCTGGCCAATCAGGATGCGAATAAAATTTTGCACCATATTGTTCCGCAATTTCTTGAGTGTTATCAGTACTGCCCGAATCGACAATAATGATTTCATCTACCCAATCTTTTACAGTGTCAAGACATTGAGCAAGATCTGCCGCTTCATTTTTGACAATCATGGCAACGCTAATTGTTGGCATATTTTGATCCTTTTTTTGCTATACTAGCCGAAGTTTTTGTAAGTATAACCGAATTTATTTTATGTGGCGTTTTTTTTATACCTGCCTGATGTATCTGATTCAGCCTTTTGTACTGTTATTCATGTTACTACGAAGTCTCAAGGCTCCGAATTATCGTAAGCGTTTAGGCGAGCGATATGGTATTTATGCGAATCTTGTTAAGCCTGCACAAGATGGGATCGTCATTCATGCGGCATCAGTCGGTGAAGTGATTGCTGCTACGACACTAGTAAAACGTATTCAGAAGGAATGCCCGAATTTACCGATTACGTTTACAACGGTCACGCCAACAGGCTCTGAACGCGTAAAAGCTGCGTTCGGGGAAACTGTGACGCATTGTTATTTGCCTTACGATTTACCTTGTGTCATCAATCGTTTTATTGATTTTATTCAACCTAAAGTATTCATTGTCATTGAAACGGAACTTTGGCCAAATTTGATTGATTGTTTGGCTCGTCGAAATATTCCTTTCATTGTAGCGAATGCACGCCTTTCTGCACGTTCAGCCAGACGCTATGGCAAAGTCAAACAACACTTGCAGTATATGCTTTCTCAAATCAGCTTGATTGCGCCACAAGATAGTATCAGTGGAAAACGTTATTTAGAGTTAGGTTATGAGAAAGATCGTCTGCAATTAACCGGTAATATTAAATATGATCTTGTGGTTAGTGATGAGTTACTCAAAGACATTGCAACACTTCATGAGAGCTGGGCGAAAGATCGTCAGATTTGGATTGCGGCGAGTACCCATGAAGGGGAAGAAGAACTCATTTTACAAGCACATCATTTGTTACTGAAAAAACATCCAAACTTGCTGCTATTGCTTGTACCTCGTCATCCTGAACGTTTTAATCCGGTGGCAGATTTAATTGAAAAAGCCAACTTTAACTTTATTCGTCGTTCAACGGGGGAGATTCCTTCAGAAAATACCCAAGTAATTCTGGGGGATACCATGGGCGAGTTGATGTTGATGTATGGTATTTCAGATATTGCGTTTGTTGGTGGAAGTTTGGTCAAACATGGGGGACATAATCCGCTTGAGCCTCTAGCGTTTAAATTACCCGTTGTGAGTGGAAAGCATACATTTAATTTCCCTGAAGTTTTTACCTCGCTGTTAGAGGTGCAAGGTGTATTGCAAATCAACTCAACAGAAAAAGCATTGGCAGAGATTATTGATAAGTTATTGAATTCGAAAGGGGCGCGTCAACGTTTAGGCAATGCAGGCTACGAGGTATTAATTGAAAATCGTGGCGCATTACAGCGTCTTTTAGATTTGCTTCATCCTTATTTAACCAATATTTCGGAGAACCATAAATGACAAGCGTAATTTACCCAGGCACGTTTGACCCGATTACCAACGGGCATTTAGATATCATTGCGCGAAGTGCGGTCATTTTCCCGAAAGTTTTTGTCGCGGTTGCGAATAGTCCGAGCAAAAAGCCATTGTTCTCATTAGAAGAACGCGTTGAGCTCGTGCGTCAATCGGTTGCTCATTTACCCAATGTGGAAGTATTTGGCTTCTCTGATTTACTCGCGAATGAAATTAAAGCGAAAAAAATTACTGCCATTATTCGTGGTGTGCGTACAACAACAGATTTCGAATATGAATTACAACTGGCTGCATTAAACCGTTTATTAACTGATGGTGTGGATAGTTTGTTCTTCCCTCCAACAGAAAAATGGGCGTTTGTGTCTTCCACGATTGTACGAGAAATTTATTTGCATCATGGCGATGTGAAAGAACTGGTGCCGGAAGCCGTCTATTTAGCCTTAAAAGCACGTCGTGAATGAAAAAAACACTTCTGATTTTAACCGCACTTTTAGCGTTAACTGGTTGTGGTACGGTGGTGAAATTAATCGATCCATCGGAAAAATACACACCTTACGCGGGTGCGGCTTATGATTTAGAGATGGCACAAAAATGGGGCTTACCTATTTTAGATTTGCCACTGTCATTTTTATTAGATACCGCATTGTTGCCTTATGCGTGGTCAAATTAATTTGCATTAAGATATGAAACTCAATCCTCAACAACAACAGGCTGTCGAATATGTCAGCGGGCCTTGCTTGGTACTAGCAGGCGCAGGCTCGGGCAAGACTCGCGTGATCATCAATAAGATTGCTCATTTGATTGAACATTGCGGTTATTTACCTAAACAGATCGCCGCCGTGACCTTTACCAACAAAGCTGCTCGTGAAATGAAAGAGCGTGTAGCCCATTCCATTGGTAAAGAAAAATCCAAAGGATTGATTGTTTCTACTTTCCATACCTTAGGTTTCGACATTATCAAACGGGAATATAAAGCCTTAGGCTTTAAATCGAATATGACCTTGTTTGATGAGCACGATCAACTTGCCTTACTAAAAGAACTGACGGCAGATGTACTGCAGGAAGATAAAGACTTACTGCGTGAATTAATTTCCGTTATTTCTAATTGGAAGAATGATTTGGTTTCGCCAAAACAGGCTTATGCCTTAGCGAAAGATGCCAAATATCAAACCTTTGCAAAATGTTATGAGCGTTATGCAACGCAAATCCGTGCTTATAATGCGTTAGATTTTGATGATTTGATTATGTTGCCGACCTTACTCTTCAAACAGAACGAAGAAGTGCGGTCAAAATGGCAGGAGAAAATCCGCTATTTGTTGGTGGATGAATATCAAGATACCAATACTAGCCAATATGAACTGATTAAATTACTGGTAGGCGAGCGAGCTTGCTTTACGGTGGTGGGGGATGACGATCAATCCATTTATTCTTGGCGAGGTGCTCGCCCCCAAAATATGGTGCGCTTGCGTGATGATTTTCCGCGTTTGCAAGTCATTAAATTAGAACAAAATTACCGCTCCACTCATCGTATTTTGCATTGTGCGAACATTTTGATTGATAACAACGAGCACGTGTTCGATAAAAAACTGTTTTCCAACTTGGGCGAAGGTGAAAAACTGCAAGTCATTGAGGCGAAAAATGAAGAGCATGAAGCAGAACGGATTGTGGCAGAATTAATTGCTCATCGTTTTAGCCGTAAAACCAAATTTAAGGATTATGCGATTTTATATCGCGGTAACCATCAATCCCGTCTATTGGAAAAAGTGCTGATGCACAACCGTATTCCATACAAAATTTCTGGCGGGACGTCTTTTTTCTCCCGCGCTGAAATTAAGGATATGATGGCCTACTTGCGTTTGGTGGTAAACCAAGACGATGATGCGGCCTTTTTGCGTATTGTGAATACACCGAAACGGGAAATTGGTACCGCAACATTGCAAAAACTAGGCGAGTTGGCACAGGAAAAACATATCAGTTTATTTGAGGCGATTTTTGAGTTTGAACTGATGCAACTTGTTACACCGAAAGCCTATGATGCCTTGCAAAAATTTGGTCGTTGGATTGTGGAGTTAAACGATCAAAGTTTACGTTCCGATCCAGAAACCGCTGTGCGTTCTTTACTTTCCTCATTGCATTACGAAGAATATTTGTATGAGTATGCCACCAGCCCTAAAGCCGCCGAAATGCAAAGTAAAAACGTGGCAACCTTATTTAGCTGGGTAGAGGATATGCTCAAAGGCGATGAGGTGAATGAGCCGATGACTTTAAATCAAGTGGTTACCCGTTTAACCTTGCGCGACATGATGGAACGCGGTGAAGACGATGACGAGAGCGATCAAGTGCAATTGATGACGCTGCATGCCTCTAAAGGTTTAGAGTTTCCTCATGTGTATTTAATCGGTATGGAAGAGGGAATTTTGCCTCATCAAACCAGTATTGATGAAGATAACGTGGAAGAAGAACGCCGTCTAGCTTATGTGGGCATTACGCGAGCCCAACAAACGCTGACTTTTTCTCTTTGTCGTGAACGGCGTCAGTTTGGCGAGTCAATTCGCCCAGAGCCGAGTCGTTTCTTGGCTGAGTTGCCACAAGATGATGTGCAATGGGAAAAAGATAAGCCAAAATTAACGGCAGAGCAGAAGCAGCAACAAACATCGAGTCAGCTTGATCGTCTGCGAGCAATTTTAAAAGGCTAGAGATGATTAAAGTGCGGTAAGAAATTCATTTGTTTTTTCAACCGCACTTTATTTATGCAAAATGTAGATAAATCAATCAACCAACATTGCTTTTTCAAAAAATGATTTGACATATTTTCAAAAAAACGTATTATACCGCCCACACACCGAATGTGGTGAGATGGCCGAGTAGGCTGAAGGCGCTCCCCTGCTAAGGGAGTATGGGGTCAAAAACTCCATCGAGGGTTCGAATCCCTCTCTCACCGCCATTTGTTGTTAGTTTTATTTATTCTGCACCCGTAGCTCAGCTGGATAGAGTACTCGGCTACGAACCGAGCGGTCAGAGGTTCGAATCCTCTCGGGTGCGCCATTTAAAATCGACTCTATCAGTTAAAATGGTTACGAAGAATAAAACATCACTACGCACCCGTAGCTCAGCTGGATAGAGTACTCGGCTACGAACCGAGCGGTCAGAGGTTCGAATCCTCTCGGGTGCGCCATTTAAAATCGACTCTATCAGTTAAAATGGTTACGAAGAATAAAACATCACTACGCACCCGTAGCTCAGCTGGATAGAGTACTCGGCTACGAACCGAGCGGTCAAAGGTTCGAATCCTTTCGGGTGCGCCATCTTCTCTCTTCAAACTTTTCTTTTTATCAAAAACAATTAACTACTAACTCAGTTATTTTTCTCTATCATCAATAGTTTTTAATAAATAATTTCCGTGTGCATCAGTAACACTTCTAAAACCGACATTCGTGATTTTATAATGGAAATTTGTCTTATATTCGACGTTATCGTGGTGATGACCATGGAAAACGTGTCTTACCCCTAATTTTTCTGCGAGTTGATTAATCACACGAAATCCCATTGGATGAGGTTTAGGCGCTTCATGGCAAATTAAAATATCGGCTTGTTCATTTTCAATGGCTTCGATATCAGAAGGGAAAATAGATGTGCGATGGCGCAATGGTACACCGCCACGCCAAATTTTTTCTTGTGGACTATATTGGCAATAGTGGATGGGATCAAAATACATCGGTTTATTGGGTGGCATCCAGATTTGTCCTCGGAATACGCCACCTAAGCCGGCAATGCGTTGACCTTGGATTTCAACAACACGATTATGCAAATTACGCGATTTCCAATGTGTGCCCCAAATCGAATCAAATGCGGCGACGGTTTTGCTGTCATGATTACCGTGAATAAACCAAATATCACAATATTTTGCGAGTTTATCTAATTCATCAGGCGAAGAAAGCTGCAAGTCACCCAAAATAATCAGGGCAACGTTGTCATTTTCTTGCACGAAAGGATAAAGATGTTCATAACTTCCGTGCGGATCGCCTGCGAATAAAAGCATTTTATTTCTCGGTGGTCAATATGCGTTTTGTGTGTTGTAAACCTTCAAGTTCTTCATCATTTAACACTTTTTCTACAACAGATTTCACTTGGTTATAACGATCTAAATAACTTGGCGATTCAATTTCAATGTAAGGCACTTTGTATTTATCTAACAATTTCTTCAATAATTGTTGGAATTGTTGACGTTGTTTTTGGCTGCCTAGACTACGTAAGCCATCATCCACCCATTTTGTGTTGTTTTTCAATAAGATTGTTACATCAAATGGGTATTCTTTGATCATGGAATCGAGGAACGGATGAGCTTTACCTTCGTATTGAATACAAAAAGCTTGCGTGGTAATGAAATCAGTATCAATAATCGCCACTTTATGAGCATGACGCACGGCATAATCAATATAGCGTTGGTGGCCTAGCGCCATTTGTGGATAGTCAGAATATTGCATGGCTTGCTCATCGCCACCTAATTTTTCAAAGACATATTCCCGACCATATTCCCATGCAGAAGTAGTATTAAATACGGCAGCCAGTTTGCTAACTAACACACTTTTACCGCTGCTTTCACCACCCAAAATGGCGATAGTTTTTGCAAAGAACGGACGGACTTCTTTCGGAATGAACTTCCAATATTGGAAAGGTGTAGTACGAATTTTCGTTGCGGATACATTAAAGAAAGAGCGGTCAGGATCCACTAAAGAAACTTCGAGACCCAAGTATTTTTCATATGGCGCTTTATCTTGTGGCTCACTACTAAATACCATCGTCGGGGTAAATTGTTTTTCTTCAAATAGATTTTTTACCACCTCACTCCAAGCTTGCCAACCATTCGGATAACTTGGAATGCCATCTTCAACTAAATGATGAATAAAAATGTGATCGTTCTGATATTTAAAGATTTGTTGCATCCAGCGAAGGCGATCTTGTACCGTTGGCATACGCTTCATTTTACTATCATAAAACAGCTTTAAATCACGTTCGGTATCGCTACAGACAATTACGTGAAGTTCATCCACTTTACTGAATGCTTCATAAATCATATTAATATGGCCGGTATGAACTGGGTAGAATTTCCCAAAAATCACACCCACTTTTTTATTGTGTTTGTTCGACATAATGTATCCTTCGCTAAATCGCCATTGCATAGTGGCAGTATAGCCCTATTTTATGCAATCTTTGTGCAAATAAAAACATTTTTCATTGAATGATTTTTTACCGCGACGTTTTGCGTTATACTACGACCTGCATTCTCAGGGCAGGGTGAAATTCCCTACCGGTGGTGACAGCCCACGAGCACTTAAAAGTGCGGTCAATTTTGATTAAGTTTTTACAAGATTGTTTCGCGTTGTACTTTTAAGGTTAGCAGATTTGGTGAAATTCCAAAGCCGACAGTATAGTCTGGATGAAAGAGAATAAAACGGATTGGGTTCCCAATTCCGTCTTATTTATTTGCATTTCTCAGCCCTGATTCTGGTTAATTTTAACGTAACAACAAAGGAAATTACGATGAATCAGTCAATTTTATCTGCATTTGGTGCGACCGGCGAAGAACGGGTGATTAACGCATTGAACGCATTCAAAAAAGGTAATGGCGTATTAGTATTGGATGATGAAGATCGCGAAAATGAAGGCGATTTAATTTTCCCTGCAGAAACCATTACGCCAGAACAAATGGCAAAACTTATTCGTTATGGCAGTGGTATTGTGTGCTTATGTATCACCGATGAACAATGCAAACAACTTGATTTGCCACCGATGGTTGAGCATAACAATAGCGTGAATAAAACCGCGTTTACCGTGACGATTGAAGCGGCAGAAGGTGTGTCAACAGGTGTATCGGCACAAGATCGTGTCACCACAATCAAAGCGGCGATTGCAGATCAGGCGAAACCGGCAGATCTTCACCGTCCAGGACATGTTTTCCCATTACGTGCGGCAGAAGGTGGTGTTTTAACGCGTCGCGGTCATACTGAAGCGTCCGTTGATTTAGCGCGTTTAAGTGGTTTTAAACCAGCGGGTGTGATTTGTGAAATCACAAATGATGATGGCACTATGGCTCGCGCACCAGAAATTATCGAATTTGCGAAAAAATTTGGTTATGTAGTATTAACAATTGAAGATTTAGTAGCGTATCGCCAAAAACATCATTGCTAATTAAATACTCAGAAAACAAAAGTGCGGTTAGAAAATCTCTTAAATTCTGATCGCACTTTGTATTTTAGGCTTAATTGGTTTCCACAAAGCTTAATGCTGTTTCAACCACTTCGATTCCCGCGCCTTGCTTAAAGGCATTTTCACTTAAATAGCGTCGCCATTGTCTTGCCCCTTTGCAGTTTTGGAATGCGCCGAGCATATGTCGAACGATATGATTTAAATAAACACCTTGGCTCAGCTGTTTTTCAATGTAAGGGAACATGGCTTCCACCGCTTGTCTTGGTGTGACGATATCTGCATTAGCATTAAAAAGCATTTGATCAACATAGCCTAGCAACGATGGATTTTGATAAGCCTCACGCCCAACCATCACCCCATCCACAAATTGCAAATGATGTTTCATTTCTTCGATGGTTTTAATGCCGCCATTAATAGCAATGGTTAATTGTGGGAAGTCTTTCTTCAATTGATAAACACGATCATAATCCAAAGGGGGAATTTCTCGATTCTCTTTTGGACTTAATCCTGAAAGCCAGGCTTTTCGGGCATGAACAATAAATTCTTGGCAGCCTGCATGATGGACTTTTTCGATAAAGTCGCAGAGAAATTCATAGCTATCCAAATCATCAATGCCAATACGTGTTTTCACAGTGACAGGAATATTCACGACATTTCGCATTTCAGCAATACATTCAGCTACTAAATCTGCTTTTGCCATCAAACACGCACCAAACATGCCATTTTGCACGCGATCGGAAGGACAGCCCACATTCAGATTAATTTCATGATAGCCTCTTTCTTCGGCTAATTTTGCACAATGTTTTAGCTGTGCGGGGTCGCTTCCGCCAAGTTGTAAGGCAACCGGGTTTTCTTGCAAATCAAAATCTAAATGATCGTATTTCGCATGAATAATGGCGGGAGCTGTGACCATTTCAGTATAAAGCAACGCATTTTTACTAAATTGACGATGAAAATAGCGACAATGGCGTGTCGTCCAATCTAGCATTGGCGCAACGGAAAAGCGGCCATGATAAAAGTGCGGTTGGTTTTCTGACATTTTTTATTTCTCTTGAATCTCGTTACGGCGAAGATCTTCTGCTTGTTGTTCCTGCATTCGTTGACGGAAACGTCCAGCCGCAAAGTGGTAAAAAGGTTTCGGACTAAATTGGCGCGAAATTATGGAGGCAATGATACTGGAAATCAAGAGCCAAATCAGCACAGGTTGAGCCCCTGTCATTTCCATCACAACCACACTCGCTGTCACAGGGGATTGTGTGCCGCCGGCTAAAAAGGCTGCCATACATAAAATGACGAGGAAGCGTTGATCAACCATGCCGTTGCTAATTTCCCATAACATGGTGCCGATACCCGCGCCAGTAGTGAGAGATGGCGTAAAAATTCCGCCCGCGATGCCATTCCAGTAAGTCGTAACTGTTGCGAAGAGCTTTAGTATCCCCACTTCAGGTGAAACGAGTTGTCCTTCTAATGCTCTGGCGACCACATTGTAACCCGTTCCATAAGTTTGCCCTTCGCTGTAAGTGCCCATCGCGGCAAGTACTAAACCGAGCAATAAAGCAATGTAAATAGGGTGTTTGCGGATCCAATCACGCCATTTGAGTGGAGAGAGTCCCGCTAATCCTTTTGCAAGGAGTCGCCCAAATATACCACCCAGTACGCCACAAACTACGCCACAAACGGCAAGCCAAAGATATAAATAAGGAATAGCTGTTGCGCCTTTATAGGCTGGAAAGTAAGGGCTATTGCCTTGAATCGCTACCAAAATAAAACCCGCTGCTAATACCCCAAGTAATACGCGGCGTTCCCAGCGTAACATCACGCCTCGACCCAATTCTTCAATGGCAAAAATTACCCCAGCCAAAGGGGCGTTAAATGCGGCAGCAAGACCGCCTGCTGCACCCGTTGCGATGAGTTCATTCGTACTTAAGCCGCGGAAAGCAAAGTTATATTTACGACAGAAATTTCCCCAACTCAGCATAACAGCAGCACCGACTTGAACAGAAGGGCCTTCTCGTCCAACAGACGCACCGATAACCATTGCAAAGAAAGTAAGCGGAATTTTCCAAATAGTTTGGCGAAATTCAACCAGTTTCGTTTTATAGCCATTGTAAGGAAGATTAATGGAGGCAATCACTTGTGGAATACCGCTGCCGCCGACATAAGGCGTGTATTTGGCGGTAAACCAAGTGAGAGAAGCAAGACCAAGCGGTAAAACGATCCAAACGGCGAGAGGGTATTTAGCAGACCAATAGGCATTAAATTCAAGTCCGATATCGGCTAGCTTGGCAAATCCAAAGGAAAAGAGGGCAACAAACGTTGCACCAATCAGTAAACATACAAATTCGAGTGTTTTATGAGAGATACGATGCGTTTGTCGAAGTTTTTTGTGATAGAAATAACGTAAATGAAAAATGAATGAACGTAACATAATGATTGCCAACAAAATAATTCTGTTTGGAATTATAAAACCCTGGCTTCAGGCAGGCAATTGATTTGACAAAGTGCGGTCTATTTCACCTAGATTTTTTGTCAAGCGATCCTTTGCGATCCTATTTCTGTTTAAATATTGACAATGCGAGGTGAAACCATTAAAATTCAGCGTCTATTTCTTCTGTCTATTGGATAGAGAGATAGATTTTGTAACAAACATTCTATTATGAATAACATTTAAACTGGAGCTTTTTTAATGGCAACTATCAACCAGCTAGTACGCAAACCGCGTGTGAAAAAGGTTGTAAAAAGTAACGTTCCTGCATTAGAGGCTTGCCCGCAGAAACGTGGTGTGTGCACTCGTGTATACACAACTACACCTAAAAAACCGAACTCAGCATTACGTAAAGTATGTCGTATTCGTTTAACTAATGGCTTTGAAGTAACTTCTTACATCGGCGGCGAAGGTCACAACCTTCAAGAGCACAGTGTTGTGCTTATCCGTGGTGGTCGTGTTAAAGACTTACCAGGTGTTCGTTACCACACTGTACGCGGCGCATTAGACTGTGCAGGCGTTAAAGATCGTAAACAAGGTCGTTCTAAATACGGCGTTAAACGTCCTAAAGCTTAATGGAACTCCGTTAAGTAAGGCCAAACGTCTAAATTAGTAAAAATTTAAATCAGAAACTCCAGTATCATATTAGCTCACTTTAAAGTGCGGTTAATTTTTATAGAGTTTTGGATATCCTGAAGATTAAATATACGGAGAAATTCGCAATGCCACGTCGTCGTAGTGTTGAACCACGCAAGATTCTTCCAGATCCGAAGTTCGGTTCAGAGTTACTTGCAAAATTTATTAATGTATTAATGGTAGACGGTAAAAAATCCGTTGCTGAAACCATCGTTTACGGTGCGTTAGACAAACTTGCAGAACGCACAGGTAAAGAACCTTTAGAAGCATTTGAAATTGCACTTGAAAACGTTCGCCCAACCGTTGAGGTTAAATCTCGTCGTGTTGGTGGTTCTACTTACCAAGTGCCAGTTGAAGTACGTCCAGTTCGTCGTAACGCATTAGGTATGCGTTGGATCGTTGAAGCTGCACGTAAACGCGGTGATAAATCAATGGCTTTACGTCTTGCAAATGAATTATCTGATGCATCAGATAACAAAGGCGCAGCTGTGAAAAAACGTGAAGACGTTCACCGTATGGCTGAAGCTAATAAAGCATTTGCTCACTTCCGTTGGTAATACGCTTTTAAAATTTAAGGGCTTCATCCTCGATGAAGCCTTACCCTTATATAAACAGATATTAAACTTAACAAGGTTATAATAATGGCTCGTACAACCCCTATTGAAAGATATCGTAATATCGGTATTAGTGCGCACATTGATGCTGGTAAAACTACTACCACTGAACGTATCTTATTCTACACTGGTGTAAGTCACAAAATTGGTGAAGTACACGATGGTGCAGCAACAATGGACTGGATGGAACAAGAACAAGAGCGTGGTATTACCATTACCTCTGCGGCAACTACCGCATTCTGGTCTGGTATGTCACAACAGTTCCCACAACACCGCATCAACGTTATCGATACCCCGGGACACGTAGACTTTACTGTTGAAGTAGAACGTTCTATGCGTGTTCTTGATGGTGCGGTAATGGTTTACTGTGCAGTTGGTGGTGTTCAACCTCAGTCTGAAACTGTATGGCGTCAAGCTAACAAATATCAAGTTCCACGTATTGCGTTCGTAAACAAAATGGACCGTACTGGTGCTAACTTCTTACGTGTTGTTGAACAACTTAAAACTCGTTTAGGTGCGAATGCTGTTCCTCTTCAACTTCCAATCGGAGCAGAAGAAAGTTTCACTGGTGTTGTTGATTTGATCAAAATGAAAGCGATCAACTGGAACGAAGCTGACCAAGGTATGACCTTCACTTATGAAGATATTCCAGCAGATATGCAAGCAGCGTGCGAAGAATGGCGTCAAAACCTTGTTGATGCAGCAGCTGAAGCAACTGAAGAATTAATGGAAAAATATCTTGGTGGTGAAGACTTAAGCGAAGAAGAAATCAAAGCAGGTCTTCGTCAACGCGTATTAGCAAACGAAATCATCTTGGTAACTTGTGGTTCTGCATTCAAAAACAAAGGTGTTCAAGCGATGCTTGATGCAGTTGTTGAATACTTACCAGCACCAACTGATATTCCAGCAATCAAAGGTATCAACCCAGATGAAACTGAAGGTGAACGTCACGCAAGTGATGATGAGCCGTTCTCTTCATTAGCATTCAAAATTGCAACTGACCCATTCGTAGGTAACTTAACCTTCTTCCGTGTGTACTCAGGTGTAATTAACTCTGGTGATACAGTATTAAACTCTGTACGTCAAAAACGTGAACGTTTTGGTCGTATCGTACAGATGCACGCTAATAAACGTGAAGAAATCAAAGAAGTTCGTGCGGGCGATATCGCTGCAGCAATCGGCTTAAAAGATGTAACTACGGGTGATACATTATGTGCAATCGAAGCACCAATCATCCTTGAGCGTATGGAATTCCCAGAGCCAGTAATCTCTGTAGCAGTAGAACCTAAAACTAAAGCTGACCAAGAAAAAATGGGTCTTGCGTTAGGTCGTTTAGCTCAAGAAGACCCTTCATTCCGTGTTCACACTGATGAAGAATCTGGTGAAACCATTATTTCTGGTATGGGTGAGTTACACTTAGACATCATCGTTGACCGTATGAAACGTGAGTTCAAAGTGGAAGCTAATATCGGTAAACCACAAGTATCTTACCGTGAAACTATCCGTACTCGTGTTAACGATGTGGAAGGTAAACACGCAAAACAATCTGGTGGTCGCGGTCAATATGGTCATGTTGTTATTGACTTATACCCATTAGATCCAGAAGGTCCTGGTTACGAATTTGTAAACGAAATCAAAGGTGGTGTAATCCCTGGTGAATACATTCCTGCAGTTGATAAAGGTATCCAAGAACAGCTTAAATCTGGTCCATTAGCGGGTTATCCGGTAGTAGATATTGGTGTACGTTTACACTTCGGTTCATACCATGATGTTGACTCATCAGAATTAGCGTTTAAATTAGCGGCTTCTTTAGCATTTAAAGCAGCGTTCGCTAAAGCAAACCCAGTTCTACTTGAGCCAATCATGAAAGTTGAAGTAGAAACTCCACCTGAGTATGTGGGTGATGTAATCGGTGACTTAAGCCGTCGTCGTGCTATGGTTAACGGTCAAGAAGCGAACGAATTCGTTGTTAAAATCGATGCAGAAGTTCCACTTTCTGAAATGTTCGGTTATGCAACAGACTTACGTTCACAAACTCAAGGTCGTGCATCATACTCAATGGAACCGTTAAAATATGCTGAAGCGCCAACAAGTGTTGCTGCTGCAGTAATTGAAGCGCGTAAAAAATAATTTTTTGTAACAATCCGCTCTATAAGTCGAATGGCTTATAGAGCATTTTCTAGGAAACTAAACAAATGTCTAAAGAAAAATTTGAACGTACAAAACCGCACGTAAACGTGGGTACAATCGGCCACGTTGACCACGGTAAAACAACTTTAACAGCAGCAATCACAACTGTATTAGCAAAACACTACGGTGGTGCAGCTCGTGCATTCGACCAAATCGATAACGCGCCAGAAGAAAAAGCGCGTGGTATCACCATCAACACCTCACACGTTGAATACGATACTCCAACTCGTCACTACGCACACGTTGACTGCCCAGGACACGCGGACTATGTTAAAAACATGATTACCGGTGCGGCGCAAATGGACGGTGCAATCTTAGTAGTAGCAGCGACAGATGGTCCAATGCCACAAACTCGTGAACACATCTTATTAGGTCGCCAAGTAGGTGTACCTTACATCATCGTATTCTTAAACAAATGCGACATGGTAGATGACGAAGAGTTATTAGAATTAGTAGAAATGGAAGTTCGTGAACTTCTTTCTCAATATGATTTCCCAGGTGACGATACTCCAATCGTACGTGGTTCTGCATTACAAGCATTAAACGGTGTTGCAGAATGGGAAGAAAAAATCCTTGAGTTAGCAAACCACTTAGATACTTACATTCCTGAACCAGAGCGTGCAATTGACCAACCGTTCCTTCTTCCAATCGAAGACGTGTTCTCAATTTCAGGTCGTGGTACAGTAGTAACAGGTCGTGTTGAGCGTGGTATCATCCGTACTGGTGATGAAGTTGAAATCGTTGGTATCAAACCAACATCGAAAACAACAGTAACTGGTGTTGAAATGTTCCGTAAATTACTTGACGAAGGTCGTGCAGGTGAAAACATCGGTGCATTATTACGTGGTACCAAACGTGAAGAAATCGAACGTGGTCAAGTATTAGCGAAACCAGGTTCAATCACTCCACACACTGACTTCGAATCAGAAGTTTACGTATTATCAAAAGATGAAGGTGGTCGTCACACTCCATTCTTCAAAGGTTACCGTCCACAATTCTATTTCCGTACAACTGACGTAACTGGTACAATCGAGTTACCAGAAGGCGTGGAAATGGTAATGCCTGGTGATAACATCAAAATGACAGTAAGCTTAATCCACCCAATCGCGATGGACCAAGGTTTACGTTTCGCAATCCGTGAAGGTGGCCGTACAGTAGGTGCAGGCGTTGTTGCGAAAATCATCAAATAATTGATGTATTAACTGTAACAAGTTAGAT
>NZ_JVSL01000036.1:0-6126 GCF_001053575.1 Parahaemophilus parainfluenzae | reverse complement strand
GCACTGGTTTTTCTTAAGAGTCACAACAGCGCGTCGTTGTGTGGAGTGCATTATAGGGATTTTTGAAATCCACGCAAGCACTTTTTTAAGAAATTTCTTCGATAGATGATTTTTTAAACGTTAAGTCCTTTATATGAATGCTATTCAGCCTTTTTTAAGGTCCGCTTACAACGTCTAAACCCATTTGCAGAAAGTATTTCATTAAGTTTACTAAGGCCTCTTTCCTTCTCTTTTTCAGTATAAAACTCGCAATTACGATTTTCTAAAGCGCCACGAAGTCGCCAATAAAAAGCTTCAGTTGCACCAATATCCGCTTTCTTCAAACGAACAATTGCATTTTCAGCACCTATTTGTCGTAAAATATCGACATTATCAATACCAACTTTCTTTAATGCTCGTTCATACTTAACCGATAAATTCGGTAAATCACGAATCCGTCCAATCTTAGAGAGCGCGGAATCGAGTTTTTCCTTCCTTATTTGAGTAATTGAAAGAATGATCAAGGTTCTCATTAAGACATTATCTTTCAAGATACTTTCAGTTAAAGCATAATAATCAGATAATACAAAGCGCTTATTGAGTTCATTTGTTGTAAAGGGTTTACATCCAAGTCCTTTTAGCTTTATGGAAAGCTCATCCTTAGCGCGCAAGTAAACCTTATTGTTGGCCCAAACAGCAAACATATCTTTTTCTTTATGAAACAAGCCATATCCCGTAAATAGATTTTTACTTGTTACATCTCCGATAAGTTGATTTAACAAATCACATACTTTACTGATATGATCATTTGGGATTATGAGAGTTTTCATTTTAAAACTCCTCCTTACTTAAGGTTAATCACATACGACTATACCAAGAAGTACTTCTCAAAAATGGTTATATCATAACCAGTTAAAGGTGACGAATATAAAATTTCAAATTTGTGAGAAAGATCGCAAATGCAAAATTTATTTATTGATAAACAACTAGATAAGAAAAAACTAGCTTATAGTTTAATATTTAACCATTAGAATTTTTTTAGAATTCAGGAGTAAAAATGACAGTAGGACTCGTTCTTGAAGGCGGCGGCATGAGAGGAATGTTTACAGCAGGCGTTCTTGATGCACTCATGGAACAAAACATTCAAATAGATAAAATTATTGGCGTTTCTGCGGGGGCATTATTTGGCATAAATTATGCATCCAATCAAAAAGAAAGAGCGTTGAGATATAACCTAAAATATCTTAAAGATAAACGGTACATGGGATTTCATAGCCTTTTTACAACAGGCAACATTGTCAATAAAGACTTCGCTTTCTATGATCTCCCCTTTAATCTCGACCCTTTTGATCAAAATGAATTTGAAAAATCTCACATTGATTTCTATTTAGCTGCCACAAACATCGAGAATGGTGAAGCTGAATATTTCAAAATCGAAAATGTTTTCAAAGAAATGGAATACTTCAGAGCAACCTCGGCCATGCCTTTTGTCTCGCAATTTGTGGAAATCAATGGGCAAAAATATCTAGACGGTGGAATTGCTGATAGTATTCCATTTAAAAAAGCACAAGAGCTCGGTTGTGATAAAATCATCGTTGTTTTAACCCAACCTATCGACTACCGTAAAACAAAATCTTCTTCTTTTTTATTCAAGCTTTTTTATCGCAAATATCCACACTTAGTTAAAACCTTAGAAAATCGCTACCGCACTTATAATGAACAAGTAGAAGAAATCATTCGTTTAGAAAAACAAAATAAAATCTTTGTGATCCGTCCAAATGTACCGCTCAATATAGGTCGATTAGAACGAGATGAAACCAAAATAAGAACTGTATATGAACTGGGTGAAAAAATTCTCTCAGCACAAATTCAAGATCTAAAAAAATACTTAAGAAGTTGATTTTAAATAAACTATTTATCAAGTTTGGAATCTGCTTCACATTTTTTCGTCAAGGAAAAAATTTTCTCTTGATACTGTACATCAATACAGATATAATCTAGCCAAATTTAGATAACTCTGTTTAAGAAGGTTTTATATGGCAACTCAAGAAGAAAAGCAAAAAGCGCTCACCGCAGCACTTGGTCAAATTGAAAAGCAATTCGGTAAAGGCTCAATTATGAAATTGGGCGATACTCAAGCCCTTGATGTAGAATCTGTTTCAACGGGTTCTTTAGGTCTTGATGTTGCCCTTGGTATTGGTGGTTTACCAATGGGTCGTATTGTTGAAATTTTTGGACCTGAATCTTCTGGTAAAACAACTTTAACTTTATCTGTTATCGCTCAAGCACAAAAAGTCGGTAAAACCTGCGCGTTTATCGATGCGGAGCATGCTCTTGATCCTATTTATGCAGCAAAACTTGGTGTTGATGTGAAAGAGCTCTTAGTCTCCCAGCCAGACAACGGTGAACAAGCACTTGAAATTTGTGATGCATTAGTACGTTCTGGTGCTGTAGATGTCGTCATCGTAGACTCGGTCGCTGCACTCACCCCGAAAGCTGAAATTGAAGGTGAAATGGGTGATTCACACATGGGTTTACAAGCGCGTTTAATGTCTCAAGCGCTACGTAAATTAACCGGCCAAATCAAAAATGCAAACTGTCTCGTTATCTTCATTAACCAAATTCGTATGAAAATTGGTGTCATGTTTGGTAACCCAGAAACCACAACCGGTGGTAACGCACTGAAATTCTACTCTTCTGTGCGTTTAGATATCCGTCGCACTGGTTCAGTTAAAGATGGAGATGAAGTCATTGGTAATGAAACTCGTGTTAAAGTAGTCAAAAACAAATTAGCCGCACCTTTCCGCCAAGTTGATTTCCAAATTCTTTACGGAGAAGGTATTTCGAAAGCTGGCGAATTAATTGAGCTCGGTGTTAAACACAAACTAGTTGAGAAATCTGGTGCATGGTACGCATACAACGGTGAAAAGATTGGTCAAGGTAAAGCTAACGCAATGAAATGGTTAAACGAAAACCCTGCTAAATCTGATGAACTTGAAGCGAAGCTTCGTGCTGAATTAGTAGCCAATCCAGAACAGGCATTAATGGCGGACATTGAACAATCTAACGATGACGCAGAAAGCGATTTCTAATCACTAAAAGTGCGGTCAATTTTGACCGCACTTTTCATTTCACCCGTATTTCACCTAAAAGGAATTTTTATGTCTTCTCTTGCCTTGAGCTATGTTGTTAATTTACTTGCTCGACGTGAATATAGCGAATTTGAACTACGCAATAAAATGCAGGAAAAAGCATTTACAGAAGATGAGATCGATGAAACGATTGCTTACTGTCAGAAAAAAAACTGGCAAAATGATAAGCGATTTACTGAAAATTATTTACACGCACGTTCGCAACGTGGGTATGGTGCAAATCGTATCAAACAAGAATTACGTCAACTGAAAGGTGTATCTTCAGATGTAATCAATGAAGTTCTCGCAGACAGTGAAATTAATTGGATTGAAATAGCAGAAAAGGTTCTACACAAAAAGTTTCCTAATTATGCAGAACCTCAACCAATCAAAAGCAAACAAAAAATTTGGCAGTATATGCTCTCTCATGGATTTTATTCTGAAGAATTTAGCGATTTTATCGGAAATGGAATAGAAGACTGATGAGCCTAAAGAAATAAATCCCTAATACTGTAAAAATTAAACAACCAACTAAATGGCTAACTAAAACGAACAATCCATTTACCCACTCTTCTTTAAAAAAGAGTTCTATTACTTCGCCTGAAAAAGAAGAAAAGGTAGTGAGAGCACCAAGAAATCCAGTCACTAAGAATAATCGCCATTCAGGGCTAAATTGAGGAAATAACCAAAAGGCGGCTACTAAAATCCCCATCAAAAAACAGCCAATAAAGTTCGCCACAAGTGTACCAAATGCAACTGTGCTAAATAGTGAATTCAACCAAAGACCTAATCCCCATCGTAAGGATGCACCGATGGCTGCACCAGTGCTCACAAGAATGATTGACTGAAACATTTATTTGATACCAAAAAGCTCCGCCAAATGTTTGGCTACCGCTTCGTCTTTATTGAACCCAATCTCTTCCAATTCGGGGCAAGCTTCTTTTAGACGGGGATCAGCATTCGCCATCACATAACCTTTACCAGCCAAAGAAAGCATTTCAACATCATTTTGACCATCACCAAAAGCAATACAATCTTTTAATCCATAATTTCTATTTTCTAATAGATGAGCTAGTGCATCACCTTTAGATACATTTTTGTTCATGACCTCTAAGCAAGTCACAGCGGAATAAACAATCGTAGCTTTATCACCAAAATGTGTTCTAAGATAATCTTCCAGTTCTACAAGATCTTTCGGGTCACGAGCAATAAAAAATACTTTTTCAGTTCCTCTTCCGTGATGTTTTGTGAAATCAACCACCTCATACATGAAACCTGAATCCTTGTGATATTTTGCTAATTCAGGCACATCTATATTGATAAACCAACCATCATCTTGATAAGTATTGATACAAATCTTGGTACGATCAAAAGGAATTTTATACAACTCAAGTACGATTTCCTCTGGAAGACTATTGCTATAAATAAGGTTACCTTTTAGATCTCGCACTCGCGCGCCATTGGAAGTAATCATTACGGCACGCTCCGCGCCAATCTTCCCTAAAATAGAAGAAACATCCGTGTGATTACGGCCTGTCGCTAAAATAATATCAACACCTTTTTGTTCTAATTTATTTAATATCTCAATTGTAAAATCACCAATTACATGATTAGCATTGAGTAATGTACCGTCAAGATCAGAAACAACGGCTTTAAATGGAAGTTGTTGCATAAAACCACCTGTATAAAAAATGAGTCTGTATCATACCAAAACAACACAATTTTTGACCGCACTTTCTATCATAAAAACAACATTCATTGATAAAAAACAAAAAGGCGTATCTTTCGATACGCCTTCTTTATCTAACTTGTTACAGTTAATACATCAATTATTTGATGATTTTCGCAACAACGCCTGCACCTACTGTACGGCCACCTTCACGGATTGCGAAACGTAAACCTTGGTCCATCGCGATTGGGTGGATTAAGCTTACTGTCATTTTGATGTTATCACCAGGCATTACCATTTCCACGCCTTCTGGTAACTCGATTGTACCAGTTACGTCAGTTGTACGGAAATAGAATTGTGGACGGTAACCTTTGAAGAATGGAGTGTGACGACCACCTTCATCTTTTGATAATACGTAAACTTCTGATTCGAAGTCAGTGTGTGGAGTGATTGAACCTGGTTTCGCTAATACTTGACCACGTTCGATTTCTTCACGTTTGGTACCACGTAATAATGCACCGATGTTTTCACCTGCACGACCTTCGTCAAGTAATTTACGGAACATTTCAACACCAGTTACTGTTGTTTTCGATGTTGGTTTGATACCAACGATTTCAACTTCATCACCAGTACGGATGATACCACGCTCAACACGACCTGTTACTACTGTACCACGACCTGAAATTGAGAACACGTCTTCGATTGGAAGAAGGAACGGTTGGTCAATTGCACGCTCTGGTTCAGGAATGTAAGTATCTAAGTGGTTTGCTAACTCAAGGATTTTTTCTTCCCATTCTGCAACACCGTTTAATGCTTGTAATGCAGAACCACGTACGATTGGAGTATCGTCACCTGGGAAATCATATTGAGAAAGAAGTTCACGAACTTCCATTTCTACTAATTCTAATAACTCTTCGTCATCTACCATGTCGCATTTGTTTAAGAATACGATGATGTAAGGTACACCTACTTGGCGACCTAATAAGATGTGTTCACGAGTTTGTGGCATTGGACCATCTGTCGCTGCTACTACTAAGATTGCACCGTCCATTTGCGCCGCACCGGTAATCATGTTTTTAACATAGTCCGCGTGTCCTGGGCAGTCAACGTGTGCGTAGTGACGAGTTGGAGTATCGTATTCAACGTGTGAGGTGTTGATGGTGATACCACGCGCTTTTTCTTCTGGCGCGTTATCGATTTGGTCGAATGCACGAGCTGCACCACCGTAGTGTTTTGCTAATACAGTTGTGATTGCTGCTGTTAAAGTTGTTTTACCGTGGTCAACGTGGCCGATTGTACCCACGTTTACGTGCGGTTTTGTACGTTCAAATTTTTCTTTAGACATTT
>NZ_JVSL01000035.1:0-2796 GCF_001053575.1 Parahaemophilus parainfluenzae | reverse complement strand
CCCAAGGCTTAGCATCAGGCTTGCTGTGTTTTTTTCGCCATTGGATACATGCAGGTCTATTCCACATTGTTCTTTCTTCACAGATTGGACCACCTTCTAAATACCAGCCTCTTTTCTCTAAACAAAGATTGACCTCTGGATTATCACTTTCACCACTGACAAAATCCATACCGCAATCCGATATGTCTTTTTGTCTTCTGTCAAGAAATTTAATACGTCCTTGAGGATCTGAGTTAGGAAATAAAACCCTAGAATTATGTAAGCGCCAATGATCATGTGGTGGAAGTGGTTGAAACCATCCACTACAGCTTGTAAGCGATAAGATTGAGGGTATTAAGAATAAAAATCTTATTTTCATTTATTTCTCAACTTTATTAACTCTGGTATAGGAATAATAAAACCAGCAATAAAAAATACAAAGGCCACCTTGAATAGTAAGATATAATCAAATTCATTAAATTTAATATAATTTAAAAGTAGAAAAAAACCTACAAAAATAGAACCACAAAAAGACACAAATATACCAGACCAAATTAAGAAAGATAAAGTTCTCATTTTTTATTCTCCTTATTATTCAACTCTTTTCCCACAGCCTCTGAAGTAGCCGAGTCAAAAATATTACCAAGTGAACTTGGAATAGTGCTTGGTTTATTTTGAATATCTTCAAAGATCAGCTTATTTGTGGCTAATTCACTGTTTTTCGGGTTAGTGCTTGCAATGGGCACCACCTTTTAAGTTAACGCTCTTACGATAAGCTGGATGTGAAATTATAAGATTTACTTAACATAAGTATCATTAAAAATACAAAAGTGCGGTCAATTTTTGAGAGGTTTTAAACACTTTTAAAATTGACCGCACTTTATGTCCCAATTCAAACTGTATGTACCTTAAATATCAAACAGTACTGGTATCTTTAGTCTAACTAACTTAACATTCTTTGAGCATGTTTTTCGAAGTCGCCAACTGATTAATATTCTCAGAAAAAACCACCTCAAACTTATCATCCTTTGAGCAAAAATTTAAGAATTCTATCGCCTTATTACAGTCATCACTTAAAGAAATGCAACCATACCCAATATCTTCATGCGGATATAATGCTATTTTTAACTTTGGATTAACTAGAAAACAATAATCTCCTACCACCTTATTATATTTATAAGCCATAGATAATTCACAAAAATTCAATATATCTTGTTTATCAAAACTCAATGACATTATATTAGCTGGAAATGGATATTTATTATCTTCATAAAATTCTTCAATAAGTCCATTATATGGGATTAATACTCCCATTTCTTTAGCCTTATTATAAACATTTTCATAATAAGAAATCTCTAAATCAGAAAACTCAGGGATAGAAGCGCTATCATCATATGCTAATGCAGTTAGTAGGAAAAAGTCATTCATAGAGTCTTTAAAAAAGGATTCTATCATTTTAGATGACATTTGTATTACTGATTGCATAGTAAGATCTCTTGCATAAAAGTAGCCCACCCAACCCGAGCTACTACTAAAACTATTAAAATTTATTTTATTAAAAGATATAACGCTATTTGTTGTCGAATTTAATGATTTTTCCATCACTTTTACCTATTGTAATCTTTCTTCTTACTTCTGGGGCATTCCCTTTTAATCCAACTTTCCATTCACCATTTTTATCTGAGTGAGAAGTATGACTTTCTGACCAAATTTCACCGGTATATTTATTTTTAAAATTTTTACCTCCTTTTAATTTAATGAAATCATCTGGATGTGTTGTTGGTGTTCTTACTATATCACCCACACTTGCACTGTTGACCTTTTGTTTTGGCATATCAAGGAAACAATCATTATGCACCCAAACTCCATCAAGGTCAGAATTTGCTCCTTTGATAAAGTAAGTATGGTCAGTCTCAACTGTCAAGTTATATGCACTTAACTTCTCAGCCTTGATAGTGACACCTTTCACCATCTGCCAGTGATTATTTTCTGATAACAGTTTATAACCCGCTTTCAGATTTTGTGCATCTACCCACTGAGCATTTTGGATTTCTCCGTTGTAATAATGCCCCTCAGAACTCGGTACTAGCTCACCTTGATTTACCCGGGTAAAGAATGGATGAATTTTGTTTGAAACAATGGTTTGGTGTTTGCCTTGTTCATCAATCACTTCTACATATACCGTAAAATCATACGGGTTGTTGTAGTGCGCTTGTACACGCTGATAGGTCATTTGTCCTGTCAGTTCATTTTTCGCATAAACTTTGTCGCCCACTTTAATGGATTGAATCGGTTTATACCCCTGTTCGGTTTTCACTTCCATGTCACCACGGAAAGAACAGGTTTTAGGTTTTATCTTCGCAACATTAACACTGGAATGGGCTACATCAATCGTGCCATTTTTTAATTTGGCAATAGACTTAGCTATCCCCAATCCAGCACCACTTAGAACCACGCCTCCAGTCGAAACACCTTTCATTTTACCTTGGCGGTAACCTTGCATTTCACCCGCGAGTTTTGGATTTTCTTGAAGGGCAAGCGCATAAGCCTCATCCCAATCTTTCAACGAGACCACAACATTATTATAGGTCTTCCCTGGGTTTGAGATTGCTTCCCATAAAGACACTACGGTATCATCTAAATTAACAACCGCATCCGCTGTGTCTTTAATACTATCAATTTGACCCTGAGCCTCTGCAAGCTCTAGACCTTCTTGATATTCTTTAGCTTTATCCTCATCTCCATTGAATAAAACCTTGGCATACATTTCAATGTTTTGCTTACGCTCATCACTAGGATGAACGTCATCAGCCATGC
>NZ_JVSL01000034.1:0-1917 GCF_001053575.1 Parahaemophilus parainfluenzae | reverse complement strand
GCTTCTTCCATTCTTTGTTTGACATAATTTACCCAAACTTGATGGGGCGCATCAAAATCAAATAATTTCATAAAATCATAAGGAATTTTATATTCTGCTAATGGATTTATATCAATCAATTCTTTGGGTGCTATAGGGCTATCAATACCCAAATCAAAACCGTGGATTGCTGCGATTTTGGCATACATTAAAACTTGCGGTTGCAAGTAAAAATCAAAATGTAAAAGGGTGTCTTTTGCTGCTCGTTTAGCAAGCTTAAGTTCGAGTAATTTATCTAAAGCCTCTTGCATTCCTTTTATATTTTTATCTGCTAGTGTCACATAAAATTCATGATCAGGAATGCGCTTTAAATCACCACGGGCTTTTTTCTCATCATTTAAGAATGTGAGTGCGCGTTCTTTTAATAATTGCCAATCGCCACTTAATGCCAATAAAGTGTTCGCATTAAAAAAAGGTCTCGTATCAGTTCGTTTATAGGGGACTGAAATATCCACAATTTCATCACGATGTTTAATTAAATAATCAATCAACTTTTGATTATCTGAAAGCAAAATCATAAAAAAGAAATTTGTATTAATCCCGTTGTAAGCCCATTGAAAATCATACTTAGATAAAATACCTAAGAAACCTGCAATAGAAGCATTTTCTTTAAATCCTGAAATATCATTTTCTAATAAATGCTTAGAGGCTAATGCACGATGAAAATCATTTAAATAATGAACTAAAGGAAATACATTTCCTGTAAAATTTTCTATAGGAATTAAAGTAGCAAATAATTCTTTATGATTGAAGTTAACATATTCCTCAACTCTAGCTAGAGTAAAATTCTTAGCTTCATCATAGGTTTTAGCAATCTCACTACCTAAAAAAACCTTATACTTTTCCATATTTACACCTCTTACGACTAATTCTTATTAGGAATCTTCACTGGTAATAACACAACTTTACTATTTGATTTATCTACACCAGCTATAATTGTTTTAACTGATTTACTATTCTGCTCCGCATTTTTTATTGCTAATTTAGTTGGATCATTATTAGGTAATTTATCCAAAACTGCATTTATCCATTCACTTGACAACTGATTGGTGTTTCCTACCCCCTTAGAACTCACCTGAATTGCCCCATTAGCTTTTATTTGTTTACTATCAATAATGACTACTGAACCATCTTTGCCCACTAACACATGATCAAAACCATTATTTGAGCCATATTTTCCGCCTTGTAATGGTTCATAACCTGAACGTTTTGCTAAACCATGAATTAACGACTCTGTTTTTCCGCCTTTAATATCACCATTTTTGACAATGTCATCGATTAAAGCTTGCTCAGCTTTACTAGTTGCTTTTATTTCACAACTTGCTCCACAAACTTTAGTGGCATTGATAAATCCTTTATCAGTTGATACAGCGATATTATCAACTTCATTAATTACTCGATTCAAAACAGTGTGATTAACTACTCTATTTACTTGATTTTTAGTAAAATCAACCACACCGTTTTTCAGTGCTCCCATTGGCTTAACTAACGCCAATCCCGCACCACTTAGCACCACTCCTCCAGTTGAAACACCTTTCATTTTACCTTGGCGGTAACCTTGCATTTCACCCGCGAGTTTTGGATTTTCTTGAAGGGCAAGCGCATAAGCCTCATCCCAATCTTTCAACGAGACCACAACATTATTATAGGTCTTCCCTGGGTTTGAGATTGCTTCCCATAAAGACACTACGGTATCATCTAAATTAACAACCGCATCCGCTGTGTCTTTAATACTATCAATTTGACCCTGAGCCTCTGCAAGCTCTAGACCTTCTTGATATTCTTTAGCTTTATCCTCATCTCCATTGAATAAAACCTTGGCATACATTTCAATGTTTTGCTTACGCTCATCACTAGGATGAACGTCATCAGCCATGC
>NZ_JVSL01000033.1:50904-100282 GCF_001053575.1 Parahaemophilus parainfluenzae | reverse complement strand
GCTTTACCTGTGTTAACAATCCAACCTGCGCTGTTGATTGCATCCGCTACATTCTTAACTGTTGCAACTTTATTCTCATCTCCAGTAGTAACTGTAACTTTTCCTGCGTTAGGTTGTGTTACATCATCTGAAGCTTTAGTAATGTTACCAGTCACTACACTTAAGTTACCATCATTGTTAACAGTAACAGTTTTACCATCAGTTTTCACATCATAGGTTACATTTACAACGTCTTGACCATTTGTATTGGTTACAGTCACGTTAGCTGTTGTGCCTTTACCATCAACATATTCAACACGATCACCTGGATTTACAGTAACGTTTGCTCCATCAGTTGTTTTTGTAATCCAACCTGTGTTGTTAATGGTATTCGCTACATCACCTACTGTGGCAACTTTATTGCCTGCATCAGTTGATGTATTTTCATTACCATCTTTACCTACAACCGCTTTACCAGTTGTCATATTTGCTGAAACATTACCTGTTACTTGTTCAACAACATTCGTTGCATTTACAGAAAGATTAATTGTGCTGGTATTGCCGTCAGTTGTTGGTGTAATTTTAACTGAATTGTCACTTGCAAAGTTCACGTTGTTACCGTGAGTTACGGCATCAACAGGTTGACCATTTGCTTGTAAGTTCCAGCCTGAATTCAATACATCACGAACTGTCGCCGCTTCTTTTTTCTTGTCATCAGAGATATTTAACACATTGCTATCCACAACAGTTGTTGGGTTCTCAATGTGATGCGTTAAATTGGTTACTGCACCATTGGTAATATGTGTATCACCAATTTTGATATCACCATTTTTAACTGCTGTGTCACCAATGTTGATGCTACCGTTATTATCAAGTGTGATATTATTACTTAAAGCAAAAGTAACATTTGCACCGTTATCACCATTAACTTGTTCTACGGTTAAGTTTTTACCTGCTTTAAATTCAACAGTATTTCTATCAGCAATATTTTTTGCTGTTGCATCATGGTTAGCCGTTACAGCGCCACCTTCAGCAGATGATTTCACATTCCAAGATGACTTCGCTACGTTACTTAAATTAACTTTTAAATCATAAGTTTTAGTGAGACCGTCCTCTGAATCTGAATCAGTCACTGTAACAGAGCCATCATTTGAAGTCACAACTGTACGAGATTTTTTTAACTGACTAAGATTAACCGCATCAGTATCATCTTCACCAGGTTTTAAGTTAGTGATCTTGTTACCGCCCATATCAAGATTACCGCCGGTAATATTGATTGAGTTATCACCAAAGGTAAGTTTTGGACCAGTTGCTTTATTTTGAATACTTGTGATGTTGGTTAATGTTTGGTTTAAAGAGAAACTATAAACTTGGTTTGCTTCATCACCAGTTTGTTTCACTTTTAAGTTTTCACCCGCATCAAAATTCACTGTTGCGTTAGCTTTCACAGCTTTTGCTGCTGAAGTACCGTCAACATTACCGGTTGCATTCGCATTCCATGCTGAGTTAGCGACTAATTGACCATCATCGTTAATTGTCACAGTTGAATTATCAACCTTAACCGTTACTTTGCCTTTGTTTGCGCCATCAGTAGGAATTTCAATACCAGGACCTGCATTCACATCATATTGAACTTTATAGGCTTTGTTTGCTTCATCTGCAGTGACTGTTGCAATCGTGCCAACACCATTTGAGAAGTTCACTTGGCTACCTGCAGTAACATTACCTTTAGGTGTAACAGTACCTGAATTTTCTTCACCAATTTTCCAGAATGCACTGTTAATTGCATTTACAACATTCGTGATGTTCGCGAATTTATCACCATCACCATCTTTAGCCATTACAGTACCATTGTTATTGGTATTAGTTGTATTTGTTGCAGGAATGATTTCACCTGTATCTACAGATGCATCTTTTGCACTGATAGTAATGTCAGAACCTTGACGTTTCAACTTGATATTTTTGCCTGCAAAGAAATTAACGGTATCACCCGCATGAATAGGCTCAGCATTTTGATCTGCACTTGTAATCTCTGATTCACCAGCATTCTTCGGATCACTTGATGTACCAATTTGTAAATTCCAGTGAGCCTTATTAATCATGTCACGTGTAGTTTGGATAGTAGTTAATTTTTTACCATTATCTTCCTTACCTACGGCATCATCACCAACTTTACCTTTGTTTTCTGGTGAGATTGATAAAGAACCTGTTATAGGTGTAACAATATATTCTGATGGATTAGTTGCATTCTGTTTTACAGATAAAGTATTCGTGTCACCAGAAACAACTGAAGATGCTGCGCCACCGGTTGATTGTGCATTAATTGTGATTTTGTCACCATCTTCATTAAAGGTCACACCGTTACCCGCAACTAAATTAGCAACAATTTTATTGTTCTCAATTTTTAAGCCTTTACCCACGTTCACGTCATAAGAAACGTTAGTGATATTTGGGCCACCATCTGGCGTGCTGGATTGACTTGGTGCTTTAACGACTTTAACAGTTGTTACATTACCATTCACAAAGTTAACTTGGTCTTCATGATGAACGCCACTTACTACTGCACCGTCATTGTTACCAACATTCCAATGTTGTTTATTGATTCCGGTTGTTAGAGCATTCGCTACAGAATAAAGCTGAGAACCATTAATCGCATCTGTTGAAAGTTTTGTTACTTGACCTGCAGCAACGTGTTTAATTTGACGCTCATAGCCTTTTTTACCTACAGAAACCACTGCGCCTAAGCCACCACTCTCTTCATTAAAGCTACTGGTACTAGCCGCAAAATCGCCATACGTCACATTATTAACCGTTGCTGAGCTACTTTCAACGAAATCATCACCTGCTTCAGAAGCCGCACCTAATGCCACTGAATAATATGCTGCTGTGTTTGCAGCGTTCCCTAAAGCGGTTGAGTAATTCGCAGAGTTTATCGCATTCGCCCCTAATGTCACAGCATAACTCACATCCTGCTTAGACCATGCACTATGACCAATAGTCACCGTTTCTGAACCCTTAGATACTGCGGCATGTCCGAGCGTTATTGAGTCTTCCTTGCTAGAAATACTTTCAGCACCAATAGAAATACCGCTAGAAGTTGCATTGTCACCTAGTGCAATTGCGTCATAAGCATTTGCATTAGCCCTACGACCAATAGCAACAGCTGATCCATCTATTGCTTTAGCGTTGTCACCAACCACCACTGAATGAGTTGCGTACTCATCGGCGAGTGCACCCTCACCAATTACAACTGCAGATAACGCTTTAGCATTAGCAAATGTTCCCATTACAACAGAATCTGCAGCATATTCAGAAGTCGTCGCGTTAAAACCGATAGCAATAGATTTTTTCCCATTTGCCTTAGCGGCATTTGCTCCAGTTTGCTTCCTACCACCAACCTGCTCATCATCCATCTCTGTCGCGCCGCCAATAGCAATAGAGTTATCTCCAATTGCTTTCGCTGAAGTACCGCCTGCAAATGAAGCAACACCTGATGCATTTGATAAAGTACCAATTGCGGTAGCATTAGCTGCTGAAGCATTTGCTGCATTACCTTGAGCAATAGAGTTCTCACCTGAAGCCTTAGCTGTAAAACCATTTGCAAGAGATTGCTCACCAGTTGCACTAGAACCTGCACCTGTTGCGATTGCACGAGTACCAGTTGCAGTAGCACGTAAACCAACAGCAATCGCATTGGTTGCGCCTGCAGTCGTATTTTTACCAACAGCTACAGCATTATCACCAGCTGCAGCAGACTGATAACCAGCAGAGATTGCAGAAGAACCAGAAGCATTAGATTCTTTACCTACTGCAACAGTAGCTTGACCTGAAGCTTTTGAATCAGAACCAAAAGAAAGAGATTCACCACCTGAAGCAGCTGCATTCTTACCAATTGCCACATCCATATCTTTACTTGATGTTGCATTTTCACCAATTGCTACTGAGCTTTGGGAAGTGTTTTTTGCCTTATGACCGATAGCAACACCATTTTGCTCTGTTGCACTAGCTTCCAAACCAATAGCTACTGCACAGCATCGCCTGTACCTGTCGCGTTAGAACCAATTGCAATTGCATCGTGAGATACTTTGCCATTTGCATTTCTGTAAGTATTAGCACCGGTACCGATATTAATATTTTGTTTGCCTTTGGTGGCTTCATTTGCCGTTGGATTATTAGATGCAATCGTAATAGAACTAGAATCTACATCCACTGCAGCTTGAGCAGTACCCACTACACCAAGCACAGCACCTGCAAGTGCGGTCAATTTAACGATCTTTTTAGACTTAGTTTTACCTTTAGCATGCCCAAGTTCAGAAACAGCTGTCCACGTTTGAGTGGCGTGATTCCAAATAACTTTAAACACTTTGTTCATATAAATTATTCCTTTTTACTAGGATTGTTAAGATGCTGTTACGCAAGCAACAGCGCCAAAAGATTCAACATCAGAAAGGCGGGACAACAATTTTAGACAATAGTTTCCCTTACCCTTCTGGTCAGAACAGCTTATTTTAAGCGAACTTTGCACAAAAAGGAAGCATAACAAAAAGGATTTACCAAAAATTACAATTAATTAAGATAAAACTTAAGTTATGTAAATATATGTAAAGATTTCTGACTTTTTTCACAAAAAAAATTAAAGATATGTAAATTTTTGTGCAAAAAATGAACATTTTTCGTGCTTAAATTGCTACATCACTTTTCTTTTTTCTTTACGAAAGTGTCGAATTAGATCAAACTAACGCCATCAAATAAGATAAGGAAAAGTACATGGCAATTTGGAAAAAAGCATTCACCCTTGAGCAACTCAATGAAATGGGGAAACATTGTGCTGTTGGACATTTAGGGATTGAGATTTCAGCTTATAGTGAAAACTGGATTGAGGCAAAAATGCCTGTTGATCATCGCACCACTCAGCCTTTCGGCTTATTGCATGGTGGTGTATCTGTCGCGTTGGCTGAAACCATTGGTTCATTGGCTGGATTTCTCTGTATAGAAGAAGGCCAAGTTGCCTTGGGATTAGATATCAACGCCAATCATCTTCGCCCAGTGAAAAAAGGTTTTGTTACCGCAAAGGCCACGCCAATTGCTTTAAGTCAAAATACCCATGTTTGGCAAATTGACATTCGCGATGAACAAGATAAACTTTGCTGCGTTTCTCGATTAACGCTTTATATCAAACATTTATGACTACAACTCAAAAAATTGGCATCATTTTAGCGAACCTTGGTACGCCTGATGCCCCTCAACCCGCTGCGATCTCCCGTTATTTAGCAGATTTTTTAATGGATCCCCGTGTGGTCGATTTGCCTCGTTGGAAATGGTATCCCCTTTTAAAAGCCATTATTTTACCAATGCGTTCTAAACGTATTGCTCAAAATTATCAAGCTATTTGGACAGAACAAGGCTCTCCCCTACTTGCCATTACAAAGCAACAACAAGCCGGTTTACAAGCTTATTTAAATGAACAAGGCATCAATGCTCAAGTCGAAATTGCCATGACTTATGGCAATCCTTCAATGCAAAGTGCGGTCAAAAATTTACTTAAAAATGAGGTAGAGCGCATAATTGTATTGCCGCTTTATCCGCAATATTCCAGCACCACAACGGGCGCATTAATCGATGCCTTCAATCGTGCCATCGCACAAGAACGTAATATTGTGCCTTTTGAGTTTATTCATTCTTATCACCTTGATGAAAATTACATTAATGCCTTAGTGGATTCGATTAAAGTGCGGTTAAAACCCGATGAGTTTTTGCTTTTCTCTTATCATGGCATTCCATTGCGTTATGAGAATATGGGCGATTATTATCGTCAGCACTGTAAACAAACCACCATTGCCATTGTGGATAAATTAGGTTTAACCGAAAACCAATGGAATATGACTTTCCAATCTCGCTTTGGTCGTGAAGAATGGTTACAACCTTATACGGATCACTTTTTAGAAGAAGCCGCTTCTCAAGGTATTCAAAAAATAGCGGTGATTTGCCCTGGCTTTTCCGTGGATTGTTTAGAAACCTTAGAAGAAATAGAGGTTGAAAACAAAGAGACGTTCTTAAATCACGGTGGTGTGTCTTATCACTACATCCCTGCATTGAATTCTGAAAAAGCGCATATTGAAATGATGGGGAAATTGGTTTTGGATAGATTGAAATAGTAAATCTCCCCCTCCCCCCTCTTTACGAAAGAGGGGGATCTTAATAGCAAATAAAGACTCTCCATTCTTAACTCTCCCTTAAAGATATTCCCAATAAAACCACTAAAAGTAACATCATAAAAAAGCCCCTCTTTCGTAAAGAGGGGTTGGGGAGATTTAAAAAAACAAACAAAAAGGCGAACCTTTCGATTCGCCTTTTCAGATTTTTTCTAATCAAAGATTAGAAGAATACACGCATACCTACACCGATAGCTCTGTCTTTAGTTTTACCATCGTAAGTATCGTTAACGTACTCTTTAGTAGTCACATATTTGCCTTCTACAAATAATACAACTTGTTTATGAAGTTTGTAGTCTGCACCAAGTAAGAAACCGTGAGTTTTATCTTTATCAGCTTCGCCTTTTACGCGTTCATATAGGTAGTTACCATATACTTGAGATGCTGGAGTTACTTGATATGCAAAACCTGGAGATACATAGAATTTATTTGTTTTTGCATCATCAAATTTCACATGTGCATAACCAAAATCACCAGTTAATTTGAAATCACCGAATTTATAGCCTAATGATGCTAAGAAACCATCTACACGGTGTTTATATGTTGCATTAGTTTCAAGGTTAGTGTGACCATAAGCGAAACGTGCATCTAAATCACCCGCTGTGTATAATGCACCGAAACCATATGCATTTTTAAGACCTGGGTTAAGCGCTCTACCTTTATCATTATGACGTTGACCGAAGTTGTAGTTTGCACTTAATTGTAAACCTTCGATACCTTTATAGTCATAACGTACTACACCAGTACCTGAAGTTGGGATATATTTACCTTTTGGAATGAAACCATATTCATAGTCATTTGCTTGAGTTAAATCATCTGCGATAGTTAATTGACGACCGAATGTGATGTCACCAGTCGCTTTGCTACCTAAACCTACGTAAGCACGTTTAGCATAAAGGCTACCGAATTGGTCACGAGATTCTGTATCATCAAAACGGAATTCTAAACGACCTAACGCATAGAAATCGTTATCTAAGTTGTGTTTCACTGTGATACCGAAACGTGAACCTGCGTTACGTAAAGCGGAATTTGCAGTTTTAGTTGAATTACCTGCTGCGTCATACTTTTTAGCATCGGCTTTTTCTAAGATTAAACGAAGAGAACCGTTTAATTCAACTTTAGTACCTTCGTTATCATAAACTACTGCTGCGTTTGCTGCTGAAGCTGCAACTGCAGAAACGATTAATGCTGCTAGTGTCTTTTTCATAATTGTTATTCCTTTTGGTTGTTACCTACGATTTTTGATTGAAACAATTTTTCATAAAAAAGTTCAATCTCCGAAATAGACGCCGCAAATATTACAAAATAAACCTATGGTGTCAATGGAGGATCCATTTCAATTTTCTAAAATCGGATCAAGATCACATTTTTTGCGCAAAAAAGGATATTTTTTAATCAAAAACATCCTTTCACATCGAACTTTTCAGAATTTTGTCTATACAATGATCGCTCTATTTTGAGCAATTTATTCTTCTTTTTGATTTATTCCAGAAGGAATAATGAATATTTTTTAAACAAACTAAGCACATTCCACCGAAAATGAAATCACTTCTTTAATACTTTCAGCACCTAATGCAATCATAATTAGACGATCGACCCCTAAAGCCACACCAGAAGTATTTGGAATGCCTGCTTGTAAAGCCCCGAGAAAACGATAGTCAATTTCACGCTGTGGCAAACCTGCTTTTTCCCGTAGGCGATTGTCTTTTTCAAAACGGTATTGTTGTTCACGTGCATCCGTGAGCTCATGGAAACCGTTAGCTAACTCTAAGCCTTTATAATAGAACTCAAAACGTTCTGCCACACGGCTATCTTCTGGGCTAAGCTGTGCAAGCGCGGCTTGGGAAGAAGGGAAATGATAAACCGCAACAGGCGCCTCTTGTCCGATTTTCGGCTCCACCACTTCACTGAATAGAAATTGTAATAAGGTATCACGATCTTCATCTTCATCTGCCATGAAGTTGTGTTTACGCGCCGCTTCCACCAGCTCTTGACGAGTGGCTGATAATGGATCTAATCCGACATATTCTTGGAAAACAAACTGATAACTTAAGGTTTCTGCCGGTTTACAATCGAGGATCTGTTGTAACAAATCATCCACTTCATTCATCAGACGATACATGTCAAAGTGCGGTCGATACCATTCAAGCATGGTGAATTCCGGATTATGGCGATTGCCCGCTTCTTCATTACGAAACACTTTGCCAATTTGAAAGATCGGTCCACTGCCCGCCGCCAGTAAACGCTTCATGTGATATTCCGGACTGGTAGAAAGCCAGAGTGTTTTTGAGAGTTCATCAAAAGGGGCAACAAATTCGGTATTAAAGGTGGAAAGGTGAAGATCCGTTACGCCAAATTCACTTAAAACGGGCGTTTCCACTTCTAATAATCCACGTTCAGTAAAGAACTGACGAATATCCGCAATGATTTTGGCTCGCGCCAATAAGTTTTTAATTGAAGCGGAAGGTTGCCATTCTGTTTTTTTATCGCTAAGTGCGGTCATTTTTTTCTCCGTTTTCACCTTTAAAATGAATAAGACTATTGTAAACAAGAGCGATTTTTAACTCAATAATCCGACTAAATCATTCTTAAACGAAAACGGTTATCATCTAAAAAATATAAAAAAAGTAACTTTTTTGAGTTAGATCACACTTTTGATATTTTATCCGTTTATTCCGGAAAAAAGGTTACTAATTTGTAAACAAAAATGGCAGAATGGCAATATATCCCCTATTTATTTAGGGCATTTTATTTTTTTACTTTCTATTGATTGGAGGATATCGTGCAAACGGTTAATGTCGATATTGCTATTGTTGGTGCCGGTGGCGGCGGTTTACGTGCAGCAATTGCAGCAGCAGAAGCAAACCCTAACTTAAAGATCGCATTAGTTTCTAAGGTTTATCCTATGCGTAGCCATACGGTTGCAGCAGAAGGTGGTGCGGCCGCAGTAATTAAAGAGGAAGATTCCTACGATAAACACTTCCACGATACCGTTGCCGGTGGTGACTGGTTATGTGAACAAGATGTGGTGGAATACTTCGTTGAACATTCTCCAGTAGAAATGACTCAACTTGAACGTTGGGGCTGTCCTTGGAGCCGTAAAGCTGATGGTGATGTGAACGTGCGTCGTTTCGGTGGGATGAAAATCGAGCGTACTTGGTTCGCGGCAGATAAAACCGGTTTCCACTTATTACATACTCTTTTCCAAACATCCATTCAATATCCACAAATTCAACGCTTTGACGAGCACTTCGTTTTAGACATCTTAGTTGATAATGGTCATGCTCGCGGTATGGTGGCGATGAATATGATGGAAGGTTCACTTGTTCAAATTAATGCAAACGCGGTTGTGATTGCTACTGGCGGTGGCTGTCGTGCATTTAAATTCAATACCAACGGCGGTATCGTAACAGGTGATGGCTTATCAATGGCATATCGTCATGGCGTTCCTCTTCGTGATATGGAGTTCGTCCAATATCACCCAACCGGCTTACCGAACACCGGTATCTTAATGACTGAAGGTTGTCGTGGTGAAGGCGGTATCTTAGTGAATAAAAACGGCTACCGTTATTTACAAGATTATGGTCTAGGTCCTGAAACCCCAATCGGTAAACCTGAAAACAAATATATGGAACTTGGTCCACGTGATAAAGTTTCACAAGCGTTCTGGCAAGAATGGAAAAAAGGTAACACCTTAAAAACGGCAAAAGGTGTTGATGTGGTTCACCTTGACTTACGTCACTTAGGTGAAAAATATTTACATGAGCGTCTTCCATTCATTTGTGAATTAGCAAGTGCTTATGAAGGTGTAAACCCAGTTAATGAACCAATTCCAGTTCGTCCGGTTGTTCACTACACCATGGGTGGTATCGAAGTCGATTTCAACAGCGAAACTCGCATTAAAGGTTTATTTGCTGTGGGTGAATGTGCGTCTTCTGGTTTACACGGTGCAAACCGTTTAGGTTCTAACTCGCTTGCAGAATTAGTGGTTTTAGGCCGTGTTGCAGGTGAATATGCCGCACAACGTGCAGCAGAAGCACAACCAGCAAACCGTGCAGCAGTTGATGCACAAGCACAAGATGTTGTGGCTCGCCTTGGGGCGCTTTATAACCAAGAAGGTAATGAATCTTGGTCTGAAATCCGTGACGAAATGGGTACCGTGATGGAAGAAGGTTGTGGTATCTACCGTGACCAAGAAAGCATGCAAAAAGCAGTAGATAAAATTGCTGAGCTTAAAGAACGTTATAAACGTATTCGTGTTGCAGACCGTTCAAGCGTATTCAATACCGATGTGCTTTACACCGTAGAATTAGGTTACATTCTTGATGTGGCACAATCTATTGCCAACTCTGCAATTGAACGTAAAGAGTCTCGTGGTGCACACCAACGCTTAGACTACACTGAACGTGATGATGTGAATTATTTAAAACACACCCTTGCTTACTACAATGGCGATGATGCACCGCGTATTGAATACAGTCCGGTGAAAATCACTAAATCTCAACCAGCAAAACGTGTTTATGGTGCTGAAGCAGAAGCGGCAGAAGCGGCTGCGAAAGCTAAGGAGCAAGCAAATGGCTAATTCACCAGTAATGACTGTAGAAGTATTACGCTACAACCCAGAAAATGATCAAGAGCCACATTTAAGCTCTTATCAAGTACCTTATGATAACCAAACCTCTCTTTTAGATGCGTTAGGTTACATTAAAGATAAACTTGAACCGTCTCTTTCTTATCGCTGGTCTTGCCGTATGGCGATCTGCGGTTCTTGTGGGATGATGGTGAATAACAAACCTAAATTGGCTTGTAAAACGTTCTTACGTGATTACAGCGGCCATATGCGTATTGAACCATTAGCAAACTTCCCGATTGAACGCGACTTAGTGGTTGATTTAAGCCACTTTATCGAAAGTTTAGAGGCGATTAAACCTTATATTATTGGTAACGAAGCACCACCGTTAGATGGTAAACCACATCCATCAAAAGAATTGCAAGTAAGCCGTACTAAACAAACGCCGGCACAACTTGAAAAATATCGTCAATTCTCAATGTGTATCAACTGTGGTTTATGCTATGCGGCTTGTCCACAATTTGGTTTAAACCCTGAATTCTTAGGCCCTGCAGCGATTACAATGGCACACCGTTACAACCTTGATAACCGTGACCATGGTAAAGCACAACGTATGCCATTATTAAATGGTAAAAATGGTGTTTGGAGCTGTACTTTCGTGGGTTATTGTTCTGAAGTGTGTCCAAAACACGTGGATCCAGCTTCTGCAATTAACCAAGGCAAAGTGGAAAGTGCCAAAGATTATGTTATCTCAATGCTAAAACCAAAAGGCTAAGGGGAAGAATATGTCAGTAACAATAAGTAAACGTAAAAAATATGTTCGCCCAATGACGGCTACTTGGTGGCAAAAATTGGATTTCTACAAAGCTTATATGGTACGCGAAGCAACCTCTATCTTTGCTGTATGGTTCTGTATCGTATTGCTTTACGGTGTACTTTGCCTGGCAAGCAATCCTGTACCAGGCTTAGGCATTGTTGATTTCATTGCCTTCTTAAGAAATCCAATTGTGGTGTTCTTAAATATCATCACATTAATTGCGACCTTATACCACACTGCAACTTATTTCGTGATGACACCAAAAGTGATGAACATCATTGTTAAAAATGAACGTTTACCACATCACGTATTAAGAAATGCACTTTGGGCAGTTACGGCTGTAATTAGTGTTATCGCATTAATTTTAGTTTATATGTAGGGAGAGAAAAAATGGTCGATCAAAATCCAAAACGCTCTGGTGAACCACCAGTATGGTTGATGTTTGGTGCTGGCGGGACTGTCAGTGCGATTTTCTTCCCTGTTGTGATCTTAATCCTTGGTTTATTGTTACCATTCGGATTAATTGATCCACATAACCTAATTACATTCGCTTATTCTTGGATCGGAAAATTAGTTATCTTAGTTTTAACCATTTTCCCAATGTGGTGTGGTTTACACCGTATCCATCACGCGATGCACGATCTTAAAATCCACGTGCCAGCAGGCGGATTTATCTTTTACGGCTTAGCCATAATTTACACAATCTGGGTGTTATTTGCTGTATTAGGTTTGTAATTTAAAACACTAAATTGATAATAAAAGTGCGGTCAAAAATGACCGCACTTTTTTATTCTCGAAGAATAACCAAAATATTTTCTTAATCTAGAAAAACAAAAAACCCGACATGACGTCGGGTTTTCTTTTATCAAAAACTTTGATAATTATTCTGCAACAACGATAACATCTAATGTTGCAAATACTTCGCCGTGAAGTTGGAAACGAACGTCGTGGTCACCAAGAGTACGGATTGGACCATTTGGTAAACGAACTTCGCTTTTCGCAATTTCAACGCCTGCTGCAGTTACTGCTTCTGCTACATCACGAGTAGTGATTGCACCGAATAAACGGCCTTCCTCACCAGCTTTAGATGCGATAGTTACAGAACCTAATGCAGTCACTTGTGCTGCACGAGCTTGAGCTGCTGCTAAACTTGCTGCTGCCGCTGCTTCTAACTCTGCACGACGTGCTTCAAAGTGTTCAATGTTAGCTTTAGTTGCCATAACTGCTTTACCTTGTGGGATTAAGAAGTTACGAGCGAAACCAGATTTAACATTAACTTGATCACCTACGTTACCTAGGTGAACGATTTTATCTAAAAGAATTACTTGCATTTCCTAACTCCTTCTTAATTGTGATGAGAATCAGAGTAAGGTAATAACGCTAAATAACGAGCGCGTTTGATTGCGCGTGCTAATTGGCGTTGGTACTTCGCACGAGTACCGGTAATGCGGCTTGGTACAATTTTGCCGCTTTCAGAAATGTAGTTCTTTAATGTAGCGATATCTTTGTAATCGATTTCAACAACATTTTCCGCTGTAAAACGGCAGAACTTACGACGACGGAAATAACGTGCCATTTGGCTGTCTCCTAATCTATAAATTCGATTTGCTCGGCATGCAATACTAATTGCGTTAAACCATTTGAGGTTTTATGTGAAGTTATAAACCCCACCACAAGAAGTTTACTGCCGACCGTAATGCTTTGAGTTTTTTCTATTAACTGATTGCCACTGACTTGAACTGGCATCTTTAACCACGCTTGGCGTGATAAACCACTTTCGACTTGTTCGGAACGATGTTCCAGCCAAAACTGGCAATGCACAATCCCGTTAGGGCTTTTGCTTCGTTTAGGTAATTGACACACGGTGCCGATTAACGAGAAGCGATTATCAAGTTTTGAATTACTCTTCAGCATCCTCAAAATCGTTGTTTTCAACTTCAGCTAAAGGTTTACGTTCTTCTTTAGCCGCTTTCATTGGGGACGCTTCGGTTACGGCGTGCTTAGTATGGATAACAAGACTGCGTAATACAGCATCGTTATAACGGAAAGTCGTTTCTAGCTCGTCGATGACTTGTTGAGGCGCTTCTACATTCATAAGCACGTAGTGTGCTTTGTGTAATTTGTTAATTGGGTACGCTAATTGACGACGACCCCAATCTTCTAGGCGATGAACTTGACCACCAGCTTCTTTAACAGAACCTGTGTAACGTTCGATCATACCTGGTACTTGCTCGCTTTGGTCCGGATGAACCATAAACACGATTTCGTAGTGACGCATTACTGCTCCTTACGGGTTAATCAGCCTTTGACGTAGATTAGCCACCAATCTGCAAAGGCAAGGAACGAAAAAATGAACGTGGCTAAGGGCGCTGATTATACAGATTTTTTTTCAGACTTCAAATAATTTGTATGCTTTTCAAACAAAAAAAGCCGATATCAACATATCGGCTTTTCTTTTCATTTCTAAATTAACGGCTACGGAAAATGATACGACCTTTGCTTAAGTCATAAGGTGTCATTTCTACAGTTACTTTATCGCCCGTTAAGATACGAATATAGTTTTTACGCATTTTGCCAGAAATATGTGCAGTCACCACGTGACCATTTTCTAACTCAACGCGGAACATGGTATTTGGTAAGGTTTCCAAAATTGTGCCTTGCATTTCAATGCAATCTTCTTTTGCCATTTTATCCTCTAAAATAATGATTTTTTTGACCGCACTTTTTGCGGCTATAAATGAAAAACGGGCGAATTATAGCCGTTTTTAATGTTAGACGAAAGATTAAAATAAAATTGAACAGAAAAAAATCACTTTTTTTACTAATTTGTAAGTTGTATCAAGACTTAGGAATGATTTACAAAAGAAATACAGGCTCTATAATAACCGCACTTTTCTTATTAAATAATACTTATGAATTCAAAAAAACACTTAGGCCATACAGCCCGTAAACGTTTCGGACAAAACTTTTTACATGATACTTCTGTGATTCAAGGTATCGTGGCAGCGATTTACCCACAACCCAATCAATTCTTAGTAGAAATTGGTCCAGGGCTGGGTGCATTAACAGAGCCAGTTGGTGAACTTGTCGATCATCTTACTGTGGTAGAGCTTGACCGAGACCTTGCAGAACGTTTACGTCATCATCCATTTTTACATCAAAAGCTCACCATTATTGAAACGGATGCGATGCAATTTGATTTTGGTGAGCTTTATACAAACGAGAATTTGGCAGAAAAAGGTCAGAAATTACGTGTATTTGGTAACTTGCCTTACAACATTTCTACCCCATTAATGTTCCACCTGTTTAAGTATCATGATGTGATTCAAGATATGCACTTCATGCTGCAAAAAGAAGTGGTCAAACGCTTATGCGCAGGGCCAAATAGCAAAGCTTACGGTCGTTTAACCATTATGGCGCAATATTTCTGCCAAGTGATGCCCGTACTTGAAGTGCCACCTTCTGCATTTAAACCTGCACCAAAAGTGGATTCAGCCGTTGTGCGTTTAATTCCGCATAAAGAATTACCGCACCCTGTAAAAGATTTATATTGGTTGAACCGTGTTTGCTCCCAAGCGTTCAATCAACGCCGTAAAACACTGCGCAATGCACTCTCCACGTTATTTTCACCTGAAAATCTAACCGCACTTGGCATTGATTTAAATGCACGCGCAGAAAATTTGGCTATCGCAGATTATGCACGTTTAGCGAACTGGTTGGCAGATAATCCACCAGCAGATGTCAATAAAGATGAAATCTTAGATTCAGAAGAGTAAAAGAGCGGTCAAAAATGGCAACCTATTTCGTCGGTGATTTGCAAGGCTGTTATGATGAATTACAGCTTTTATTAGAGTGTGTGAACTTCAATCCAACGCAAGATAAACTTTATCTTGTGGGGGATCTTGTCGCGCGTGGGGATAAATCACTTGAATGTCTTCGTTTTGTTAAATCACTTGGCAATGCAGCACAGACAGTGCTTGGCAATCATGATTTACATTTAATTGCAACTGCACTGAGTATTAAAAAAGTAAAACCGCGTGATCGCGTTGATGCCATTTTTAATGCACCCGATTTTGATGAACTGATTCATTGGTTACGCCATCAGCCCTTACTTGTGCATAATGAAAAGTTAAACTTCCTGATGGCGCATGCAGGTATTTCGCCTGATTGGGATTTGGAAACTGCGAAATCTTGCGCGGCCGAAGTGGAACAGATTTTACAAAACGGTGATTTTCATTATCTCATTGAAAATATGTATTCTGAACAGCCTGATCGCTGGTCGCCAGATTTGCAGGGCTTAGCGCGTCATCGTTACATTATTAATGCGTTCACTCGAATGCGTTTTTGCTATTTAGATCATCGCTTTGATTTTGCTTGTAAATCCCCTTTAAAAGATGCACCAGCGGAGCTCACGCCTTGGTTTAATTTAGATAATCCACTTTATAAACAAATTCCCATTGTATTTGGACATTGGGCAAGTTTGGTCGATGAGCCTACTCCACCAGGTATTTATGCCTTGGATACAGGATGTGTGTGGAATAATCGGATGACCCTGTTGCGTTGGGAAGATAAACAGCTCTTCACACAAAGTGCGGTCAAAAATTACAGTGATTTTTAAGGAAACGCCATGCTCTCGCTCAATGCTGAATCTTGCGAACTGTTCAATATTCCTTTCTACCAATTCGCCCAGATGAAGAAATTTTGTCCGGAAGATATTCCTGCGATCAAAGCTAATTACAAATTACATTGGGATAATTGGAAAGCGATTATCCAAGAAGTTGCAAAGCAACTCGGCATGCCTTTTGCAAAACCGCATATTGAAAGTTGGACCAATGGTTGGCAAGTCCGCGCGCATTTTTTCGCTTATTTTAAATACGAGTTCAACCAAAATTCTGCAGCAATCTTTTCTGTGCTGTTAAATCGTCGCCGACTAAGAGTATGTTTAGATTGGCATTGCTATCGTGCAGATCGCTCCCAAATTAATGTACAACAATATAATCAGTGGCTTGCTCAATTTAATTTCAAACAATTTGCTGATTTTGATATTTGGCGAGAAGATGAAAGCGAATATGATGATTTTCGCCAGGTGAAGAGCATTCCTGAAAAAGATCTTCTCTTGCGTTCAGAGGACGATTTTTGGTGTATTGGGAAAAGTATTGAAAAAGATCAACTAAGCCAAATTGATCCTGTTTTATTTATCACGCAAACCATCCAACAATTACAACCGCTTTACGATCGCTGTCATCAATAAAGTGCGGTCAATTTCCATTAAATTTTTTCGCCTTGTTTATTTGTTATGCTATCATTACATTAGTTTAACATTTTTAACAATTTTGCTTTTAGGAGTACTTTATGAAAAACGTCGTGATCGTTGGCGGTGGCGCTGGCGGCATTGAATTAGCGACATTTTTAGGTGACAAATTAGGTCGTAAGAAACAAGCTAAAGTAACGCTTGTTGACCGCAATGCGACCCACTTGTGGAAACCTCTATTACATGAAATTGCAACAGGTGTCATGGATGATGGTATGGATTCTCTGAGCTATCGTGCTCACGGTAAAAACCATCATTTTAGCTTCGAGCAAGGCTCAATCACACGCATTAATCGTGAACAAAAATATGTTGAGCTTGCCCCTGTTTATGGGCAAGAAGGCGATATGCTTGTAGTTGCGCGTCGCATTCCTTATGACTACTTAGTGATTGCAATCGGCAGTAAATCGAATGATTTCAATACAAAAGGCGTCGCCGATAACTGTATTTTCTTAGATAGCTCTGATCAAGCGCTTCGTTTTCAACAAAGAATGTTGGAATTATTCCTTAAATTCTCTGAAAACCGTGCATTAGATGATATTGGTGAAGAAGAATTTAAACAGAAATTAGTCGATGAGAGCAAAGTCAATATCGCGATTGTTGGCGGTGGTGCAACTGGCGTGGAATTAACTGCTGAGCTTTATCATGCCACTGAAGACTTGTCTTCTTACGGTTACGGTAAAATTGATAATTCTTGCTTGCAAGTCACCTTAGTTGAAGCGGGCCCTCGATTACTGCCTGCTCTACCTGAAAATTTATCTGCAGCGGTATTAGATGAATTGCAAGAGATGGGTGCAAACGTGAAATTAAATACGATGATCACGGAAGCCCAACCAAACACGCTTATCACCAAAGATGGTGAAGAAATTAAAGCTGATCTGATTGTGTGGGCGGCAGGTGTTCGCACCTCAACAGTGACACAGCAATTCGATGGATTAGAGCTTAACCGCATCAATCAATTAGTGGTAAAAGATACCCTTCAAACCACAGTAGATGACAGTATTTTCGCCATTGGTGACTGTGCGGCATTAATGCAACCAAACGGTAAATTAGTTCCGCCAAGAGCGCAAGCGGCACACCAAATGGCAAAAGCTTGTGCGAAAAACATCTTTGCACTTTTTGAACAAAAACCATTAAAAGCCTTCAAATACAACGATAAAGGCACCTTGGTTTCTCTTTCAAGCTTTACCGCATTGGGTAGCATTTCAAATAAATTTGGGAAAAATCCACTAACTGTTCAAGGTAAATTTGCACAGTTTGCGTATGTGTCTTTATATCGTATGCATCAACATGCTTTGCATGGATGTATTAAGATTGGCTTGATTATTTTAGTAGATAAACTTAACCACTATTTAAAACCAAGATTGAAATTACATTAAGACAAAAAGTGCGGTCAAATTTAACCGCACTTTTTTATTTCTTAAACGAGTTGATTGTTACGCTCATAGGCATAAAGTGTATTAAACATCAGCATGGCAACCGTCATTGGCCCTACTCCACCCGGTACTGGCGTAATATAAGCCGCTTTTTGTATCGCCACATCATATTCCACATCTCCGACTAATTTGCCATTGATACGGTTAATCCCTACATCAATGACTGTTGCCCCTTCTTTAATCCAATCGCCTGGAATAAAACGAGGTTTACCCACAGCTACCACTAAAACATCTGCCTGACGGATATGATGCTCTAAATCTTTGGTAAAACGGTGTGTCACTGTGACAGTAGCGCCTGCTAATAATAATTCAAGCGACATTGGACGACCCACAATATTTGATGCACCAACGATCACCGCATGCTTACCGTGTAAATCAATACCTGTGGTTTCTAATAATTTCATCACACCATAAGGGGTGCAAGCGCGTAAAGTTGGGATGCGTTGGCATAAACGCCCCACATTATAAGGGTGGAAACCATCCACATCTTTTTCAGGGCTAATACGCTCAATCACTGATGTGCTATTAATTTGTTCAGGCAATGGAAGCTGGACGAGAATACCATCAATGCTTTCATCGGCATTTAATTGATCTATCAGTTGTAGTAGTTCTGCTTCTGAAGTTGTTTCAGGTAAATCATAGGATTTTGAAACCATTCCGATTTCCTCACAACTTTTTCGTTTACTGCCTACATAAACTTGAGAAGCGGGATCTGCCCCCACCAAAATTACCGCAAGTCCTGGTGCACGTTTACCTTGAGCACGATAATGTTCAATTTTATTGGCAACATCCGATTTGATTTTTTTTGAGAGTTCAGTACCTGAAATAATTTGAGCAGTCATGCGTTTTTCCTCAAGATGGCATTAAGTAAACGTTTGCTATTTTAACTGACAACGCCTTATTTTACAAAGACAACAAAAGTGCGGTTGAAAAACTGGAATAATTTTGAGCAATTGAAAGAGGAATCTAAAAAATTAATTGACTGAAAAGAAAAGCTCACTATAATTGTGCTCAATCGTCGGCGAGTAGCGCAGCTTGGTAGCGCAACTGGTTTGGGACCAGTGGGTCGTAGGTTCAAATCCTATCTCGCCGACCACTTCTTTTATATTTCCCTCGAAATTCCATACAAAAGATGTAACCCTTAAAATGCGCCCTTAGCTCAGCTGGATAGAGCAACGCCCTTCTAAGGCGTGGGTCAAAGGTTCGAATCCTTTAGGGCGTGCCATTATATACATTCTCAAAAAATCAAATCATCTCACAAAGTCATAAGTCATTGTTTTGCAATGTAAATATTGGTAAATTTTTACATTAAAATATTTACCAAATTATTTTATACAAGTATTATTCATTTCGTTTCATACCGAATGAAACTTTTATGATATTTCGGATATTTTTTATTTAAAGGAATTAAACCTAATGAAAAAAACACTATTATTTGTATGTTTATTTGGAAGTGCATCTCTTGCTTTCGCAGAAGATACCGCAACAAAAACTGAAGTTTATACTCAAGTAGGAAGACTCGACGAGCGTATTACTGAAACTCGTTCAGTTCTTGATAATCGAATTACAAATGAGCGTAAAGAACTTGACGATCGCATCACGGGTGTCGATGTTCGACTAAATCAAACGGACAAAAGTTTAAACGATCGTATTAATGAAACAGATAAAAATCTCAACAACCGCATTAATGACGAAGTAGGGCGTTTAGATAGAGATATCACAGAAAATCGCCGAGCATTAGATGAACGTATTACGAATACTCAAACTGAAATTGATAATCGTGTAACAACTGAAGTGGGACGTCTTGATGATCGCATCACCAATGCTCAGAAAGATTTAAATAATCGTATTACTGGTGTTGATGAACGTTTAAACCAAACAGATAAAAAACTAAATGATCGTATTAATGAAACAGATAAAAATCTCAACAACCGCATTAATGATGAAGTGAGTCGTTTAGATGGTCGCATTACTGAAGATCGCCGAGCGCTCGATGAACGAATTACGGAAAATCGCAAAGATTTAGATAATCGTATTACGGAAAACCGTAAAGATTTAGATGAGCGAATTACGGAGAATCGTAAGGATTTAGATAATCGTATCACGGGTGTAGAAGAGCGTGTTACGGATACCCAAAAAAATCTAAATAACCTAGATAACCAAGTAAAAAATAATACAAACAATATTCAAACGAACAGAACTGATATCGATGATCTAAAAAATAGAATCAGCCATAATTCTGCAAGTAATACTCAGAACGCCAAAGCACTTGCTGATAAAGTAAACAATAACGTGCAAAATATTGCGAATAACGCTTCACGTTTAGATCACTTATCAAATCAAGTGATGACAAATATAAAAGAGATTTCTGATTTACGCTCTGAAATGACACGTTCTACTGAATCATTGCGCTCAGATTTAAAACACAACGTGAAAAAATTACGTGCAGGGATTTCTAGCGCTATTGCGTTAACACAAGTCCCCCAAGCAATTACTTCTGGGGAAAGCGTGCTTGGTGTAGGTGCAGGAACTTTCCGTAATGAAAGTGCGCTAGCAGTCGGTTATTCTCGTGCTTCTGATAATGGCAAACTGCTATTTAAAGTTGGCGGTACTGCAAGTAGCCGCGGTGATTTTGGTGCGGGTGCAGGTGTTGGTATACGTTGGCGCTAACTAAACACTCGTATAAATAACAAAAGCACGCTTAATGCGTGCTTTTTTATATCCATAAAATATCAATAATCTATGATTTTAAAAATGCTCGGATATTTATAAAGGATTGTAATTTGAATGGCGGTGAGAGGGGGATTCGAACCCCCGATGCACTTTCGCACATACACGCTTTCCAGGCGTGCTCCTTCAACCACTCGGACATCTCACCGTTTTGAAGTGCGTGAAATATAAAGATTTATCCAAGATTAGTCAAGTTTTTTGAGCTAGAACATAAAAAATCCTTTTCCTTTTAGCTAAAATATAAACTTATCTCTTTTCTATCGTCGTATTTTTATGCAAATCAAATTACTCTTTTCTAAAAATGTGTTTCTGGCCGTAAAACCATTTAGCGCATTGAAAGAATCTTTCCGTGAAGGTTACGGAAAACAAAAATTGATTAAAGATATTATCGCGGGTCTCACCGTGGGCGTCATTGCGATTCCACTTTCCATGGCTTTAGCCATTGCTAGCGGTGTGCCACCACAACACGGTCTTTATACCGCTATCGTAGCGGGGATCGTAATTGCGTTAACCGGTGGATCGCGTTTTAATATTTCAGGTCCAACCGCCGCATTTGTTGTGATTTTATATCCCGTCACCCAACAATTTGGGCTCAGCGGATTACTCATGGCAACGCTACTTTCGGGAATTATTTTAGTCATCATGGCGTTGTCTCGATTGGGACGACTAATTGAGTACATTCCTCTACCTGTTACACTTGGCTTTACCTGCGGGATTGGGATCACCATCGGCACCTTGCAAATCAAAGATTTTTTAGGTTTAGACATTGCCCAGATGCCACCTCACTATATTGAAAAAGTGCAAGCTATTTTGACCGCACTTCCGACGATTAACTGGGCAGATACCGCTGTTGGTGTGGTCACATTATTTGTACTCACCCAATGGCATAAACTTCGTTTACCCGTGCCAGGTCATTTACCTGCGGTCATTATTGGGACACTCATGGCATTAGCCTTAGGACAATTTGGCTTCTCCGTTGAAACGATTGGTACGGCATTCCAATATACCTTATCTGACGGTACAACAGGACATGGTATCCCTAATGTCTTGCCTGAATTTGCCTTACCTTGGAATATTCCTAATGCACAAGGTGAAGTCCTCAATTGGAATTTTGATCGCATACAAGATATCTTGCCTGCCGCCTTTTCAATGGCTGTATTAGGCGCGATTGAATCGCTACTTTGTGCTGTCATCTTAGATAATATGACGGATACCAAACATCATTCCAATAATGAATTACTCGCCCAAGGTTTAGGTAATATTATTTCACCATTCTTAGGCGGCATTACGGCAACTGCAGCAATTGCACGTTCTGCAGCCAACGTTAAATCTGGGGCTGTATCACCAATAGCCAGTGTAATTCATGCACTCTTAGTTTTATTCTCGCTATTATTCTTTGCAAATGCCCTGTCTTATTTGCCACTCTCTTCTATGGCTGCATTGCTATTAATGGTAGCTTGGCATATGGCAAATGTACCTGAAATTATTCGTTTGGCGCGTCGCTCCACAAAAAACGAAATTGCTGTGTTGTTCACCTGCTTAATTCTCACCGTGTTATTTGATATGGTAATTGCCATCTCTGTCGGCGTATTATTAGCGAGTCTCTTATTTATCCGCACCATTGCAGAAATGACAAAAGCGATTGAACAACCTGCACCAGAAGATTTAAATGATGTATTAGCTTATCGTATCAGCGGTCCACTCTTCTTTGCTGCAGCGGATAAACTCTTTGCGGATTTGCATGATAAAACCGTCCATACGGATCACGAGATCAAACATATCGTGTTGCAATGCGATGCCGTGACTGTGCTGGATACCGGCGGTATTCATGCACTCACTCATTTTGTACAGCATATGTTGCCACATCAACAAATCTACTTGTGCAATATGCAATTCCAACCACTCAGAATGTTAGTAAAATCTAACTCTGTGCCTGAATTGCAAAAAATTAACTATGGTACAGATTTACAAGATGTGTTTAATAAAATTCGTGAGTTTGAACAAGCAAATCCATAAAACACTAAAAAGCGTGCTAAAATAAGCACGCTTTTTTTATCAATAAAAATAAAGGAATTCAGAATGCGTCCAAATAATCGTGAAAATCATCAGCCTCGTCCAATTAAAATCACCCGCAATTACACGAAACATGCTGAAGGCTCAGTATTAGTGGAATTTGGTGATACTAAAGTTTTATGTACGGCGAGTGTTGATGAAAGCGTACCGCGTTTCTTAAAAGGACAGAATCAAGGTTGGGTGACAGCAGAATATGGCATGTTACCTCGCTCTACACACAGCCGTATGCAACGTGAAGCGGCAAAAGGCAAACAAGGTGGACGCACCATGGAAATTCAACGCTTAATCGCTCGCTCATTACGTGCTATGGTTGACTTAGAGGCCCTTGGCGAACGTTCTATTACCTTAGACTGTGATGTGATTCAAGCGGATGGCGGTACAAGAACAGCCTCCATCACCGGTGCCGCAGTGGCATTATGTGATGCCATCAACAGTTTAATCGCTAACGGCACATTAAAAACCAATCCAATCAAAGGTCTGGTTGCGGCGATTTCGGTTGGAATTGTTGAAGGTGAAGCCGTGTGTGATTTGGAATATGTAGAAGATTCAGCCGCTGAAACAGATATGAATGTTGTGATGATGGAAGATGGTCGCATGATCGAAGTGCAAGGTACTGCAGAAGGTGAACCGTTCAGCCACGAAGAATTACTTACCTTATTAGGCTTAGCCAAACAAGGCTGCGAACAAATCTTCGCTGCACAACGTGAAGCATTAGGTTTATAGGAACAAAAAATGGAAAGCTACAAAATCGAATTTATTAAATTCGCCTTGAGCCGAAACGTGCTTAAATTTGGTGAGTTTGCACTAAAATCAGGTCGAAAAAGCCCTTACTTTTTTAATGCAGGATTATTCAGCACTGGCGCAGATCTTGCTCGCTTAGGTGAATTCTATGCGAAGGCAATTCAGTCAAGTACGGTCGATTTTGATGTTATTTTTGGACCTGCCTACAAAGGCATTCCAATTGCGACGAGCGTTTCCATTGCACTATTCAATCAATTTAACCGTGATACGCCTGTTTGCTTTAACCGCAAAGAAGCCAAAGATCACGGTGAAGGCGGTAATTTGATCGGCAGCCCATTAACCGGCAATGTGTTATTAGTTGATGATGTCATCACTGCTGGCACGGCTATTCGTGAATCCATGGCACTTCTTGAAGCCAATCACGCGAAATTAGCCGCTGTCTTTATTGCATTAAATCGTCAGGAAAAAGGCAAAGGGGAACTTTCTGCCATCCAAGAAGTAGAACGCGACTATCAGTGCCAAGTGCTTTCCATTATTGATTTGGATGATTTAATGCAATTCATTGAAAAAGAACCCGATTATCAGCAATATTTACCTGCGATGCGGGCTTATCGTGAAAGTTATGGTGTGTAATTCATCACTTGAAAAATAAGAATAAAGCCATATTAATGTAAGGGCAGGCATTTGCGTCTGCCCATTATTGTCAAAAGACCTTTTGACCGCACTTTAGGGGAAGAGAATGTATTTTTTTGGAAAGATTATCGGCGTTTTTCTCGGTTTTAAATGGGGGGGCTTTTTCGGCGCCATCGCTGGACTGATTTTAGGCTCTATCGCAGATAAAAAACTTTATGAGCTTGGTTCAGTTAACTCTAGCTTTTTTAAGAAAAAAACGACTCGACAAGCACTCTTTATGCAAACTACTTTTGCGGTACTTGGACATTTAAGTAAATCCAAAGGTCGTGTGACAGAAGAAGATATTCAACTGGCGAATCAGTTGATGAACCAGATGCAATTAGATGAGAGCCATCGCAAACTTGCTCAAGAAGCCTTCCGTCGTGGTAAAGAAGCGGATTTTCCATTGCGTCAGGTGATTCGTGAGTTCCGCATTGGATGTGGACAACGTGCTGACTTACTGAGAATGTTCTTACATGTGCAAGTGCAGGCTGCCTTTGCTGATTCTCAATTACATGAGTCGGAAAAAGAAGTTCTTTATGTGGTAGCCGAAGAACTTGGTCTTTCCCGTATGCAGTTTGAGCAAATGCTGGCCATGGAAATTGCCGCTCGTCAATTTACCCAAGGTGGATTCTATCGCCAATACCAACAAGGCAGCTATCAACAGCAAGGTGGCTACCAATACCAACAACAAGGCGGATACCAACAATCTTCAGGCCCAACACTAAGCGATGCTTATAAAGTATTAGGTGTGAGTGAAAGCGATGATCGCAATGCCGTAAAACGTGCATATCGTCGTTTAATGAATGAACATCATCCGGATAAATTAGTTGCTAAAGGCCTACCGCCAGAAATGATGGAAATGGCTAAAGAAAAGGCGCAGCAAATCCAAGCCGCTTACGATTTAATTTGTAAAGTGAAAGGCTGGAAATAGTGCGTGTTATCCTCGCCCCCATGCAAGGGGTGCTTGATCCTTTCGTTCGCCGGCTTTTAACCGAAGTGAATAAATATGATCTCTGCGTCACTGAATTTGTCCGCGTGGTGGATCAACTCTTACCTGAAAAAGTCTTTTATCGTCTTTGCCCTGAACTCAAAAATCAGGGCTTTACTCCTTCTAAAACACCTGTTCGTGTCCAACTTTTAGGTCAACATCCAAACTGTCTTGCTGAAAATGCCAATCGTGCCATTGAGCTTGGCTCACATGGCATTGATTTAAATTGTGGCTGCCCATCCAAAACTGTTAATGGGAGCAACGGAGGTGCAACACTTCTCAAACAACCTGAATTAATTTATCAAGCGACTCTAGCCTTGCGAAAAACCGTACCTAGTCATTTACCTGTCAGTGTGAAAGTGAGATTAGGTTGGGATTGTACTTCACAAGCGTTTGAAATTGCCGATGCCGTACAACAAGGTGGCGCCACTGAAATTACTATTCACGGTCGAACTAAAGCCGATGGCTATCGTGCCGATCGCATCAATTGGGAAAAAATCGGTGAAGTGAGATCTCGCTTGACGATCCCAGTGATTGCTAATGGTGAAATTTGGCGTTGGGAAGATGGTCAAGCATGTTTGAAAGCGACAGGTTGCGAAGATCTAATGGTCGGGCGTGGTGCATTAAATATCCCAAACTTAAGCCTTGTACTCAAACAAAATTGCGAAAAAATGCCTTGGGTGGATATTCAAAAAATCTTGCAAAAATATGCGGAAATGGAAAATTTCCATGATTCCGGTTTTTATCATGTTGCTCGGATCAAACAATGGCTACGCTATCTTAATAAAGAATATCCTGAAGCAGATATCGTTTTTGAACGAATTAAAACCAGCAAAACTGCAGAAGATCTTAGAGAAAGACTCTATCAGAGCTAAAAAAGTGCGGTCAAAATAGACGGCTTTTTTAGCATTACCCCCACTCGTACGATGAGTGCTTACACTCAAACAAAACTTGACCAAAATCAAAAAGCTATCATACAGAATCAGTAGAATCGATGAGGCATATACCACAAAAAAGGAGAGGTGCCTTATGAAGACTCGTCTATTGCTTTCTAGCTTACTTATCGCATTAAGCGCATCATCATTTGCCCAAACGCATAAAGCGCATTGGTCTTATAATGGAAAAGAAAGCCCTGAACATTGGGGTGATTTGCTCACCGAATATCAAACCTGTAAGCTAGGGAAAGTTCAGTCGCCTGTTAATCTGGAAGCAGATAACGGCATGAAAGTGGCAAATAAACCACTTAAGATGAATTACTTCCCTGCGGAGTATCAAGTAGAAAACAATGGACATACCGTGCAAGTTAGCGTTGCACAAGAAAATGCACCATTTATTACGCTCAACAACAAACCATTTTATTTAAAACAATTTCACTTTCACACACCGAGTGAACATACTTTTAAACGCCAACATTATCCTTTAGAAATTCATTTTGTCCATCAAAGTGAAGATAAAGCTTTGGCAGTTGTTGCCGTAATGGTCAATGAAGGCGAAGCGAATCCAGCATTAGCACCGGTAGTTGAGAAAAAACTCACCGTTGGACAAAAAGAAAAATTGGATCAACAGATTGATATTAAAGCGCTAATGCCAAAAGAGATGGCACGCTTCCGCTTAAATGGATCACTCACTACGCCACCTTGTAGTGAAAACGTGGCTTGGACCATTTTTAAATCACCAATTCAAGCAAGCAAAGCACAAATTGCCGCGATAGAAGAAATGGAAGGGAAAAACAACCGTCCAACGCAACCATTAAATCAGCGTGATGTAGAAGTTGAACAATAAATAAAAAATGCGTGGATAATCTCCACGCATTTTTTATTCAGATTAGAAAGATTAAAGGTGAATATTGCCATCATAGATATGAGTCGCATCGCCAGTCATATAAAGCGGTGAGCCTACGCCTTCCCATTCAATAAGTAAGCTACCACCAGGTAGATCGACTTGCACTTTGTTATCAAGTAAACCTTGCATAATCCCTACAGCTGCTGCAGCACAAGCACCACTGCCACAAGCTTGCGTTTCACCTGCACCACGTTCATATACACGCAACTTAATGTGGTTACGATTGACGACTTGCATAAATCCAGCGTTTACCCTTTCTGGAAAACGTTCGTGATTCTCTAATAATGGACCTAATTCTGCTACATTGGCCGTTTCAATATCGTCCACTTGAACAACACAATGTGGATTACCCATTGATACCGCACCACAAAGCACCGTTTGCACATCGGTACGTAAAATATAGTTTTTTTCAAATTTGTTTGCAGTAAAAGGTATTTTATTGGGTTCCCAAATCGGCTCACCCATATTGACGCGAATTTGCCCATCTTCTTTTACCGTTAAAACTATCTTTCCTTTTTGCGTGCTTACTGCAATATCCTTTTTATTGGTCAACCCTTTTAAGGTGACAAAACGCGCAAAACATCTTGCCCCATTTCCACATTGCGACACTTCACTGCCATCGGCATTAAAAATACGATAATGGAAATCTAAATCTGGATCATAAGGTGGCTCAACAATTAAAAGCTGATCAAAACCAATGCCACGATGACGATCAGCTAAGCGTTTAATGGTTTCAGGGGTAAAATAGGCATTTTGCGTCACAGCATCAACAACGACAAAGTCATTGCCAAGGCCATGCATTTTGGAAAACTGCATGTTTCCTTCCTTGATTTGAAAATTTTTTGGCATTATAGAGAGCAATAAGCCGAATGGCAAATAGCTAGAATAGACAAAGTGCGGTCAAAAAACACGTTATTTTCTCACCGCACTTTCATCATTACATCCAAGCGTTATTACGAATGATCCCTACTGCAATCCCTTCAATTTCAAAATGAGGCTGTTCTTCAAGATTAACGACAATCGGCTGAAACTCTTCATTTTCTGCATGCAGATAAATAACTGAACCTTTGCGTTCTAAGCGTTTTACTGTCACTTCATCTTCAATTCGGGCAACAACAATCTGTCCATTTCGCACATCTTTTGTGCTATGTACGGCAAGAAGATCGCCGTCTAAAATACCAATATCTTTCATGGATTGGCCATATACTTTTAATAAGAAATCAGCTTGAGGCTTAAACATATTAGCATCAACACGATAGGTACCTTCAATATGTTGCTCGGCTAAAATTGGCTCCCCTGCGGCCACTCGACCAATGAGCGGTAAGCCTTCTTCTTCCTCATCATTTGCACCGTCATCAATAATACGAATACCGCGAGAAGCCCCCGCAACAATTTCAATTGCACCTTTACGAGCAAGTGCTTTTAAGTGTTCTTCCGCCGCATTAGGGGATTTAAAGCCTAATTCACGAGAAATTTCTGCACGAGTTGGCGGCATACCCGTGGTTTCTAAATGGCGTTTTAAGAGTTCCAGCACCTCTTGTTGTCTGGCAGTTAATGGTCTCACATACACTCCTGTTACTTTATACAGAATAACTGTTAGTATATACAGAAATATGACGATTGCAACAACTATTTTCTAGCGATAAAAGTGCGGTCAATTTTTTTCATATTTTTGACTGCTCATCATAAATCGCAAATGTAAATTTTTAGAATTTGACTGGTCGAATGTGTTAAAATGCCTGATAATACCTAGAAATGTCTAACAAAAAGAGAATATTAATTATGTCTGGCATCGTAAGTACTTATCGTAAATTATTAGAATTACCGCTTTCGGTTTTAGTAAAAAATAACCCTATTCCCGCTCAACCCATCGAAGAGCTTCAACTCAATATCAATCAACCCATTCTTTACGTTTTACCTTATACCTCTCAAACTGACTTCGTGATTTTCCGTCGTAACTGTTTGAGCGTCGGTTTACCTGATCCAGCTGAAAAGAATGTGATTGATGGCGTAGCATTACCACGTTATGTCTATTTAGACGAAGGTCGCCGCTTTTTTAAATCAAAAGGCGCAAAAGATGAAACTGTCAAAGTCTTCAATAAATATTTAGAACTGCACCGTGATACAGCTGATTTAGATGTACAGCTGATCCCTGTTTCTGTGCTTTGGGGGCGTTCACCAGGTAAAGAAGATAAAGCAAGCTTACCCAATCTACGTTTATTAAATGGTCTTCAAAAAACCTTTGCTGCCATTTGGTTTGGACGTGATACTTTTGTGCGTTTTTCTCAGGCACTTTCTTTGCGTTACATGGTAAATGAGCACGGTTCAGATGAAAAAATTGCGCAAAAACTGGCTCGCGTGGCCAAAATACACTTTGCTAAACAACGTATTTCCGCGACAGGACCTCGTTTGCCAAACCGCGAAGCGATGTTTAATAAGCTCTTAAATTCCCAAGCAATCCAAAATGCGATTGAAGATGAGGCAAAATCAAAAAATATCAGCCGCGATAAAGCTTACGCTGAAGCCGAAAAAATTCTTCATGAAATAGCAGCAAATGTAAGCCATTCAAGCCTTCGTGCGGCGGATCGTTTCTTGCGTTGGTTATGGAACAAACTGTATTCCGGTATTAATGTGCAAAATGCGGACCGTGTGCGTAAATTAGCATTAGAAGGCCATGAAATTGTTTATGTGCCTTGTCACCGTAGTCACATTGACTATTTATTACTTTCTTATGTGCTCTATCACCAAGGCCTTGTACCGCCACATATTGCGGCAGGGATTAACTTAAACTTCTGGCCAGCGGGTCCTTTATTCCGTAGCTGGGGGGCATTCTTTATTCGCCGTACCTTTAAAGGTAACCGCCTTTACTCTGCGATTTTCCGAGAATATTTAGGGGAATTATTCCATCGCGGTTATTCCGTTGAATACTTTATTGAAGGTGGCCGTTCTCGTACAGGTCGCTTGCTTGCACCGAAAACAGGTATGATGTCAATGACGCTACAAGCGCTTCAACATAACCAAACTCGTCCAATTTCTGTGGTGCCAGTGTATATCGGTTATGAGCACGTATTAGAAGTAGATACTTACGCGAAAGAATTACGTGGTGCAGCGAAAGAAAAAGAAAATGCTGGCTTAGTTTTACGTGTGATTAAAAAATTGCGTAATTTAGGTCAAGGCTTTGTGAATTTCGGTGAGCCAATCACGCTTTCAAATTACCTCAATCACCATTATCCAGAATGGAAAGAACAACATCATGAAGATAAACCTCACTGGTTTAACCATGCAGTTGGGTCTGTTTCGAATCAAGTGATGGTGAATATTAATAAAGCCGCTGCTGTTAATGCGATGAATTTAGTGGGGACAGCTCTACTCTCTTCTCGTCAGCGTGCACTTTCTCATGAGCAACTATTAGAACAACTCTCTAGTTATCAAGAAATGTTAAAGAATGTACCGTATTCTACTGATGTGGTACTGCCAACTGATACACCAAAAGCGATGCTTGACCACGTATTAAGCTTAGATCGTGTTGGTGTGTTAGTTGAAAAAGATAATTTTGGGGAAATTATTCGTTTAGAACGTAATTCCGCTGTTCTCATGACGTATTACCGCAACAATATTCAACACTTATTTGTGTTGCCTTCACTTGTTGCGAGTATCGTTTTACATTATGAAGCGATTCAAAAAGATTTATTGTTGGATGCAGTACGTAAAATTTATCCATTCTTGAAAGGCGAACTCTTCCTTCATTTCAATGAAGAAGAATTAAATACACAAATTAAAGCCATTATTGATGAATTTGCGCGTCAGGACGTTATCCAAGCCAATGATAATTTCTTATCTATCCACCGCTCTAAAGTTCGTATTTTACAACTTTGGTCTGCCGGTATGCGTGAAATCTTACAACGCTACTACATTACAGTAAGCATTTTACGTAGAGATCCTGGAATTGCCCGTGGTTTACTAGAAAAAGAAAGCCAATTGGTGGCACAGCGTCTTTCTGTATTACACGGCATTAACGCACCAGAGTTCTTTGATAAAGCGGTATTCTCTGCCTTCATTGCTAACTTAAAAGAAGAAGGTTATTTCGATGATGATAAAGAAAAATTACACGAGCTTGCCACAATCTTAGAGCATTTGATTTCGAGCGAGATTTGCTTAACAATCAACGGCGCTGCAGATAAAGCAGATGAAGTTGAGATTGAAGTAGAAGAAGAGGATAAATCAAATAAAGATGAATAATCTTTACTGACATAATAAAAGGGCGTGTTGAATATCCAACACGCCCTTTTCTTTATATGATTAATTCAACCAGAAATAATATCCTATTGTCGCGATAACGAGTATACACACAATATTTAAGATAAATCCGGCTTTCACCATATCACTTTGGCGAACCTCACCTGTACCAAATACGATGGCATTTGGCGGTGTCGCCACTGGTAACATGAAGGCACAAGATGCACCTAAACCGATAATTAACGCAAGACCAATTTCCGGCATGCCGAGAGATTGCGCGATAGAAATAAAGATTGGTACTAATAACGCTGCACTTGCGGTATTGGAAGTAAATTCCGTTAAGAAAATAATGAAGGTTGCAACCAATAAACCAATGAGATAGTAATGTTGTCCTTGAACTAAGAATACAATACCGTCAGCTAACACTTTACTTGCACCCGAATCTTTTAACACCGCACTTAAGGTTAAACCACCACCGAAAAGCATCAACACACCCCAGTCTGTGCTTTCTTGGATTTGTTTCCAATTTGCCACACCCGTTGAACAAATGATAACTGCAGCAAGTAATGCGACCACACTATCAAAACTACCGATATTTTTAGCAAGACCAAATACACCTGAAATGATTGGATTAATATAACTACTAAATACCCAACAAAGTGCAATCACAGCAAAAATGACAAGCGTTAAAACGCGTTGGCCATTCATTTCAATACGTTCAAAGTTTTGTTCAAAATGTAAATTAAGTTTTGGTTTAAAGACAATGAAAAGTGTACCAATCATCAACGGCATCAAAATGAGCATAATTGGTAAGCCATACCATAACCAATCAGAGAAGGTTAAATGCAAGTTACTTGCAACAATCGCATTTGGTGGGCTACCCACTAATGTACCCATACCACCAATACTCGCACTATATGCAATCCCTAATAAGACGAAGACATAAGTATTATGTTCTTTTTCTTTATCAAGTTTACTCAAGATCCCCATCGCTAAAGGCAACATCATGGCTGCTGTTGCTGTGTTACTCATCCACATAGAAAGGAAAGCAGTAATAGAGAAAAGATACATCACAGCGACAAATAAATTACCACGAGCCATTGCCATGATTTTATTGGCAATCATTTTATCGAGTTTTTGTATATGTAAAGCTGTCGCTAAAGCAAAGCCACCAAAGAATAAGAAAATAGTTGGATCGGCAAAGGCGACTAAAGCTTGCTTGGTTGTTACCAAATCAAGTGCAATCGCAAGCAATGGCACCAACAGAGCGGTCACTGTGACATGTAATGCTTCAGTTAACCAAAGAATCGCCACAAAGGCTAATAATGCTAAACCTGCATTTTCCTTAGGTGCGAAAGGTAAAGATTTTAACAAAATAAAAAAACAGGCTATCGCCAGCAGAAAGATAATCCCACTTTTATAATTTTTAGTTGTGTTTGTTTCGTTCATGAGTCCCTCCAAACTGATTACAAATGAACTATTTTCGATGTTAAATGAATGTTACAAACTTTCAACTAACAAATGTCTAAAATGTGATCTTGTTCAAAAAAATTTTAACAAAAAAAGTGCGGTTATTTCTAACCGCACTTTAAAAAGGTCAATAATTTCAAAATTATTCTTCTTCGACGTCTTCTAAATCTAATGCTTCCTGTGAAAGAATGATACCTGTTAAATCGGCATAAATATAATCTTCAGGGAAGAATGTTACACCACCAAAATTCACTGGAAGATCACTTTCACCATGATTATTTTCATCTGCGCCAACTGGAATTGGAGCAAGCGCATGAATACCAATATCAATATTTTCAAGTTGTTGAATTTGACGTACTGCACCATAAACAATAATGCCCGCCCAGTCATTATCTGCGGCAAGTTGTGCAAGCTCAGCATCAATTAAAGCACGACGTACTGCACCACCGCCATCTACGACAAGCACTCTGCCTTCACCATTTTCTTCAAGGATCTCGGCAATTAATCCATTATTTTCAAAACATTTTACTGTCGTCACTTTGCCGTAGAAATTGCTGACGCCACCAAAGCTAGAAAAAATTGGCTCAACTACATCCACTTGATCAGCATAAATATCACAAAGTTCTGAAGTATCGATATACATAATGTACCCCTTGTCGTTAAAATTTTTTCTCTAGTATAAGCCGATTTAGCCGATAAGCAAGCCTAAACTAAACAAGATATTGATAAATAAAGAAATCATTGACATCTGAGCTAGCATAGGACGCAACACTGCGGGCTCTTTGCTGCGATAAACAAATAATGCGTGTTTTAATAACAGTGGAAATGCCAACAAAAATAAGAAATGCCAAGGACTAAATGCTGTTGATACCGCAAATAGCACATAACATAAAGCGGCAACGCTTAATAAAACACAATGATAAATACGTCCTTTCTTCGGTCCAATACGTACCACCAAGGTATTTTTTCCTACTTTCGCATCTTGCTCAATATCACGTAAATTATTGATATTTAAAACCGCTGTCGCTAATAAACCTGAGCCAAGAGCTGGTAACGTAATTAAGCTATCAATGCTGTGAGTTTGTAGATAATAAGTTCCACCTACACCTAATAGTCCAAAAAAGAGCAACACTGACAGATCGCCTAAACCTAAATAGCCATAAGGTTTAGCCCCTACGGTATAAGTAATGGCAGCAATAATGGCAAGAATACCCAAACCTGCAAAAGCCAATAAATCTGTGAGACTTTGATATGCGATACCAATTAAGAATGCACCTGAAAAAAATGAACCTACGGCCATTAAAATTAAGCCCCATTTGAGCTCATTCGCGGAAATTGCACCTTGCTGAATACCACGTAAAGGCCCAATGCGTTCTTCGGTATCTGACCCTTTTTGATGATCACCATAATCGTTAGCAAAGTTAGAAAGTACTTGCAATAAAATGGTGGTAAGCAAGCAAAGTAACATCACGGTGAGATTAAAACTTTCTTTATCTGCCCAATATGCCAATGCTGAGCCCGTAAAAATAGAAGCTAATGCCAAAGGCAAGGTTTTTGGGCGAGCGGTTTCCCACCACATTTTCAATTTATGATTTGTCATTTTTTTTGACCGCACTTTTGATTACAATAAAGGGCGTATTCTACACGGAAATTGCCTTTTTATGAATGATTTAACACTGACTCTTCACCCAATTGCGGTGATTCACACGCCTTACAAAGAAAAATTCTCGGTGCCACGCCAACCAGATTTAGTACAGGATGGCATTGGTATTGTGGAACTACTCCCTCCGTATAATTCGCCAGAGGCTGTGCGAGGATTAGAGCAATTTAGCCATCTTTGGCTTATTTTCCAATTCGACAAAGTACCTCATGGGAAATGGCAATCCACCGTTCGCCCTCCTCGTTTAGGCGGCAATCAACGTGTCGGCGTATTTGCTTCACGCGCTACACATCGTCCAAACCCGCTAGGCTTATCCAAAGTTGAATTACGCCAAGTAGAATGTATTCATGGACGTGTTTTTCTGCATTTAGGATCTGTGGATCTTGTCGATGGTACACCTATTTTTGATATTAAACCTTATATTACCTATGCTGATAGCGAACCTGAGGCAAAATCAAGTTTTGCGCAAGAAAAACCACCTGCAAAATTAAGCGTAGAATTTACAGAAATCGCCCAAAGCGCAGTTGAAAAATATCACAAAAACCGACCTCACTTAGCAAGATTTATTACGGAAGTGATCGCTCAAGATCCCCGTCCCGCTTATCAACAAGGTAAAGAAACCGATCGCATTTACGGCATTAGTCTGTACGAATTTAATATTAAATGGCGTATTAAAGCAGGGACAACAGATTGTGTCGAAATTCTGGATATCCAAAAATTAAAAGAACAAAAAAGCTGACTTTCGTCAGCTTTCTTTTTATCTCTTTAATTCTGTCTAATCCGGCAATGCATTTATCACAGCTTTGACGAGCGTTGCCAATGGAATCGCGAAGAATACTCCCCAGAATCCCCATAATCCGCCAAAAATCAGCACGGAAATAATGATTACTAAAGGGTGTAAATTAACGACTTCAGAGAATAAATACGGTACTAACAAGTTTCCATCTAGAAGTTGACTCACCGCAAAGGCCACAATTAAATACCAAAACGTTGGGGAGATGCCAAACTGGAACATCGCCACTAACGCAACAGGGATCGTCACTAATACCGCCCCGATATAAGGCACTAATACAGACAACCCAACGGCAACAGAAAGTAAGAGCGGATAATTTAAACCAAAGCTTAAAAAGATGATGTAAGTCACCACGCCGACAATCAAAATTTCCAACAGCTTACCATGAATATAATTCGCAATTTGTTGCTGCATTTCATTCCATACTTTAGAGGCTAAAAGACGATTTTTAGGTAAAAAGCGACTCACGCCAGCAAGAAGCTCAGTTTTATCTTTCAGCATAAAGAACATCATTAATGGCACTAAAAACGCATAAATACCCAGTGATACAAGGTTCATTAATGAGGTAATCGACAATTTCACCGCAGATTCACCGAAGCCCAAAATCTTCGCACGAGCAGCACTAAAAAAGGTGTCAATCATGGTGTAGTCAATGAGTTCAGGGTAATGCTCAGGAAGGGCTAACAACCATTCATGTAACTTATTGAACATGGCTGGCAAATCGCTTAATAAGGAAATCGTTTGATTCCATAATGTTGGCACAAGCCCGAAGAAAATTAATAACGCCAAGGTTATAAATCCACCAAAAATGACTAGCGTAGCAAGCATTCGAGGAAATTTTAATTTTTTCGTTAGAAAATTAATCGGCATTTCCAATAAATATGCTAATACAATGGCAATCAGCAAGGGGGCGATTAAATCACTAAAGAAATAAATCGCAATAAAGCCAAACAACAAAATGGCAAGTAGCCCCATCGCCTGCGGATCGCTTAAGCGACGGCTATACCAATTTTTTAGCATTTCTAACATAAAGTCTTCCTAAACAAGTATTTTTTGTCATTATAAGTTAAAATTTGAATCAATCCTATATCCACTCATTCAACATAAAATAGAAGGAAACGTTATGTCTGTGACGATTTATCATAATCCGCGTTGCTCAAAAAGCCGTGAAACCTTAGCTTTATTAGAAGAAAAAGGCATTCAACCGACGATTGAACTTTATTTACAACAACACTACTCTGTTGAAGCATTGCAGCAACTGGCTAATAAATTAGGATTAGATGATGTCAGAAAAATGATGCGTACCAAAGACGAGCTTTATCAATCATTAGGGTTAGCTAATCCTGCATTAACGAATGATGATTTATTAAAAGCCATCAGTGAAAATTCAGCCCTATTAGAACGCCCGATTGTGGTAAAAGGTGAAAAAGCTAAAATTGGACGACCGCCTGAAAGCGTACTCACCATTTTGTAATTCTATTCATTTTCGCTATAATGACTTGCCGTGAACGACTTCACGGCAATTTTTTAGAGGTAAATATGACGAAAAAAACAAAAAGTGCGGTTGAAAATCAGCCCATTTATCAACACACCAAAGGTGTCGTGAAAGATAATGCCGTGATGGCACTATTACACGACAAATTATTCCGCCAACGCGTTGAGAAAAAACGTAAAGGTAAAGGCAGTTACCAACGCAAAGCAAAATATGCTAGCAATTGGTTTGAAAAGCCCGATGATAAAGTTTTTGATTTCAGAAATTTTATCATCGGGTTTTTCGTTTCAATTTCAGTATAAAAAATAACAAACAGAGGAAGTCTATATGTCAATCAAAACAGAAGTTTTATTTAACAATACTTGGAATGTCCGTATCAGTGATCCGGGTGAAGAAGGGGCTCAAAGCCACTTTTTTGAAACCATTTATCTCACGCTCACGGCTTATTTTGAAGGCGAAAATGTGCGTTATGAATTTGTGCGAAAAGTAGAAGATCAAGTAAAAATCAAACGCTCATTTACAGAATTAAGTGAGTTATTCAAATTCTTAGGGGATTATCTGGATCCGGTTTCTCTCGGTAATCTTGGTGTAAAAATTGGTAACTTAGGCGTAAAAGCTGAATAACGTCTCTACCAATAAAAAAGTGCGGTCAAATTGAACCGCACTTTTTATTTCTCAACTCATATTTATTATTGTGCAAGTAATACACTTAATGCTGAATACAAGGATTGAGCTGCTTCATTTGGTAATGCCTTGCCGTCTTCATCAGTGATGACGACCGCACTTTGTTTACCCACTGCAGAGATTTGCATTTGGTAAACACCTTTTTCTAAATTAGGCGGATTCACACCTAAACGTAACCACTCTTGTTTATCTAATGGTTTATATTTTAACTCGCGATAGCCACGGCCAGCAGATTCCGATGTAGCTTTAAAGCCTAATTTCGGTAAAACCGAACCTAAACGTTGCCATGCTTGACCAAAGCTTGCATCCATACCTAATGCCATTCTACCGTTCGTATCAGTAATTAAACCTGATTGGAAAGGTCCTGCAGAAGCATTATTTAAATCTTGTTGTTGCTTGTTATAAGCGTTAGTAAGCGCAGCAACAAAACGATTTAAACGATCCGATGCATAGCGTTGTTTATCTGCTTGGTTTGGTGTGTAAATCACACCATCACGACGCATTTGCTCTACAGAAACCGCTAACGCACTTGCATCTTGCGCCGTAACTTGTTCAATTTTATAACGGATCTCTGTATTGGCTTTATCATCTGCACGACCTGTTGGCGCCCAATCGCTAATTAATACCGCACCATTTAAAGTTGAATTCGTGCCTTCTTCTTTCAATAAACGCTCAATTTGTTTGAGATTATAAAGCTCTGCTTGTGCATCCGTATAAACAATCAATGCGCGTTCGCCATCAAATTGTGTCAAAGAATTTTTGATAATCGCTAATGGGGTTGAAGGCGGACGAATATCCACGCGTTCTTTTTTCGCATTAAGCTGAGGAAGTTCATAAGTCGGATCGGCTTGCGGTAATGTTACACCACCGCTTGCTAAAGGAGAAAAGCTCGGTATTTCACGATCAGAATTTTGATAAGTGTCATTAGCCGTCTGCATTTTTTCTACGCTGTTTGAACACGCCGATAACAATGCTGCTGCGACTAAACTCAGTACGATTTTTTTCATTCCTTAAATCCTTCAATAAAAAATAATTAAAATAATGGCCGCTCTTTGACAAATAAAAAAGTCGAAAGTTTAAAGGGCTGTAAAAACAACCCTTTAATTCATTAAATTAAGCCAGCAATTTTTAATGCTTCTTCTACTTTTACTTGCGCGCTTTCGCTTAACACAGTAAGTGGTAAACGTAAGTGTGGAGTCTTAATTAAACCTAAACGATATGCAGCCCATTTAACTGGAATTGGGTTTGATTCAATAAATAAATCTTGATGTAAAGGCATTAAACGTGCATTAATTTCTTCCGCTTTCGCAAAATCGCCCGCTAAAGCATAGCGACACATCGCAGCCATATCTTTTGCTGCAAGGTTATTTGTCACAGAAATAACACCCTCTGCGCCTAATTTCATCGCTTCTAACCCTGTGGCATCATCTCCACTTAATACAATGAAATCTTTACCGGCTAATTCTTTAATCGCTGTAATGCGAGTTAAATCGCCTGTTGCTTCTTTAATCCCTACAATATTCTCAATTTGAGACAAACGTGCGACGGTTTCAGGTTTCATATCACTACCGGTACGACCTGGTACGTTATAAAGAAGTTGTGGTAAATCCGTGCATTCTGCAATCGCTTTAAAATGTTGGAACATGCCTTCTTGAGTTGGTTTATTGTAGTAAGGAACAACAGATAAACAACCAGCAACACCGCTATCACGTAATAATTTTGTCATCACAATGGCTTCACTCGTTGCATTTGCTCCCGCCCCTGCAACAATAGGAATACGACCTTTTGCGAACTCAACCGTCTTCTCAATTACTCGGACATTTTCATCAATGCTTAAAGTGGCTGATTCACCCGTTGTTCCCACAGAAACAATCGCATCTGTGCCAGAATTGATGTGGAACTCAACAAGTTTTTCTAGCGTTTCAAAATCGATGTGTCCATGATTATCCATTGGTGTCACTAAGGCAACGATACTGCCCGAAAATAAAGGATTTTGCGTGGTCATAAGCACTCCATTTACATCTATTCTACTTTTTAACCATAACATTTGAAAATGCCTGGTTATAATGGCTAAAATAACCTAAATTTACAAATCATTTTTTACATTTTTAAGGATTTTTTATGAAAACATTACAAGCAGGTGACTTAGCACCGCAATTCACCCTTTTAAATCAAGATAATCAACCGATTTCACTTAGCGACTTTAAAGGTAAAAAAGTACTTGTGTATTTTTATCCCAAAGCCTTAACACCAGGCTGTACAACTCAAGCCTGCGGTCTACGTGATGCTAAAAGTGAGTTAGAAAAATTAGGTGTGGTTATTTTAGGCATCAGCACAGATGCGCCAAAAAAACTGGCTCAATTTGTTGAGAAAAAGTCGCTCAATTTCACCTTGCTTTCTGATGAAGATCACCAGGTTGCCGAGCAATTTGGTGTATGGGGAGAAAAAAAATTCATGGGACGCACCTATGACGGCATTCACCGTATTAGCTTCCTCATTGATGAACAAGGCAAAATTCAACACGTTTTTGATAAATTCAAAACAGGCGAACATCATCAGGTTGTCTTAGATTACCTGCAATCCCTTTAAATCCCCTCTCAAAACAACCGCACTTTCTATGATTTACCTCAAAGTGCGGTCAAAAAAGTAGCCATTTTTCTAATTTATATTTACGCTCTATTTTCCATTTGATAGAATTCTCAATCTAATTGAAATTAATTATCAATTCATTTTGTATTCTTTATTACACATAAAAGGACTATCAGATGCCAAAACTTTTTGAGTTTTTAGAACAATATAGTGATTACATTATTATCGGGCTTTTACTTCTTATGAGCGTAATTATGCTTGCTACTGTAATTGAGCGCTTTATCTTTTTAAGCCGTATCAATGTCGCTAAATATTCCAATATCCATTCGCTTGAAATTGATTTAAATCGCAATATGACGATCATTTCAACAGTTGGTGCAAACGCACCTTATGTGGGCTTGTTAGGAACAGTAATTGGTATTTTGTTAACCTTTTATCAAATTGGTCAAGCTGGCGGTGATGTCGATGCTGGCGCAATCATGATGCACCTCTCTCTTGCATTAAAAGCAACCGCACTAGGTATTTTAGTCGCAATTCCATCTATGATGTTCTATAACGGCTTAGGTCGTAAAGTAGAAGTTAACTTATTGAAATGGAAAGTATTAAACGCTCAAAAAGATAAGGAATAATCGTGAAAAAATTTGATGAAATCAATATTATTCCTTTCATCGACATTATGTTGGTGCTATTAGCGATAGTGTTGATCACCGCATCCTTTATTTCTCAAGGAAAAATTCAAGTTAATGTGCCAAAAGCCAGTTCAACGGTGGCATTCAAATCAGATGAATTAGCCAAATTATTGACCGTGACGGCAGATAAACAACTTTATTTTAATGACAAACCTATCTCGCAAGAAGCACTTGAAAAAGAGATTGCAGGTTGGAATAAAGATCAGAAAGTGACATTAAAAATTGATGCAGAAGCCTCTTTCCAAGATTTTGTGACGATTACTGACATGTTATCGAAAAACGAAATTAAAAATGTCGCGATTGTTTCGATGAAAGATAAAGGCGCTTCGAGCAAAAATTCGCCAGCAGTGGGAGGCGTCGGAGTAGGGCATAAACAATGAACAGCCAACAAGCTAAACGATCACTATTAGGCTTGCTTATTTCTCTATTAATTCATGGTGCCATTGTAGGCGCATCGCTTTGGAACTGGCATAAGCCAAGTGAAGCCGCAAGTAATGCTACAGGTGAAACATCTACAACGATTTCGATGGAAATGATTCAAGGAATGCGAGTAGAAAAACAGGCTCCAGAGCCGGAACCTGAACCTCAACAGGCAGAACCGGAACCTGAAAAACAGGAAGTCGTTGCGGATCCAACGAAAAAACCAGAACCCGAGAAGAAAAAAGAACCTGAGAAAAAGCCAGAAAAACCAATAGAAAAACCGAAACCAAAACCGAAAGAGAAGCCAAAGGAAAAACCTAAAAATGAGGTAAAAGCAGAGAAAGCGGTAGAAATGCCGAAGAGCTTACCGATTGGCGATAAGAATATTAATTCAACGGCTACGGCAAATTCTAAAGCAACGACCACAGGTCAACCTGGTACAAATGGCGTTCAAGGTGGCTCAGGTACCAATACGGATGAACTAAATGCTTATCGTGCGGCTATTCGACGTGAAATTGAACGGCACAAACGCTATCCTGCTCGTGCGAAGATGATGCGTAAACAAGGTGTTGTGAGCGTGAGTTTTAGCGTAGGGGCAGATGGTTCCTTATCTGGAGAACGAGTAACAAATTCCTCTGGAGATGAAAGCTTAGACAACGCAGCACTGGAAGCGGTGAGAAGTGCAAGACCTGTTGGTCCAAAACCAGCTGGATTTACCTCTTCAGTCAGTGTGCCAATTAGCTTCACCATTCAATAGATAAATAAAAAGGCGAACATCATGTTCGCCTTTCTTTTTGCTAATCTTAATTAGCCCATACCGTATTTTTTCAATTTCTTACGCAATGTACCACGGTTAATGCCGAGCATGTTCGCTGCACGGGTTTGGTTACCGCGGGTGTATTGCATAATCATATCTAACATCGGGTGTTCAACTTCCGCTAATACTAATTCGTAAAGATCATTCACATCTTGACCATCTAATTGTGATAAGTAATTGCGTAAAGCTTGTTTTACTGAATCACGTAATGGTTTGTTTGTTACTTGTGATTGAGAGTTTAAAACTGAAACGGTTAACGCTTCAGACGGACTACGTTGTTGTTCTAACATTTTTCTTTATCCAAAATTGAATTTAAAAAATCTTCCAGCACAATTAATTGCTCTTTCGGTTCATTAATTGCGTTAAAAGTCTGTCTAAAAACGGAATCGGGTTGAATTCCCTGTAAATACCAAGCCACGTGCTTACGGGCTATTCGATAGCCTTTTTGCTCACCATAGAACTGATGAAGTTCCTGAATATGACGCAAAATATGACCGCACTTTTCACGCAAACTTGGAGTTTGAATTATCGAATCATGTTCCACTAAGGCCTCAACGGCTTGAAAAAGCCATGGATTGCCTAGTGCGGCACGACCGATCATTATTGCATCGGCACCTGTGTACTCAAGTACCTTTTTCGCTTTCGGGGCAGAATCAATATCACCATTCGCAATAACAGGAATTGAAATTGATTGTTTTACTGCTCGAATATTGTCGTATTCCGCTTTCCCTTCAAATAAGCATTCTTTCGTCCGCCCGTGAATGGTTAAAGCTTGAATACCAGATTGTTCTGCAATTTTACCGATTTGCACACAGTTTCGGTTTGCTTTATCCCAACCTGTGCGAATTTTTAACGTCACAGGCACATCAACGGCATTCACCACTTCTTTTAAAATTTTTTCCACTAAATCAGGAAATTGAAGCAGTGCAGAGCCCGCTAATTTTCGATTTACTTTCTTTGCGGGACAGCCCATATTGATGTCGATAATTTCAGCACCATAGGCTACATTAATTGCTGCAGCTTGGGCCATTTCTAAAGGATCAGAACCTGCGATTTGCACCGCATTTAATCCCAACTCTTCACTATGTGCTAAACGAAGTTTCGATTTCTCTGTATGCCAAACTTGTGGATTAGTAGACATCATCTCTGAAAACGTTAACCCTGCACCATAATGGGCACATAAACGTCGAAAGGGCTGATCCGTGATACCTGCCATGGGTGCCAATAAAATACGATTTTTTAATTCGTAAGAACCAATTCGCATTTTATGTTATCCCCAATTACAAGCCCTATCTCCAGCAAGTCAGGCCACAATAGCAACCGACAAGGGGTGCTATATTACGCATTTTTCTTTTTTTTGCAAAGGGAAATTTGTTCAAAAAATGCACTTTTTTTAATTGACAAAAAGAAATTAAGCCGATTTTAATTTACCTGTAATACGGCACCATTCCTCTTTCACTGCAACAGGATCTAAATCAAAGGATTGTGTATAAGCATCACATACCGATTCTGCTTGGGTTTCTAAAATACCCGATAATCCAAGATCACCGCTCTCTTTCACTAGTTGAGAAATAATCGGATAAAGTTCTTTCAATGGCCCCGCAAGAATATTCGCCACAACAACATCTGCTTTTAAATCTGCAGGTTTATCATCGGATAAGAAAAGTTGAAGACGATCCGCCACCCCATTTTGTTCTGCATTATTTCGACTGGCGAGAATGGCTTGTGGATCGATATCAATACCGATTGCATTTTTAGCCCCTAATTTAAGGGCTGCAATGGCAAGAATTCCAGAGCCACAACCAAAATCGATGACGGTTTTGTCAGTTAAATCCAAACCATCTAACCACTCTAAACAAAGTGCGGTTGTCGGGTGGGTGCCTGTTCCGAAAGCTAAACCAGGATCAAGCATCACATTAACTGCATTTTGATCTGGCACTTCACGCCAGCTTGGGCAAATCCATAAACGTTTGCCAAATTGCATTGGGTGGAAGTTATCCATCCATTCACGTTCCCAATCTTTATCCTCGATTTGCTCAATTTTGTAAGCGGTGTTTTCATCTAAATGATGTGCTTGTTTAAGCAAACTCACAATTTCATTCATATCGGTTTCTGCATCAAATAATGCAATCACATCCGTATTTCCCCACAAACGTGTTTCGCCTGGAAGTGGTTCAAAAATCGGTGTATCTTGGCTATCCATAAATGTGACCGAAACTGAGCCAATTTCTTCTAAAAAATCGCTAATATTCTCGGCTTTTTCATTTGTACTATTTAAGCGAATTTGAATCCACGCCATCTTCTTTTCCTTTTAATTAATTTCTTTATGTAACCATCTGGGTAATAAACTTACGCCTAGGGCTGAAACCACAATAATGATAATCCCAAGCGCTGAAACAAGTGAAACCTCTTCGTTGAGTAATAATACTGCCAAAAAGACACCAAAAATCGGCTCAAGTGCGGTCAAAATTCCCGAGATTTTTGCATCCACCGAATTTAAGCCTTTATTCCACAACCAAAAGGCAAACCAACTACATACTACACCGAGATAAATCAAACCAAAGAAACCAAGCCAGTTAAAATGGATATCCCAGTTTTCCGTCAGCAATAAAGTAAATGGCAGCATGGTGATGCTTGCTAACACAATCGAAATGGATGTATAGGCTTGTGCTGAAACCGTTGCCACCACTTTTTTCGTCCAACGCAAGCAACAAGCAAACACAATACTTGCCGCCACCACTAAGGAGCAACCCAATAAGCTAATTTCACTTGCGCCTTCATTGCCCTGCCCGCCTAGAATTAAAATGGCTACGCCTAAAAAGGCAAAAGCCCCACACAACCAATGATACCATTTCGCACGATCTTGAAAGAAAAAATGCCCAATGAAAATCACACATAATGGTTCTAATCCAATCATGGTCGTTGCACTCGCCGCGCTTGTATATTTTAAACCAATGAATCCCAGCAAAAAGGTCGCGGTATAATTGAAAAAACCTAGCCACCAAAGCTGTTTTCGCATCGGTTTAAACACGCCTTTCCAACGACGAAAAAAGAGTGGCATCACAATAATCGCCGCCATTAATAAACGGGCTTGGATCATCAAAATGGTGTCCATCATTGTAAAGGTGTATTTAGCGGCAACAAAGGAACTACTCCAAATAAACAATGCTAGGATCTGGTAAATCATAAAGTGCGGTCCATTTTTACTGTTTTTTTGCGCCGAATTGGTTACCCAAGATGAAAGCAATCAAGCCAAATACAAGTGCAGGTACAATGGCATTAAAACCAAATAGTTTGATACCAAATTGAGTCAGTAGCACATAACTACTTAATCCCACCACCATTGAGCTTATTGCACCTGCTGCATTTGCTTTATCCCAATAAATGCCTAATACAATCACCCAAAGGAATGCTGCTTCTAATCCACCGAAAGCAAATAGATTCAACCAAATAATCATATCAGGTGGATTCAGTGCGGCAAGAATTAACAACGCCGATAAAATTAGTGTAATGACTGATGAAATACGGCTAATTCGTTTTTCATTCTTCGCAGCTTCAGGTTTGCTTGCAAGATATAAGTCTTTCACAAAAATTGAGGAGGATTGAATGAGTTGCGCATCAACTGTGGACATAATCGCAGACATCGGCGCCGCTAAGAAAATCCCTGCAACAATAGGTGGGAGCACTTCCAACATTAAGGTTGGAATGACTTTATCTGACACCGTTAAATCTGGCACAACAGCACGTCCTAAAGCGCCAGCCAAATGCATCCCTAACATAATCACGGAAAGGACAATCGTCCCAATGAGCATACCTCGATGTAAGGCTTTACTGTCTTTGAAAGCCATGCAACGCACGGCTGTATGTGGTAAACCAACCACACCAAAACAGACTAGGATCCAAAACGATGCCATAAATTGAAAATCAAGCATCTCATTTGGGCCGTAAGGACTTACTAAGCTCGGATCAATTTCAGTTAATTTATTGACCGCACTTTCTACGCCACCGAGATGGTAAATCACGCCCACTAATAGCACGATTGTGCCAAAAATCATTACGGTGCCTTGAATCGTATCAGTTAACACGACGGCTCGGAAACCACCAATAAACGTATAAATACCAACCGTTAAGGCAAAAATAAGCAAGGCGTGAGTATAAGGAATCCCTATCGTGGTTTCGAGCAATCTTGCCCCACCAATAAATTGCACAACCATAGCAGCAAAGAAGGCAAGCAACAATGCTAGACTGGAAATCCAAACGAGATATTTATTTTTATAACGATAGAGAAATAAATCATTGATAGTAAGCGCATTGGTCTCGCGAGAAAGTAATGCAAACTTTTTGCCCAATGCACCTAAGGCTAACCAAACAGCCGGTACTTGGATCATGGCGAGTAATACCCAACCTAGCCCATATTTATAAGCTGCCCCAGGTCCACCAACAAAAGAACTGGCACTAGCATAAGTGGAAGCCGTTGTCATCGCAAGCACAAAGCCCGTCATGGAGCGATTTCCTACATAATATTCCGTAAGGAAATCACCTTTACTGCGTTTTACATAAGCAAATAATGCCGCACCAAAGATAAAGACTAAATAGATAGCTAAGGGGAGAATAATACCTAAATTCATTATTTATTCTCCTTTGACTCAACATCTAGCGGAATATCTAAAAAGACAATTTTGACAATCCAATACCCAATGACGACAAACAAAATAGGTAAATAAATGCAGGATAATTCAAACCACAACGGAAAACCTATCGGTCCAGGCGAGTCTTTGGGTAAATAAGCACAAACACACCATCCAATTACGTAAAAAATAGCTAAACCTAATGCCCAGCGCGCCTCCTTGGTAGCTTGTTTATATCGTTGTGATAAATTCATTATTAACTCCTTTTGGTTAGAAAGTTGTGCCCATTTCTAGAAAAATACGATTTTTATCATAACTATAAAATGGATGATTACTTGAAACTCGTTGATAAGACCATGTAATTTTAGGCGTGATTCCCCAAAAGTAAAGATCACGATGCCATAATGTTACTGCTGATTGATATTCATTATTTTTTTGACGAATATTAAATAAATCAGCACCTTTGTAAGTTCTATGCGCATAGGCAAGGGAAACTCGAGTTGAAATACCCCAGCCCCACTCTTGCCCCCAACCTAAACGCAGATTTTTACGTTGATAAGCATTGTCTTCGTCTCGTGTATTTTCACGATTATAATCAGCGCCTACAAACCAAAATTGACCACTCTTAGGAAAATAAGATAACGTATTCGACCAAAGATAGTTATTCCCATTCAAATGTTTACGAGTGTTATAACGCTGTTCACCATACTCAAGTGCGGTTGAAATTTGCCACTTTTCACTCAACCAATAAGTTAAATCTAAACGAGCACCTGAATTTTTCGAATACTGTTTCATTGACTCGTTACCTGATGCGCCACCAGCATACCATCGTCTTTCTGTAAATGGCATCAATGAAATCTCAAAATGTGCTGTTTGATAACCTACTCCAGCACCGACTCTACCATTAAATTCATTATATTTTTTATTATCCCAGTAATATTTTCCTCTTCCCTCAATAGAAAATTGAGCGAAATAATTATGGGATAATGACCATTTTTTCTCTGCTTCTGCAAAATAAGAAAAACCTGTTGCACTTTCACGTTCCCAGGCATTCCAATTTCCAATGCGAGTGCCAGCTTTTGGCGCATTGTTAATATTACTTTCATTCAAGAAACTCAAACCACCTCGAAACTTCCATTGATCTCGGCGGTTAAGTGCCGAAAGATATTGGTCGATCATGACGATAGACTCAGATGAAACTTGTTCAGCTCTCAGTTTTTGGAATTGATCTTTGGCCGCCTCATTATCATTGTTTAAAAAGAGTGCTTGTGCTAACTGATAACGTAACGGCAGAATGGTCGAATCTTGAGAAAATAGCGTACGATAACGAGTTACCGCCTCCGAAAAACGACCATTTTCGCGAGCATTAATTGCATTTGCCCACTCAAGTAAAAATGGATCTTGTTTTGGCAAATTTTGATACAACGGCAGTAATAGTTGAACGGCTTCACCGTTATTTTGCAACACTGCAGGAATCAATCCACGTACGATCAAATCAGGATGTTTTGCCAATTCTTCTTTCGTCATAGAAAGTGTATGTTGATCATCACGTTTTTCTGAAATTTGTGGCTTTTGAGTGGATAAGTCTGGTTTCGCAAGCTGAAGCTGATCATCAAACCGCTCATCCCGAGGTTGTGGAGACTTCTCTGCAGCAAAAGAGAATGAACTAAGCAACAATGAGGAGCTTAAAAATAAAACAAGTTTAGATTGTGAAGTCATTTTTTATTCCTATAAAGAAAAATAAAGCAAGCCAAAGGCTTGCTTTAAAATTTACAAAAATTTTCTAATTTTTTCTAGCACCAAAAACACCAAATTTATCATTTCCTTGATAAGTTCCGGCTACTTCGTCTGCATCTTTTCCATAGAAGCCTCCTTCAACCTGAACACCTTGGCTATTTGTTCCACTAAATTGATTACCTTGAATTTTAGCAGATAAAGAAACATCATCGAAATGTAAATGAGGAGGAAGAGCGCCTCCAGCAATCTCATTTGATACAAGCTCATCTTTAAAGCCAGTTGTTGCTAAAGAAATTGTTCCATTTAATGTTTTATCTGCAAAATTAGCCGTTAGTTTTACGAATGATAAGTTAGACTTTAAGTCATCAGCCCGCTTCTCTACATGCATACCATTTCCAGTATAATTTGCAGTACCTGATTGTGGCATTTCTGTTGTTGGATTTACACCAAATGCAACATAATAATCAGAACCTAAAGTAGGCTCCGTAAATTTCCCCCAACGAATATTTTTATAATTTTTGCCACTAATAGAACGAAATTCGGGAGGATCCGCCTGTAGTATTTCTTTCTCATTCGTTCCAATGACTGGACGTTCGTAATACCCTGATGGAATAATTTCAATTTCTTGACCTTCAACATTAACGAGATTAACGTTATTGTCATCATGTATTTGTCTTTCAATGACCGTCACTGTTTTATCTTCTTTATTAACCTCAAACCCCACTCGTTTAAGCGCTATTTGTTCAGCTGGTTTAGGTTGCTCAACTGGTTTAGGTTGCTCAACTGGTTTAG
>NZ_JVSL01000033.1:0-50804 GCF_001053575.1 Parahaemophilus parainfluenzae | reverse complement strand
TTGCTCAACTGGTTTAGGTTGCTCAACTGGTTTAGGTTGCTCAACTGGTTCAGGTTGCTCAACTGGTTGAGTATTGCTACTACCACAACCTGCTAATGTTACACTCGTCAGAATAATTAAGCTTAGTTTGGAGAAATTAAATTTCATTATTTTCCTCTGGTAAAAAGTAAATTTAAGTTATAAATAGATTTAAAATTTTTTCAAAAATTTATTAATTGTAGATTATATAAAAACTAAACACTTCTAACAAAAAAGCGGACTAACTTGCGTTGTCCGCTCAATTTTATCACGCATCCTTAGCTTTGTCTCTCACCTAAATATAGATACCCTCTATCACCTTTTAAAAATGAGATATTGCAAACGAAATGCGAATTTAACTTTATCAATAGTAGTTTAAAATAGACAAGCTATTTCTTAGCCGCAAAAGCCGCTCCCCAAGAGTTATCATTAGCATTAACCACACCACCTAATTCTTTTGCATTTTCACCGTAGAATTTTCCTTCAGCTGTACCTTGAGAATTCAAAAGATCAGACTTAGCCGTTCCAGCAAAACTATTTCCTGAAATATTTGCATCAACTTTCACAATATCAACATTACCAGCGCTAATCGTCCCTGTTAATTTTTTATTACCAAAATCAGCAGTAAAGGTTGAAGAACCTTTTACATAATCTTCATCCGGTAATTTATCAGTATCCGCTGCAATAATACTATCTCCAGCATAGGATGCTACACCAGATGAAGGCATTGAATTTGTAGGGTTTCCATTATAAAAGAGGATATCTTCTTGACCAGGTCCAGTACTGCCAATAGCGCCTATACGAACATCTGTATATTTGCCACAGCACACGGAAACAGTATTAGGGAATTTATAGCCATTAAATGTTACACCTGCACCATATTCTGTCCAACCACCAGAAAAAATAGTCCCCCCATTAGATGGAGGTGCAATACGAACAGTTTTTCCATCAATAGATAATGTTTCTAAATTATAATCCATCAAATTTGCACGTTTAACATTAGCATTGTTATCTTCACCTGTAGCTACTAATGCTGCTCCAGTTCCATTAGAAGAAACTTGAACTGGATTATTGTTACTTGGTGTTGCTGAATTGATTTGGTTTTGCCCATTATCAGTAGCAGAATCACCACCGCCACTACTTCCACAAGCAGCTAATGTTAATGCAGCTAAAGTTGTTAAACTAAACTTTAAAATAGTATTTTTCATAATTTACCTCTTAGATTTTTAACAAAACACAATTAATTAATTAATTAATTAATTGATAGACATAAAATAAATTTATGTATATTTGCATCTTATCATAAAATTAATAATATTATATATACCTATATAAAAAATAAGGTAAAGACAATATTTGTCTTTACCTTAATAATTTATAAATTAATCATACATCCCTAATTTCTTCTCTAAATAGTGGATGTTTGCGCCACCTTTTTGGAAGTTTTCATCTTCAAGAATGAGTTCATGAAGTGGGATATTTGTTTTGATACCGTCAATGATCGTCTCTGATAATGCATTTTGCATACGACGGATTGCTACATCACGAGTATCACCGTATGTGATTAATTTTGCGATCATAGAATCGTAGTGTGGTGGAACGGTATAACCACCATACACATGTGAATCCCAGCGAACACCTAAGCCACCTGGTGAGTGCAAATGTACCACTTTACCTGGAGATGGTAAGAATGTTTTTGGATCTTCTGCATTGATACGACATTCAATTGCATGACCTTTCACTTTAATATCTTCTTGTTTATAAGAAAGTGGTAAACCAGCCGCAATACGCAATTGTTCTTTCACCAAATCCACACCAGTAATCATTTCTGTTACTGGGTGTTCTACTTGAATACGAGTATTCATTTCGATGAAATAGAACTCACCATTTTCATATAAGAATTCAAATGTACCTGCACCGCGATAGCCAATTTCAACACAAGCCTTCGCACAACGAGAACCAATATCACGACGAACTTCTTCGGTAATACCTGGTGCGGGTGCTTCTTCCACTACTTTTTGGTGACGGCGCTGCATAGAACAATCACGCTCTGCAAGATAGATTGCGTTACCGTGTGTATCCGCTAAAACTTGGATTTCAATATGGCGTGGATTTTCTAAATATTTTTCCATGTAAACCATATCATTGTTAAACGCTGCTTTTGCTTCTGCCTTTGTCATCGCAATAGATTCTTCAAGTGCATCCTCGCTACGTACCACGCGCATACCACGACCACCGCCGCCGCCAGATGCCTTGATAATAATTGGATAGCCAATACGTTTTGCAATTTCTTTATTTTTCGCGATATCGCTACCTACTGGGCCATCTGAACCCGGTACACAAGGCACGCCCGCTTTTTTCATTGCTTTAATCGCAGAAACTTTATCCCCCATCAAACGAATAACGTCTGCAGTTGGACCAATAAAGATAAAACCAGAACGCTCAACTTGCTCTGCAAAATCCGCGTTTTCAGAAAGGAAACCATAACCAGGGTGAATCGCATCCGCACCGGTTACTTCTGCAGCAGCAATAATCGCAGGAATATTTAAATAACTTTTTACAGATGGCGCAGGTCCGATACAAACTGTTTCATCTGCAAGTAATACGTGTTTTAAATCACGGTCAGCGGTAGAGTGAACCGCCACAGTTTTAATGCCTAATTCTTTACAGGCACGCAAAATACGCAGTGCAATTTCACCACGGTTAGCAATCACAACTTTTTCTAACATAACAATTTCCACTTGGGTGAAAAAATGGCGAGAAAGCTCGCCATTTCAGATTGATAGGGATTATTCGATAACGATCAATGGTTGATCAAATTCAACCGCTTCGCCATCATTTACTAAGATTGCTTTAACCACACCGGCTTTATCAGCTTCAATACGGTTCATCATTTTCATTGCTTCAACGATACAAAGTGCATCGCCTACTTTGACTGTTTGTCCCACTTCCACGAAAGCTTTCGCTTCTGGGCTTGGACTACGATAGAATGTACCCACCATTGGTGAGCGTACTTGGTGACCAGACACTTCAGCTGCAGGCGCTTCCGCAGGTGCTGCCGCTGCAGGTGCTGGCGCTGCTGCCGGAGCCGCAACCGGTGCGACTGGCGCCGCTGCATATTGAATTGCAGCAGGTGCAGCAACTGGTGCCGCACGACTAATACGTACTGTACCTTCTTCTTCTTGCACTTCTAATTCAGTGATGCCCGATTCTTCTACTAATTCAATCAGTTTTTTGATTTTACGAATGTCCATACGTTCTTCCTAAAAATAATAATGAATTGTTAACCGCACTTTCAGAATTGATTTCCAAAGTGCGGTCATTTTGAAACCTGTTTTTTGTGTCGGCAAGATTACCGCAAAATCATGAACTTTGCGATAAATTTCTGCGAAAATCTGTAAATTTTGTGAAATTTTATGCTTTTTTATTGAAAAAATCTAACGCAAATTGGAGAGCAAACTCATAGCCTTTTGCACCTAAGCCACAAATCACACCTTCAGCCACATCACTAAAGTAAGAATGATGACGGAATGGCTCACGTTTATGTACATTAGACAAATGAATTTCGACAAAAGGAATTGACACCGCAAGCAACGCATCGCGCAATGCAACACTGGTATGCGTATAAGCTGCAGGGTTAATTAAAATAAAATCCACTTTCTGAAAACTTTGATGAATCTTATTAATTAACTTTTCTTCGCTATTTGCTTGGAAACACTCCAAATTCACATCATGCTGCTCAGCAAGTTTACCCACATTTTCTTCAATGGCAGATAATGAAAGTGAACCATAATGTTTTGGTTCCCTTGCGCCCAACATATTCAAATTCGGGCCATTTAACAGCAAAATATTGAATTTTTTTGACATTTTCACATCCTTTAACTTGTGCGAATTATAGCGATTTTTTATGTAATGGTGGTCGTATCTCTATACGATTTTGGTTATAAATTCTGAATTTAGATCAATTAGCGGTAAATCTGAGCCTGGCCATGCGCGTAATACCTGATGTTGCATCAAATTCAATGTATCTAATCCAGGCATCACGTTAGGCGTATATTGCGCAGCGATACGAGCGAGTTGCGTCAATCCAAGGCTACTTTCAATACTCGAGCTGATCACCGCTTTTATGCCTAAGCTATGCGCTTGTGCAATCAGCTTTTGACAATCTTGCAGCGAGCCAATCAATGTTGGTTTAATCACAATGGCGCTTAAGTGCGGTTCTTTTTCTAAAAGAAAATCTGGCTCTCGCACACTTTCATCCCAAGCAATATTAATACCTGTTTGAGCGGCAAACTGGCGGCTTTCTTCACGGGTTTTACAAGGTTCTTCCAAAAATTGAATGCGAGAACGATGTTGTAGTTTTACTTTCTCCGCAAATTTTAATGACTTTTCCAAGGTCCATTGACGATTCGCATCTAGACGTAATTGCAAGTCAGGAATAGCTTCAAGAAACATATCCGTAATCAAGCCATCACGATTCGCTTCATACATACCGACCTTAATTTTAGCCACTTTGTCACCTGGCATTTGATTAAGCTCTGCATATAACTCATCAGGATCGCCATAGCACAAAGGTGCAGTGTGATAATTACCTTCCTCATTTAAATAACGTTTCATCTCATCCATCGCCGTGCTAATACCAAAAGCAACGGAAGGATAACAACCATCAAGGGGGACTCTTGGCGCTTCGCAGCTTGCATGACACCAATTCGTCAGCCATTCAATGGCTTGCTCTTGCGCTTGTTCGATAGTTTCTTCGCTAAACCCAGGTAAAGGTGCAATTTCCCCCCAACCATCACGGCTGCAAGCAACACGCACAATTAAGCCTTCACGGCGTTTTAAAAAACGTCCACGTAAAATCAATTGGCTGTCGACGGGAATAGAATAACGATAAAGATTAAATGATTTGATTTCCATCTTATTCTCCTTGATGACAAAAGTACGGTTAAAAACACACTGATTTTTAACCACTTGCATCCTATTTAAAAGGCACTTGTTTCATAAATAATTTACGTTTTAATCTCATGAATTCATTTATGATTCTTTCAAATACTGAAAATTTCGTTTGATTTTCATAAACCAATTCTCTACCTTTTTGTAAACTACTTTCAAAAGGCTTATCTGGATGCAATACGAAATCTTGAACGCAAACTCCTGGTGAAAGTTGCACAACTTTGTAATCTTTTAGATTTAAAAAATTCTCAAAAACAAGAGAATCAATTGCGACCTCAAGCGGTTTATTTTTTACTTGTTCGAGAAGGTATTTAGCACCTTTTGCCGTTACCGTATAACCAGCACAACCTGATTGTTTAAATGTTATTGGATAAATATGTCGACTACACTTTGCCTTATGAGGATCTTTAAAGAACATTTTACCGTTCGCTTCAAGTTTTAGTACATCAATGTCATTAGGTAAATAATCCACTTCTAACAGCTCTTTTGCATTCTCACCTAAGTGAATATCATCTTCAAAAATATTGATATAGTCTAAGTTATTTTCTAACGCTAAATCCCATAGTGAGATATGACTTAACGCACAACCGATTTCCCCATCCCATAATTTAGCTTCTGAAGAGCGATCTAAAATAATATTAAATTTCTTTGCAACATCCTCAATATAATCTGGTGTCACTGCATCAAAAAATGAAAAAAGGATATTTTGCCGACCAAATTCTTGTTCAATATGTTTGCGACGTTTTGTTTCTCTGGTTAAGCTAATCACATAATTATGTTGTTTCACACGGGACATAAAATAATTCTAAAATATGAATAAGGATCGAGATATATCACGACAAGGCGGTTAAAAACACACTGATTTCTAACCGCACTTCTTATGATTAAAATTAAGGATTGCGTCTGAATTTGCTGAAGTCTGGTGCGCGTTTTTCGTTGAACGCGTTACGACCTTCTTGCCCTTCTTCAGTCATATAGAACAACATGGTTGCATTACCCGCGAGTTCTTGTAAGCCTGATTGACCATCACAGTCTGCATTTAATGCGGCTTTCAAGCAACGTAATGCAATTGGGCTGTTACGTAACATTTCACGACACCAACGCACAGTTTCTTTTTCTAAATCAGCATAAGGCACGACAGTGTTCACTAAGCCCATATCTAATGCTTCTTGCGCATTATATTGACGGCATAAGAACCAAATTTCGCGTGCTTTTTTCTGACCAACTAAACGCGCCATATAGCTTGCACCCCAACCACCGTCAAATGAACCTACTTTAGGACCCGTTTGACCAAAAATCGCATTCTCTGCTGCAATGGTTAAATCACATAACATATGAAGTACGTGGCCGCCACCAATTGCGTAACCTGCCACCATTGCTACAACTGGTTTTGGACAAGTCCGAATATCACGTTGGAAATCCAATACATTTAAATGATGCACACCACTTTCATCTTTGTAACCGCCGTAGTCACCACGAATTTTTTGGTCACCACCAGAACAGAATGCTTTTTCGCCTTCACCGGTTAACACAATCACGCCAATTTTTTCATCGAAACGAGCGTTAGAAAATGCATGGATCATTTCTTTAACTGTTTGCGGACGAAATGCATTGCGCACTTCAGGACGGTTAATGGTGATTTTTGCAATACCGTCTGTCGATTTGTGGAAACGAATATCGGTATAACCTTCGCTATGATCAACCCACTCAACTGGTGCATATAAAACATCATCTTTTGGATTTTGCATTGTTCTTTCCTTTATAAGTGTAAAAAGTGCGGTCATTATAGCGGAAGTTTCTTACTTCAGGAAAGAAAATCAACTACTGAAGACTTTACAATTATGTCGTTATTGTTAAAATTCCGCCATTCCAACTTTAGTAAGGAAATTTAAGTGAAAAAAATTATTTTTTTAAGCAGCATCATGTTATTGAATGCTTGTAGTTTATTTGGTTCATCACAATCAACTATTCCTGCTGAATTCGCACAAGCAGACTATCTCCTATCTGATGCCAATGCAAAAACATGGGCTGTAGCAAGTAAACAAGCTGAGCAATGTATCTATCCGAATTTAACTCGTATTCAGCAACAACATTTTGCAAAAGAAGATAGCTATATTCATTCCCAATATGTCTTTTTCTATCCGTTAGAAAAAATCATCGGTGAAGATTATGTAAAAATGATTCAAAAAGATGAAAAATCGATGAATTATGCGACCTATCAATTTAAGAAATTCCGCGCAGAACTTGGTGATGTCGATGCATTAGAGCCAAAAGCTTGCCAAATCTTACGTACTCAGGCAAAAGAAGACTTAGATGTGGTGAAAGGCCAGTATGTAAATGGCATGGTAGATGAAACGAAAAATGATGACGGCACATTGAAGAAAACGGGTGATGGTATTGCCACCAATCAAAACAAATTCTTCTTTGATATTATTAAATGGGGTTCTGCCCTTCTTCTCTAATTTTTATTATTTTATATAAATTTATATCACTCTCACGGCGTAAATATTTTTACGCCGTTTTTATATCTGAGAAAACGGTTGCGATCAAAAAAAGCTTAAATTTTCAGTAAAAAAGCAAAATAGTCATTTAAATTAAAGTCATTTTCAGCTAGTCTAACAAGAATTAGTTTTTACAAGGAGAAAACATCATGACAACGCTTTTTGATATTGCACAAAACTGGTTAAACCAAGATCCTGATGCAGAAACTCACGCAGAATTAACCGCACTTTTAACGGCGGCGAAAAATGGTGATGAAAAAGCACAAGCAGAATTACAAGCTCGCTTTAGTGGACGTTTACAATTTGGTACGGCGGGACTTCGTGGACCATTACAAGCTGGCCCTATGGGGATGAACCGTGTATTAGTAGCACAAGCTGCGGGCGGTTTAGCGGATTATTTAAAAGATTACGACAAGCAACCTTCCATCGTGATTGGTTATGATGGTCGTAAAAACTCTGATGTTTTCGCACGTGATACTGCTGAAATCATGGCAGGTGCAGGCGTGAAAGCTTATTTACTTCCACGTAAATTACCAACGCCAGTATTAGCTTACGCAATCCAATATTTTGATACCACCGCAGGTGTGATGGTGACAGCAAGTCACAACCCACCAGAAGATAACGGTTATAAAGTGTATTTAGGCAAAGGGAACGGCGGTGGCCAAATCGTTTCTCCTGCTGACAAAGATATCGCGGCATTAATCGACAAAGTGGCAGCGGGTAATGTAAAAGATTTACCACGTAGCCAAGATTATGTTGTGTTAGATGATGAAGTGGTTAACGCTTATATTGAAAAAACGGCATCTCTTGCTAAAGAACCTCAAGCAGACATTAACTACGTTTATACTGCAATGCACGGTGTAGGCTATGAAGTATTAAGCAAAACCTTAACCAAAGCGGGTCTTCCACAACCTCATATTGTGGCGGAACAAGTATGGCCGGACGGCACATTCCCAACAGTAAACTTCCCTAACCCAGAAGAAAAAGGTGCATTAGATTTAGCTATTAAAGTAGCAAAAGAACACAATGCAGAATTCATTATTGCCAATGACCCAGATGCAGACCGTTTAGCGGTGGCAGTTCCAGATGCACAAGGTAACTGGAAACCTTTACATGGTAACGTAGTCGGTTGTTTCTTAGGTTGGTATTTAGCAAAACAATATCATGCAAAAGGTGAAAAAGGCGTATTGGCGTGTTCTTTAGTGTCTTCTCCTGCACTTGCTGAAATTGCGAAAAAATACGGTTTCCAATCAGAAGAAACATTAACCGGTTTCAAATACATCGGTAAAGTTCAAGGCTTATTATTCGGTTTCGAAGAAGCACTTGGCTACTTAGTTGACCCAGATAAAGTACGTGATAAAGACGGTATTTCTGCAGCGATCGTGTTCTTAGATTTAGTGCGTCACTTAAAAGCACAAGGCAAAACCTTAGCGGATTACGCCAATGACTTCACGCAAGAATTCGGTGCTTATGTAAGTGGTCAAATTTCTATTCGTGTAAGCGATTTATCTGAAATTGGTAAATTAATGACTGCACTTCGTAACACGCCTCCAGCTGAAGTGGGTGGTGTTAAAGTGGTACAATTCATCGACCACACTAAAACTGATCGCCAAAGCGACATCCTCGTATTCGTATTAGAAAACGGTAGTCGTTTAATCGTTCGTCCATCTGGTACTGAACCAAAAATCAAGTTCTATCTTGATGCTCGCGGTAAAGATCCAAAAGACGCGGATCAAGTTTTAGCACAATTTGATGAAGGCGTTCGTCAAATCCTTCGTCAAGATGCTTACGGCAAACAAGATTGCTAATTGAGCAAACTATTAAATAATAAAAAACGCTAGGTTTGATGCCTAGCGTTTTATTTTTGCTTATTTCAATGCAAGTTGTAACTTGCCCTGATGTTTTTCTAATAAAGCCTCTGCTTGAGCACGATCTAATCCACTCAGAATCATCATAATCGCTAATTTCGCATTTTGATCTGCCTGCTTTAATGTCTCTTCTGCGAGAGCCTTATCGCAATCCGTGGCTTGCATGACGATACGAATGGCACGAGCTTTCAGCTTTTCATTACTTGCCTGCACATCCACCATTAAGTTTTGATAGCATTTGCCCATTAAGATCATGGAAGCTGTCGTCAGCATATTCAGTACTAATTTTTGTGCAGTACCTGATTTTAAGCGGCTCGAGCCAGTTAGCACTTCTGGTCCCACTACCGTATCAATGGCAATATCCACAATATTTGCCATCGCTGAATTCGGATTACTTGCAATCGAAACGGTCACTGAACCTAAACTTTTCGCATATTCCAATGCACCGATTACATAAGGGGTTCGGCCACTGGCGGCAATACCCACCAACACATCTTGTGAGGAAAATTGAATGGTTTGTAAATCAACCACGGCTTGCGTTTTGCTGTCTTCGGCACCTTCAATTGGATGACGTAATGCGCGCTCACCGCCTGCAATAATACCTTTTACCATTTCAGGTGATACACCAAAAGTTGGCGGGCATTCTGATGCATCGAGCACGCCTAATCGACCACTGGTTCCGGCGCCAATATAGACTAATCGACCGCCTTGTTGAAATGCAGCAACAATACATTCGACTGCTTGAGCAATTTGAGATAAACATTTTTCAATTGCCACAGGCACTTGTTTATCTTCATCATTCATTAACTGAACAATTTCCAATGCAGACAAGCTATCTACATGCATAGAATTGGGATTCCGTTGTTCAGTAATTAAAGTTGAAAGGGTTTGTAATAAATTTTCTGCCATGGTTTATTCCTTTGGAAAAATCGCCCCTAAACTGACCGTACTTGTGGCGCCTGTTACACTCGGTAAATTAGCGGGCAAATTATGCATGCGACGATAAGCCAACCAAGCAAAAGCTGCCGCTTCCACATAATCGATATCAAGATCTAATTCTGTCGTCAGTTGAATACGCCAACTTGGCAATGCTTGTTTTAAGCCATTCATGATCGCCTGATTTTTAGCACCTCCGCCACAAACAAGTAATCTGCATGGTAATGTCGTCTGAATATTGTTAAGGGCTAAAACAATACTTTGTACGGTAAATTCAGCCAAGGTGGCTTGCACATCTTGTGGTAAAAGTGCGGTCATTTTGCCTGCTATTTTTTGAATTTTATTCTCTAGCCAAGCCAAATTAAATAATTCACGCCCTGTGCTTTTCGGTGGTGGCAATTGAAAGAAATCTTCATCTAATAATGCCGCTAACAAGTCTGTATTTACTTGGCCAGAAGCCGCCCATTCACCATTTTTGTCGTAAGCTTTGCCTTGACGTTTTTCGATCCATTGGTCGAGCAAGGTATTACCGGTTCCTGTATCAAAGCCAATGACAGGCTGTTCAGGTATCAATAAGGATACATTACTAATACCGCCAATATTAAGCACCACTGTTGCCCAGTTAGGATCAAAAAATACCGCTTGGTGAAAAGCGGGTACCAAAGGCGCGCCTTGTCCACCAAACGCCATATCTTTACGGCGCAAATCACCAACGACCGTAATACCTGTTTTAGCGGCTAATAAATTCATATCACCGATTTGCATGGTAAACGGAAATTGACCTTTTGGGGAATGCCACACTGTTTGGCCATGGCAGCCAATGGCTTCAGTCTGTTCTGGTTTTAATTGGTGTTTACGTAAAAAGGCATTTACACAATCCGCATAAAGTAAGCCAAATTGGTGATCGAGTTCACCCAAAGCTTGTAACGAGGTTTCGCCCGATTGAATAAGTGCGGTCACTTTTTCGCGTAAATTTGCTGGCATCGGCGTAAAATCAGCCGCAATTAATTTGGTTTGATTAGATTGGATGTCAGTAAGCGCAATGTCCACCCCATCAAGGCTGGTGCCGGACATAATGCCAAGATAATAAGTCATAATATTCAATTCGTGAGTTTTTCAGAATTATAGCGGATTTTAAAAAAATAAAAAAAGAGAGAACATTGCAGTTCTCTCTTTTCATCATTTATAATTCTTATAAGTCATCAATGACTAAATCGTTTTTTAGCTATTGATAGAATAAGGTAACGGTTCAATTTTCAGAACGGATCCATCTTCAGGTAAACGGAAATGCGTCCCTTCTTCTAAATCGTTATTCATCACGACTTGCAACCATAAAACGCCGTCAAAATTGACCGCACTTACAATCGTACCGGTTTTACGCCAAGCTGTTTCTAACTGCATTTCAATTTCACTGCCGATTTTCGGTATAACCGTGGTTTCCCCCGAAAGCACATACATCGCACGTTTATTGGCGCCACGATACTTGGCACGCGCAACAGTTTCTTGCCCGATATAACAGCCTTTCGTAAAAGAAATTGCTTGTTCAATGGCTTGCAGATTTAATGCCTGCGGGATAAATTCATTTTGCGTTTCCGCACTCAAGCTTGGTAAGCCCGCTTGAATATCCGCACAAAGCCATTGCTTTTCATCGCCATTAAAGGTGACATCTAACGGTGTAGGATTAATCAAAATTGCGCGATTATCATCAATATCCAAGGTAATTTGTGCTTGAATTCGACCGCACTTTTCACCAATCAAGCCAACAATTTGCCAATCTAACACTTGAAAAGTCACTTTTGAAAACACGGCGTATTTTTTTAAATGCTCAAGTGGAGTAAATAAATTTTTCGGCATTAAAATCAAAAACTGTTCGGATGAAAGCTTAATTAAGCGAAACAACGAGTTCATTTTGCCTTTAGGATCACAATGTGCTGTAAGCGTTGAAGCGCCTGCTGCCAAATGCATCACATCACAAGTTAATTGGCCTTGCAGATATTTCTCCGCATCTACGCCCGCCACTTCCACCAAATCATAGTGGTTTAATGAAATAAATGTTGCCATGATTTTTCCTATTCAAGGTTTTGAATTTGCTCACGCATTTGTTCGATTAATACTTTTAATTCCACAGCAGAAGCGGTGATATCAGCATTAATGGATTTCGATGCCAACGTGTTAGATTCGCGATTAAGCTCTTGCATCATAAAATCCAGTTTACGGCCCACTGCCCCACCTTTTTTCAGGATGTTGTTGGTTTCTTTCACGTGCATTTGCAAACGATCTAATTCTTCCGCCACATCCACACGTTGCGCCAATAAAATCATTTCTTGTTCGACACGTTGAGGATCAAGTTGAATCTTCGCTTCTTCAAAACGTTGCAATAAACGCTCACGCTGCCATTGTAAAACCGCCGGCATTTGTGACCGCACTTTTTCGGCTTCCACGGTAATACCATCAAGACGTTGTTGAATAATGGCTTGCAATTTTTCGCCTTCACGTCCACGCATTGCAATAAATTCCACCAACAATTCATCAAAAGCTGTCAACAAATCTTGACTGATCGCATCTAAATCTTGCTCAGCCGCTTCCACCACGCCAGGATAACGCAATACGTCCGCTAAATTGATTTCGCCCTCACCTGCTTGTGACTTAATCCATTGTAAAGATTGAATCACTTGATTCGCTAATTCTTTATTTAAATTGAGCTCAGCCGCTGCTTGTTTTTTGCTATCAATACGCAATGAACATTCAATTTTACCGCGAGTGAGATTTTGACGAAGTTTCTCACGCAAAGCATTTTCCAAACCACGGAATTGCTCTGGCAAACGGAAAAAGTTTTCCAAATAACGTTGATTAACCGAACGAATTTCCCAAACTGCATCGCCCCACTCTTTCTTAATTTCAAGGCGTGCAAAGGCTGTCATACTATAAATCATAAGCGCTCTCCCACTATTGTCTCTCGTCTTAATTGATTTGCCGGCTATTTTATCGGGAAAGTGCGGTCATTTCTACCGTACATTTTGTAGAAGAATTTTGTCTTCCCTACTTTACACAGTGTAAAGATTAAAATACAATTATCGTAAATTTATTATTACAACCAAAGGATAGTAAAATGAACAAGACTGTGGGAAGTACCTTGCTTGTTGCAGGAACCATGATTGGTGCAGGGATGTTGGCAATGCCGCTCACCTCAGCAGGGATTGGCTTAACGGCGACGGTTTTCTTATTAATTGGCTTGTGGTCAGTGCTCACTTTCACTGCACTTTTATTCGTGGAACTGTATCAAACCGCTGACAGTGATGCAGGGATCGGCACACTTGCTGCACAATATTTTGGTAAAGCGGGGCGAATTATTTCCACTGCTGTTTTAATTGTCTTTTTATATGCCTTAATTGCTGCTTATGTAAGTGGTGGTGGTTCCCTATTAATGGATTTACTCCCAACCATGGGCGATAAAGACACCATGAATAAAATCGCGGTGCTTGTATTCACCATTTTCTTCGGCAGTTTTATTGTGATTGGTACGCACAGTGTGGATAAAATCAATCGCGTGTTATTCTTTGTGATGATTGCTGCTTTTATCTTAGTGCTCGCATTAATGCTACCAAACATCAAATTTGATAACTTAATGGCGATGCCAATTGATAACGCTTTAATTATTTCTGCAAGCCCTGTATTTTTCACGGCATTTGGTTTCCATGGTTCCATTCCAAGTTTAAATAAATACTTAGGCGGTAATGTAAAATCCTTACGCATTGCAATTTTAGTGGGTTCTGGCATCACGTTATTTGCTTACTTTTTATGGCAGCTTTCTACGCACGGCTTACTCAGCCAAAATGAGTTTTTACAAATTTTACGTGAAGACGCCACGTTAAATGGTTTGGTGAAAGCAACCTTAGAAATCACCCAAAGCCCAATTATTGCGAATGCAGTAAAAATCTTCTCCACTTTGGCTTTAGTAACCTCATTCTTAGGCGTGGCATTAGGCTTATTAGAATGTATCGAAGACTTGCTCAAACAATCTTTTAATATTCATGCAGGGCGTATTTCATTAGGTTTAATGACCTTTATTCCCCCAGTGCTTTTCTCCCTTTTCTATCCGGAAGGTTTTATTCTCGCTCTGGGTTATGCTGGTCAAATGTTCGCGTTCTACGCAGTGGTTTTACCGGTAGCATTAGTTTGGAAAGCACGTGCGATTCATCCTAACTTGCCATACAGAGTGTGGGGCGGTAAAGCATTGTTAGTACTTGTATTGGTGCTTGGGGTGATTATTACTTCAATTCCTTTTGCCATCCGAGCGGGTTATTTACCTTTTGTTGTCGGTTAAAATGAGCGAAAAAAAGACCGCACTTTTAAGGTGCGGTCTCTTTTATTTGTTTTCATATACATGTGCCACTAACTGACCATTCAAGTATTCGCCAATATACACTTGCTCAATCGTTATGTTCTGTTTTTCTAACTCAGCTTTAACCCATTCTTCATCACGATCAATAATGTCTAAAACATCATCATCTAATTGTCCATCAACAATTAATGGATAACGTAAGTTATCATCGCCGTATTGAATAATCGAGAGTTGCCCATTTTGTTCGAATACCGCACGTTTAACCGTTTTGATTTCATAAATACCGGCAGCACGTAACTTAAACATGAGGTCATTAGCAGTAATACTGTGTTTCATACATTCAGCGGTTTTAACCTTACCGTTTGAAATCACCCAAACAGGTTTACCATCAATCAAAGATTTAACTAATTTGTTATGATTTTTGATAAAACGGAGGGTAAAAACCAATAATGTCCAAAGCACGAGCACGAGAGAGAACTGGAATACCCCAATACTATCGCTATAAATCACACCACCAATAATGCCACCTAGCACATAGTTTTGTACCTGATCCATCGCGGAAGTCGGTGCAAGGTTACCTTTTCCCATTAAGTTAATTTGGAGTACCAGTCCAATAATACCCATGGCCAATTTCAAGCCTAATAATGTGTAGCCATCCATTATTTATCCTCCTTATCAATCACAGTAACATTAGGGTTTACTAAGTTAATTGGGGATAAGGTATACGCTGAAAAATCATTATTAAAATGGACTTCGAAATACTGATCCCGAATATTTAAAATCATGCCGTTCATTAATGTACGGCTATTGGTACGAATATCTTCTTTCTGTAAATTTTGACTATCTTTCACCGAATTTAAAAATGTCACCACGCTAGAGATATCAGCTGCATAGACTTCATTTTGCTCATATTGCTTATATTGCACACCGAGCAAGAAAATAATTAATAAAAGAAAGATAATACTGAGATCGCGATATTTGGTTTGTAACCGATGACGTAAATATAAGCTTGTCACCACAAGCAATGCACCTAACGAGACAAAAATGGCGATATATTTAAAATAACCTTCAAAAGACATCGCATTTTCTAAAAAAGCAAAAGAGAAAAAAGACATTTGTCATTCCTAATTTTAAAGAGAAAAACAGGTTGCTACTGTAGCACAACGAAAACTGACTAGCTATTTTTATCACAGAAATTAAATTCGTTTTTCCGAAAAATCCCTTTTATAATGACCGCACTTTTGAAACAAAAAGAGAAAAATATGAAAGCAATTCAGCCTGAAGATCAGGGATATTGGCTGTTCACCAAAGGATCGACACTTTATTGGCAGGAAAATGATCTGCCTTTTGGAACAGCAAAGGAACTCGGCCTCACGACGCAAAAAGCGATGTTGCTCGGGAAATGGAAATCACAACCTTTATGGCTTGTGGCAGAAAATGATCAAGATGAACGAGAATACCTTTCCTTACGGAGTTTGTTGTCATTACCGACTGAAGATTTTCATTTATTAAGCCGAGGTGTGGAAATCAATCATTTTTTGAAAACTCACCAATTCTGCGGAAAATGCGGTCAAAAAGCGGAACAAACTCACGATGAGCTTGCGGTTCAATGCACAAGTTGCGGTTATCGTATTTATCCGGTTATTTGCCCTTCGATTATTGTCGCTGTTCGTCGTGGTACAGAGATTTTATTAGCCAACCATAAACGCCATTACACGCCTGGCAAAGCAGGTATTTACACCACGCTAGCCGGTTTTGTGGAAGTGGGTGAAACCTTTGAAGATGCCGTTCGTCGCGAAGTCTTTGAAGAAACGGGTATTCGCATTAAAAATATTCGCTATTTCGGTAGTCAACCTTGGGCATTCCCGAATTCACAAATGGTGGGCTTTTTAGCCGATTACGACAGTGGAGAAATTCAACTGCAAGAAACAGAACTGCATGATGCACAATGGTTTTCTAGCGCTGCCCCCTTGCCAGAATTACCGCCAACAGGTACTATCGCACTCAAATTAATTAATGCTACGCTTGAGCTTTGCAAAGCGGAACAAAATAAATAAAGGAAAGCCCATGTCTGAATTAAAAAATGATCGTTATTTAAAAGCCTTATTACGTGAACCAGTGGATATGACACCCGTATGGATGATGCGCCAAGCGGGACGCTATTTGCCTGAATATAAAGCAACACGCGCAGAAGCGGGCGATTTTATGTCTCTTTGCCGCAATGCGGATTTAGCTTGTGAAGTCACCTTACAGCCACTTCGTCGCTATGCTTTAGATGCGGCTATTTTATTTTCAGATATTCTGACTATTCCTGATGCGATGGGCTTAGGATTAAGTTTTGGTGCAGGTGAAGGCCCGAAATTTGCTCATCCAATTGAAAACAAAAGTGCGGTCGAAAATTTACCGATTCCTGACCCTGAAGGCGAACTTCAATATGTGATGAATGCTGTTCGCACAATTCGTCGCGAACTAAAAGGCGAAGTGCCACTGATTGGTTTCTCTGGTAGCCCGTGGACACTGGCGACTTATATGGTTGAAGGTGGTAGCAGCAAGACCTTCAATAAAATCAAAAAAATGATGTATGCCGAACCGCAAACTTTGCATCTTTTATTAGATAAAGTAGCGGATTCCGTGATTTTATACTTAAACGCGCAAATCAAAGCAGGTGCACAAGCGGTCATGGTATTTGATACTTGGGGCGGTGTGTTAGGTCATCGTGAATATTTAGACTTCTCTCTGCAATATATGCACAAAATCGTCGATGGTTTAATTCGTGAACACGATGGCCGTAAAGTACCGGTGACTTTATTTACTAAAGGCGGCGGGTTATGGTTAGAAGCCATGGCAAATACAGGATGTGATGCGCTCGGATTAGACTGGACCGTTAATTTGGCTGATGCGAAAGCACAAGTAGGCCATAAAGTGGCACTACAAGGCAATATGGATCCAAGCGTGTTATATGCCCCGGCAGAACGTATTGAGCAAGAAGTGCGGTCAATTTTAGCTGATTTTGGCCAAGGTAGCGGACACGTGTTTAATTTAGGTCATGGTATTCACCAAGATGTGCCGGAAAGTGCGCCAAAAATCTTCGTGGATGCGATTCATGAGTTCTCTAAAGCCTATCATAAATAAGCGAGAAAAAAATGCGAAATCCGATTCACAAGCGTCTCGAAAATCTCGAAAGCTGGCAACATCTGACCTTTATGGCTTGCTTATGCGAGCGTATGGCACCTAACTTTGCCCTATTCTGCCAAATGACGGAACAAAAGCCTGCAGACAAAACCTATCACAACATTTTAAACTTAGTGTGGGAATTTCTAACGGTTAAAGAGGCAAAGATTAATTTCGAGAACCAATTAGAGAAACTTGAAGAAATTATTCCTGATGTGAATGATTATGACTTCTTTGGTGTGGTACCTGCTCTCGATGCTTGTGAAGCGCTAGGTGAATTGTTGCATGCGATTATCGCGGGCGAGACACTTGAAAAAGCAATTCAAATCAGCCAAATTTCATTAGGCACGGTTTGTTCTTTGTTAGAAACACAAGAAGATCGAGATCTTTCTGAAACTGAACTGAAAAGCCGTGAAGAAATTGAAGAAGAACTTGACCTTCAATGGCAAATCTATCGCTTACTTAAAGACTGTGAAAAACGCGATATAGACTTGATTTTATCCCTCCGAAACGAGATAAAGCAGGAGGGAATCTCCAATATTGGTATAAAAATTGAGCAATAACGTGAGATTTGTCACAATTTTTGCAAATCGGGCTTTTATTTCCCCCCAAGTTCGATTAGACTTGCCCAAGCCGTAGCAGTTAAAAGCTACGCTTATTTGAATAGAGTCAATTTTAATTTAACAGAAGGTACAAATTTATGAACAAAACAGATTTAATCGATGCAATTGCAAGTGCAGCTGAATTAAACAAAAAACAAGCTAAAGCTGCATTAGAAGCGACTTTAGCAGCTATCACTGGTAGCCTTAAAAAAGGTGAACCTGTTCAATTAATCGGTTTCGGTACATTCAAAGTAAACAAACGTGCTGCACGTACTGGCCGTAACCCACAAACTGGTGCTGAAATCAAAATCGCAGCATCTAAAGTTCCAGCATTCGTATCTGGTAAAGCATTAAAAGACGCAATCAAATAATTAGTCTTAAAACGAATTTTAATTGAACCCTGCTTTGTCAGGGTTTTTTGTTGCCTAAATTTTAACTTTACAATCATCATTTTGCCGATATAATTCCGAACCGAAACTTATTACGGGATATAAATAATGAAACGAAACATTCAACACCGAAATACCCAACAACGCAGACATGCCATCATGCAACTTCTGCAAGAACAAGGTGAAGTCAGTGTTGAACAACTCGTACAGTTATTTGACACCTCTGAAGTGACGATTCGAAAAGATCTCACTGCATTGGAAAGTAATGGTTTCCTTCTTCGAAAATATGGTGGCGCCATTTTAATGCCACAAGAAATCATCGAAGAAGAACAAGATGATGAACTTTCGCAACGAAAGTTAGTCTTAGCAAAGGCAGCTGCAGAACGTATTCGTGATCACAATCGAATTATTGTGGATAGTGGCAGCACAACCGCCGCATTGATTAAACAGCTTAATCGCAAGCAAGGCTTGGTTGTGATGACGAATTCGCTTTCGGTGGCCACAGCATTACGTTCACTCGAAAATGAACCGACACTCTTAATGACGGGAGGCACTTGGGACACGCGTTCTGAATCCTTCCAAGGCAATATTGCCGAACAAGTGCTACGTTCTTATGACTTTGACCAATTATTTATTGGTGCCGATGGCATTGATTTAGAACGTGGTACAACAACATTTAATGAGTTGGTTCGCTTAAGCCAAGTGATGGCTGAAGTATCTCGTGAAGTGATTGTAATGGTGGAATCACAAAAAATTGGCAGAAAAATGCCAAATGTGGAATTAACCTGGCAGCAAATTGATGTGCTGATTACCGATAACAAATTATCTCAGGCTGACAAAGAAGCCATAATGGCGCAAGGCGTAGAAGTAATTTGTGTGGATGTGGCATAAAATGCGGTCAGAAAAACAAGACTTTTAATTTTATTAAATAAGGAAAAACTATGTGTGGTATTGTTGGTGCGGTAGCACAACGTGATGTAGCAGAAATTTTAATTAATGGTTTACACCGCTTAGAGTATCGTGGTTACGACTCAGCGGGTGTTGCCGTTGTGGATCCAAACCATGAATTACACCGCGTACGCTGCTTGGGTAAAGTAAAAGCCCTTGATGAAGCTGCTGCTGTAAAACCATTAATCGGTGGTACAGGGATCGCTCACACCCGTTGGGCAACTCATGGTGAACCGTCTGAAGCTAATGCTCACCCGCATACTTCGGGCAACTTTGCTGTCGTCCATAACGGTATCATCGAAAATCACGAAGAATTACGTGAATTACTTAAATCACGTGGCTATGTGTTTAATTCTCAAACTGATACCGAAGTAATTGCTCACCTTGTTAATTGGGAAATGCGTACAGCCTCAAATCTTCTTGAAGCTGTCCAAAAAACCGTAAAACAACTTACTGGTGCATACGGTATGGTTGTACTAGATCGTGAGCATCCAGAACATTTAGTGGCAGCGCGTTCAGGTAGCCCATTAGTAATTGGTTTAGGAATTGGTGAAAACTTCCTGGCATCTGACCAACTTGCGCTATTAAGCGTAACTCGTCGTTTCATCTATTTAGAGGAAGGCGATATCGCAGAAATCACACGTCGTACCGTGGATATTTACGATGCGAATGGTCAAAAAGTAGAACGTGAAGTACACGAGTCTAACCTTGAAAATGACGCTGCAGAAAAAGGCAAATTCCGCCATTTCATGCAAAAAGAAATCTATGAGCAACCAAATGCATTAATCAACACAATGGAAGGACGTATCCTTCACAACAACGTGATTGTGGATGCTATTGGTAATGGCGCAGCTGAAATTTTAGAAAAAGTTGAACACATTCAAATCGTGGCTTGTGGTACTTCTTATAATGCAGGGATGACTGCTCGTTACTGGTTTGAAGCACTTGCTGGCGTGAGCTGTGATGTCGAAATCGCATCTGAATTCCGCTATCGCAAATTTGTGACTCGCCCAAATAGCTTGTTAGTGACGATTTCTCAATCAGGTGAAACAGCGGATACCCTTGCAGCACTTCGTCTTGCAAAAGAAAAAGGTTACATGGCAGCCTTAACGATCTGTAACGTATCAAGTTCATCTTTAGTGCGTGAATCCGATCTTGCCTTCATGACTCGTGCAGGCGTTGAAGTCGGTGTGGCATCAACTAAAGCGTTTACCACTCAGTTGGCCGCATTATTAATGTTAGTCACTGCAATTGGTAAAGTAAAAGGCAATATCTCAAACGAACAAGAAGTGGAAATTGTAAAAGCGTTACAATCACTTCCGGCTGAAGTTGAAAAAGCCCTTGCATTTGATAAAGATATCGAAGCATTAGCAGAAGACTTCGCAGAGAAAAACCATGCACTATTCTTAGGTCGTGGTGAGTTTTACCCTATCGCAATGGAAGCTTCATTGAAATTAAAAGAAATTTCTTATATTCATGCTGAAGCTTATGCGGCAGGTGAATTAAAACACGGTCCATTAGCCTTAATCGATGCAGATATGCCGGTTATCGTGGTCGCACCAAACAATGAATTACTTGAAAAAGTGAAATCAAACATTGAAGAGGTACGTGCGCGTGGTGGTCAGCTTTATGTGTTCGCTGATAAAGAAGCAGGCTTCACACCAAGCGAAGGTATGAAAATTATCACTATGCCAAAAGTGAATGAAATTATTGCGCCAATTTTCTACACCGTTCCGATGCAATTATTGTCATACCATGTGGCATTAATTAAAGGAACCGACGTGGATCAACCTCGTAACTTAGCGAAATCGGTAACCGTAGAATAAAGTGCGGTTGGAAATCAGCACGTTTTAATGCAAAAAAGCACAGGTTTAATCCTGTGCTTTTTGTTTAAATAAACCGATAACCGTTCTCTGTTACTTCCAGAATTGAGGCATAATCCTTTCGCCAATCGCCTAACACAATTCGCGTGTACCCTTTTTCCTGATGGATGGCTTCTCGATGCGTATGACCGTGAATTAATCGATTTACGCCAAATTCTTTTACAGTTTGTGCCGTAAACGCTAAATTCACATCCATTATATCCAGTGACTTATATTGCTTATCTTGTTTACTCTTCGCGCGAATTTTCTCTGCAATTTTTAACCGCACTTTTAATGGCAAGCATAAAAACAATCTTTGTCGCCATTTTTGATGCACCTTTCGGCGAAATTGTTGATATTTCACATCATCAATACATAAGGTATCACCATGACAAATTAAGGTTTTCACACCATAAAGATCAACACAATGATAGTCAGGCAATAACGTTAAACCACAATCTTGTGCAAATTTTTTCCCTACCAAGAAATCTCGATTACCATGAATGAAATAGCAAGCTATACCCTTTTCTGTCAGTTTTTTTATCAACTGTTTTACTTGTGAGATTAAAGGTGAAGTTTCATCGTCACCAATCCAAAAATCAAAAAGATCTCCCAAAATATAAACCGCTTGCGATTCTTGTGCTTGATTTTGCATAAAATCGCTAAAAAGTGCGGTTAATTCCGGATGCGTTTCGCTTAAATGAAGATCTGCAATAAAATAAATGGGTTTCATAACTATTCCGTCATTTTTTTCATTAGATTAGCACACATTTTTGTGTAATTTGCTATACTTTCCAAAAATTTTAATTAGGTATTTTCTATGTTAAAAATCGCCAGAATTCTCATCGTTGCACTTTGTTGTATTTTAATTTGTGTGCTCGGTACGATCTATTCCTTTATTCGTTTCAAAAACCCAAGCAATGTGGGCGTTATGGCTCGCTGGTTTGGTCGTTTATACCCTTTATTTGGCTTAAAAGTAGAACACCGTTTTCCACAAAATAAAGAGAATATGCCACGTTGTATTTACATCGGTAACCACCAAAATAATTTCGATATGGTGACCATCTCTTACATGGTACTCCCTCGCACAGTAAGTGTAGGTAAAAAAAGCCTGATTTGGATCCCTTTCTTTGGCATTTTATATTGGGTAACCGGCAATATTTTCTTGGATCGTGAAAATCGCTCTAAAGCACACAGCACCATGACAGAACTTGCTCGCCGTATCAATAAAGACAACCTGTCAATTTGGATGTTCCCTGAAGGCACACGTAGCCGTGGTCGTGGTTTATTGCCATTCAAAACAGGTGCATTCCATGCTGCAATTGCGGCTGGCGTACCAATCGTGCCCGTTGTGTGCTCGACGACGCATAACAAAATTGATTTGAATCGTTGGGATAACGGTAAAGTGATTTGTGAAATGATGGATCCAATTGATGTGTCATCATACACAAAAGACAATGTTCGCGAACTTGCTACTTACTGTCACGATTTGATGGAAAAACGCATCGCTGAACTCGATGCTGAAATTGCACAAGGAAAATAATATGTTGCGTCTTTCTCGTCGCCAATTATTAAAAACTACCGCAATTTCAACCGCACTTGCTGCCACACCTCAATCGGTATTAGCGGCATCCCGTGAAAAATTAACCATTCCTCCATTGATGGAAGCAAAACGTGGTCGCCCAATTATCCTTAATATGGAAGAAACTGGCTATAAGTTAGATGGCTCCCATAGTGTCAGTGTCTGGGGCTTTAACGGCAATTATCTTGGCCCCACTATTCGTATCAAATCGGGTTCCTTTGCAAAACTCAATTATCACAACAATTTGCCACAAAGCATTGCCCTCTCCATTCAAGGACTGCAAGCCAGTGGCGAATTATTTGGTGGTGCGGCAAAAGTCCTAAAAAAAGGGGAATCTTGGGCACCGATTATCCCAATAGACCAACCTGCCTCGACTTGCTGGTATCGTTCAGCGACCTTGGCTAACTCGGCTTATCAAACCTATCGCGGCATCGTCGGGATGTGGTTAATTGAAGATGATCAAAGCTTAAAATCTCAGCTACCTCATAAATACGGCGTGGACGATATTCCATTAATCTTACAAGACATGGAATTTAACGGTGACGGATTACAATTATTTAAGCAAAATCAACCGCACTTTGTCGGTAATCGTCTTCTTGTGAATGGACAAGAAGCGCCTTATCTTGACGCCCCTCGCGGTTGGGTACGTTTACGCTTACTTAATGCCTCATTGGCAAGAGCCTATGATCTCCGTTTAGATAACGAACAAGACATGTTGCTTGTTGCGAGAGATTTAGGTTTTTTACCACAAGGTAAAGCGATTAATTCTCTTATTCTTGCACCAGGTGAACGTGCAGAAGTGTTAGTCAATTTAAGCGAAGGAGAAGGTGTATCGCTCATCTCTGGGGCTAAACGTGGTTTCTTCGACAAAATCAAAAATGTGTTCAGTTCAGGTAATGATTTTGCAGATAACACCGTTTTAGAACTTCGCCCACAAGGTGAAATCTCTGCATTCAGCAAAAAAATGAATGAGTCATTCAATACTGATGCCACGGCTATGCTCGAAAGTAAAATCGCGCAAGAACGCACCTTTGAACTGGATGTCACGAATGGTCTAATCAACAAACAACGCTTTGACCCACGCCGTATTGATGTTTCGGTTAAAGTAGGTACTGTCGAACGTTGGATCATCAACAGCTCACTGCCAGTGGGTTTCACCATTCAAGGCGCAAAATTTGTGATTGAAAGCCAAGATGATGTCAAGGTCGATGCGTCGGAACTTGCTTGGAAAGACACAGTTTGGGTGAAAAAGAAAGTACAAATTTTAGTAAAATTTGAACAACCTTCGTCAAATACTCATCCCTTCTTATTTGGCTCATCCAATTTAATGCTGGCAGATATGGGGTGCCTTGGTATAATGATCGTTCAATAAAATAATGATATAAAAAGGAATCTAACATGAAAAAAATCTCAACATTCGCTTTAATTGCGAGCCTATTTTCAACCACCACATTTGCTGCATCACCAGAATCAAAAGACGCAGCTAAAGATATGGCAAATGAGCCCACTATTTATCTCTCTGTGTTCGATAGAACTCAGGAGCCATCACCTGATTTAAATAAAAAAGAAACCTCTCGTTCCAGTAAAAACGAGAAAGTATGCTGGCTCGCAACAGGTCATTTTGGTAAAAAAGCAACGGTAAGTGAAACCTTTAAAGCTCAAGCCCAAAGTGAATTCGCCAGTTCGATTGAAAATGCGAAAGTGGTGTCTTCACCAAATAAAAAACTCCATACCATCACTTATACCAGACCAACATTAGAAAATGGCAAATACATGATGAACTGCTGGACATTCGACCGTAGAGATCCAATCGGCAAATATGTACTGACTGTCAAAATCGGTAAACACGAATTTGAAAAACAAGTTTTCTACGTGACTGAGTAAGAAAAACACTCAAAAAACGACCGCACTTATATGTGTGCTGTTTTAAGACTAAGGCAAAGACCGTCTGGAATTCAATTTTCAGACGGTCTTTCTTTACTTTAGTCATCTCCAGTAAGATAATTAATGAAAACTATTATCAAAATATAGGCATTAGACTTGTTTCATCATAAGGAGATAACCATGGCAATGAATAGACGTGATTTTTTAAGAATAAGCGCAGCACTTACCGCAGCGGGCATGTCGCCTTCTCTCTTTGCGGCAACAAAAGAGCAATTTACCATTTATGGCGCACCCGCGATGCCAAGTGTGACCATTGCGGTGGCGGCAGCACAAGGTAAATTGGCCAAACAAGCGGATGTCGCATTAGAGATTTGGCGTTCGCCAGATCAATTGCGTGCGGGTGTAGCAAGTGGGCAATTTAAAGTGATGATGAGCCCAAGTAATGTGGGCGTGAATTTACGTAATCAAGGGCAACAAGTTGGCATGGTGAATATTCTCACCAATGGGATTACGCAGTTGATGTGTAAAGGTGGTGCTATTACTTCACCGCAAGAATTGGTGGGTAAAAAAATCCTTGTGCCATTTAAAAACGATATGCCAGACATCGTATTACAAGCTTTACTGAAAAAACTAAATATTGATATTAATAAAGTGGATATCACCTATGCGGCAACACCAACTGAAGCGATTGGTTTGTTCCTACTGAAAGATTTCCATGCGGCCATCCTGCCGGAACCGATGGCGAGCGCCGTTGTGCAAAAAGCTAAAATTGTCGGTACAGAGATTGTACGTGGCTTCGATTTAGTGAAAGAATGGGGACAAGCGTTTAGCACAAAACCACTTATTCCAATGGCGGGCATTATTGCTAACGAAGAATATTTCCACGCACACAAGGCGGAGTTTGATCTACTTCACCAAGATTTAAGTGATGCGTTAAACTGGGTTATGGCTAACCGTAAAAGTGCGGCTGAAATTGGCGCCAATTATCTGCCAGCACCAGAAGCCGCTATTGAAATGGGTTTAGACGGTGCGCGCTTAACGGTGACCAAAGCCAGTGAACTGAAGAATGAAATCATGCAATTCTACGAAACCTTGATGGCGTTCAATCCAAAACTCTTAGGTGGTAAATTGCCAGATGACAAATTCTTCTTGGCTTAATTTGAAACTGAATCACAACACATGATTAAAACTGACAAAATCCGTAAACCACAACCTGTCCTGTTTTACATCATCGACTATCTCTGGAGCGGTTTTACCGGCTTGAGTGTGGCGATGATGGTAGTTGCCTTGTGGGCTTGGGGCAGTGCGATATTTGGTGAATTTATGCTGCCTGCTCCTTCGGATGTTTTTCAAAAAGCCCTTGAGCTGCTCGATCATTTCCAACAAAACGAAATCAGTATTTCGTTATGGCGTTCTGTGGTGGGTATTACCATTGCATTAGTCGCAGGCTTAGCGGCAGGGCTGATTGCGGGGAGCTTTAAAACCGCTATGGCATTGCTCAAACCCGTCATTACGATTTTATTAGCCATGCCGCCAATTATTTGGGTCGTGATGGCGTTATTTTGGTTTGGTTTTGGTAATCCAAGTGTGCTATTTACCATTATCGTATTAGTCGCCCCGCTGACCTTTGCCAGTGCTGCTATGGGGATGGCAAGTGTAAACAAACAACATGAAGAATTGTTTGATGCGTACAAACTCGGATTGTGGAAAAAAATCCGCTATTTGTATATTCCCCATCTCACAGGCTATGTCATTTCCAGCATTGGCGTCGCGGTGGCTATGGGCGTGAAAGTCGTGATTATGGCTGAGCTTTTGGGAGCCAATGAGGGTGTGGGGGCACAGATTGCCGATGCCAGAGCCATGTTAGATACATCAACGGTCATGGCTTATGTGTTGTTGGTGATTGTGTTTGTTTCCCTCTTTGAATATTTAATTACCAAGCCATTGGAAATACTATTTATGCCGTGGAGAAGATAATGCTGAGTTTAAAGAATGTGCGTTTTGAAATTCTCCGCGATCCCATCGTGCGCGATTTCAGTATGGATTTACAAACGGGCGAAGTGAAAACTTTATTCGGTCCTAGTGGCTGTGGCAAAACGACTGTGCTGCGTTTAATTTCAGGTTTAGAAACGCCAAAATCGGGCGAAATCAATAATACATTCCGTAAAACGGGCTTTCTGTTTCAAGAAAATCGCCTATTAGAAAATCTCACTGCCATGCAGAATATTGCCATTTTTATGGATAATCCTAATGAAAATGAAATCATCGCGCTGGCAGAAAAGATCGGACTTTCTTCGGGTGATTTGAATAAATACCCAACCGAATTATCCGGCGGTATGGCAAAACGCGTGGCATTTTTGCGTCTATTACTATGTGGCTGTGATTTAGCCTTATTGGACGAGCCTTTTGTCGGTTTGGATCGTGATTTACGGGATATTTTAGCCGCCATATTAGTAGAAAAAATTGAGCAACAAGGCATGGCTTGCATTTTAGTGACGCACGATCGTTTTGAAGCGGCTCGATTAAGCCGAGAGATTATGCAGCTTTCACCAAAAGGGATGGATGTGCAAAATGTGATTACCTTGCCTACGCCATTATCCGAACGCAATTCAGCCTTTGAAGAAACCGTAGTCGCACGCGAATTTCAAGGAATCCATTATTATGAATAATTTCTTTACCCATCCGATGCGACCCTTTTTTGTTGGTGCAGCCATTCTTGCGATTGTTGGTGCCTTGAGCTTTTTCATCAGCCCCGATGATCTCATCCTACACCGCAAAATTTTCTTAGAATTTATGCTGCCAGCTGCATACGGTGGCTTTCTAACGGCTTCCATGCTCGAATGGACAAATTACAAAGGCAATTTAAAACCTATTGCGACAATATTAGCAGTGCTCTTGCTTTCGGGATTGGTGTTATTGCCATTTTCCCCGCAAACCGCCTCGTTTTTAGTGGCAGCTTATTGGCTCGCATTGTTACTCTTTTGTGCTTGGCTGTTTTGGTTGGATCGCAATACCGACAATTTTACTTTACTGATGTTACTTGCTGCATTTACTGTTTGTCAGACGGCTTACGCCATGACTGATAGTCTGAAATTATTGCGGGCACAGGTGCATTTGAATATGGCGGCGGTAATGTTTGTATCAATTCGAGTCAGCATTCTATTAGGCGCAGAGGCACTGAAAGAAAGTACATTGAAAGATCCTGTATTTATCCCGAATGTCGTGTATAAAAATATCGCAATTACATTTTTATTACTTCATACCGCAGCAGAGCTTTGGTTGCCTACACAAACAGCCGCTTTTACAGCCTTTGCCGTTGGCTTTATCTTGCTTGCCAAGTTACGCGAATTACATCATCACGAACTGCTACGTAAACATTATGTACGCACTTATTATTTCCTTCAACTGTTCGCCGCGATTGGCTATTTGTGGATTGGAATAAATAAATTACTTGATGAACCTACTGCCGATCCATTACACATGGTGACACTCGGTGGCATTCTTGGCAGTATGATGATGATTTGGCTCACCGCGGGATTATGGCATAGTGGTTTTACGAAACTGGATTACCCAAAACTCTGTCGCCTTGCCGTGCTTTGCCTTTTCACGGCGGCACTTTCCCGAGCCTGTTTGATGTATGTGGACGAGCTATTTTTTATCACGATTCCCGCTATTTTAATTGCCATCGTGTTTGTGCTATATCTCGCAACCTTTGTGCCGATATTCCGAAACAATGCCTTTACGGATGATCCTGAATAAATGACCAATCCGCACATCAACGGGCGGATTTTTGATATTTTTTAGACCGCACTTAATAGGCTTTTAATTGTGCCATGGCTTTACAATCTGCGGTTTGATGATCATCTTCGGTAATTAAACTTTGCAGGAAATGTTTAATTTCGGTCAGTTCGGCAATTTTTTCTTCGACTGAAACCAAATGCTTAGCCAACATACTGTCGACTTCGCAATGTTGAGATTGCTGCGTTTTCAACGCATTAAAATATTTAATTTCGGCCAAGCTAAAATCTAACGCTCGGCAGGTTTTAATAAACTTTAATTGCTTCAAACTGGCTTCATCATAATCTCGATAACCATTTGCAAGACGTTTAGGCTCCGGCATCAAGCCCATTTTTTCATAATAACGAATGGTTTCTAAATGAATACCGCTTTGTTTGCTGAGTTCGTTAATTTTCATTTTTTTAAAATCAAGCCTTGACCTTGTAGTTGCTACGGACTTTATACTTTATCCTAAGTTAATCAAAGACACAATGAGGAGCAGTATGTCCGGCCATCATTCTCATGAACATCATGATCATTCATCTCATGAGCATATTCCACAAGATAAAAAAATCTTAGCACTCAGTTTTGCCATCATTACGGGCTTTATGGTTGTCGAATTTGTTGGAGGCTATTGGTTTAACAGTTTGGCACTCATGGCTGATGCGGGGCACATGGCAAATGATAGCTTATCGTTATTTTTAGCCTTGTTGGCGTTATTTCTATCTGCTCAAAAGCAACGATACATTGCCCTACTTAATAGCGGTTCATTGATTGTCGTGGCATTGATGATTTTATTTGAAGCCATTCAACGCTGGCAAAATCCCATCGAGATGATGGCATTACCGATGCTTGGGGTGGCATCTCTCGGGTTATTGGTGAATCTTTTCGTTGCAAAGATAATGTTGAACAGCGATCATGATAATCTCAACATCAAAGCGGCGTATCTACATGTACTCACCGATTTATTCGGTTCCATTATTGCTATTCTTTCGGGGCTAAGCACCTATTTACTTGGATGGTTATGGGTTGATCCGCTAGCAAGTATAATACTAAGTGTACTGGTATTAAAAAGTGGGATTGGCACATTCCGTTTGGCGCTTAAAAACATCTAAAAAATGAACCGCACTTTGTTTTGAGATTAACAAAGTGCGGTCAATTTTCAGCGATTATTTCAACTCGCCTCGTTCTACAATAATTCCGACATGATTTGCTTGAGCAACTGCTTTGGGTTTGCTTAATTTAAGACGTAACCATGAAATACCAAAACGTTGTTGTAATTGGTCTGCCACTTCATAAGCCACTCGCTCAATCAATAAAAATGGCTTAGCTTGAACATAATCTAAAATAAATTGGCTCACTTCTGCATAATTGAGGCAGTATTGCACATCATCCGTTTCTGCGGCTTTTTGACAATCCCATGCCATTTCCAAATCAAAAACGATCTTTTGTTTAATTTGTTGTTCCCAGTCATACACGCCAATTTGTGCGAAGACGACTAATTCTTCAATAAAAATACGATCCATCTCTCATTCCTGTAAAAATATAGTGGGCTTATGCTACCAAGTTTGGTTAAAATAACGAACAAGTTTTTCAAATACAATCAAGATTATGGAGCACAAAATGAGCCTATTTGCCCTTTTTTATATGATTTTTGCTTATTTACTGGGTTCGATTTCCAGTGCAATTTTGATTTGTAAGGTAGCAGGTTTGCCTGACCCACGAAAAAATGGATCTCATAACCCAGGTGCGACAAATGTATTGCGTATTGGCGGACGTTGGGCGGCTCTCACAGTATTAATTTGCGATATTTTAAAAGGGATGTTACCGGTTTGGGCGGGGTATTATTTAGGGCTCACGCAATTTGAATTAGGCATGGTGGCATTAGGCGCATGTTTAGGCCATATTTTCCCTATTTTCTTTCAGTTTAAAGGCGGGAAAGGTGTCGCGACCGCATTCGGTGCGATTGCGCCCATCTCTTGGGGCGTCGCCGGTTCAACGCTAGGCACTTGGTTGCTAGTATTCCTAATTAGCCGTTATTCCTCATTAAGTGCGGTTATCACTGCACTTCTTGTACCGTTTTATGTTTGGTGGCTTAAACCTGAATTTACCTTCCCCGTTGCCTTAGTTTGTTGCTTACTAATTTATCGCCACCACGACAATATTCAACGCTTATGGCGAGGCCAAGAAGATAAAATGTGGGGAAAATCTAAAAAGAAATAAATAAAAAAACCTGTCGATTATCGACAGGTTTTCTTTTTATCAAAACGGCTTAGAAATCAACCGCACTTTTAAGTTTTTTCAGTGCGTTGGCTTCAAGCTGACGAATACGTTCTGCAGACACATTATATTTTGCTGCAAGATCGTGAAGGGTGGCTTTATCATCATCTAACCAACGTGCTTTGATAATCTCTTGGCTACGTTCATCAAGATTAGCTAACGCTGTACCTAATTTTTCTGTGGCTTGTTCTTCAAAGTTTTCACTTTCAAGTTCTGCCGCAAAGTTTGAGCTTTTATCTTCTAAATATAAAGAAGGTACATAAGCCTCATCGTCATCGTCTGTTGGCAAATCAAAGCCGACATCAGCCCCTGTCATACGGGATTCCATTTCGATGACATCTTCTTTTGACACGCCAAGCTCATTCGCCACCATATCCACTTCGTTTTCATTGAACCAACCTAAACGTTGTTTGGTTTTACGTAGGTTAAAGAACAATTTACGTTGTGCTTTTGTGGTCGCGACTTTCACAATACGCCAGTTACGAAGGACATATTCGTGGATTTCAGCTTTGATCCAGTGCACCGCAAAAGATACAAGGCGAACGCCTACTTCCGGATTAAAACGTTTTACCGCTTTCATTAATCCGATATTACCTTCTTGAATTAAATCTGCTTGTGGCAATCCATAACCAGAATAACCACGCGCAACATGAATAACAAAACGTAAGTGTGATAAAACTAATTTTTTCGCTGCTTCAATATCACCGTCATAATACAAACGTTCTGCTAAGCTTTTTTCTTCCTCTGCAGTGAGCATCGGATATTCGTTTGCTGCTCGAATATAACCTTCGATGCTACCTTGAGGTACTAACATCATTTGAGTTTCTTTATTCATTCTTCTCCTCACAGCATGCGGAGCGACGCCCCGACTCATTACTTATTTGTTATTGTATAACAACTGTTGTCATTATACCTCAATTTGTTTTATTTGACAGTTTTTAACGATTGAAAGTTCAGATTAATCACTAAAAATTTTCAAATTATTTTAATGGCACAAGCGAATAAATGACATCCTCCGCCGTTACCTTAAACAATAAATCAATATTCGGGTGTTTGCCAGGATTTTTCTTCGCATCTTCAACGTGTTCAGCAAACCACTCAATGCCTTGTTGTGCAGAAGTGTGGTCTAATTTCCCATTAAATTTTTCTGCTAACGCATGATAAAGACGAAGCGAACCTAACTTACCTGGCGCAGCGGGAATATGATGAATCACCGTTTCACCGTTTAATACGTCTAAACCTGTTAGATGATCAATGCTTGGTAAAGTCTCTAAAATGTCTTTAAAGTTCATGATTGCTTTCCTACATACTTTTTAACTGTTATATCATTATAATTTACAATGTACCCAAATTTCGATACTTTCCTCTTCACAACTAAAATAATGCTTGGATACGATTGTTGATAAACTATTTTTGAGTTAAATAACTCATCACCATATTCTTTTGAGGTTACATAAACATAATATTTTGGCCTTTGTCTATACCCACCTTTTTCGTACTCTAATTTCGTAATAATAACTTCAGAAGTTTTTTCCTCTCCAAATACTGTTGAGTAACATATCATAAACAGCGGTTCTAGAAAGATAAAAGCTATTACGGGTGGAGTTAATATCAACTCTAATGCTACTCTAATCCATGAAAATCTCCCTGTTTTATCTGAGCTATATCGAATGGAAGATTTCAAGGTTCTATATTCATAATAATCATCAGAATTCGACCAAAGAATTATTGGAATACCAATACAATAAGCAACAAAAATACACCAATATAGGGTACGATTACTATACGAGTGTATATAATGTGTATCAGTAAGATAAATTAATCCCCATAGCACCCCGACGAAGAGTGAGAATAAGGTCAAAAGACAAAGTAGCAGCCCTAAATTAGAATATCTTTTAAACATCGCTTAAGAAATTACTTGCTCTGAATTTACTTCGCCATTCCCCCCCATAAAGCGCACTTCGGGCTGTAAATACACACCAAATTTATCTGCTACGGTTTGACGGATATGATGTGCAAGCTTAACAACATCCTGTCCCGTAGCATTGCCTTTATTAATGAGCACTAAAGCTTGTTGTTGATGAACGGCCGCGCCACCGATTTGAAAACCTTTTAAATGGCATTGATCGATTAACCAACCCGCAGCAAGTTTCACAGAGCCATCCGGTTGTGGAAAGTGCGGTAGATTTTCGACCTGTTTTTGGATTTTCACAAATTGTTCTGCACTCACCACAGGATTTTTGAAGAAACTGCCCGCATTACCAAATTCTTTTGGATCGGGTAATTTGCTACGGCGAATATGGCACACTTCATCAAACACTTGTTTTGCCGTTACCGTTTGAGGATCAAAATTCACTAATGAGCCATATTTTAAAATCGGTTGCCAATTTTTCGCTAATTTCAATCCAACAGCCGTTATCACATAACCCTGCGCATAGCGATGTTTGAAAATACTTTCACGGTAACCAAATTCACATTCGCTCGCCTGCAAACGGAATTGTTCGCCCGTGTTAAGATTCAACACATCCACATAATCGCACACATCTTTAAACTCTACGCCATACGCACCGATATTTTGAATTGGTGCGGAGCCGGCACAGCCTGGAATGAGTGCAAGATTTTCTAAACCATTAATTCTTTGTGAAAGCGACCATTCCACCAACTGATGCCAATTTTCGCCACCATTAACATGCAAATAATGGTAATCGCTATCTTCTGTATGTTGAATACCCGATAAACGGTTAACAATTACAACACCTTGGAAATCTTCTAAAAACAGCATATTGCTGCCTTGACCTAAAAATAAGACTGGTAGCTTTTCAGCTTTCGCCTTTTGCCAAGCTTGTTGGATTTGTTCAATCGATGTGGCTTCAATAATTTCACGTGCATTTGCTGGAATATTGAAGGTGTGAAACGGTTGTAAACTTTGCATTAACTTTCCTTAAAAAAACGTGTGAGGGAGCGTGATTTTCACCATCGTACCACCTTGCTCCCCTTTTAAAATTGTAAGCTGAGCATTTAATTGGCGACTGCGTTCAGTCATGATATTTAAACCATAATGCCCTTCTGGCTCGTCTAACGTCGGAATCCCTACGCCATTATCTTGCACAAGAATTTCGTATTCCCCTTCTGCATTGATGTGTGCTTTTACCTCAATCAACGTACCTTTTGAGTGTTTAATCGCATTCAGCGTTGCTTCACGCACAATTTGTAGAACGTGCACTAATTCTTGTGGATTTAAACTTTGTGATGGCAAACTGCAGTCCACGGTCATTTGCATCTTCGTTTGCGAACGTAAACTTTCGATAACTTGCTCCAAGGCAACCTGTAGATTGGCTTCTTGTACCGTTAAACGGAAAGTCGCTAATAATTCTCGTAATTGAGAATACCCATCTGATAAGGCTTGTTCAAATTCGCCAATGATCGCAATGCTTTTCTCTTTTGATTCCTCGTCTTCTTTCTTCAAATTATGCTTTAACAGCGTTAATTGAATTTGTAAGAAAGACAGCACTTGTGCCAACGAGTCATGTAATTCCCGTGCAATAATGGACCGCTCTTCCATCAATAAGAGTTGCTCTTGCTGGCGTTGCGTTTTGTGCGAATACAACGCTTTTGCCACCATTTGCCCTAAGTTTTTCATCATGCGTGGATCAGGACAAGGCAAACCGGCTTGCCATGAGAGCACAGCCAAGTTTTCATTTTCAATAGAAAGTTCTTCGACTTGAAGTGATTGTTTAGGATCTTTTTGACCAAAAGAAATTTCCCAATGTTCTGAGCCGAAAATTTCTAACTCAATATAGCGTAAATGTTCGCTGACACGAATATGATTGAGCACTTGGCTGAGAATTTTATCATTAATCTTTGTGGGCGTAAGCAACTGCGAGCTTTGATAAAGTGTGGTTAAAGAGCGGTTAGTTTGGCGCAACTTTTGCGTTTTCTCATTAACGGCATCTTCTAAACGTGAATAAAGTCGCCCTAATTCCGAGGACATTTGCGTAAACACTTTCGCCAAGACACCAAGCTCATTACCACTTTCTGTATCAAGCTGGATATGTTTAAACTGCCCCATTTGCACTTGCATACTGGCTTTGGTCATCAGCTCTAAAGGCTTCACTACTTCGCGCTTTAGATACCAAATGACATAAGACACCATGGCCAAAATTAACAACATCGACACGCATAGCACTGAAACCGCACTAATCCATTTTTGTTCAGCAAAGCGTTGTAATTCCAACACGAAATCGTCGACATCTTGTACATAACTTTTCAGTTCTGCATGATATTTTTCGATTTGATGCGCACGGGCGAAATCAGACATCACCGCCCAGCGTTGTAGAATTTTTTGATAGGATTCTCTCACCCCTGAAGGTGCAAAAAGCTGATTCTGCACAGAAAGCAAGGCCTCAGCATTGAGGCTTCGTTGATAACGCACCAGATTCTGTTCAACCGTATCCGGCGAACGTTCCATTTCTGTTAATAGTCGATAACTTTGCATACGCAAAGAACCGGAGATATTAATGGCTTCCGCATCCGATTTATTACTGGCCATCACGAGCAAACTCAATGAGCTAATAATGCCCATGAAGATAATGACCACAAATAAATATTTAGCAATACGGGTAGAAACTGAACGTTTAGCGTACACGATAATTCTTCAACATTGGGGAAAGTGTCCATAGTTTAGCATAAAGTGCGGTTGAAATTGGCTGATTTTTCATAAATAAAAAACATCGGCTTTAACCCCGATGTTTTCAAAAACATTAATTTTTTTGACCGCACTTAGCTTAATTCTTTGCCTTTTAATTCTGGCACTAAGAAGACTGTCGCCACCATGTCGATCACATAAATCACTGCTAAGAAAGCAATCGCAATACTGAATGAGTACGCGGATACAATCGCGCCAACAACAACCGGTCCAAAACCACCTACGGCACGACCTAAGTTAAACAACACATTTTGTGCTGTTGCTCGCGCTTCTGTCGGATAGGCTTCTGCCATTAACGCCCCATAACCGCCCATCATGCCATTGACAAACATCCCTAAGAATGCGCCAGCCACCAACATCGCAGTTGGATCAGTTAATTGAGAGTAAGTGATGATGCTAATCACAGCACCTAGTTGGAATAATAAGAAACTTGGTTTACGTCCGATTTTATCGGCTAAGCGACCAAAAATCCAAATCCCCGCCATCATGCCGCATACAGTAACGGCAGTCCATAAACCCGATTTCGTTAAACTAAAGCCAAGTTGTTTAGATAAGAAGTTTGGCATCCAAATCATAATGCCGTAGTAACCGAAGTTTTGTACAGACGTTAAAACCACTATGCCAAGGCTCACTTTTGTGGTTGCGCTATCTTTCACTAAAAGTTTAAAAGATTCCAGCTTTGATATTTTTTGTGCTGAAAGTTCGGTCTGTTTTTGTGAGAAAATTTCAGGTTCATGTAAGCGAACTCGTAAATACCAAGCCACAAATGCCGGGAAGATACCGACAACGAACATACCGCGCCAGCCGATATGTGAAAGCAATACTGGGGTGAGTAACGCAGCCGCTAACACACCCACTTGCCAACCTAATGCCACATAAGACGCTGCTTTTGCACGGTGTTTTGCAGGCCAAGCTTCAATGGCTAATGCCATACCGATACCAAATTCACCGCCTAAACCGATACCCGCGATGGTGCGATAAATTAATAAATCCCAATAGCCTTGTGCGATTGCACATAAACCGGTAAATACGGCGAAGAGGACGATTGTCCAAGTCAGTACGCGTACACGTCCATAACGATCGCTTAATGCACCAAATACAATACCGCCCACCACAGCACCAATAAGTGTCCAGGTAACTAATGAGCCAGATTGTGCGGGGGTTAAATTAAGATCGGCCGAAATGGCACTAAGCATAAATCCAAGAATAAGAAGATCGAATCCATCCATCGCGTAGCCGACAGCTGATCCAATCAAGGCTTTCCAGCCATATTGATTGACGTTTGTCATGATTGAGGTCCCTTTTGCTACTCACGGGTAGCGTTTAAAGTGAAATGATGAGGAAAGAAATTTTCCGACGCCTAGTTTAGAGAAATTGACGGAATTTTGCAAGAATGAGAAAAGCAAAGTGCGGTTGATTTTATTCAAGTTTTTATTTTTTCAATAAAATTCGAATTAATAAGGCAATGGCTGCCGCATCATCCACCAAACCTAATGGGCCAAGCACCGCTTCAGGCAAAATATCAATCGGACTGAACAAATAAATCAGAATGATGGCGATTTTAATTAACTTTGTTTTATTCATAGTCATTGGACGAAAAGAAAAAGATCAGGTAAATTCTACAACTTATCCGAATGGTGAATCATCACAAAACGTTCCCAAAGCTGCTCTTCGCTTTCTTGATGCTCAGGATCTGGCTTAATGCAGTTTGTAATCGGGCAAACTTTTTGGCAAGTTGGCGTGTCATAATGACCAACACATTCCGTACAAAGGACAGGATCGATCACATAGATCTCCTCGCCGATTGAAATTGCTTCATTCGGGCATTCAGGGAGACACATATCGCAGTTTGTGCATTTGTTTGTGATCAGTAACGCCATACCATTCCTTTATATGAGAAAGCGGCGAATTATAGCCGACAAAAGCAAAATTGACAAAATTTAAACAGGATTTTTATGAAAAAACAGGTTTCTACTCTTTCCCTTATTGCCCTTGCCGCATTTAGCATTTGGCAATATTTCACTGAACACAAAAAAGACACCAAACCCGCCCCAACAACCACACAGCAACAAAGCCAAAGTGCGGTCAAAAATACCAAAGATTTTGGTAATTATGATGTCGTCATGCGCGATGATGCCATTGGACAAAATAAAAATGCCCCTGTTGATTACTATATGTTGGCCTTATCTTGGTCGCCTGCATTTTGTGAAAAACAACGTGCGCAATATGGCAATAATTTACCTGATTCAGCGCAATATCAATGTAGTACAAAAAATCAATTTGGCTGGGTGGTGCATGGCTTATGGCCACAAAATGCGAATGCACGTTCTGTTACGGATCATCCACGTTTTTGTAAGGGTGATTTAGCACCGCTTCCAGTTGAAACCCTCGAACCTTATCTTTCAATCTCGCCAGGTGCAAAATTATTGCAAGGCGAATGGGAAAAACACGGCAGCTGTGCGTTTGATTCAGCGGAAGCTTATTTCAAACAAGAGAAAGCATTATTTGAATCACTCTCCTTGCCAAACGAACAATTAAGCCGTAAAGAATTATTTCAATGGATGAAGCAGAATAATCCACAACTAAAAGGCGTTTATTTAGGCGCGAACCATAATGAATTATTCATTTGCTATGATCGCCAATGGCAAGTGATCGATTGCCCGAAATAAGCATAATTCGCTTTTTTATTTGATCTACATCGTTACAACCTAGTAAGATCTAGGTATAATGTCCCAGTTTAATTTTAACTAACCCAAGAGGAAAGCTTATGTCAGTAATCAAAATGACCGACTTAGATTTAAAAGGTAAACGTGTATTTATTCGCGCGGACTTAAACGTACCGGTAAAAGATGGCAAAGTGACATCTGATGCGCGTATTCGTGCGACTATCCCGACGTTAAAACTGGCTTTAGAGAAAGGCGCAAAAGTGATGGTTACCTCTCACTTAGGTCGTCCAACTGAAGGTGAATTAAAACCTGAAGACTCTTTACAACCGGTTGTTGATTACTTAAAAGACGCAGGTTTCAATGTGCGTTTAGTGCAAGACTACTTAAACGGTGTGGATGTTAAAGAAGGCGAAATCGTTGTTTTAGAAAACGTACGTGTAAACAAAGGTGAGAAGAAAAACGATCCTGAATTAGGTAAAAAATATGCCGCACTTTGCGATGTCTTCGTAATGGATGCATTCGGTACCGCTCACCGTGCACAATCATCAACTTACGGCGTAGCGGAATTTGCACCAGTTGCCTGTGCAGGTCCATTACTTGCAGCAGAATTAGAGGCATTAGGTAAAGCATTAAAAGAACCTGCTCGTCCGATGGTTGCGATCGTAGGCGGTTCTAAAGTTTCCACTAAATTAGAAGTATTAAACTCTCTTTCAAAAATTGCTGACCAAATCATCGTGGGTGGCGGTATTGCGAATACTTTCATCGCAGCAGCAGGCCACAATGTAGGTAAATCATTATATGAAGCAGATTTAATCCCTGTAGCAAAAGAATTAGCAGCAAGCACGGATATTCCAGTTCCAGTTGATGTACGTGTTGGTACTGAATTCTCTGAAACTGCACCTGCAACAGAAAAATCAGTAACCGAAGTGAAAGACGATGAATCTATCTTCGATATCGGTGATAAATCTGCAGAACAATTAGCTGAAATCATCAAAAATGCAAAAACCGTTTTATGGAATGGTCCAGTTGGCGTGTTTGAGTTCCCTAACTTCCGTAAAGGTACTGAAATCATTTCTCACGCGATTGCAAACAGCGATGCATTCTCTATCGCAGGTGGTGGTGATACTTTAGCAGCTATCGATTTATTCGGTATTGCAGATAAAATCTCTTACATCTCTACCGGTGGTGGCGCATTCTTAGAATTCGTTGAAGGTAAAGTATTACCAGCAGTAGAAATTCTTGAAAAACGTGCGAACGGTTAATTAAATGACTTCTATCCCCTCTGCACAGAGGGGATAAATATTGATTCTTCAAACGGAGGATAAATCCTCCAAAACAAAAGGAAACACAACTATGGCTAAATTATTAGATATCGTAAAACCTGGCGTAGTAACAGGTGAAGATGTACAAAAAATCTTTGCTTATGCCAAAGCAAACAACTTCGCGATCCCTGCAGTAAACTGCGTGGGTTCAGACTCCGTAAACGCAGTATTGGAAACCGCTGCTCGTGTGAAAGCACCAGTAATTATCCAATTCTCAAACGGTGGTGCAGCTTTCTACGCAGGTAAAGGTATCAAACCAACAAGCGGTGCACGTCCAGACGTTTTAGGTGCGATCGCAGGGGCGAAACACGTTCATACTTTAGCCAAAGAATACGGTGTGCCAGTTATTCTTCACACCGACCACGCAGCGAAAAAATTACTTCCATGGATCGATGGCTTACTTGAAGCGGGTGAAAAACACTTTGCAGAAACTGGTCGTCCATTATTCTCTTCTCACATGCTTGACTTATCTGAAGAGCCAATGGAAGAAAACATGGCAATCTGCCGTGAATACCTTGCTCGTATGGATAAATTAGGCATGACCCTTGAAATCGAAATCGGTATCACCGGTGGTGAAGAAGATGGCGTGGATAACTCTGATGTAGATGAATCTCGTTTATATACCCAACCATCTGATGTGCTTTACGTTTACGACCAATTAAACCCAGTAAGCCCTAACTTTACCGTTGCTGCTGCATTCGGTAACGTACACGGTGTTTACAAACCAGGTAACGTAAAATTAAAACCATCTATTTTAGGTGCATCACAAGAGTTCGTGGCAAAAGAACGCAATCTTCCTGCTAAACCAATCAACTTCGTTTTCCACGGTGGTTCAGGTTCTAGCCGCGAAGAAATCCGCGAAGCAATTAGCTATGGTGCAATCAAAATGAATATCGATACTGATACTCAATGGGCTGCATGGAATGGTATTTTAAACTTCTATAAAGCAAATGAAGCTTATCTTCAAGGTCAATTAGGTAACCCTGAAGGTCCTGATGCACCGAACAAAAAATACTACGACCCACGTGTTTGGTTACGTAAAATGGAAGAATCAATGTCTAAACGTTTAGAACAATCTTTCGAAGACTTAAACTGCGTTGATGTTTTATAATCCATAAAAATAGACTAAAATAAGACCGCACTTTCTAGTGCGGTTTTTTTATTTAACAAGAGAAAACATGAAAAAAATTTTAGTCATTCGTAACGATAAACTGGGTGATTTTGTTCAGGCGTTTCCGGCTTTTGCGATGTTGAAAGCCTCAAATCCCGAGCTAAAACTAACCGCACTTGTGCCTGCTTATACAGCCCCATTGGCTCAAATTTGTCCCTATTTAGATGATGTCATCATTGATAGTACCAAGAACGACAAAGCGGATTTCAGTCGTCTTGTTAAAGAAATCAAAGAGCAGCAATTTGATGGCATGATTAGCTTCTTTTCCAATACTCATAACGGTAAATTAGCGTGGAAAAGTGGGATTCCTTATCGTCTTGCACCCGCGACAAAATGGGTGCAAATCCTTTATAACCATCGTTTAACACAACGACGTTCACGTTCAGAAAAATCGGAAGCAGAATACAATCAAGATCTGGCTCGGGCGTTCTTAAAGAAACACAACATGCCGATTGTAGAACCTAAACCACCTTACCTTTCATTTCCTGAAAGTGCGGTTAAAAATCAACGTGTTTTTCTTCAAGAACAATTCGGTTTATCGGCGGATAAAAAATGGGTCTTTGTGCATAGTGGAACAGGTGGCTCAGCAACAAGCCTTTCATTGTCGCAATATGCTCAATTGATACAAGGTTTATTAAACGAATTTGACTGTCAGATTATCTTAACGGCAGGACCAGGTGAAAGTGAAAAAGCCCATGAGCTAGCGGCAAAAGTCGATAGTCAAAATGTGATTGTTTACGATAAGAATAAAGGATTGATTGATTTTGCACATTCTCTGGCTTGTGCGGATTTATTCATTGCAGGCTCTACTGGACCATTGCATTTAAGCAGTGCATTCAATGTGCCAACGATCGGATTCTATCCAAATAGTCGCTCATCTCAGCCTCGTCGTTGGAAACCAATTAATGATGCAGATAAACACCTTGCTTTCTGCCCGCCAAAAGGGAAAGACGAAATGAATTTAGGCTTAATTTCGATTGATGATGCCTTAATGGAGATTATCCCCTTCGTGCGGAAGATGTGGCAAGCGAGCAATTGAGTTTAAGCATAGCTGTACAATCCAACCTATTGCGGCGGCAAAAACAACAGTACCTATTCCGACTGTGCCGCCGAGAATATAACCCAACACACAAACCGACACTTCAAGGCTTGTTCTTACAATCCCTACTTTTAAATGAAAGCGTTGACAAAGTCCTACCATTAAACCATCTCGAGGCCCCGCCCCCTGATGACAGGTTAAATACAATGCCGTTCCTAACCCATAAAGCAAAAGCCCAATGCCGCCGAATAAAATTTGGCTAAAAAGTGCGGTTGGTTCAGGCATCATTTTCACAGTTAAACCAAGAAAAAAAGCAATCACGATAATATTCAAAATCGTACCAAGCCCAAATCTCAACTTAAGGGGAATCCAAGCTAACATCACCAAACAGCTAATCCAAAATGATGCCCAACCAATACTAACATCAGCTTGTAATGCCACACCTTGAGAAAGTACGGTCCAAGGTGAGGAACCCAAATTAGCGAGCACAATTAAGCCATCTCCAATGCCCAGTATTGCCAATGCAAATAATAGCATCGACATCGTTTTACCTTCGACTGACCATAGCGATTTTGCGGCCCAACTGGTGTGAGGAATCACCCGTGCTTTTTTCATATTATTCCCATGTATATTTAACACTTACATCATAATGGGAAACCCCATAAAACCAAAACATTTTAACGTCATATGATATAACCGAATTGACTGATAAATATCATAAATGTGATGTAGATCACATTGTCAAAATTGTCATCACTCAGCCACTGACTTAAAATAGGCTACCCTTCTAAATTAGGACATGATTATGCTTGCATCTCTTCAAGATATTTTGGATACCGTAAAATCCAACACACTCACCTATCAACAAAAACTCATGTGTTTAGGCAATATTGCCGAGCGATTATTTGATCCTCGGGAATTATTAGGCTACACAGATGAAGAATGGCAATTCCTTCAAAATCAAATGATCTGTGATTTAAATGAAGGCTACGCGATTTATCGTCCTCGCTATATTTTGCCGGATTACAATGTGTATATTAAAAAAGGCTGTGAATTCCTTGAATTACCGCCGCCAAAAGATCTTGATGAAGCATTAGATGGCTTATTGATTTTATATTCCCACGTACCCTCCATCACCACATTCCCAGTTTACATTGGGTGCTTAGACGTGCTACTTGATCCGTTTATTACCGATGAGGAACAAGACTACATCAAAATTAAACGTTTCTTAAATCATGTGGATAAAACTGTGCCGGATTCATTCTGTCATGCCAATATTGGACCTTATGACACCAAAGCAGGGCGTTTGATTTTAAAAGCGGTGATTGAATTGGAAGCGCCAACACCCAATATGACCATTCGTTACGATAAGAGCAAAACAAGTCGTGAATTTGCAGAATTAGCGGCAAAAGCGTGCTTATTGGTTTCTAAACCCTCTTTTGCCAATGATGCTTACTACATTTCTGACTTAGGCGAACAATATGGCATTGCAAGCTGCTATAACGCATTACCTGAATGTGGCGGGGCTTATACTCTCACTCGTTTGCGTTTAGGGACTATCGCGCGCGCCTGTAAAACCGTGGATGAAATGATCAATGAGCTCTTACCTCGTGTAGCAAAATGTGCACTTTCCACAATGGATAAACGCCATAAATTTGTAGTGGAAGAAAGCAACTTCTTCAATACCTCATTCCTCGAAAAAGAAGGTTTTATCAAACGTACTAATTTTACGGGAATGTTTGCCATTGTTGGTCTCGCAGATGCGGCAAATCATTTATTGCAACAAGAAGGCTTAAACGAAACCTTTGGTAAAAGCCAACGCGGTGATGAAATTGCGACCTTGATTATGGATAAATTAAAAGAAGTCACGGATAACCATGAAGGCGTGTATGCTGAACGCACGGGCAATCGTTATTTATTACATGCTCAAGTAGGCGCAAGCAATCATGAAGAAGATAAACGTAATGCGCCTGCACATCGCATTCGTGTAGGTGAAGAACCTACATTACTGGCCCATTTAAAACAATCGGCGCCATTCCATAAGTACTTCCCATCAGGTACGGGAGATTTGTTTGCCTTTGACCAAACCTATGTGGATCATTTAGATGCCGTCGTCGATATTATTGATGGTTCATTTTCACAAGGTTACCGCTATATCACCACTTACCTTAAAAATACCGATTTGATTCGTGTAACGGGTTATTTGGTGAAGAAAAGCGAAGTGGAAAAATACCGTAAAGGTGAAGTGGCATTACGTGATACTACTTGGTATGGGTCTGGTACCGATGATTGTGCACAAGTCTTTGACCGTCAATTACGAGATGAACAAGATGTAAGTGCAAGCTAGAAAAAAGTGCGGTCGAAAAATCTTCTGTTTTTTGACCGCACTTATTCTTTTTCTGCCTTTTCTAAAATTGCTTTATGTTCTCGAATCAATGCCATAAACGGCTGCCCAAAGCGTTCTAATTTGATCGCCCCGACTCCATTAATTTGTAGCATTTCAATATTACTTGTTGGCATATATTGCGCCATTTCTTGTAACGTCGCATCATTAAAGACAATATAAGGTGGAATATTTTCCTTATCCGCTAGCTGCTTCCGTAGGAAACGCAAACGCGCAAACAGATCTTTATCGTAATTTACCACTGTATTTTTATGGGATGTATGCACAATTTTATTAATGGATGAAATGCGCGGCATTGCCAATTCAAGCGGCACTTCGCCTTTTAAAACAGAGCGAGCGCTTTCTGTGAGCTGAAGCGTTGCACTATTAAACTCACCGATCACTTGTTGAATAAAACCAAGGTGGATAAGCTGGCGAATCACGGATTGCCAATGTTCTTTGCTTTTATCTTTACCAATGCCATAAACACTTAACTTATCATGTTGGCGTTCTACAATTTTTTGGTTATGCATCCCTCGCAATACCGCAATCACATATTGCACGCCGAAACATTGCCCCACACGATAAATCGTCGACATCACTTTTTGTGCATCAATTAAGCCATCATATTTCTTTGGCGGATCAAGACAAATATCGCAATTTTGACAAGGTGTTTGACGATGTTCGCCAAAATAATTGAGTAATACCAAGCGGCGACAAGTCTGACTTTCGGCAAATTCACCAATGGCTTCCAATTTATGTTGCTCAATTTGACGTTGTGGCGTCTCTGGCTTTTCAAGCAGAATCTTCTGTAACCAAGCATAATCAGCCGGTTCGTAGAACAGCACCGCTTCCGCAGGTAAATCATCTCGCCCCGCACGACCGGTCTCTTGATAATATGATTCAATGCTTCTCGGCAAATCAAAATGGGCGACAAAACGCACATTGGATTTATTAATGCCCATGCCAAACGCTATCGTCGCAACCACAACTTGAACATTATCTCGTTGGAAATCTTGTTGGACACGTTCGCGTAGTGCAGTTTCCATTCCCGCATGATACGCCGCAGCCGACACGCCTTTATTTCGTAAGGTTTCTGCTATACGTTCCACCTTCGAACGACTATTACAATATACAATGCCACTTTTGCCTTTTTGAGCTAACACAAAACGCGTAAGCTGTTCCATCGGCTTAAACTTTTCTTCCAACGTATAACGAATATTCGGGCGGTCAAAACTTCCAATGTATTTGTGAGGATTGTCTAATTTAAGATGAGTGAGAATATCCTGTCTCGTCGCGTAATCCGCTGTCGCCGTTAATGCCATAATTGGCGCATTTGGAAACGCCGCTTTTAAGCCACCAAGTTGGGTATATTCAGGACGAAAATCATGCCCCCACTGTGAAATACAATGTGCTTCATCAATAGCGATAAAGGAAATTTGGGCATAAGAAATCAGCTGAAAAAAGCTGTTTGTCATCACTTTTTCAGGCGAAACATATAATAATTTTAATTGTCCTGAAATCAGCTTATTTTCAACTTGCTGTTGTTGTTCTGGCGTCTGACTAGAGTTTAGAAAATCGGCTTCAATACCGTTTGCTTGTAGTTGATCCACCTGATCTTTCATTAAAGAAATCAAAGGTGAAATCACTAATGTGAGACCAGGAAAACAAAGTGCTGGAATTTGATAACACAAGGATTTGCCATTTCCTGTGGCCATCACCACTAAGGCATCCTGACCGCTTAACGCAGCGTGAATCACTTCTTCCTGCCCTTTGCGGAAAGATTGGTAACCAAAAACAGACCGCAACGTATTAAGTGCGGTCGTTTTTAAATCTGTTTTTTGCGGGGTATGTTCCGCGAGTTCGGCCATTAGAATGTTACCGTTTCTCCGTGAGCAGCAACCGCCTCGGTTAAACAATCCCAAAAGCGTTTGCCATCATTTGCCACCCAATCATTATTTTTATAGGCAAAATGGAATCCACCCAAACGGCTCGCAAGCCAAAGTTCAAGAAGTGGTTCTTGCTTATTGATAACAATTTGTGAACGATCATCAAATGTAATGGTAAATACCGAACCTTGCGTTTCGCAATCCACATCACAATCTTGATTCTCTAACGCTTCTTCAATTTTTTGCCAAACCTGTTCAATATTTTGGTGAAATTCTGCAACATTCATAAAATTTTCCGATTAAATCTGATAGAATGCCGTGAATTATAAAGCCTTTCGCCTCGTTGGCAAAGGCAGATTTTACTTATTAGAGAGATTGAAAAATGAAAAAATTACTTTCTATTTTATTACTCAGTGCATTCTGTACTTTGGCTACAGGTTGTGGTGTAAAAGGGCCATTATATTTTCCTGAAAAAGAACAGCCTCAAAACACACAAAAAACACAATAAAAACTGACCGCACTTAAAGGATTCGTCATGGATTTTTTCCAATATAAAAACGAGCAACTTTATGTTGAAGATTTGCCCGTCAAACAACTCGCTGAAGAATTCGGCACTCCGCTTTATATTTATTCTCGTGCCACACTTGAACGCCATTGGCATGCCTTTGATTCTGCTTTAGGAAAGCATCCACACTTAATTTGTTATGCCGTTAAAGCCAATTCCAATATTGGTATATTGAATGTAATGGCAAAATTAGGTTCAGGCTTTGATATTGTTTCACAGGGCGAATTAGAACGCGTCTTAGCAGCTGGCGGAGAGGCTTCAAAAGTCGTCTTTTCTGGTGTAGCAAAATCTCATGCCGAAATTATGCGAGCGTTAGAAGTAGGCATTCGTTGTTTTAATGTGGAATCTATTGCGGAATTACATCATATCAATCAAATTGCCGGTGAAATGGGCAAAGTTGCGCCTATTTCTTTACGCGTGAATCCCGATGTTGATGCCCATACCCACCCTTACATCTCCACTGGATTAAAAGAAAATAAATTTGGTGTGAGCGTAGATGAAGCGCGAGAAGTCTATAAATTAGCTGCAACCTTACCTCATGTGAAAATTACCGGTATGGATTGCCATATTGGCTCTCAGCTTACCGAATTACAACCCTTCTTAGATGCAGCGGATCGCCTCATTCGTTTAATAGAACAGTTAAAAGAAGATGGTATTACGTTAAAACATTTAGATCTCGGTGGCGGTTTAGGCGTAACTTATACTGATGAAACGCCACCTCATCCAAGTGATTATGCGACTGCGCTACTGAATAAATTAAAAGATTATGAAGATCTCGAAATTATTTTAGAACCAGGTCGAGCGATCGCGGCGAATGCGGGAATTTTAGTGGCTAAAGTTCAATACTTAAAAAGTAATGAAAGCCGAAACTTTGCGATTACCGATACCGGCATGAACGATATGATTCGTCCAGCACTCTATGAAGCTTATATGAACATCATTGAAATTGACCGCACTTTAGGGCGTGAAAAAGCCATTTATGATGTTGTTGGCCCAGTATGCGAAACCTCTGATTTCTTAGGTAAACAGCGTGAGCTCGCTATTGCTGAAGGGGATTATATTGCTCAACGTTCTGCAGGAGCTTATGGTGCAAGCATGTCCTCAAACTACAATTCTCGTCCACGCACGGCTGAAGTGTTAGTGGATAGAAACAAAGCTCACTTAATTCGTCGCAGAGAAAATCTCAGCGAATTATGGGCACTAGAAAGCATCGCTAAATAAATAAAAACGGTCAAGACTTATATCTTGACCGTTTTTTATATAACTAAATAATTCGAGAGAATTGTTGTCGTTTTGCTGCAGCTCTTGAATAGGTGTCAAAGCATAAGCAAATATTACGAATTAATAATCGACCTTTAGGCGAAACTTGTAAGCCCGTTTCCATCTCAGAAATTAATCCATCTTCAAGTAATGGTTTTAATAACTGTAAATCTTCAGCAAAGTGCTTTTTGAAATCAATATTATATTGTTTTTCAATTGGTGCAAAATCAAGCTTAAAGTTACAAATCAACTGCTTAATCACATCACGGCGTAAGCAATCCTCTTCTGTCATCGCTAAACCTTTATGTAATGCGATTCCTGAATTTTCCACATCATGATAATAATGTTTTAATTCTTTTTGGTTTTGAGCATACGTATCACCCAATAAACTAATAGCTGACACACCTAAACCAAGCAAATCACATTCTTCCTGAGTAGTATAGCCTTGGAAATTTCGATGTAGAACACCTTTCTCTTGAGCAATCGCTAATTCATCATCTGGTTTAGCAAAATGATCCATACCGATAAACTTATAGCCTGCATTGCCCAAAGTTTCGATAGTTTTCTGTAAGATCTCTAATTTAGTTTCCGGTGGCGGTAATTGTTCTTCTTTAATTTTTGCTTGTCCCGCAAATCGACTTGGCAAATGGGCATAGTTAAAGATACTTAAACGATCTGGATTTAATTCAATCACTTTATTTAATGTAAACATAAAGCTTTCGACGTTTTGAAGTGGCAATCCATAAATTAAATCAAGGTTCGTCGATTGAAAACCTAACTCACGAGCACGAACAAGTAACGCATTCACAAACTCTTCATCTTGTTCACGGTTTACCGCTTTTTGAACCGCTTTATTGAAATCTTGTACACCCATGCTAATTCGGTTAAAACCAATATTGCGTAAATGATCAAGCATGTCGAGCTCAATTTCGCGTGGGTCCATCTCAATACTAACTTCTGCATTATCCGCAATCGTAAAATGATCTTTAAGCATCTTCATCAAACGAGCAGATTGCTCTTCTGTCAAATAAGTCGGTGTACCACCGCCCCAATGCACTTGAGTCGCAACACGATTTTTGAATAATTCTGAACGCGCTTTGATTTCTTTTTCAAGGTAATCAAGATAAATATCCGCCTTATGTTGATGACGAGTAATCACCTTATTACAGCCACAGAAGTAGCAAAGTTTGTGACAAAACGGAATGTGTACGTAAAGGGAAAGTGGTCTTTCCGGATAACGATTAGCCGCTGCAATAAAATCTTTGTTTGTGTAACTTTCATTAAATTCTAATGCAGTTGGATAAGATGTATAACGAGGTCCTGATTGGTTATATTTTTGAATTAACGCAAGATCCCAAATAATTTCAGACATTAAGCTTCCCCAAATTTATCTACGTCATTTAAAAACTGACGTAACTCCAACATAATTTCTTCTTCAAATTTTGCTTCTGCACTTTCTCGCTCAAGATCGAGTTTCATTCTTTCTTTTTTTAATAAGGCTTTTCTAGCTTCATGCGTAGGCATTTCTTTCACAATGTTATAAAGTGCATACATCGCTTGATATGGTTGCAAAGAGAGTCCCAAAGGGAGTAAAAGCATTGATAAACGAATCACCCCTTCTGAATGGTTGCAATCTCCATTTTGCATCGCTTTAGCGATAATTACCATACTCTCTTTTAGGCGTTTTGTACGTGCTATTTTAGCCTGCTTAATGAGAGTGTTTTGCTCGCGTAACTTCCTCAGTAATTTGAAAGCATAAAATGATACCCCAGCAATAATTCCCAAAGCAATAATACTTAAAATAATCGGCCACATGACAATTATCTGAATTGGTTGATATCAATTTTCTCGAAGGTTCGATAGAGGTCATCCTCTGTCTCTTCTTCATCTTGAATACCTAATTCTTCCATTAACTGAGCAATACGATCTAAGCATTCATCCACAAATTGTTGATCAGCTTTACTAATCGTTTTGCCTTCATCTAAGGCATCCAACAATTCATTTAGAATTTCATTATTTTCTAAACGTTCTAACTCAACTTCAGGCGCAAGTTTTTTCGGTTCTTTTACGGCTGGAATTGTCATCCCTTTCTCAGGCTTATTCACAAATTCAACAATCAGTGGAACCTTTTTACGGCTACCAATACGCGGATCTTTTTGTTCAACGACTTGATTATTTTTATTTTGTTCAGCGTTACTATGACGAGAACCGGATGCTAAACCTTTATGTTTACGTTTTTTCTTATCTTCTCTTGCTTTAGCGTCTAATTCATAACGTGTTAATTTCTTACCTGATAGCTTTGGTGCTTCAGGTTTCTTATCCGATTTACGAATTGGCATAATATCGCTAATTTTACGACTTTTCTTTTTACGAGCCATTTGTGTTATTTATCCTATAAAAAATTTTGGTGATTGTACCATTCCACCTATATTTTCTCATTAAAAGATTTAAACATCTTTAATAAAACTATTCTGATTTTGACCGCACTTTTACTTTATTAAAATCAAATATAAAAACAAAAACCCCAAGCCATTCAGCTCGGGGTTCACATTCAGTACCTGGCGGTGTCCTACTCTCACATGGGGAAGCCCCACACTACCATCGGCGCATCGGCGTTTCACTTCTGAGTTCGGTATGGGGTCAGGTGGGACCACCGCTCTATCGCCGCCAGGATTATTCCTTTAATAACTT
>NZ_JVSL01000032.1:0-152993 GCF_001053575.1 Parahaemophilus parainfluenzae | reverse complement strand
CATAACCCGAAGGCCGTCGGTTCAAATCCGGCCCCCGCAACCAATAACAAGTTCAGTAAAAAGAACCCCAAATTTGGGGTTTTTTTGTACGAGAAATTTAGAAACTGGGCTTAGGTTCATTGACGAACCTAACCCTTTTTTTATGTCTGAATTTTAAGATTAGGAGCAAAAATTGGCAACATTAGAACAAAAATTGCAAGAGATGCTTCAAGGTGCAGTAGAAGACTTAGGCTGCGAGCTTTGGGGGATTGAATGCCAACGTGCAGGGCGTTTTATGACCGTCCGTTTATTCATTGATAAAGAAGGTGGCGTAGGCGTTGATGATTGTGCTGATGTAAGTCGTCAAGTGAGCGCGATTTTAGACGTGGAAGATCCTATTGCGGATAAATATAACCTCGAAGTGTCATCACCAGGTCTGGATCGTCCACTATTTACGCTTGAACAATTCCAACGTTATGTGGGCGAGGATATCGCTGTGCATTTACGTATTCCTGTTTTAGATCGTCGTAAATGGCAAGGTAAATTGGAAAAAATTGAAAATGACATGTTGACACTTATTGTTGATGGTCAGAAACAAGTTCTTATTTTTGGCAACATTCAAAAAGCCAATGTAATCGCAAAATTTTAAAGGAGAAAAAGGAAAATGAGTAAAGAGATTTTGTTAGCTGCTGAAGCAGTATCTAACGAGAAGTTATTACCACGCGAAAAGATTTTTGAAGCGTTAGAGAGTGCGATTGCACTTTCAACAAAGAAAAAATATGACTATGAAACCGATATTCGCGTATCTATCAACCCTAAAACGGGTGAGTTTGATACATTCCGTCGTTGGTTGGTGGTTGATGAAGTTAAAGTGCCAACAAAAGAAATGACTTTAGAAGCGGCACAATTTGAAGATCCGAATGTTCAACTTGGTGATTATGTTGAAGACCAAATTGAGTCTATCGCATTTGACCGTATTGCGATGCAAACTGCTCGCCAAGTGATCAGTACAAAAATTCGTGAAGCAGAGCGTGCGAAAGTAGTTGAGCAATTCCGTTCTGAAGAAGGCAAAATTGTTACGGGGACGGTGAAAAAAGTAAATCGTGAAAGCATCATTTTAGATTTAGGCAATAAAGCTGAAGCCGTGATTATGCGTGAAGATATGCTTCCACGTGAAAATTTCCGCCCTGGCGATCGTGTTCGTGGTGTGCTTTATAAAGTGAATCCAGAAAGCAAAACTGCACAACTATTTGTGACTCGTGCGAAACCTGAAATGTTAATCGAGTTATTCCGTATTGAAGTACCAGAAATCGGCGAAGAAATGCTTGAAATCCGTGGTGCAGCTCGTGATCCAGGTTCTCGTGCGAAAATTGCGGTGAAATCAAATGACAAACGTATCGACCCAGTTGGTGCGTGTGTGGGTATGCGCGGTGCTCGCGTTCAAGCGATTACCAATGAATTAGGTGGTGAACGTGTGGATATCGTACTTTGGGATGATAATCCGGCACAATATGTGATTAATGCAATGGCACCAGCTGATGTGACTTCAATTATCGTAGATGAAGATAATCACTCAATGGACATTGCGGTTAATGCTGACAACTTAGCACAAGCAATTGGTCGTAATGGTCAAAATGTACGTTTAGCGACACAATTAACCGGTTGGACATTAAATGTCATGACTACTGAACAATTAAATGAAAAACATCAAGCAGAAGATACCAAAGTATTAAATTTATTCATGGATAAATTAGGCCTTGATGAAGAGTTTGCTCAAATCTTAGTGGATGAAGGCTTTACTTCATTAGAAGAAGTGGCTTATGTTCCAGTAAGCGAGCTAACTGCAATTGATGGTTTAGAAGATGAAGATCTTATCGAAGAGTTACAAGGTCGCGCAAAAGATGCCATTACTGCAGCAGCAGCAGCTGAAGAAGAAGCCTTGAAAAAAGCGAATATTGAAGATCGTTTATTAAATCTTGAAGGGATGAATCGTCACATTGCCTTTAAATTAGCTGAAAAACAAATTACTACGCTTGAAGAACTTGCTGAGCAAGGTGTAGATGATTTAGCTGATATCGAAGAATTAACCGCAGAGCAAGCCGCTGACTTTATTATGGCTGCGCGTAATATTTGCTGGTTTAGCGAAGAGTAAGGAGTTTAATAATGACTGAAGATGTAAAAAATGCGGATGCGAATGCACCGAAAAAACTAAGTATTCAACGCAGAACAAAAACAACCGTAAGCAGTACAACAGCTGGCGGTAAAGCAAAAGCGGTACAAGTTGAAGTTCGTAAAAAACGCACTGTGCCAACAGATGCTGCCCGAAAAGCTGCTGAGGCAGAAAAATTAAAAGCACAGCAAGAAGCAGAGAAAAAAGTGGCAGAAGAAAAAGCACGTTTAGCTGCTGAAAAAGCTGCAGCAGAAAAAGCGAAAGCTGAAAAAGCTAAGGTTGAAGCAGAAAAGGCAGCGAAACTAGCACAAAGTGCGGTTGAAAATAAACCTAAATCTGTTGATCCAGAAAAAGAAAAACGTAAAGCGGAAGAAGCAGAACTTCGTCGCAAAGCGGAAGAGCTAGCTCGCCAAAAAGCAGAAGAGCAAGCGCGTAAAGCAGCTGAAGATGCTAAACGTTATGCTGAAGCGGATACGTCAAGCAATGAAAGCGCATCAGAAGATTATACAGATTACAATTTAAGCTCTCGTTATGCTTTAGAAGCAGAAGACGAAGAAGAACGCCGTAATGAAAATCGCGGTCGCGGTAAAAATAAAGTCGCTAAGGCGAAAAAAGAACGCGATGACGTGAAAGGCGGCAATAAAAATGAGCGCGAATCTAACCGTAAAAATCAAAAAGACGGTAAATTCGGTAAAGGTAAAAATGGTAAGAAAGGTGCAGCATTACAACAAGCCTTCACAAAACCTGTTCAGGTTGTGAAACAGGATGTTGTTATTGGTGAAACCATTACCGTTGCGGAATTAGCAAATAAAATGGCAACCAAAGCGACTGAAATCATCAAAGCGATGATGAAGATGGGCGAAATGGTAACCATTAACCAAGTGCTTGACCAAGAAACAGCACAGTTAGTGGCTGAAGAATTAGGTCACAAAGTGATTCTTCGTAATGAAAATGAACTTGAAGAAGAAGTATTAGGCGATCGTGATGTTAACGCAGAAAAAGTGACTCGTGCACCAGTTGTAACGATCATGGGTCACGTTGACCATGGTAAAACTTCATTGCTTGACTATATTCGTAAAGCGAAAGTTGCAGCCGGTGAGGCGGGTGGTATTACGCAGCACATCGGTGCGTACCACGTAGAAATGGATGATGGCAAAATGATCACCTTCTTAGATACACCGGGACACGCTGCATTTACCTCAATGCGTGCACGTGGTGCAAAAGCAACGGATATCGTCGTTCTTGTTGTTGCTGCAGATGATGGTGTGATGCCTCAAACCATTGAAGCGATTCAACACGCGAAAGCAGCAGGTGCGCCTTTAGTGGTTGCGGTGAACAAAATTGATAAACCAGAAGCAAATCCAGATCGCGTAGAACAAGAATTACTTCAACACGAAGTGATTTCTGAAAAATTCGGTGGTGATGTACAATTCGTTCCTGTTTCTGCGAAGAAAGGTACCGGTGTTGATGACTTATTAGATGCCATCTTGCTTCAATCAGAAGTACTTGAATTAACGGCTGTAAAAGATGGCATGGCAAGTGGTGTGGTGATTGAATCTTACCTTGATAAAGGTCGTGGTCCGGTTGCGACAATTCTTGTTCAATCTGGTACTTTACGTAAAGGTGATATCGTACTTTGCGGTTTTGAATACGGTCGTGTTCGTGCAATGCGCGATGAAAACGGTAAAGAAATCGATGAAGCAGGCCCATCTATCCCTGTTGAGGTGTTAGGTCTTTCTGGTGTACCAGCAGCGGGTGATGAAGCAACTGTAGTACGTGATGAGAAAAAAGCACGTGAAGTGGCGTTACACCGTCAAGGTAAGTTCCGTGAAGTGAAACTCGCTCGTCAGCAAAAAGCGAAACTTGAAAATATGTTTAGCAATATGACTGAAGGTGATGTGGCTGAGCTTAATGTTATTGTGAAAGCGGACGTACAGGGTTCTGTGGAGGCGATTATTCAATCGTTACAAGATCTTTCTACTGATGAAGTGAAAGTGAAAGTAGTGGGCTCAGGCGTAGGTGGTATTTCTGAAACTGATGCAACCTTAGCGGCAGCCTCTAATGCGATTATGGTCGGCTTTAACGTTCGTGCGGATGCTTCTGCTCGTCGTATTATCGAAGCAGAAAACATTGACCTTCGTTATTACTCCATCATTTATGAACTATTAAATGATGTGAAAGCCGCGATGAGCGGTATGTTACAACCTGAATTCAAACAAGAAATCATCGGCTTGGCTGAAGTGCGTGATGTGTTTAAACATCCGAAATTTGGTGCAATCGCCGGTTGTATGGTGACCGAAGGTGTAGTAAAACGCAACAACCCAATCCGTGTATTACGTGATAACGTGGTAATTTTTGAAGGTGAATTGGAATCTCTCCGTCGCTTTAAAGATGACGTTTCTGAAGTCCGTAATGGTATGGAATGTGGTATCGGCGTTAAAAACTACAATGACGTGAAAGTCGGCGACCAAATCGAGGTGTTTGAAGTCGTTGAAGTTAAACGTTCAATCTAATCGATAAAAAGAGCGGTCAAAATTCAACGTATTTTTGACCGCTTTTGTCATTGGAGCTAAAAATGGAATCAATGTTTGGTTGGGCGGCGATCAATGCTATTTTAATTGCTTATGGGTTTGGGCAGAAGAAATGGAAATTTCTAATTATCCCCATTGCTGTAAAACTTTGTTTTTGGATAGCCAGCATTTATCATGCCCAGTTATCCTATGAAGAACGTGGGGCAGACTGGAGTCTAGTTGTTGTGATGGATGTCATCGTGAATGTCATCGCAGGTCTCATTGGCGTAGTGATCGGTTTTATCCTTCGCCGAAATAAAACCAAATCAGAGAAATAATTTGTAACCTATAAATGTAGGTAAAACTTACTTAGTAAGAGAAATATTATGGCAAGAGAATTTAAACGCAGCGATCGCGTTGCACAAGAATTGCAAAAAGAAATCGCCATCATTTTACAGCGTGAAGTAAAAGATCCCCGTATTGGCATGGTAACTGTGTCAGATGTGGAAGTATCAAGCGATTTAGCGTATGCAAAAGTGTTTGTCACATTTTTGTTTGATCATGATGAAGTGGCTATTGCACAGGGCATGAAAGGTTTGGAAAAAGCAGCACCTTATATCCGTTCATTAGTGGGTAAAGCGATGCGCTTACGCATTGTGCCGGAAATTCGTTTCTTCTACGATCAGTCCTTAGTTGAAGGGATGCGTATGTCTAATTTAGTGACAAACGTGATTCGTGAAGACGAGAAAAAACACGTTGAGGAAAATGACTAATGTCGAGACCTCGTAAGCGTGGACGTGATATTGATGGCGTATTTTTATTAGATAAGCCACAAGGTATGTCATCTAATGACATTATGCAAAAGGTGAAACGCTTATTCCAAGCGAATAAAGCAGGACATACTGGTGCGCTTGATCCATTAGCAACCGGTATGCTGCCCATTTGTTTAGGTGAAGCCACAAAGTTTTCACAATTTTTGTTAGATGCGGATAAACGCTATGTAGTCACAGCAAAATTAGGTGAACGTACGGATACCTCTGATGCTGAAGGACAAGTGGTAGAAACGCGCCCTGTCAATGTAGAAATATCACAAATTTTGACCGCACTTGAACAATTTCGTGGTGATATTTTACAAGTACCGACCATGTTTTCTGCATTAAAGCACAATGGGAAACCGTTGTATGAGTATGCTCGTGCAGGCATTACAGTAGAACGTGAAGCCCGTCCTATCACGATTTTTGAGCTAAACTTTATCGAGTATCAAGCACCTTTTCTAACTTTAGAAGTGCATTGTTCGAAAGGAACCTATATCCGTACATTAGTGGATGATTTAGGTGAAGTGTTAGGTTGTGGCGCTCATGTGACAGTGTTACGTCGAACTGCGGTTGCGGATTATCCAACAGAAAAGATGATGACATGGGATGCTTTGCAGGTGCTTGCAGAGCAAGGTGATCTTGAACAACTTGATCAACATCTTTTACCGACAGATACAGCGGTCAGTAAATTACCCGCATTACAGCTAAATGCCGAGCAAAGTAAAGGTATCGGCTTTGGACAACGAGTTAAATTTGCTAATGAAGCAAAATTACATGGTCAAGTGCGGTTATTTTCTGACGAGAATATCTTTTTAGGCGTAGCACTTGTCGATGATAACAATGTGATTCGTCCACAACGCTTGATTACGCAATCTCTCTAACTATTTGCCTTTCTTTTTTAATTCCAGTAATCTCACCTGTAACCTTTTAATTGCAATCATGTAAATAAGATATTACAGGTGAATTATGGATGCCCTTAACCATTTACGTCAGGAAATTGATGCGCTCGATCGTGAACTGATTCAACTTTTTGCTAAACGTCTCGAATTAGTAAGCCAAGTAGGCGAAGTAAAGCACGAAAAAGGCTTGCCGATTTATGCGCCAGAACGTGAGTTAGCCATGTTACAAGCACGCCGAGAAGAGGCGGCTAAAGCGGGGATTTCCCCTCAGCTTATTGAAGATGTGCTACGTCGTTTCATGCGTGAATCTTATTCCAATGAAAATCAATTTGGTTTTAAAACCCTGAATTCAGCCATTAACAAAATTGTTATCGTCGGTGGTTACGGAAAAATGGGGCAATTATTTGCACGTTATTTACGTGCCTCTGGTTATCCTATTTCTATTTTAGACCGAGATGATTGGGATGTGGCAGAACGCATTTTAACGAATGCGGATGTTGTTATAGTCTCAGTGCCGATTGATCACACGTTAGAAACAATTGAACGTCTAAAGCCACATTTAACCGAAAATATGCTACTGGCGGATCTTACCTCCGTGAAACGTATTCCATTAGCTAAAATGTTAGACGTGCATAAAGGGGCAGTGGTTGGGCTGCATCCAATGTTTGGTCCCGATATTGCTAGCATGGCAAAACAAGTGGTTGTACGTTGTGATGGGCGTTTTAGTGAGCGTTATGAATGGTTGTTAGAGCAAATTCAAATCTGGGGTGCAAAAATTTATCAAATTGATGCAGCGGAGCATGATCACAATATGACGTACATTCAAGCATTACGTCACTTTTCCACATTCGCGAATGGTCTGCATCTTTCCAAACAACCAGTCAATTTAAGTAATTTATTGGCATTATCTTCCCCGATTTATCGTTTGGAATTAGCCATGATTGGTCGTCTATTTGCCCAAGATGCGGCACTTTATGCCGATATTATTATGGATAAGCCAGAAAATTTAGATGTGATTGAAAGCCTGAAACAAACGTATGAAGAAGCATTGCAATTCTTTGAAAAAGGCGATCGCCAAGGGTTTATTGATGCTTTCCATCAAGTGAGAGAATGGTTTGGAGAATATTCTGATCAATTCTTACAAGAGAGTCGTCAGTTATTGCAACAAGCTCACGATTTACGACATGTGTAAAATAAAAGTGCGGTTAAAAATAACCGCACTTTTAAGCTTATGAAAAAGAGATTTCATTAGCAGTATTAGCATATAATACTTTTTGTCGTAAAGCGGCCACTTGGATAACTGCAGGAATGGTAACTCGATATGCAGGGCCAGCAATATCAATAGCCGTCCATAATCCAGTAATTACCCATCCGATAGGGCCACTCAGTACAGCAACTGTTCTTGTTAATGCAGCATTACCAGCAAGGGATAATCCTCTTCCAATTAATGCTTTTAATATTGCATTAACAACAATTAAGGTTAATTGGTAAGATTTGAATCCGCCCATTTTAAAAATTGTTTGAAATGAAGCAAGTAAAGCTTGTTTTGTAATATTTTGAGTGTTTTTAATCCCAATTTCTGTGGCAAGCTGTTTTATTTCATTAGAAGACATTTTTTCTAGTGCATCTTCTAATACTTTTGATAAAAGTGCATTCTCAATTCGTTCTACATTAGAATTTTTATTATAATTAACTTTCATTTTGTCGCATACATCGCAAAGTACTTTTTTATATAGTGCGCCTTTTCCACCACTAATTAGTGTGAAGAGAGAGTTTGCACCAAAACATTGAATTTCAGCTGCAATTTCTTTCCAGTACATACTATGGCTTGGGTTATATTTTTTATATGCTTTAGTCTTAGTTAATTCTTCAGTAAATCTACTACTACCATCTTTATCATGAGTTAAGCAGTAAACTAGATCATTTAAATCTTCATCAGAACATTGGGATAAAAATTCTAAATCAGAATCTGTACGATAAGCCATTTGGAACCTCGAGTTAGTTATGTTTAAGTTTATGTTTTTTTTACTAAATTCTAGAGTGTTAAAAAATAATGTCAATAGAGATATATTCTAATAATTGTAGAACACTAAAAATTAAATTATGAAAAAAACTAATAAGAGTATTTATAACGTATCATCTTCCTTGCTGTTTACGTAAGTTTTTCTATTCAAATTTTTATTGTCTTGCCAAGCGTAAATTTTGCGGAATTTCCTCAAAGTTAGAACGGAATGGATTAATGTCCAATCCACCACGCCGCGTATAACGCGCATAGACGGTGAGTTTTTCTGGTTTGGCGTAATGCATCAAGTCACAGAAAATACGCTCGACACACTGCTCGTGAAACTCATTATGTTGACGGAAAGACACGATGTAGCGGAGAAGTTTTTCGCGATCGATTTGTTTACCCACATAATGAATTTGCACGGTTCCCCAATCGGGCTGACTGGTGATAAGACAGTTAGATTTTAATAAATGACTTACTAAGGTTTCTTCCACCACGTTATTGGACGTACAATCTTGCAAAATGTCTGCATCAAATTCGTAGCTGTGGATTTCGATATCCTGATCATCAATGCAATCGCCCGGTAAAGTATCAATACTTTGTCCTTGATAATGGGATAAAGGATGCAAACGTACTTTGACCTCGCCTTGAGCACAAGCACTTAGATCTTCACGCATAGTGCGTTCTACGCTAGCAAAATCAGCAAATTTACTTTGGTTAAAGCTATTTAAGTAGAGTTTAAAGCTTTTCGATTCAATTAAATTTTCACTGCGATAATCAATTTCCACATCAGCAACGGCTACTTGTGGCAAACCTTTTGGATTTAACCAAGAAATTTCGTAGGCTGTCCAAATATCCGCCCCTTCGGAAAATGGCTGTTGTTCAGTTATGCCTAAGCCATCACGATTGAGTTTTCGAGGCACGGGTTGTAACAAAGTGCGGTCATAATTCGCAGCATATTCTGTTGCTTGACCGAGTTTTAAAGATTGAAGGCTTTTATCTTGATAGTTCATTTGTTTTCCTGAATGACGAAAGCGTTATAAAAAATTCCACGACACATTCGAGACTAATCGACATTGGTCGCATTTAAAGTAAATTACATCAAATAGTGGTGCGTCTAATGTCCAATCGCCACCACATTGCGGGCAACAGCGTTGTTGTTCCGATTCTAAAGAATGTCCACCGACACGGTATAAATAATAATAGGTCGGTATGCCACTTTCTTTTTCGATTTCAGTAGCAAGGTAGCGTCCATGTTTACAGAGCGTGCTATTAATCTCGGAGATTTCGTTTAATGCTTCTTTTTCTAAAGCTGAACCATTCATTTGCAACTGATCGCAAGCCTGCCAATTTTCCTGCCATTTAATCAAATCTTGGCTTAAGTGCGGTTGATTTTTTAGCTGTTTATAAAGTGGAATTGGGGAGAAATCATCTCCGCTATGCAATGGCGAGCAAGATTGCAAATGTGTGGTATAAAGCATCTGCCATGCAGGATGGCTGCATTCTGCGGTGCTGTCTGCATTTAAATCATCGGCAATAATTTGAAAACCCTGAAAATTTAGACCGCACTTTTCAGTATTTTCCATCGCCAGATTTACAGTTTGGTTATTATTCTCGGGTAAAAGGCTATCTTGCTCAGGGCAAATAACGCGCATTGCAAAACCTTGTTCGCTGTCTTCCTCCATCAAATAAAGCGGGATTTCACGGCCGATAATTTGTCCGTTATAACGCCATTGGTCGATGACGGCATTGAGCAAACGGCTTTGTAGGGCAATGTCGTTTTCTAAGGCGGTCAATTTAAAAAAGGGTTCGATCAGATACATAATTACAGATTGTGCAAGATTTCTTGAATTTGCTTTAAACCGTTCAAGCGAGTTTCACTTAAGCGAGAGGCTATACCAAGTTCATCAAAAAATTGACGAATATTAAATTGTTGTAATTGGTCTCGGGTTTGGCCGTTGATGTTTTGCAACAACAACCATAACAAACCATTCATAATGCGCGCTTCGCTGTAAGCTTGAAACTGAAACGTGCTGTCATTTTGTGGAATGGTCTTAAACCAAAGCCTTGCTTCGCAGCCTTGAATCGATTGCATTTGAGCTAATTCATCTGGAGAGGGTTGAGGAAGATGCTTACCGGCTTGAATAATGAAACGGTAACGATCTTCCCAATTTTTTGCCTGTTTAATGTTTTCTAGCATGCTAATAACTCTAAGGATTTATCTAATGCCGCAAAAAAAGCATCCACATCTTGTGGGCTATTGTAAGGCGCAAAAGAAAGTCTTAATGTAGTACGCTCACCAAGACGGGCTAAGTAAGGTTGGGCACAATGTTCGCCAACACGCAACGCAATTTTTTGTTCGCTCAGGAGCGTAGCAAGATCGGATGTCGCAATACCATCAAAAATAAAACAAACCACTGAACTTGGCTGCGGCGAATTGAATAAGCGACAATTCGGATAGTTTTTTAACCGCACTTTACTTTGCTCGGCAAGCTCAACGGCATGCGCCTCGGCAGCCTGAAAATCCCATTTTTTGAGCCAATCTAGCACTACACCAAAGCCAATCACGCCCGCAATATTTGGTGTACCGGCTTCTAATCGATAAGGTAAATTGGCAAAGGTAATACATTCATGGGATACGCGCTCAATCATTTTTCCACCGTAAAAAAGTGGTTGTAGCAGGGAAAGCGAGCTTAATTTTCCGCTTAATACGCCAATGCCGTTTGGTCCATAAATTTTGTGTGCAGAAAAGGCGATAAAATCCGCATCTAATGCCTGTAAATCAATTTGTATATGGCTAATAGCTTGGGCGGAATCTACTAAAATGAGCGCATTGCTATGTTGACGGATTACTCGAATTAAATGCTGGATATGTTGTTCCGTTCCCGTTACGTTGGAAACAAAATTGAGTGCGACTAATTTGGTTTTCTCATTTAAGGCTGCAATCAAGGCATTTTCATCAATTAACCAATTATCCAAAATAGGCAGCACTTGAATTTTCGCTCCGCATTTTTTCGCTGTTTCATGCCAAGTAACATAATTAGCATGATGGTCTGCTTGGCTAATTAAGATTTCATCTCCCGCATGTAAAGAGGGAAGTAAACCGTTGGCAACCAAATTAATGCTATGAGTCGTCCCAGACGTCCAAATTACGGCTTTTTCATCTTCCGCATTAATTAAGGTTTTAACTAAGTGACGAGCATTTTCATATTGTGCTGTTTGTGCCGCTTCATACTGACTACGATGTACGGAGCCCGCCGATTGATAAAAAGTACTCGTCGCATCAATTAGTGCTTGAGGTTTTAATGCCGTCGCTGCATTATCCAAATAAACCACGGCATTTGGCGATTTAAAATAAGGGAATTCATTTTTAAATGATTGGTAATCAAAAGCCATGGTTATCTCCGTGTTTGAGTGTTTTTTTCTGTTTACGCCATTCATAAGGGGCAATAGGGGTGGGATCTCGCCATAAGCCGATTTTTTGTTGTTGGGCAAAATCTTGTGCCTGGAAGTAGATTGGATTTTTAGCATATTGCGGATAAACCCAAGCCATGCCGTTTTTCACCATTTCTAAGTTGATATTTTGTTCTTGTAGATAAACCGTTGCCAAAATACGTTGGTAGCGATCATAACCAGAAACTGACAACGTCACATTTTGTTTGAAAACAAGCTGTGAAAGATATTCTTTGGCTTTCTTTCCAAATGGTTGGCCTTTTTCTGGCGCATCAATTTCTTGTAATCGTACTTTGAATTGTTTTTTAGTGGGTAAGAGGCAAGTTAAGGTATCGCCATCACTTACACCAACGACCCAACACGCCATTTGGCGCTCAGTAGCGAGTGAAAATTGCGTCCAAAGTGGGGTCAAAATTATGGTTAAAAATAAGAAGAGTTTTTTAATCATTTGGAATTTCTTTGATCTACATCGCAAAATTTAGCTAAAATGAATGGGTAATTTTAACAAAAAAGCGTAAAATAAATTTTAATTGTTATTAAAAAAGTTGATAGAGGAAATATGTTACTCCAAAAAGGCGTTCAACTCGCTCGTTCGCTCATCATTTTATACATTATGTTATTACTCGGCAATTTGATTTCTCACTATATCCCCGTGGGGATTCCAGGCAGCATTTGGGGCTTGTTATTACTTTTTTTAGGTTTAACGACTCATGTGATTCACTTAGAGTGGATTTATTTCGGTTCTAGCTTGTTGATTCGTTACATGGCAGTGCTGTTTGTGCCAGTGAGCGTGGGCATTATCAAATATTATGATTTACTCGTGGCCCAGTGGAAAGTTTTACTTATTCCAAACATTCTCAGTACCATGCTGACACTTTTGGTTATTGCATTTATAGGAAACTATTTATTTTATAAACAATCCTTTACCCATAAGCGTAAAAAAGTATTAGAAAGACGCAATCTTCAAGCTGACTAAGGTTTTATTATGCAGTATGCAATTTATCTTTATACCATTTTAACGATTTTCGGATTTTGGCTTGCGTTGCAAATTAGTAAACGCTGGAAATCCATGATTTTCAATACTTTTGTGCTCACAGTATCAATCCTTGTGCTGATTTTAGTGGTGGGCGATATTCCTTATGATGATTATATGGCGGGCAATGCGCCGATTAATAATTTATTAGGGGTGAGTATTGTTGCTCTGGCGTTACCGTTGTATGAACAACTTCGTCAAATTGCGAAACAGTGGAAAATTATTCTTTCTGTGGTGATATTAGCTTCTCTGTTTTCCATGTTTACCGGTGCCATTTTTGCGATTATTTTAGGGGCGAGTCCTGAAATGGTAGCAACCGTATTACCGAAATCCATTACTACGCCAATTGCGATGGAAGTGTCTTCACATTTAGGCGGTATTCCTGCCGTTACAGCTGTAGGGGTGATTGTTGCAGGTTTGCAAGGTTCGGTTTTTGGTTATCTCATCTTGAAAAAACTCGGTATTAAACAACAAGAAGCCGTAGGTTTATCTGTTGGTGCCGTTTCTCACGCATTAGGCACGGTAAGCTGTATGGAAGCCGATCCGAAAGCGGGGAGTTATAGTTCGATTTCTTTGGTACTTTGCGGTATTATGAGCTCAATTTTAGCGCCCTTAGTATTCCATGTTATTCGTCTATTTTTATGAGAACCCAATTAGCTGATTTTTGGACTGAACGTTTCCTCCCTGATCCGCCTCGCGAAAAAGATCACAGACCGCCATTTCGTCGTGATCGCGGGCGGATTTTACATTCTGCAGCTTTCCGTTGTTTACAAGCAAAAACACAAATTCACGCCGTGGGCGAAAATGATTTTTATCGAACTCGTTTAACTCATTCCCTTGAAGTAGCACAAATCGGTAGCAGCCTGGTTTCCCAATTAAAATTTGCGGAAAGTTATGTTGCTATTTCAGACATGCTTCATATCGAAAAAAGTGAATTACAGAAACAGCTCAAACCTTTATTACCAAGCAATGATTTAATTGAAAGTTTGTGCTTTGCGCATGATATTGGTCATCCACCGTTTGGTCATGGTGGGGAAGTGGCACTCAATTATATGATGCGTGACCACGGTGGTTTTGAAGGTAATGCGCAGACATTTCGTATTATTACTAAACTGGAACCTTATACTGAAACAGCAGGGATGAATTTAACGCGTCGTGCTATTTTAGGTGTGGTGAAATATCCGAATATTTTAGACTTATCTTCCCCGCAATATGCCCAGTTGCCGCATGCTGAAAATGCTGATCCGCGTTATGTCAAGATTAGTGATTGGAAACCAGGAAAAGGCTTATTCCGTGATGACGTCACAATGTTTAATTGGCTGTTGCAAAACCTTTCTGAAAATGACCGCACTTTGTTTGGTTCATTTCAAAAAGTGCGGTCAAATCCTGCCGAGTTTTTAAAAACACAATTTAAATCTTTAGATTGCAGTATTATGGAGTTGGCAGATGATATTGCGTATGGCGTGCATGATTTAGAAGATGCGATTGTGACCGGTGTGGTAAATCAACATCAATGGCAAGAAGCATTGGCTGAACTTAAAATGATTCCTTCAGATTGGTTGGCAAAAAATATAGAGCAAGTTAGCCAACGATTGTTCTCCAACCATCATTTCGAGCGTAAAAATGCCATTGGTGCATTAGTGAATTTCTTTATTACCCATGTGCGTTGGAAAGTTACCGGCAATTTTGATGAGCCATTGTTACGTTATAACGCGGAACTACCGCAAGATGTAATTGCGGCATTAAATGTATTTAAAAAGTTTGTGTGGAAATACGTGATTCGTCATGTAGAAACGCAACGTATTGAATATAAAGGCCAACGTATTCTCACGGAAATGTTCCAGATTTTTGAGTCTGACCCAGAACGTTTATTGCCAACGAATACCGCTAATCGTTGGAGAAACGCACCGGAGCAGGGTAAAAAACGTATTATTTGTGACTATATCGCGGGCATGTCAGATGCCTATGCCTTAAAGGTTTATCACCAGCTCTAAAGTGCGATTATTTTTATTGATATTTTGAATTTATAGGACAATTTTGTGGCATTAATTAGTTTAACTAACGCTTATCTTTCTTTTAGTGATCACCCCTTACTTGATCACGCTGAACTGCATATTGAACCGAATGAGCGCGTATGTTTGGTGGGGCGTAACGGGGCAGGTAAATCAACGTTATTAAAAATAATTGCACAGCAAGTCACCATGGATGACGGCAAAGTGCAGTATGAAAAAGATTTAGTAGTTTCTCGTTTAGAACAAGACCCGCCGCGCCATGCTGAAGGGAATGTATTTGATTATGTGGCTGAAGGGATTGAGCATTTAGCGGATTTGTTAAAGGAATATCACCATATTTCACAAGAGTTGACACAAAATTACAGCGAACAAATTCTTAATCAACTGGCACAAGTGCAAGCTAAATTAGAGCATGCCAATGGCTGGCAGTTTGAAAATAAAATCAATGAAGTTCTGCAAAAGCTCGAGTTAAATCCCGATACTAAATTAGCAGATTTATCTGGTGGTTGGCTGCGTAAAGCGGCCCTTGCTCGTGCGCTGGTGTGTAATCCTGATGTCTTGTTATTAGATGAACCGACCAACCACTTGGATGTGGATGCAATAGAATGGTTAGAAAACTTCTTATTAGAATTCACTGGAAGTATTGTGTTTATTTCTCATGACCGTTCTTTTATCCGTAAAATGGCGACTCGTATTGTGGATTTAGATCGCGGTAAATTAGTGTCTTATCCTGGTGATTATGATTTATATCTCACCACGAAAGAAGAAAACTTACGTGTCGAAGCATTACAGAACGAGCTTTTCGATAAGCGATTAGCGCAAGAAGAAGTTTGGATTCGTCAAGGTATTAAAGCGCGTCGTACGCGTAATGAAGGCCGGGTGCGCGCTTTAAAAGCCATGCGTGAAGAACGTCGCCAACGTCGTGAAGTGATGGGGACTGCTAAGTTACAATTAGATAACTCAAGTCGTTCAGGCAAAATCGTATTTGAAATGGAAGATGTAAGCTATGAGATTGAAGGCAAACAGCTGCTCAAAGATTTCAGCACGACCATTTTACGTGGCGATAAAATTGCATTGGTTGGCCCAAATGGCTGCGGAAAAACTACCTTTATTAAACTTTTATTAGGTGAAATCAAGCCGATCAGCGGTCGCATTCATTGCGGTACAAAATTAGAGATTGCTTATTTTGACCAATATCGTGCTGATCTTGATCCGGAAAAAACGGTAATGGATAACGTAGCCGATGGTAAACAGGATATTGAAGTTAACGGCATAAAACGTCATGTATTAGGCTATTTGCAGGATTTCTTATTTCCACCAAAACGCGCCATGACACCTGTCAAAGCCCTTTCTGGTGGTGAACGTAATCGCTTGTTATTGGCTAAATTATTACTGAAACCGAATAATCTACTGATTCTCGATGAACCAACTAATGACTTGGATGTAGAAACCTTAGAATTATTGGAAGAAATCCTCACGGATTATCAAGGCACCTTATTGATTGTCAGCCATGATCGTCAGTTTATTGATAACGTCGCGACTGAGTGTTATTTCTTTGAAGGCGACGGCGTATTAAATAAATACGTGGGCGGTTTCTTTGATGCAAAAGGACAACAAGCCAATTACTTTGCCATGAAAGCAGAGCAAGAAGCTAAAAAAATCAAAAAAGAAGCACCAAAAGCACAGGAAAGTGCGGTTAAAAATGACGTTATTTCTCAAAAGCCAAAATCTGTTAAACTTTCTTACAAAGAACAACGCGAGTTAGAACAGCTACCACAATTATTGGAAGAATTGGAAGAGAAAATCACTGCACTTCAAGCTGAAATTGGTGACCCTCACTTTTTCCAACAAGCTCATGATGTAACGGATGCGAAGCTAAAAGAATTAGCGGATACGGAAGCGGAACTTGAAACAGCATTCCTTCGTTGGGAAGAGCTTGAAGAGAAAAAGACCCAAGCTGAAGCAAAATAGGGCATTGATAAAAAAGAAACCGAGCTAAATAGCTCGGTTTTTTTATTACATATTACTAATAAAAATCACCAAAATAATCACAGGAACCACAAATTTGACATAGTTAAACCAGATTGTGGTGAAAAGTGAATTTGGCGTTGGTGATAGCTCTTTTTTTGCATCGTCTTTTAACACAAAACCAACGAAAATAGCACAACCAAGTGCGGTCAACATAAAGAGAATATTGCCGCTGACGAAATCGAAGGCATCGAAAATGCTTTTACCGAAGATAGTGAAATCTTTCCAAAGGTTGTCACCTAAAATAGAGGGCACATTACCTAATAAGAAAATCCCCATCAAGGTAACAAAAATCGCTTTACCACGGCGCATTCTGAGTTTTTCTTGTAATGCGGTGATGATGACCTCATAAATCGTAATTGATGTGGTTAATGCCGCAATAAGCAATAAGCCGAAGAATACGATAGCAAAGAATTTACCCGCCCATAAATGTGAGAATACAATTGGTAAACTTTGGAAAACCAAGGTTGGGCCTGCGTTAGGTTCAATGCCAAAAGTGAATAATGATGGGAAGATCATAAAACCACATAACACAGCGATAATGGTATTGGTGAAACCCGTAATAACGGCTGTGTGAATAAGGTTTTCTTCCTTGTTTAAATAGCTGGAGAGGGTAATCAATACACCGAAACCAAGGCTTAATGCGAAGAATACTTGGCCTAATACGAAGATAAATAATTTAGGTGTAATTTTGCTGAAATCAGGTTTTAAGTAGAAAGTTACCCCTTCCATTGCACCCGGTAAGGTGAGGTTACGAATTACCATACCAATTAGGAAGATAAAGAGTAATGGCATTAAGTATTTCACGGAACGTTCAATTCCGCCGATGATACCTTTTGCCAAAATAATGTAATTCACCGCCACGAACAGGAAGGTATAGAGCATGATTTCCCATGGGCTGTTGCTGATGTGTAAATCGTAGAAATCTTTGGCGACTTCTTTTGTAATTGGGGCGCTAATATCAAGGGTGTTATTCATCAGACTAATGATATAAGACATCACCCAACCACCTAATACCATGTAATAAGCCATGATACCAAATGCGCCAAGAAGCCCCATGTAACCAAGAATCTTCCAATATTTGGAGATGTTTTTACCTTTATCCTGGATTTTGTCGCCAAAGGCATCAATGGAATTCACACGCAAACGGCGACCAATAACGTTTTCTACTAAAATCATCGGGATACCAATGACAATCATCGCGATACAAAAAAGGAGTACGTAGGCACCACCGCCATTTTCACCCACTAAATAAGGGAAGCGCCACGTTGCCCCAAAGCCAACTGTCGCACCCGCAACGGTGAGCACATAAGTTAGTCGGCTAGACCACGTTTGGCGAGATTGATTGTTTGTTGTCATAATCTATTCCGTTTGATTTTATTCGTTTAATATTCTGTTTTTTCTTTGTATTCGCAGAGATCTTCAATAATGCAAGCACCGCAGCGAGGTTTGCGCGCGGTACAAGTATAGCGCCCGTGCAAAATAAGCCAGTGATGTACATCCACTTTAAATTCTTTTGGCACAACTTTGAGTAGTTTTTCTTCCACTTTTACCACATCTTTGCCGGGGGCAAAATTGGTGCGGTTGCATACGCGAAAAATATGCGTATCTACTGCAATAGTCGGATGACCGAAAGCAGTATTCAACACGACATTCGCTGTTTTTCTACCTACACCTGCAAGAGCTTCTAAGGCTTCTCGATTATCAGGTACTTCACCATTATGTTTTTCAACTAAATCACGGCAGGTTTTAATGATATTTTCTGCTTTGCTGTTATAAAGCCCGATGGTTTTAATGTATTCTTTTAACCCCTCTAAGCCGAGATCTAAAATAGCTTGTGGGGTATTTGCCACAGGGAATAATTTTGCCGTCGCTTTATTCACGCCTTTATCGGTCGCTTGAGCCGATAAGATCACCGCGATGAGTAGTTCGAAAGGCGAATTATACTCTAATTCCGTAGTGGGATGCGGGTTTTGCTCCCGAAGTCGAGTGAGAATTTCAATTCGTTTAGCTTGGTTCATTTTTTCATATCAATTCGGTTTTTAATCGCCAGTAGAATGCCTAATCCAATAAACGCACCTGGCGGAAGAATAAAGAGTAAAAAGCTGCTGTCAGCGTGATAAATATGTAATGTCAGGAATTTGGCGCCTTGACCAAATAGGTTTTCAATGCCTTCAAAAAGGGTACCTTGGCCTAGGATTTCACGTAGCGCACCTAATACGGTGATACTTAATGCCATACCTAATCCCATTGAAAAACCATCCCAGGCAGCATGTGCTACGCTATTTTTAGAGGCAAAGGCTTCGGCTCGACCGATGACGATACAGTTAGTCACGATTAAAGGAATAAAAATCCCAAGTGCTTGATAGAGTATATAGGTATAAGCATTCATCAATAATTGCACCACAGTTACGGTGGTGGCAATAATCATCACATAAATCGGAATGCGGATCTCATGAGGAATTTGCTTACGAAAGAGCGAAACAACGGTGTTTGTACAGGTTAAAACCAACATAGTTGCAAGGCCCAAACCCAATGCATTCGTCGCAGTACTCGATACAGCTAAGAGCGGACAAAGCCCCAATAATTGTACGAGAGTTGAGTTATTTTTCCATACGCCTTGAATAAAGATTTCTTTCCAAACAGAAGGCGTTGGCGTTATTTCTTCTGAATTTTCAACCGCACTTTGCTCATCAAGTGCGGTCGTTTTTTCGGTTAAATCAGTCATAATAAATATCCTATTGCGCGTATTTTTTTGCCATCTCGCTGAGTAATTCCTCATTTTCAAGCATCACGAGAGCAGAGCGTTTTACTTGATTTACAATCGCACGTGGCGTAATCGTTGCGCCAGAAAATTGGTCGAATTTACCGCCATCTTTTTTTACCGCCCAGTCTTTTAGGCTTTCAGGTACGATAACTTGGTTTGTAAAACTTAAAATCCAGTCAGAAATGCGAAGTTCGATTTTATCGCCTAATCCAGGGGTTTCATGATGTTCGATGACACGCACACCTAAAACTTCACCTTTTGGAGTGATACCCACTAATAAACGGATATTCCCTGAATAACCATCTGGTGCTGTCGTTTCATAAGCATAGGCTGTTGGCTCATGATCTTTGATCGCAAAATAGACTTTTTGAATACCTTTGAGTTTATCTTGCTCAGGTGTTTCTACGCTTTCAAGCAAGTTATTATTAAAATAATTTTGTGGGATGACTTGGAGTAATAAAGCTTTTTGTTGTTCAGCCATGGCTTCGTCAATTTTATCTTTTGTCAGCATATAAATGCCTGCAGAAACAGCGGTACATACAAGTGCAATAAAACCTAATAACAAACCAAAACGGGAGGTGACTTTAAAAATACCCATTATTTTCTCCCTTTTGCAAAGTGTCCCGCTACGCGAGGACGGGTGTAGTAGTCGATAAGTGGCACACAAATATTACTTAATAAAATCGCAAATGCCACGCCGTCAGGGTAGTTTCCAAAGTAACGAATGAGGTAAACCAATAATCCGACCAAGGAACCAAATACAAGCTTGCCGCGAGGTGTAATAGACGCTGTGACAGGGTCAGTCGCAATAAAGAACGCGCCAAACATCATCGCGCCGCTAAAGAGTTGGCTAATCATACTTAAATGATGATGGCCTGACATCGCAGTGATTGTTGCTAAGGTCACAAAGGTCACGAGCATTGAAACGGGAATTTGCCAGTGAATTTTTTTCTTTAAGATTAATATAATTCCACCAAGCATGAATGCCAGATTGACTTGCCACCAACCTTCAGCAAAGTCAGTCCCGTTTTGTAATAAAATCGGTAATTTTACAAAATCATGGAATACGCTTTCATCGCCTTGATGCAAGTTATAGAAGATTTTGGCACTGTCTAATGGTGTCGCTTGTGTAATGCCATCAATGGAATGGACAAGTTGACTTAAGCTAAAACCGTCAGTGGTTAAGCCAGTGAAAACTAAAGAAATGGAGTCTGCAAATGTTGGAGGTTCATTCAATAATGAAATAGGCGGCATCCAACTTGTCATTTGTAGTGGGAAAGAAATTAATAGCACCACATAACCCACCATAGCTGGATTAAATGGGTTTTGCCCCAAACCACCATAAACATGTTTACCTAGAATAACAGCGGAAAGCGTACCAATTAAAATCACCCAATAAGGCGCATAAGGCGGAATCGCCATCGCTAAAATTAAGGCAGTAAGCACCACACTAAAATCTGAAATATAGACTAGGTTTGGCTTATTGCGTAATTTGGTCACAATAAACTCAAGCAATAATGCGAAAGAAATAGCCAAAGCAGATTGCACCAAAACACCCATTCCAAAATAATAAATCTGTGTGAGCAGGGCAGGCAGCATGGCTGCTATCACCCACAACATAATGCGGGCGGTTAATTTGCCTGAATGGGTATGAGGCGAACTCACCATTTTCTTAAACATAATCTTTTCCTGCGTTATTCTGTTTCTTTGGCTGCTTCAGCGGCGGCTTTTTTTGCTTTAGCTTTGGCAATTGCAGCTGCAATTGCCGCTTTTTTCGGGTCAAGTACGGTCGGGTTTTCATCCGTTTTTTCGACCGCACTTTCAGTTGCATTTGTGGCAACCGTTTCAGTTTGAGCAGCAGCTTTCTTGGCTTTGGCTCTTGCAATGGCAGCGGCTACAGCCGCTTTTTTCGGATCAAGTGCGGTTGGATTTTCATCTGCTTTTTCGACCGCGCTTTCAGTTGCATTTGTCGCAACTGTTGTTTCACCTTGAGCAGCAGCTTTCTTGGCTTTTGCTCTTGCTAGAGCAGCTGCAACAGCGGCTTTCTTCGTATCTTTTTCATCAGTTTGTGACGGTGTTGCATCCGACGCAGTGCTTGTATCTGCTTGCGCTTGTTGTTTAGCAAGACGGCGAGCTTTACGTTGCTCCATAAGGTCATGGTTATCCGGTAAGATTTCACCTTTCTCAGATACGATAGTTTTCGTTTCTTTATTTGCTGCTGAACCCGCTTGTTTTGCTTTCAAGCGTTCTAACGCTGCTTTAACGGGGTCTTCACCTTTTTGTTTTGCAAGTTCTTCTCGACGAGCTTCTGCCGCACGTTGTGAACGCGCTTTACGTTCTTGCTCTTCACGTTCCATTCGAGCTTGTTTTGCTTCAAAACGGAGTTTGGCTTCTTCGGCTTTTTTCGCTTTTTCTTTAATTTCCCAAATCTTGGCTTTTTCTTGTCGGAAATATTGAATAAGCGGAATATGGCTTGGACAAACATAAGCACACACGCCACATTCAATACAATCTTTTAAGCAATATTCTTCTGATTTTTGGTGATCCTCACTGCGAGCATACCAATAAAGTTGCTGTGGCATTAAATTGACAGGGCAAGCATCAGAGCAAGCAGAGCAGCGGATACAAGATTGCTCTGGTTCCGGCTCACCATATTCAAAATGATCAGGTGCTAATAGACAGTTAATTAATTTCGTGACAGGCGCATTGAGATCGGAAAGTTGCAATCCCATCATCGGTCCGCCTGCGAAAACAGGGAAACGTTCGTCATATTGATAGCCAACTTGTGCCAATAAGTGGTCAACTGGTGTACCTAAGCGAACCCAGTAGTTGCCTTTCTCAGAAATTTTATCACCAGTCAGCGTGACGACACGCTCAATTAACGGTTCGTCATTAATGACCGCTCTTTTTATCGCAAAAGCCGTACCGACATTGTGCATTAATACGCCAATATCGTAAGAACGTCCGCCACTTGGTACTTCCATGCCGGTAAGCAAATAAATCAGCTGTTTGGCTGCACCGGATGGATATTTAGTCGGAATAACGCGCAATTCAATGTCATTTGCACCATGTAGTGATTGTTGAATAGCCTGAATCGCCTCAGGTTTATTGTCTTCAACCGCAATCACCACTTTTTCAGGGCGTAAGATATAACGTAAGATGCGAATCCCTTCGATCATTTCATCGGTGTAATCACGCATTAAGCGGTCATCACAGGTAATATAAGGTTCGCATTCCGCACCGTTAATAATTAAGAGTTTAACTTTCTTTTCAGCCGATTGGATTTTGGCGGCAGTCGGGAATACTGCACCACCTAAGCCAGCAACCCCCGCTTGGTAAATGCGATCAATGAGTTGTTCGACAGGTTGTGTGAAAAATTCTTCAAGTGGAAATTGCTCACGCCATTTATCCAAACCATCCGCTTGAATATGAATCATATCCTCGGTTAAACCAGAAGGATGAGGCGCAACATGTTTTCCGATAAATTTTACCGTACCAGAAGTCGGTGCATGAACAGGCAAGATTCTTAAGCCATCACATTGTGTCAAAGGTTGGCCTTTTAGGACATAATCGCCTTCTTTAACTAATACATTTCCTGCAGTGCCGGCATGTTGTTTAATCGGCACATAAAAATCATGAGCAAGTTCTGATTGCTGAATAGGGGATTGGTTTGATTGAGATTTCATTTCAGGTGGATGAATACCACCTTTAAAATCCCAAATTTTGCCGGAGTTAAATCTTGTTAATACATCAGCCATGTGACTCCGACTCCCCAACCACTAATTTTTTCTCAATTTCTGTGGTATTTACGACTGGAATGACTAATTTAGGATCAAACTTCCAGTCCCAATTATCAATATCTTTTTTCACTTTAATCATGGAAATACAATCTGTCGGACAAGGTGCGACGCAAAGTTCACAGCCAGTACAGAGATCGGGAATAATTGTATGCATGGCTTTGTTTGTACCGATAATGGCATCAACAGGGCAGGCTTGAATACATTTAGTACAGCCAATACACATATTTTCATTAATGAAGGCAACCATTTCTTCTGGTTCCGCCACATCATCCATTGCGGGTACATCAACACCCATGATTTCGGCAATTTTTACCACCGTTGGACGACCACCAGGCACACATTTTGTGATAACGTCACCATTGGCAATTGCTTCGGCATAAGGCTTGCAACCAGGATAGCCGCATTGCCCACATTGGCTTTGCGGTAAGATGGCATCAATTTTTTCGACGATAGGATCGGCTTCAACTTTTAATTTAATCGAAGCAACACCTAAAATCGCACCAAAAATTAAAGCGAGAACGGTTACTGAAATTAAGATAAACATTATTTTTTAGTGTTATTCCAAAATAAGCCGAGAAAAATCACTGTTACAGTAATAAACATCAAGAGATAAATCATTTTACTAACCCGGCGAAGCCCATAAAGGCAAGAGACATTAAACCGGCCGTAATTAACGCAATAGACGAGCCACGAAACGTAATGGGTACATCTGCAGCAACAAGACGTTCACGTAAGGCTGCAAATAAAACTAAAACTAGTGCAAAACCTAAAGAGGCGCCAAAACCATAAATGACGGATTCAGTTAAATTGTGTGCCAAATTGACGTTTAATAATGCCACACCGAGTACCGCGCAGTTTGTGGTAATCAGTGGTAAGAAAATCCCTAATAATCGATAAAGTGATGGGCTTGTTTTATTGATTACCATTTCAGTAAATTGAACTACGAAGGCAATCACTAAAATAAAAACTAAAGTGCGCAAGAATGTGGCGTTTAGCGGCATTAAAATATAATTATCGACTAAATAAGAACACAGTGACGCTACGGTTAATACGAACGTCGTAGCAAGCCCCATACCAATTGCCGTTTCAATCTTTTTGGATACGCCCATAAATGGACAAAGCCCTAAGAATTTGACCAAAACGAAGTTATTGATTAATGCGGTACTGATAATGAGTAGAATGTAATGTGTCATTGCGTCTAAATTTATTTTATATAAGTGGCGTATTATCCCTGTTTATCGCCTTGAGAACAATAAAAAATTCGGGGTAGTGCGGTCAGTTTTTCCTTTGTTTTTTATTTTGCAATCAGTTCTTTCTGACTATGTTGGAAATAGCGATATAACTGAGGTAGCAATTGAGAAATCAAGTTAAGTTGCTGGTATGGCAACGCAAAGACTGCATTGTTTTTGGTTTGTGTTTCATCCCATTGAATTTTTTTTAGGCTCTGTTCAATACTATTTTGGAGCTTTTCAAAGATTTCTGGACGAAGTTTTTCGATATTTTCCAGTGTATATAAAACCTTTTTTGCAATAGGATAAAAATCTGACAAAAACTCGGTAGTTTGTTGTAATTGCGCCATTTTATTGCGATAGGCCCCTAAAGCAGAAATATAGCTCAATAGGGAATAATTCATTTTTAATAAATCAAAGCCCTCTTGCAAATAAGCTTGATATTTCTTCGGTTCGTTGTTCATATTGGACAGTGTTGTGCTTAATGCTGCCGCATATTGATGGGCATTACGGCGTGCAATCCGGTATTTTAAATTATCGCTTTTACCAAATTGCAGTTGGCTAATAATATGCAAGAAATATTGTGCATCACTTTGAATCGCTTGACGGCTCACTTTATCGAGTTGCAGATATTTCCAATCCGGCCATAAATAAGAAACGGCAAACCATGCAATGGCTGAACCTAATACGGTATCAATCAGGCGAGGGAAGAGCGCTGATTGTGTGTCAAATCCCATCACATCAAAACTGATCAATACTTGCAAGGTAATAAAGAACGTGGAGAAACTGTAATTATTACTACGGAAAAAGAAAAAGAGCGTACTGGTCACCACCATTAAGCCAAGTTTCATCTCTAATGTTGGGTTGAGATATGGCAATAAGGAACCAATAATTACCCCTAAAATCGTACCAATAATACGCTGGCGTAACCGCACTTTTGTCGCTGAATAGTTCGGCTGACATACAAAGACCGCAGTAAGCAAAATCCAGTAACCCAAATTAAATTGGAAAAATTCAACAATAGCGCAACACAAAAACACCACGATAGACAAACGCACGGCATGACGGAAAAGTGGTGACTCAAAAGTGAAATTACTTCCAATAACAGAAAGAATATTTTTTAATCCTGTAATTTGTTCGGTATGAATTTGTGCCGTTTGCTCATTTTCACTGGTTTCTTGCTCAAGCTGACGTAACTGCCAGTTAATACTTTTCAGGTTATCAATAAGCGTTTGAAGAGCGAGTAACACATTGTTTTGTTCAGCGTGTTCTTTGCTATAAAGCTCAAGAGATTGAATTGTGCCCATTAATGCTTTTTCTACGCGAATATTATAGTGATAAGGCGTATTTTGACGCAGGCAAGCCGTAATATCGTGACAGGCTTGCGCTTGTAATTCGAGCAAGCGCTGAATACGGAAAATTAAATCTGTATTTTTGAGTTGTTCCGCAATTTGTCGATAATCAAAATGTGTCGAATTTGCACGCTCATGAATGTCTTGCGCAGCAAAATAATAGCGGATCATGCGTTGTGTACGAGCATGGCGATGTTGCCCACGAATACGATAGAAAAGCGCTGTTCTTGCTTGGTTAAATGCCTCCACCACATTGGTATTTTTCATCGCAAAATTAAGGTGTTTTTTCTCGATTTCATCAATTTCATCAGGATCAAAAAACTCTGATTTCGCATCCAGATAATTACCTAAAGCACAAAACGCTTTTGCCACACTTTCTTGTACAGGACGATTTGGGAAAAAGAGATAGACGATGATAGTCACAATACTGTAAAGCAAAGTGCCTAATAAAATCATCACCGGATTGATAAACCAACTCGCAGAATTATCCGGTGTATAAGTGAGGGTGGTATAAATGGCTACCACCAGCGTACCAAATGCAATGGTGCGATAACGTTCACCCACGGCACCAACCATCGTAAATAAAAAGGTGATGATGGTCATCAGCAATACGTACTGAATGGGTTTACCAATATTGAGTTGGACGATAAAGGTTGAAATGGAAAAGGCAATTAATGTGTAAAAAATATTTTTTAATCGTCCGGTAAGACGATTATCTAAATCCACTAAACCGCCTGCAATAATCCCTAAAATTAAGGGCATAGATTGCGTAGAAATATCAAAAAACCAGACGCCAAACGCTGCGATATTCACTGCAATAAAAATAGGTATTGAAGCGATTACTTTTGCATTAAGCCATTGATTCATGTTGATATCCTTGCTTATTATTTTATGACTAAAAAATGGATGATAAAAAAGTGAGCGGGAAGGCTCACTTCTTTATCAAAGTGCGGTTAAAAAACGATTATTTTTGTTTTTTTGCCCAGTTTAAGAAACGAGTTTGGGTTTCTTTATCTGCTTGTTGGAACCAGTATTGTAATTGTTGTTCAGCAACGTTTTCACCTTGTACAACGACTTTACCTTTCGCTGCTTTTCCTGATGCTGCAGGCATCATACCTACTGCAGGTGCCGCTAAAGCTGAAACCGCTGCTGGTGCATTAGATGCATTATACTCAGCAAGGTCGTTAACAATATTCGCTGATGGGAATAAACCTTCTTGTTTTAAGGTATCCACTTTAGCATCAATCACATTACCTGATTTAGTTTTAACGGTAATTTGTGGTTGTGCATTAAATTTTTCGCCATCTTCTTGAGAACGAATTTTTTCTGCAGATACCACAACATCATCAGCCGTACCTTTGAAAGTCACAATAACAGGGTTAGACTCAAAAAGTCCTTGGCTAGAACCGGTACCGACGATCTCACCTAAACGTACCACAACCTGTTGTGTTTGGTCAGCTTCAGCATTGAATGATTTTTTTTCTTTTAGAAGGGATTTGCTGGCTTTTTGGCCATTGATAGCAAGAAACTCAAGGTTCGATGAGGTGGTGACCATGCCGGCTAAGCTGCTCGCACTGACTGCAAGGGCAACAACACCTAAAGCAAACTTACATAATTTCATAATTACTCCTTTTATTTTTTGAATGAAATTAGATGGTTGTAATGCTATGCTAAATTTTAAAAAATGGGAATAGGAAAGTGCGGTTAATTTTTAAAAAGTTTTTGTAACAAAGGAGCAAATTATGGCAAAACGATTTGTCGTATATGGGCGAGTACAAGGTGTCGGGTTTCGTTATTTTACGTGGAAAGAAGCAGAGAAAATTGGTATTAAAGGCACGGTAAGAAATTGTACAGACGGAAGTGTCGAAATCATTGCGGAAGGCAATGATGACCAACTGCAATACTTTTATGATTGGTTAAAAGTCGGGCCAAGAACTGCAACTGTTGAACGGGTCTTAGTCGATTATATTGAAGATAAACGGTATTCTGACTTTTCGATTATTCATCGCTAAAACTGACCGCACTTTACAGTGTGAATTGATGCTCGTAGAATACGCCGCTTGTTTATAAATAGGGGAAATCATGCGTAATCAAACAAAACTTCATCTTCAACAATTACAACTTGCTATGCAAAAACTTGATTTATGGCAAGCGGTTCCACCTTCACAAGATGCTTTTTTAAGTGAAGAGCCTTTTGCTATTGATACCATGTCACCAGAAGAATGGTTGCAATGGATTTTTATTCCAAGAATGTTTGCCTTACTTGAAAGTGGCGCTGAGTTACCCTCAAAAATTGCGGTGTCGCCTTATTTAGAGGAAGCGTTTAAAGAAGCAGAAGAAGATTTTTTAGTTGAATTATTAACGCCGTTACGTGAATTAGAAGCCTTATTACAAAATCAATAAATGTTAGAGATCTTATATCAAGACGAATATCTTGTCGCCGTTAATAAGCCTGCAGGTATGTTGGTACATCGCAGCTGGCTTGATACTCATGAAACGCAATTTGTGATGCAAACCTTGCGCGATCAAATCGGGCAACATGTTTTTCCTATTCATCGATTAGATCGCCCCACCTCAGGTGTTTTGCTGTTTGCTTTAAATAGTGAAATCGCAAATTTAATGTGTCAGCAATTTGAACAGAAAACGGTGCAAAAATCTTATTTGGCGATTGTACGAGGGTATTTGCAAGGCAAAGGACAGATTGATTATCCCCTTAAAATCCAATTAGATAAGATTGCAGATAAGTTTGCACAAGAAGATAAAGCCCCTCAAGAGGCGGTAACAGATTATGAGGGCTTAAACATTGTGGAAATGCCTTATGCGGTAGGGCGTTATCAAACCACTAGATATTCCTTGGTGAAGCTCATTCCTCAAACAGGCAGAAAACATCAGTTACGACGTCACATGAAACATATCTTTCATCCTATTTTAGGGGATACACAATATGGTGATTTACATCAAAATCGTGCATTGACGGAACATTCAGGCTGTCAGCGTTTATTTTTACACGCAGATTCACTTATTTTTGAGCATCCTATTGATTCAAAAAAGATAGAAATTAAAGCTAATTTAGATGAGCAATGGATGAAAGTGATGGAATTATTTAATTGGTCTATTTAACGAGAAGAAATCATGTTAGATATTAATTTAACCCACGAACAGCAACAAAAAGCAGTAGAACAAATTCAGGAATTAATGGCACAAGGAATTAGCAGCGGTGAAGCCATTCAAATTGTGGCAAAAGCATTGCGTGAAATTCATCAAAAAGGTGAGAAAGAAGCTTCTGACAGTAAATAAATAAAAATTTTTGTGATCAATGTATCATTTTTAAAGTTTCCTTGTTGCATAAAAAAATAAAATGTTTGAATATATTTCCAATTGAGGTGATAAGGCATGAGTCTTATTGTTTTTAAGTATTAAGGGCGAAGCCTATAGAGGTCTACTATGGAAATTGGTGTAGTAAAATGGTTTAATAACGCAAAAGGATTTGGATTTATTTCTGCAGAAGGCGTGGATACAGACATCTTTGCACATTATTCAGCAATTGAAATGGATGGTTACCGTTCATTGAAAGCGGGACAACGCGTGCAATTTGAAGTGATTCACGGCGACAAAGGATCTCACGCCACAAAAATAATTCCGATTGCGGAATAAGCGAAACGCTAAAACGTTTCAAAATTTTCTCTATTTAGCATAATCAAAAGCCAAGGTTTAGGCCTTGGCTTTTTTCATCTTATTTATTGAGCAAGTTTTTCAAACCGGCTTTCATTGCCGTCATTTGGCTTTCATATAATGCTTTGCTTTCACGTTCATCAATCATATAAGTGATGGTTTCAGAAAGTGTCATTTTCATTTTTCTTGAATATTTAGACAAACGAAGCCAAACACCATATTCTAAATCAATAGACTTCTTCTTCGTTGATTGTTTTTCTGCATTAAAAAAGCGTTTACGTCTTGCACGAATAGCCTGATCAAGCTTAATAGGTAAATCAAGAGAAAGGTGATTTTTAATCCATTCCTCGATTTTTTCAGGATAATTCTGACATTCTATTAATTCTTGAACTTTGCTTTCTTCTAAGCTTTTTTCTTCATAACGGGTAATTTTTTCCCCTTCGCGATGTTTGCGAATGAGATAAATCCATTTCCAGTTTGCTTCTTGGTTTTCTAATTTTTGGTATTTCATCGTTTTATTATACTTTTTAGTGACGTGGTAACCTCATAAATATACGCTGTTTAAATAAATTTTTCCAGTAGATTTTTATAACGGATTTTCACTCAGGGTGAAGTGTGCGATAATACCGCTAATTTAATTAAAGCGAGATATGTCGTGACTTCAACATCTTCGGAACAAGCCTTAAATTGGCAAGCCTTACAACCAGAATTATCGATTACTGAACTTTCAGCTGAAAAGGCTGATTTTTGGTCATTACAAAAACACGCCACAAAAGCGATTTCGTTATTCTTAAAACAACCTCGTCGTTCTTTGTTGGTTTTAAAAGCCGATGACCAAGCAGAATATGCCGATTTATTAACTGAACTTATTCGTCAAGAACAACCAAAAGAGCGGTCTGTTTTTGGGGTGAATTATGTAGTTGAGCAGGGGGATTCTTTTTCTTTTCCTCGTATTTATACTGAGCCAGCTCAATCTCTCACAGATAATTTTGCCGCACAAGGTGATGTGCTGAAGGCATTGCATGCTGATCAATTTACCCTTTTTGGTAGTGTGCGTGTTCATCCTAGTTCGCAAGATATTTTGCTTACACCAGGTTTAGTGCATCAAGCCAATGGTGGTGTGTTGATTTTAAGCGCAGCAACAATGCTGAGCCAATTTGATTTATGGCAACGCTTAAAGCATATTTTACAAACGCAAACTTTTGATTGGTATTCAGCTCATCCATTTAAAACCTTGCCTTGCGATATTCCAAGTTATCCACTTAATTTAAAAGTAGTGATTTTAGGCAACCGCACTGAAATTGCGACCTTAGGTGAGTTAGAAGAAGATCTTTACAGCTTGGCTGATTATGCTGAAATTGAAAGCTATTATTCTGTTGCACAACCAAAAGCACAAGAAAATTGGGCTAATTATGTGTTGGCATTAGCCTCAAAATATGAGCTCGATTTAGACTTAACTGCATTAAATAAACTCTATCAGTTACTGGTGCGTGAGAGTGAAGAGCGCTTTTTAATTAACATTTCACCGTTAAAAACAACAGAAATGCTACTCAATGCTGCGACGTTGTCACAAAAACAAACCTTAAGTGCGGTTGATTTTGAGCAAGCTTTTAAACAAAAGAACGAACAGCACGGTTTTTTACGTGAACGTACTTATGCGGATATCCTGAACGAACAAATTTATGTAGAAACCAACGGTGAAATTGTTGGGCAAATTAATGGCTTGTCTGTGATTGAATATCCGGGCACTCCCGTTTGTTTCGGTGAACCTTCTCGTATCAGCTGTTTAGTGCAGTTTGGTGATGGTGAAGTTGTGGATGTGGAACGTAAAAACGAATTAGCGGGTAACCTTCACGGAAAAGGTATGATGATTTCTGAAGCTTGCTTGGCAAGTATCTTAGAGTTGCCATCACAGTTACCATTTTCTGCGTCTTTAGTGTTTGAGCAATCTTATGGTGAAATTGATGGTGACAGTGCGTCTTTAGCTATTTTCTCCGTATTAGTCAGCGCGTTATCCGATTTGCCATTGCCACAAAATATTGCCATTACCGGTACCATTGACCAATTTGGTTTGGTGCATGCGGTAGGTGGAGTGAATGATAAAATTGAAGGCTTTTTCACCATTTGCCAACGTCGCGGTTTGACGGGTAAACAAGGAGTGATTATTCCTGCGACGACGATTCAACAACTAAGCTTATCTGATGAAGTGATTGAAGCGGTGAAAAATGAGCAGTTCTTTATCTATCAAGTCGAGGATATTTATCAAACAGCCAAAATTCTATTTGACCGCGATTTATTGGAAGAGAAAGAAGAATATGCGAAGGGCAAAGAGCCTATTGCACGTTTAATTCAAAATCGAATTGCTTTCCGTTCGGAAACGCCGAAAAAAAACTGGTTAGATTTCTTTAAATCTTAATTTCTTTAAAGCGAACCTTGAGTTCGCTTTTCTTTTATATGAATTTTACTGACTGATCCGACAAGTTTAGCTAACAAGTGTTCGCTGTTTACATTTCTTATAAATCCCCATAGAATCTGCACTTATTGTTTGTAACCAAGCAAAACTACATATACAAGGAAATAAAAAATGGAAAACACCTGTACACCCAACATCAAAAGCAGCTACACTTATGAAGATTTATTAGCTTCTGGTCGTGGTGAATTATTTGGTAAAGAAGGCCCGCAACTTCCAGCACCAACCATGTTGATGATGGATCGCATTGTAAAAATGACCGAAGATGGCGGTGCGTTTGGTAAAGGGTATATTGAAGCGGAATTAGATATTCATCCAGATTTACCGTTTTTTGGTTGTCACTTTATTGGTGACCCAGTTATGCCAGGCTGCTTAGGTTTAGATGCGATGTGGCAATTAGTGGGTTTCTTCCTTGGCTGGGTAGGCGGTAAAGGTAAAGGCCGTGCATTAGGCGTAGGTGAAGTGAAATTTACTGGACAAATCTTACCAACTGCGAAAAAAGTGGTTTACCGTATCAATATGAAACGCGTAATTAATCGCAAATTAGTAATGGGAATGGCTGATGGTGAAGTGGAAGTAGATGGTCGAGTTATCTATACTGCAACCGATTTAAAAGTTGGCTTATTCCAAGATACATCAAGTTTCTAATTCAAATAAACACAACATCATATAAAAATAATAGCCCGATTCATTCGGGCTTTTCTTTTTCTATTCTTCGTCAATAATATCGACAAATTCGGCGTTCAGTAATTTAGCTAAATCTTGAGGCGCTAATTCGACGCTTAATCCACGTTTCCCGCCTGAAACAAAAATTGTATCAAACTCAAGTGCGGTCGAATTTATCACTGTTTTTACCCGTTTCTTTTGACCTAATGGACTAATGCCACCGACTAAATATCCTGTGCTTTTTTGTGCCGCATCTTTATCGGCCATTTCAACCTTTTTCACACCAATTGATTTTGCCGCCTTCTTCAAACTCAACATATTTGCCGTGGAAAGCACAAAACAAGCCAATTTTTTCTGATCACCATTTTCAGCGACTAAAAGTGTTTTAAAGGATTGGTGTGGATCAAGCCCAAGTTTTTCAGCTGCTTCATCGCCAAAATGCGTATAGTTTGGGTCATGATCATAAGTATGGAGAGTAAAAGGAATTTTATTTTTCTTCAATAAATCAATTGCCGGTGTCATCTGATTTCCTTATGTATTTATGCATCTTTTTTCTGTAGAATGAATCGGTTCAGAACATTTTACAGCGGAGAGAAAAATGGACGCAAGCCTAAATATTGCTATTGCAGCAGAATTTGATCTATGTGAAAAAATTGCCGAAGCCCTTGAACAAAGTGAGCTAGATGTAGGCAAGGTTTCTATCATAGAAATTTATCCTTTTGAAGAAGAGCAAGCGGTGCGTTTTCGCAATAAAGCCGTTGCTCAATTAGCCACTGATGAGATTGAGTGGGATAGCGTTAATTATCTTTTCTTCGCAGGCCAAATTGACCAAGCTCCTTTATTAGCACAAGCCGCAGAAAGTGGCTGTGTCGTGATTGATTTAAAAGGAATTTGCTCAGCATTGTCTGATGTTCCTGTTGTGGTCCCTACAATTAATGAAGAAAATCTGACTGAATTAAGACAACGTAACATTGTGAGTTTACCCGATCCGCAAGTGAGTCAATTAGCCTTATCTCTACTACCAATCATTCAACAAACGAATTTAACTCAAGTCTTTGCAACGTCACTTTTACCCGCTTCTTATACAGATGGTGAAACCGTAAATAAACTTGCGGGTCAAACTGCTCGTTTACTGAATGGTATGCCATTGGAAGAAGGTGAAACCCGTTTTGCTTTTGATGTATTTCCACAACAAGCCGCTAATTTAAATCTGCAATTGCAAAAAATCTTCCCACAGTTAGACTGTGTCATTTTCCATCAAATTCAAGTGCCTGTATTCTACGGCATGGCACAAAAAGTGACTGCACTTTCAGATTATGAATTTGATTTCCAACCACAACAAAGTGAGTTGATTGAATTACACGATAGCCTTATTACGCCTGTGATTAATGGCGAAAACGAAAACGGTGAAGAAAGCGTAAAATTGCATATTAGCCAACAAAGTGCGGTTGAAAACGGTATCGAATTTTGGACGGTTGCTGACGAGCAACGTTTCAATATCGCCTTATTAGGCGTGAAATTACTTGAGTCGATTTATCACCAAGGTTATTAATTTAAGGGAAAGACAATGCAACAATCTTTACTTGAACGCCTTTTTTCGATTAAAGAAAAGGGCAGCACCACCAAAACCGAAATTATCGCGGGTATCACCACCTTCTTTACTATGGTGTACATTGTGTTTGTGAACCCATCCGTATTGGGTGATGCGGGAATGGATAAACAAGTTGTTTTCGTGACCACTTGTTTAATCGCCGCTCTCGGTACCATTGCGATGGGGTTATTCAGTAATTTACCTATCGCCCTTGCGCCTGCTATGGGACTCAATGCGTTCTTTGCTTATGTAGTCGTTGGCAAGCTCGGTTATTCTTGGGAAGTGGGCATGGGCACCATTTTCTGGGGCTCGATTGGTTTATTTGTTCTCACCTTATTCCAAATCCGTTATTGGTTAATGGCTTCGATTCCGCTTTCGCTGCGCGTGGGAATCGGTGCGGGTATCGGTTTCTTTATTGCCTTAATTGGCTTTAAAAATATGGGGTTGGTTGTAGCGAATCCCGCGACTTTAGTGGCATTAGGCAATTTACATGACCCGAAAATTCTGCTAGGTGTATTAGGTTTCTTTATTATCGTAGTTTTAGCTGCACGTAATATTTTCTCTGGCGTCTTAATTTCTATCGCGGTAGTGACTGGATTAGCGCTTTTAATTGATGACCAAGTTACCTTCCATGACATTGTTTCTATGCCACCAAGTTTAGGTGCAGTTGTGGGTAAAGTAGATATTGCGGGTGCTTTAGACACGGCTTTGCTCGGCATCATTTTCTCTTTCCTTTTAGTGAATCTATTTGACTCATCAGGCACGTTATTAGGTGTGACTGATAAAGCAGGTTTCAGCGATGAAAAAGGTCGTTTTCCAAAAATGAAACAAGCTCTTTATGTGGATAGCGTGAGTGCCGTTGTTGGTTCTTATATTGGAACATCCGCAATCAGTACCTATATTGAAAGTGGCGCAGGGGTTTCAGTCGGTGGTAGAACAGGTTTAACAGCAGTAACAGTCGGTGTTTTATTCTTACTTACCATTTTCTTTTCACCGTTAGCGAGTGTGGTGCCTGCTTATGCAACGGCGGGAGCATTAGTCTATGTAGGGATTTTAATGGCATCCAGTCTTATCCGTGTGCACTGGGATGATTTAACCGAGGCTACGCCTGCTTTTATCACCGCCGCCATGATGCCATTTACCTATTCAATAACTGAAGGTATTGCATTTGGTTTTATTAGCTATTGCGTCATGAAGGCCTGTACAGGTAGAATACGCGAGGTCAATGCCCCTGTGTGGGTGGTGTCTTTATTATTTGTGGCCAAGTTCGTTTGGGTTGGCTGATTTCATAAAGGCGTAATTTATTACGCCTTCGTTTTTATAGCATTACAACAAGGAGTGAGTTATGCAAAATATTCTTTTTATCGTCAATGATTCCACATATAGCGGAGAAAAAACGTTCAACGCCGTTCGTTTCGCCATCAATATGAAGGAAGAACACAGCAAGGATGTGAATATTAAATTATTCTGCTTTTCTGATGCGATTTTATGCGGTATTGCTGGGCAAAATCCAAATGAAGGTTTCAATATACAACAACTTATCGATATTTTAGCGGCACAAGGTGCTGAAATTAAATTATGCACCAGCTGCGTAAAAGCACGTGGTTTATTAGATGCTAAATTAATTGACGGCGTGACCCTTGGTACTTTAGATGATGTATCCGAGTGGACATTATGGGCGGATAAAGTTTTAACGTTCTAAAATAATAAGATAAAGAATAAAGTGCGGTGAAATTTCACCGCATTTTTTATGGAAATCCCCCCACTAAATCCCTACAATAGAAGCTCACTAATGTTTCCACAAAAAATAAAAAATGAGCCAAAAATCAACCGCACTTAATGCCATTTCATTACCCTTAAATCAAGTTAATTTAATTGAAGCCTCTGCAGGTACTGGGAAAACCTATACCATTGGTTCTATCTATCTTCGTTTACTTTTACAAGCAGGCGAAAATTGTTTTTCTCGACCATTAAATGTGGAAGAAATTTTGGTGGTAACCTTTACTGAAATGGCGACGGAAGATTTAAAACGTAAAATTCGGGAACGTTTAACTGCAGCGATTTCGGTTTTTTCTGAATATTATGAGACAAAAGATAAGGCGATTTTTACTGGGGAACATCAATTTTTAGCGGAATTGTTGCCTTATTTAGAGGATATTCCGACCGCACTTCGTCGCTTAAAGCTGGCCGAACAAAATTTAGATTTAGCCTCTATTTATACCATTCACGGTTTTTGTCGCCGAATGCTGATGCAACATGCCTTTAATTCAGGTGTGCATTTCAATTTAAAACTTCTCAAAGATCAGTCTGATTTACTCAAACAATTTGCAAATGAATTTTGGCGGGAGCATTTTTATGATTTGCCTTTCCATTTGGCTGCATTTATCTCAAAAGAATTAAAGTCGCCAGAAGAGGTATTGAATGATTTAGGTTCAAATATTGGGAAAGATTTTTCTGTGCAACTTGATGAACCAGAACTGTTAGAACTGCCATTAAAAGAATTTTTGCAAAAAGATATTGCTAAAAATGCAGAAATTATTGAAAAGATTAAAGATACTTGGTTAGAAAGTGCGGTTAAAATCCGAGATCTTTTTGATGAAGAAGTCGTCAAAAAAGAGAAATCTTGTTTAAATGGTAAAATATATTCAAGTAAAACAATTTTATCTTCTGTGGATGAAGTCACCTCATGGGCAAAAAATAGAGCAGATATCACCTTAAATGAAACATTAGTAAAAAAATTTACGCAATCGGCTTTAGATAACGCCGTCAAAGCAGATTTTAAGAAAAAAGGGGTGAGAATAACACATCCTGCCTTTGAAGAGATTGAAGCTTTAATTGAAGAAATTCAACCAAGTGATTTATTTAAAAAAATCATTCTCTATCACTATCGTCAAGGTATTCAAAAGAAACTTCTTGAATACAAAGCGAATCATCCTGAAAAATCCTTTGATGATTTATTACGCTTATTGAAAGAAGCATTATATGGTGAGGGCGGAGAACAGTTAGCAGAATTAATCCGTTTTCAATATCCTTTTGCCATGATTGACGAGTTCCAAGATACGGATACGTTGCAGTATCAAATTTTCTCGAAAATTTATCACAATGAAACCGCGTCTGGTAATGTTGGCTTTATGATGATTGGCGACCCCAAACAGGCGATTTATCGTTTCCGTGGTGCCGATATTTTCACTTATTTAAAAGCAGCAGACGAAGCGAACGAGCGTTTTAACTTAGGTACAAACTATCGTTCCTCTCAACCTTTAGTGGAAGGGGTAAATCGATTATTTGATTTTAAAAATGCGCCTTTTATTTATGAAAACATAGAGTTTTTAAGCGTTGGCGCAGCCAAGAAGAATCTTGTTTTTCAGTTGAATAATCAACCTGAGCCCGCCTTCCGTTTTTACATTAATGATAAAGACAAATCCACCCAGCAAGATTATGCGAAAGCTTGCGCGACATCGATTCAGCAATGGTTAAAAAGTGCGGCTGAAAATCCGGTTGTTTTTCCAAATGAAAGCAAAGCGGAAAATCAAACATTACGAGCAGAAAATATTGCTGTTTTGGTGCGTGGTTATACCGAAGCAGAGCTGGTGAAAAAAGAATTGCAAGCATTGGGCATCGCGTCGGTTTACCTTTCGGATAGAGGAAATGTCTTTGAGAGTAACACAGCAAAAGAACTGGCCTTGATTTTGCAAGCCTGTTTGAGCGTGACAGAACGCCCAATTTTAAATGCAATTGCGACCGAACTTTTCAGCTTAAATGCAGCTGAAATTCACCAAATTCATCATGATGAAATTCAGTGGCAACGTTGGGCTGAAAAATTCGCAGAGTATCAACAAATTTGGCAACGCCAAGGCGTATTGCCGATGTTGCACCATTTACTTTTAGCTGAAAATATCACAGAAAAACTCTTATCTCGGCCTGATGGTGAACGTAAACTGACAGATTTATTACATTTAGCTGAAATTTTACAACAAGCAGCTGCATTAAATGAAAGTGAAGCGGCATTATTGCGTTGGTTTGAAAAGCAAATTCAAGATGAAGGTCGTCAAGAAGCACAAATTCGTTTAGAAAGCGAACGTCAGTTAGTGAAGATTGTGACTATCCACAAATCCAAAGGTTTGGAATATGATTTAGTTTGGTTGCCATTTTTAGGAAATACGGCGAAAGACCCAACTAAAAAGAAACTATTTAATTTATATTACGATAAGAAACAAAACAAAACTTTGTGGGACATGCAAGATCAACACTTGGATGATTTAACAGAAGAAGTTTTTGCGGAAGAATTGCGTTTGCTTTATGTGGCATTAACCCGAGCAAAATACCAAATGGCCTTTGTGTTACCGAAAGCCTTTGATAAAAAATGGAATGCTTTATTGTATGTTTTAACGCAAGGTGAAATTGGGCGAAAACTCAATTTGCCAAATACTTGGGATACTCAACCGTTATTGGAAAAATTTAAGCAGCTTTTACCAAATGATGTAGCGATTGAATTAACCGGTGTGTTACAAGCCAGTGAACCACTTACCTTAAATGTTTCTCAAGAAAATTTAAGTGCGGAAATTTTCCAAGGTGAAATTGAACAAGATTGGCGAGTGACGAGCTTTAGTGGTATTGAACAAACTCATCAACGCAAAGCTTATTTGAATGAAAGTGCGGTGAAAAAATCGCTTATTTTTGATGATGCGAAAGATTATGATGCGTTGATTTCAACAGAAAATATCCCTGAAAATCTTACCGCACTTGCTCATGATAATGATGAAATGGTTTTAGATTTCCCTCGGGGAACACAAATCGGTACTTTGTTACATCGTTATTTTGAAAAGGTGCCTTTTGCTCAACTGGCTGAGAAAGAAAACATTGAAAAATTATGTCAGGATTTGAATCTTGCCGAAGAGCAATTTACAGCTGTTCAACAGTGGTTTGCACAAATACTCAGCACACCAATTTTGCCAAATAATGATCTTACTCTTGCTCAGATTAACGAAAAACAATGCTTAAAAGAGTTGGCGTTTTATCTCAATATCACAAACAATTTTGATGTCACTGGTTTTAACCGAGCGTTATCAACCTTACATCATTTGCCGTCAGAACCGTTACAGTTTGATGATATTCAAGGTATGGTGCGAGGTACAATGGACTTAGTTTTTAGTCATCAAGATAAATATTATTTGCTTGATTACAAATCGAATTTCTTGGGAGAAACATTAAAGGATTACGATCACACCGCATTGAAAAAAGCCATGTTAGAACATCATTATGATTGGCAATATTTGTTGTATGTGGTGGCATTACACCGTTATTTAAAAACACGTTTGCCTCACTATGATTACAACCGAGATTTTGGTGGTGTGGTCTATGCCTTTTTACGAGGAATGAATGGTTCGCCACAATCGGGCATCTTTTTTGATAAACCAGATTGGCAATTAATCCAACAATTAGAGGAATTATTTTAATGTTAAGCCTATTAAAATCCTTGCAAGAACAAGGTGTAATTACTCAAGGCGATTATTATTTTGCTCAATTAATTGCGGATAAACAAAAAGATAAAGGCTATGCCGAGTCCGTACAAAATTTAGCGATTTTATTAGCTGCACTTTGTAACTGGAGCTATACGCAAGGCAATACTTGTTGTGTGTTAGATCGCTTTTTAGAACGTAATTTATTCGGTTTGGCTTATCGCCATACTGAAACGGATTTTTTGTCGCTTATCAATGAAAAGATTGGTTCGCTTCCTATATCAAAATGGCAATCAGCCTTAGCGGGGCATATTGCTTTTACACAAGATCCTGAAAATCAGATTGCGCCTCTCGCATTTCAATTTGGGGCAATTTATTTCTATCGAGCTTGGCAAGATGAATTCCGCGTGGCGCAATATATTAAAAACGCATTGAAAAATGACCGCACTTTATCGGTAGAACCGCAACAAATTCGGGCATTATTAGATCGTTATTTCCCTCAACAACAGGCACAAATTGATTGGCAAAAAGTAGCAGTCGCAACAGCAGTGAAAAGTCCATTTTCTGTGATTACAGGTGGACCGGGAACAGGGAAAACCACGACAGTCACTCGTTTGTTATGCGTATTACAAGAATTATTTGGTGGCAAACTTCACATTAAATTGGTTGCTCCAACAGGGAAAGCGGCAGCTCGTTTAACGGAATCTATCGAAAATGCCTTGGCGCAAATGCCGATTTCAGATGAGTTACGCGCATCCATTCCTAAAACAGCAGAAACGTTGCATCGTTTACTAGGCGTTCGACCTTTTACCGATAGCGTGAAATATCATGCGCATAATCCACTGCAAATCGATGTGCTAGTAGTGGATGAAACCTCGATGATTGATTTGCCGATGATGGCGAAACTGGTGCAAGCGTTGAAACCCGAAACGCGTTTGATTTTATTGGGTGACCAAGCTCAATTAGCTTCAGTGGAAGCGGGAGCGGTATTAGGGGAAATAGCACAGTTTTTAACGCAAGATTATAGCCCTGCTCAAGCTGATTATATTCATGCAACAACAGGCTATACCGTTCCAACTTCAGATGAACATAGTCCGTTGCGTGATGCCATTTGCCATTTAAGCTTTAGTCGTCGTTTCCGAGATGATTCGGGTATTAAACAACTTGCTGAGCAAATTCAACAAGGAAAAGGTGAGGGCAGTGTGGCGACTTTTGCAGAATACCCAGAAGAATTGCATTTCCATCATTTTGATGAAGAACAAGATATTAAAGAATCGCTTCGCCAAGTGGTGAAAAGTGCGGTCGAAAATTACCGTGTTTATTTAACCCAGCTTCAAACTTATTTTGCTCAGAAGAAAGATCTCAATACAAAATTTATAGATGAAAAGGGCAACGAGAAAACTTATGCGGAAGCGATTTTAGATCGCTTTAATTCGGTGAGATTTTTGACCGCACTTCGCGCTTCGCCATTAGGTGTAGAAGAGTTAAATCGAGAAATTGCTTTGGCATTGCGTGCTGAGAAATTACTTTGGTTCCGTCAAGAGGACGATTGGTATATTGGTAAACCAATTATGATTACGGAAAATGATCATAATGTGAAACTGTATAACGGTGATATTGGCTTGTGTTTAGCTAAAGGCAAAGTGTGGTTTGGCAATCGAGAAGTTTCTACCAGTCGTATTCCCGCTCACGAGCCTGCATTTATGATGACGATTCATAAATCCCAAGGTTCGGAGTTTGATCATACGGTAATGGTATTGCCAACAGAACCTAATCCAGTGCTTTCACGAGAGCTGGTATTTACCGGTGTTACTCGTGCGAAAAATCAACTTTCCGTATTTGCCAATGAAAAAATCTGGCAAAGTGCGGTCAGAAATACGGTAAAAAGACAAAGTGGATTAGGAAAGTTATTACAGGAAAAAGAGGAGTAAAAAATGAAATTATATGTTTACGATCATTGCCCGTTTTGTGTGCGAGCCCGCATGATTTTCGGTTTAAAAAATCTGCCGGTAGAACTTGTGGTGCTGGCAAATGATGATGAAGCAACACCGATTGGTTTAGTGGGCAAAAAGGTTGTGCCAATTCTTGTCAAAGAAGATGGTACTGCGATGCCGGAAAGTTTGGATATCGTGCATTATGTAGATGAACATTTTGGTGAAAAAATCTTATCTGAACACGTTCGTCCTGAAATTGAAGCATGGTTAAAAGAAGTTGGCAGTTATTATGGTCATCTTACGACTGCACGCTTTACACAAATAGGTTTAGCAGAATTTGAAACCCAAAGTGCGGTTGATTATTTCACTAAAAAGAAAACGGAATTTATTGGTGATTTTGCTGAAAATATTGCGAAGACTGAAACCTATCTCGCTCGCTTAAAAGGCGATTTAGAGAAATTAGCGGTATTAATTCAATCTGAAAATGCCTTAAACGGCCAACTTTCTCTTGAAGATATTATCGTTTTTCCAGTATTACGAAATCTTACTTGTGTGAAAGGAATCAAATTCCCACCAGTGGTTTTAGCCTATATCACGAATATGGCTAAGTTAAGCGATGTGCCATTGTATTTTGATAAAGCTATTTAACCACAGCTGATTCATAGGGCTTGGAAATACTGAAGTTTTGACTTGGATCATAGGTGCGGTCATTTTTTCAGTATTTTTTATTCATCGATCTATAATCTCTAAGGTTTACTTTAATAAGAGCGCAGAGATATGGATCAGGAATACCAACGAGCGGTTACCCGTATTTGTGTGGAAACCGCTTTGTTATTGTTACAGCATGGCGCAGAAAGTGCTGTCGTCGTACAAATGGCACAGCGATTAGGTGTAGCTTTAGGCATTGAAAGCGTAGAGTGTGCTTTAACAGCGAATGCCGTCTTATTGACCACACTTTCTAAGCAACATTGTATTACCACCGTGCGGAAGAATGTCGATAAAGGCATCAATATGCAAATTGTTACGGATGTTCAGCACATTGTGGTTGCCGTAGAGCATCACTTGTATGATTTGTCCATGGCTCAAAAGAAACTGGATAAATTAAAACCACTAAAATATAACCGTTATTTGGTGGTGTTTATGATTGGTTTATCTTGTGCCTCTTTTGCTCACCTTTCTGGCGGAGATATCACAATTTGTGCAATCACCTTTATTGCTTCTGCCATTGCCATGTTTGTTCGACAAGAAATTTCTAAACGTCATTACAATCCACTCATCGTTTTTGCCATTACCGCTTTTGTTGCCTCACTGATTTCCGGTGTCAGTTTGAAATATAGTTTAGGCAATGATCCTCATATCGCATTGGCTTCTAGCGTTTTATTACTTGTCCCAGGATTCCCATTAATTAATTCACTTGCAGATATTTTAAAAGGGTATGTCAATATGGGAATAGGACGATGGACCATTGCTACGGTTCTCACCTTTGGTGCTTGTTTAGGTATCGTTTTTGCATTAGATCTTTTAAATATTGTTTCGTGGGTGGGGTAATAGAATGTTTTTACTGAATTTACTCGACGATATGCTTTTTGCAGCCATTCCAGCAGTAGGATTTGCCTTAGTATTTAATGTTCCGACTAAAGCCTTAAAGTATTGTGCTATTTTAGGCGCGCTTGGGCATGTCACGAGAACGTTATTATTACACTTTGGGGTCCCGATTGTTTTTGCCACTTTTTTCGCCACTTGTGTGATTGGTTTTATTGGCGTGCATTTATCTCATCGCTATTTAGCCCATCCAAAAGTCTTTACCGTTGCGGCAATTATTCCAATGATTCCAGGTGTTCATGCTTATAAAGCCATGATTGCTATCGTACAAATTCATCATTATGGCTTTTCCGATACATTATTTGAGCAAATGATCAGCTCTTTTATCAATACCAGCTTTATTTTAGGTGCGCTTGTTTTGGGCTTAGCCTTACCAGGGCTATTGTTCTATCGACAAAAACCAGTTGTATAGAAAAGAAGTATTTTGATTATAACTTTAATAAGTTTAAATTAAGGGCGTGTGTAATACGCCCTTATTTTTTGTAATTGAATCATTAACCCATCTATTCTTTTAATCTCTAAATTTTGCGGGTATTTTTCTTGAATAGTTGAGTAAATAACTATATTATTCACTCCCTATTATATGTTTCGTGGGTGATACCTTAATGTTACCTGTTAAAGGCATTCAAAAATTATCACAAGATTAATTTCAAATAAAGAGCGGTTAGATTTCACGATGTTTTTATAAAAGAGTAGAAATTTAACTGCTTTTAAAATAGAAGGAATAAAAATGATTGATATCATCGCATTATTAATTGCTACGGCTGTAATTGACTCTCCTCTTTCTCATACTTCAGCAGCGGCAACCTCTTCTGCACTAAAATCAACAATCAGTGCACCAGCCCCAATGACTCCTGAACAACGTCTTGAAAAAGCAAAAGCGCTTTATGAGAAAGGTTTTGATTATGAATATGGGATCACAAAAACCGTTGATCGTACTTTAGCGGATAAATTTTTAAAAGAAGCTGCCGATTTAGGTCACGCTGATGCTCTCTTTTTCTTAGGGATGAATGCGGTAGAAAGTGGCGATCTTGAACAAGCCAGAGCATATGCTGATTCTGCTATTGCTTTAGGAAACATGGCAGGAAAATATATATTGGCGGAAATTTCCGAACAGGAATATTTGGGGGATTCTGAAGAATTATATAAGGCTGGCTTTAAGGCATTAAAAGAGAAGGTTGAACAAGGCGATTTACATTATTCTAATGTACTTGGCTATGCTTACCGTTTCGGTATCGGCACTGAAGAGAATATTAAACAGGCAATTAAAGTTTTTACCCCTTCGGCTGAGCAAGGTAATGCGATGTCATTAGGGCATTTAAGTGAACTTTATCTTGAACAGGATAAAATTGAAAAGGCTAAACCGCTTATGCTGAAAGCGGCTGAAAAAAATAATGATGTGGCACAATACAATTTAGGTTATAGCATTTATGAAGCAGGCTCAGAAGAATCACTGTATTGGCTCAATAAAGCGTCTGAAAATAATAACCTCCAAGCCATCATGTATTTAGCGAGTTATTATCATAATCAGGATATAAAAAAAGCGATTTATTATTATCAAAAAGGTGCTGAATTAAATGATTCTCAGGCTATGCTTGAATTAAGTTATTTATATGAAAACGGTGAAGGTGTAGAAAAGGATGATAAGAAAGCCGTTGAGCTATTAGAAGAAGCGTTTCGATTACAAAATTTAGAAGCCATGAATGAGCTTTCTATTCGTTATTTAGAAGGCCGAGGTGTTGAACGAAATTATGAATTGGCAGAAGCGTTATTTAATAACATAATTTCATTGGATGAAAGTTTAAGCGAGAAAGAAACAGCTTCATATAATGTATATTATCAATTGGCAGAGCGTTATGAAGAATTTGCCAAAGATGATGCAGCGGCATTAGACGCTTATAAACAAGGGTATGAAATTGAAAAAAAAGAAACCAAACGGGATAACAAAAAAATTAAAGCAAAAATTAAAGCATTAGAAGCAAAATTAAGTAAGAAAAAATAATGAAAGAGCGGTTGAATTTCATCGTGTTTTTGCAAAACAAGGAAGAAATTTAACCGCTTGTTATTCTTAAATGGAAACAGAACAGTCCTCTAACAAAAGGAATCCAAATGACAAATATCGTCGCATTAATTGCAGCAACCGTATTAAATCTACAAACTCATCTTATCCCTGTGAAATCAAATGAGGCTCTAACAAACTTGGTTATGATTGAACAGATACCCATGACCCAAGCTCAGCGTGTTGAAAAAGCAAAAAAACTTTATGAAGAAGGTTATGATGATTTCTACGGCATTACGCGTCCCATGAATCGTGCGAAAGCGGTAGAGTATTTTCTTGAAGCTGGAAAGTTAGAGAATGCGGATGCTTTATTTTTCCTATCTATTCATCAACAAAATAATGACAATTTAAAGGAAGCCACCCAAGCAGCGAAAAGATCGCTTGAGTTGGGGAATGAAGTCGCCAAAATTAAATTAGGTGAAATTCAAGAAGATGAAAAATTGATGAAAGAAGGTTTCAATGCACTTAAAAAGAAAGTAGATTCTGGCGATATACATTATGCGAATTCTTTAGGCTATGCTTATGAATTTGGAATAGGCACTCCTTTGAATATCAAAGAGGCGATGAAATACTATGAAATGGCAGCAAAACAAAATAATGTGCTAGGGATGACGAATCTTGCAGATCTTTATATTCAAGAAGATAAATTGAAAAAAGCGAAGCCTTTATTAGTTAAAGCCGCAGAAAAAGAATATGGCTATGCACAGTATTTACTCGCAATGAATTTTTTTGATCTTTATTCTGAAAATAACAAAGAGGTATTACATTGGTTAGAAAGGGCTGCGAGCAATGATGAACCAGAAGCACTTTATCAATTAGGCGTGTATTATGAAGAAGGGGGTGAGGCTGATTTAGCGAAAGCAATTAACTACTTTCAACGCGCTGCCGAGCTTAATCATGCGGATGCTGCACTTGCGTTAAGCTATATCTATGATGAAGGTATCAGTGTTGAGCAAGATGATGATAAAGCGCTATTCTTCCTTAAAAAGGCCGCAGAATTAGAGAACCAAGAGGCGATTGATGAGTTAGCCTCTATGGCATTGAGTGGGCAAGGCAATATGGATGCTAAAGAAGCAGAGTATTGGATTAAAAAGGCTGGCTATACGGAAGAAATGCTTAAAGAATTAGATAAGCTACAAGAAAAAAGTTTAGAGATGTTTAAAAAAATGCAGAAAGAGAATCAGTAAAAGCTATAGATATACATATAAAAAACAAAATAAAAACCTGCTTTTCAGCAGGTTTTCTTTTATATGAATGCCAAATTAAGCATGGCAAGTTTGGCAAGCGGCTTGGAACATCCAAACAAGTTTTTCTTGTTCTTTGATGTAGTCGCTCATTTGAGAAGCGGTACCTTCATCATCAGACTCACCCGCTAATTCAAGGATTTCGCGTTGTTGTTCAAGTAATACTTTTAATCCTTCTAATGTGCCTTTTAAGCAAGATTGCGCATCACTTACCCCTAACTCTTCTTTAATACGTGAGTGTTGGAAGTATTGTGAATAACCGTTATGCGGTGTGTAACCTAAAGTTAAGATACGTTCTGCCACTTCATCTACTTTTACTACTAAATCAGTGTAGATTTCTTCAAATTTTGCGTGTAATTCAAAGAAGTTCACACCTTTGATGTTCCAGTGGTAACCGCGAACGTTGGTGTAGAATACTTGATAGGTTGCTAATAATTCATTTAATTTTACTGCTAATTTTTCAGATGCTTTTTTATCTAAACCGATTGATGTTTTTGACATAGTATTTTCCTCTTTATTGTTGATTAAAATGTTGTTCCCTTGCTTGGGAAGTGCGGTCATTATAAGCATCATTTTTTATGATAGCTATTTCATATTATCTAGTGATTCAATAGTTGAAATCTATCTATAATAAATTATACATAGTTAAAAACTTTTATTTTGAGTTGCGAAAAAAACTCTGTGAAGTAGATCACACATTCAATATTTCCCCTTTGACAGAATGAAGCGAAGATGATTATGATTGATGCAAATCATTTTATTCTAAGATTTGATTGCTTTACTTCATTTTCGAATGAAATGTTTGGCTAGGTTTAAAAACCAAAAATATGATTTTATTACTCATCAGGAGTTTAGTATGACAAAGCATTTTTCCTTTGAAACTAATGAATCTCGTCGTCATTTTATGAAACTTATGGCTGGCGTGGGGGCAGGTCTTGCATTTAGTGGAACTTTAGGCACATTTGCACCAAAAGCCTTTGCTGCAGAAATTAAAGGTAAAACCATTGAAGCGGGGATTGCTTATCCGCTTTCTACCGGTTTTGACCCAATGACATCAAGTGGTGCATCACCTTATGCAGCAAACTTGCACATTTTTGAAGGTTTGGTGGATTTGCATCCTGCAACTCGTGAACCTTATCTTGCTTTAGCAGGAAAAGAGCCAGAACAAGTTGATGAAACAACATGGCGCATTACTTTACGTGAAGGCGCAACCTTCCATGATGGTGCACCGGTCACCACTGAAGACGTTGTGTATTCTTTCAATCGTATTATGGATCCAGCTAATAAATCATTATTTGTGATGTTTATTGATTTCATTGAAAGTGTGAAAGCTGTGGACGATAAAGTGGTGGAATTTAAATTGAAATATCCATTTGCTTTATTTGCTAACCGTTTAACTTGCGTGAAAATTGTACCGAAACACGTGATTGAAAAAGTGGGTCAATCTGCATTTGATGCGCACCCAATTGGTTCTGGTCCATTCAAATTTGTTTCAGCAGTGAAAGATGACAAAATCGTCTTTGAAGCTTATGAACCTTACAATGGTAAATATCCAGCACAAGTTGAAAAAATGTCTTGGTTATTACTTTCTGATGCCGCAGCTCGTGTAACTGCACAAGAGTCTAAACGTACTCAAGCAATGGAAAGCGTGCCTTATTTAGACATTAGTCGCTTGAAAAACAAAAAACAACAAGTGCAATCCGTTCAATCTTTCGGCTTGTTATTCTTAATGTTTAACTGTGAGAAAGCTCCGTTTAACAATCCAAAAGTACGTCAAGCGTTACACTATGGTTTAAACACTGACAAACTTGTTGATATTGTATTTGATGGTAATGCAGAAGCTGCAACATCATACTTACAAACCACTCACCCAGATTATATTAAGGCATCAACTCAATATCCTTATGATCCGGAAAAAGCAGCAGCATTACTAAAAGAAGCTGGTGTGACTGAGCTTAAATTTGAATTGCTCGCAACCGACCATGACTGGGTGAAAGAATCTGCACCGTTAATTTTAGAGTCTTGGAACAAGATTCCAGGTGTGAAAGTGACTTTACAACACTTACAATCAGGTGCGTTATACAGCAACAACGTGGATCCAGGTGTGTATGAAGTGGCAATCGCTCCAGGTGACCCATCAGTGTTCGGTGATGACTTAGACTTGCTTTTAAGCTGGTGGTATCGTGGTGATGTATGGCCGAAACGTCGTTTCCGCTGGAGCAACACCCCTGAATTTGCGAAAGTGACTGAATTACTCAATGCAGCTGTGAGAGCAAAAGATCACGCTGAAGCGAAAAAATCATGGGAAGAAGCGATTAATATCATTGCGGCTGAAGTACCACTTTATCCGATTGTTCATCGTAAACTTCCTTCTGCATGGGATGATAGTAGCCTTGAAGGCTATCAACCATTGGCAACAACCGGTTTATCTTTCCTCGGTGTGGGCCGTAAATAAAAGCACTTTTTAATTTAATGTTTTGGCTGTTGAGTAATCAACAGCCTTTTTTCTTTCTTTTTAACACCAAAGTGCGGTCATTTTTCTCTCTATTTTTCAATCATTTTTTCTATCAATTTCATTTCAAAAAAATCTTTGTGAAGCCGATCACAGATTTGAATTTTGCTCTATGTACTTGGATTGACAGGGCTTAGGCTGAACATTATGATTACTGTAATTCATTTTGTTTTTGAATTTGATTGTTTCGCTTCATTTTTGAAGCTAACGAATTTCTCAAGCTAGAATAGGAGAAGTCAGATGGAAATGATACTTCGGTTATTGTTACGCCGATTGATGGCTTTGCCAGTCATGATTCTAGGTGTAACAGCACTCGTTTTTGTGGTGCTTCAATTCACACCAGGTGATCCCGCTACGGTGGCATTGGGCGAAAGTGCTAGTGAAGCGGCAAAACAACTTTACCGCGAATCACACGGCTTAAATGATCCACTCTTTGTTCAATATTTTCGTTTCTTAGGTAATTTACTTGTATTGGATTTTGGTGTGACTATGCCACCAGAATTACCGATCAGTAGTATGTTAGCGAAATCTTTCCCAATCACTTTACAACTTACCTTAATTGGTGTGGTGTTTGCGGCAGTAGTCTCTTTCTCATTAGGTGTACTAGCCGCGCTTTATCGTGATAGCTGGGTAGACCAAGTGATTCGTTTAATCTCTGTTGCGGCGGTTGCGACACCATCATTCTGGTTAGGTATCTTACTTATTCAATGGTTCTCTTTGGAATTGGATTGGTTGCCTTCTGGTGGTTTTGTGCCATTTAGCGAAAGCCCAATGGGGTATATCAATTCCATGATTTTGCCATCTCTTGCACTTGCCGTGCCAGTATGTGCGTCATTAATTCGTGTTGTGCGTACAACCATGGTAGAAGAAATGGATAAAGATTATGTGAGAACCGCGATTGGTAACGGTGTGCCTTATGCAACTGTTATTCGTCACAACGTATTACGCAATGCGTTAATCACGCCAGTCACTGTATTAGGTTTACGTGTAGGTTACTTACTTGGTGGTGCGGTAGTTATCGAACAAATCTTTGACTTACCAGGCATGGGTAAATTAATTTTTAACGGTATCGTCAATCACGACTTACACTTGGTACAAGGTGTGGTTCTGACAATCGCTTTTACCTTCGTTTTAGTGAATATTATCGTTGATATTCTCTATGTGTTGATTAACCCTAAAATTCGGAGTCTATGATGTTTCGTCAAGGTTTAGCAGATCGATTAGCTGCAAGCGGTGCGAGATTCCGAGCACTTTCCACCGCATCAAAAATTTCATTATTATTCTTAGTTTTCGTTGCCTTAGTGGCGGTGTTTGCCCCTTGGGTAGCAACACATGATCCATTAGAAGTGATCGCACGTATGCGTGCTCCAAGTGCAGAATATTGGTTTGGGACTGATCGACTTGGTCGTGATATTTTCTCTCGTATTGTTTACGGTGCCCAAACATCCTTATTTATCGGTTTAGGTGCTGTAGCTTGTGCCATTATTTTCGGTAGTGTTTTAGGTGCAACTGCAGCCACATCCGAGAAATGGGGCAATGAAATTATCATGCGCTTAATGGATATTTTAATGGCCTTCCCAGGTATCGCATTAGCGGCAGTGTTATTAGCAACCTTTGGTAACTCTGTGCCGGTCATTATCATCACCATTGCCGTAGTATATACCCCGCAACTTGCTCGTGTGGTGCGTGCGAATGTGGTATCACAATGGGATGAAGACTATGTGCGTGCTGAACGCGTTATTGGTGGTAGCCGTACTTATATTCTTCTCAAACACATTGTGCGCAATACTGCCGCACCGGTTTTAGTATTTGCAACCGTAATGGTAGCAGATGCCATTGTATTCGAAGCCTCGCTTTCTTTCTTAGGCGCAGGTGTACAACCACCACATCCTTCATGGGGTAACATTCTTTCTGAAGGGCGTAACATCGTATTAAACGGTGCATGGTGGGCAACAACCTTTGCCGGTGTGATGATTCTTTTAACTGTATTAGCCTTAAATATTTTGGCGGAAGGTCTTACTGATGCCTTGGTTAACCCTCGTTTGAAAGGCGGTAAAAAACCAGAAGGCAAATCAGATGAACGTCTCTCTACCGACGTACAAGAAGCACTTTCTGAAGGCCTTGCATTAAAACGTTACTTACTCAAATTACATGAAAAAGAAATCACGCGTACAAATCGTATGCAATTAGATCCTAATGCAAAACCGATTTTACAAGTGAAAAACTTATCTATTCGTTTCCCAAATCGTTATGGTGACATTCCATTGGTCGATAATATCAGCTTCACCGTAAATGAAGGGGAAACCATGGGGTTAGTAGGTGAGTCTGGTTGTGGTAAATCTATTACGGCATTCTCTATCATGGGCTTGTTACCAAAAACAGCCAAAATCACTGGGGAAGTGCTTTTCACCGACCGCAGTGGTAAACAACACAGCTTACTTAATTCTAACAATTTAAGTGAATTGCGTGGTTCTGAAATTGCGATGATTTACCAAGACTCTTTAAGTGCATTAAACCCTTCAATGCGTATCAAAGATCAAATGGCACAGCTCATTAAACGTGGCAGTCACCATACCGCAGAAAAATTGTTAGAATGGGTACACCTTGATCCTGAAAAAGTATTGAACCGTTATCCGCATGAACTTTCTGGTGGTCAACGTCAACGTGTGGTGATTGCAATGGCATTAACTCGTGAGCCGAAATTATTAATCGCCGATGAACCAACAACCGCATTAGACGTAACAGTTCAAGCAGAAGTGGTGAAATTATTGAATGAACTACGTGAAAAGCTTGGGTTTGCGATGGTGTTTGTCAGCCACGATTTAGCATTGGTTGCACAGTTAGCTCACCACATTACGGTAATGTATGCAGGACAAGTGGTTGAAATGGCACCAACATCCTTATTGCTTGCTAATCCAACTCATGAATATACCCGTGGCTTATTGGGCTCTGTACTTTCAACTGAAGTCCGTGCGAAACGTTTATATCAAATTCCGGGCAGCGTACCATCACCTTACGATTTTGCTGTGGGTGACCGTTTCGCAAGTCGTTCATTACGACCAGATGCAAATCCGGACCAAAAATTGATATTAACCGCCGTGGAAGGCGAGCCGTCTCACTTGTGGGCTTCTCATCTAGCTAAGCCTGTAACGGAAGTGAAAGGAGCATAATATGAGCAGTAGTATTAAAGTCATTAAAGAACAAAACATCATCGATTTAGAAAATATCGTGGTGCAATTTCCTTCTCGCGACGGTTCATTGTTTGGTCGTAAAAAATTCACTGCGGTGAACAATGTGAGTCTTGGTATTAAAGCAGGGGAAACCATTGGGTTAGTTGGGGAGTCTGGCTGTGGGAAATCTACCTTAGCCAACGTGATTATTGGACTGCTTAAACCGACATCAGGTTTAGTGAAATTCAACGGTTTACAAATGCAATATGGCAGCTCAGAAGCGAGAAAACAATTCGGTCGCCAAGTGTCGGTCATTTTCCAAGACCCTGCAACCGCACTGAATCCTCGTATGAAAGTGTTGGATATTTTGCGTGACCCAATGGATATTCACAATGTGTTACAACCACACGAACGGGAAAAACGTGTATATGACTTACTTTCTCGCGTCGGTTTACCTCGTTCTGCGGCACAAGTTGAGCCAACTCGTTTATCGGGCGGGCAAAAACAACGTGTGGCGATTGCACGTGCTTTAGCGCTGAATCCAAAACTGATTGTTGCGGATGAACCGACTTCTGCATTAGACGTATCTGTTCGTGCTCAAGTGCTAAACTTATTGGCGGATTTGAAAAAAGAACTCAATCTTGCCATGGTGTTTATCTCTCACGATATCCAAACCGTACGCCAAGTATCTGATCGCATTGTCGTGATGTACGGCGGTCAAATTTTGGAAACAGGTAGCACTGAAGATATTTTCAACCACCCAACAGTGGATTACACCCGAAAATTACTTGGTGTTGCACCATCGTTGTTATAAAACAAGTGAATAAAACATCTTAATTTATGACCGCACTGTAAAAGTGCGGTTATTTTTTTGTTTATTTTTAATGTTGATAAATGATTGGAAACATATTCCGAAATGCTTTTAGCGTTTAGGTTTTTTCTCAAATAGCGTAGAATGGGCATATAAAAATAAGGAGATTTAATATGCAACAAAAAATTCAACAAGCATTAGCCGATTCACCACTTTCAAATGCAATTCTTTCTGCATTAGAAGAACAAGAATGGAAAGGTTTTTTACCAGCTGAAAAAGTGCGGTCAATTTGTGATGAATTTAAGCTTACGCCTGTTCAATTAGGTTTGACGCTTTTGCCCGTAGCGGCTTGTTATAGCCATACACCCATTTCAGAATTTCATGTTGGAGCGATTGCGATTGGTGAAAGTGGTGATTTTTACTTTGGTGCGAACCAAGAATTTCAGGGTAGTAGCATGGCTCAAACCATCCATGCTGAACAAAGTGCGATTAGCCATGCATGGTTACGCAATGAACCTCGCATCACGGATATCGTGGTGAATTACACGCCTTGTGGTCACTGTCGTCAATTTATGAATGAGCTTTATCAAGCGAAAGATTTGAAAATCCATTTGCCACATAGCCAAAATAATCCACTTCCCCAATATTTACCCGATAGCTTTGGCCCAAAAGATTTAGGGGTTGATTTGCTTCTATTAAACAAAGAAGAACAAGGTTTTACATTAACAACAGAAGATGAAGTGGCAAATAAAGCCATTTTAGGGGCAAACCGAGCTCATTCACCTTATTCTAAAAGCCCTCATGGTGTAGGCATTTTATTTAAAAATGGAGAAATGATTTGTGGTCGATATGCAGAAAATGCGGCATTTAACCCAAGCCTACCGGCTATGCAAACCGCCATTAATTTTGCTTATTTAAATCAATTAGATGTATCAAAAATTGAGCGTGTAGTATTTGCAGAGAAACCGTTGCGTCTAAGTCATCGCAAGATGGCAGAGCAGTTATTGAAGAGCCTCTGCAAGGTGAAAATGGAATATATTAGCCTGTAAGTGAGGTTAAAAATGAATGTGTTTTTGAAGTAAAAGAAAAAGGCGAACAGAGATAATCTCTCATGTTCGCCTTTCTTTTTACTGATTTTATGCTAATTCAGCACGTAATTTTTTCGTGACATCAACCATCACTTTTAATGCTGCAATCGTTTCTGGCCAACCGCGTGTTTTCAAACCACAGTCTGGGTTTACCCATAAACGTTCTTTCGGCACCACTTGTAATGCTTTACGAAGAAGATGTTCAATTTCTTCTGCTGCAGGCACGCGTGGACTGTGAATATCATATACACCTGGGCCAATATCATTCGGGTATTTGAAATCACCAAATGCGGTGAGTAATTCCATGTCAGAACGCGAGGTTTCGATAGTAATGACATCGGCATCTAAGGCGGCAATAGCCGGTAGAATATCGTTAAATTCGGAATAACACATGTGTGTATGAATTTGAGTATCATCTTGGCAACCCATTGAGCTCAAACGGAAGGCTTCGCCTGCCCATTTTAAATAAGCATCCCAATCTGCACGTTTTAACGGTAAACCTTCACGAATAGCTGGCTCATCAATTTGAATCACTTTGATGCCTGCCTTTTCTAAATCTAATACTTCATCAGAAAGCGCTACCGCAATTTGTTTACAGACCGTTTCACGAGAAATATCGTTACGCACGAAAGACCATTGTAAGATCGTCACCGGACCAGTCAGCATGCCTTTAATCACTTTATTGGTAAGGCTTTGGGCATATTGCGACCAACGTACCGTCATTGGTTCTGGACGAGTAACATCACCGTAAATCACAGGTGGTTTCACACAACGTGAACCATAACTTTGTACCCAACCAAATTTGGTGAAAGCAAAACCATCAAGTAGTTCGCCGAAGTATTCCACCATGTCATTACGTTCAGCTTCGCCGTGTACCAATACATCTAAGTCTAATTTTTCTTGCTCACGTACAACAAATTCAATTTCTTTTTTCATTGCAGCTTCGTAATCAGCTAGGCTGAGTTCGCCTTTTTTGAAGGCGGCACGGGCATGACGAATAGCGGTCGTTTGTGGGAAAGAACCAATATTTGTGGTTGGTAGAAGTGGTAAATTTAACCACGCATTTTGTAATTTAATGCGTTCCGCAAATGGCGATTTACGTTGGTCAGCATTTTTTGGTAGATTTGCTAATCGTTCTGCGACACAAGTGCGGTGAATTTCACGCGAGTTTTTGCGTGCATCCGCAGCAGCTTGAGAAGCTGCTAATTCAGCTTGAACCGCTTCACGGCCTTGCTCTAGCGCAGTCTTAATAATGCGTAATTCTTGAATTTTTTGTAACGTGAAAGCCAACCATTGATAAAGCTCAGGCTTATTGGCTTGTAGCTGTGTTTCGACTTCTAAATCATAAGGTGTATGAAGGAGAGAGCAGCTTGGCGCAATCCATAAACGATCGCCTAATTTCGCTTTTAATGGCTCAACCACATCTAACACTTGATTTAAGTTTGCACGCCAAATATTACGACCATCAATGATGCCCACAGATAAGATTTTGTCATAATCCGCAAAGGCAGAAAGTTGTTCAGGTGCACGTACTAAATCAATATGTAAACCTGCAACAGGTAAGGCTTTTAACAAATCAGCATGTTCTGCCACAGAACCAAAATAAGTCGCAAGCAATAATTTCGCTTTCACTTGTTCAGCAAAAGTGGCGTAAACCGTTTTATAAGCGGCAATCCACTCTGCCGGTAAATCTAAGGTGAGAGCGGGTTCATCAATTTGAATGTATTCCACACCTTCTGCAGCTAACGCATTTAAAATTTCAACATAAACTGGCACGAGTTTTGCTAATAAATCAAAGCGATTAAATGCAGCGCCTTTTTCTTTACCTAACCAAAGGAAGGTGAGTGGACCAACGATTGTTGGTTTAACTTGATACCCAAGCGCTTTAGCTTCGCGGATTTGTGTCACATAATGTGCGGGATTGGCTTTAAATTGTGCCTCTTTATGGAATTCTGGTACAAGATAATGGTAGTTGGTATCGAACCATTTTGTCATTTCAATCGCAAATTGTGTTTTATTCCCACGAGCCAACTGGAAATATTGATCGAGCGTTAAGTTTTGACTATAGAAACCAAAGCGAGCTGGAATCGCACCTGTTGCCACTTGTAAATCTAAAATATGATCGTAAAGTGTGAAATCAGCCACCGCGACAAAATCAGCATTTGCCTTGGCTTGGTGTTGCCAGTTTAGTTCACGTAATCTTTTGGCGATATCTAATAAATCCGCTTCTGCAATTTCGCCACGCCAATAACGCTCTTGAGCAAATTTAAGTTCACGCTTTGCGCCTACGCGCGGAAATCCTGCTAAATGAAATGTTGTCATAATGAATCCTTCTATTGTTTTTATTTGGTTTAGACGTCTAAACGTCTGTTCATATATAGAATGCAATAGAATTTATAATTAGACAATATCATAATTTTCAGGTTTTAAATGAATTAAATTAATAAATAAAAAGGCCGCACTTTAAGATTTTTAAAAAGTGCGGTCTTTTTTATATGAGATTTTATAGTGTTATAAGGCGGTAACGAAAGTAATCAAACCAAGTATGACACCAGGCGCATTTGCTAATGAAATAGGCAGATCGCGTTTTTCTTTTAGTAAGCCGTAAGCCACCCATAAACTACAGTTGATAGTCGTGGCAAAAGGTTGTAGCCAGCCACCTTTTTGACCTGATAGATTTAGACCGATTTGTTGTAAATAAGAGACATACATGCAAACAGAAGTAAATGTTGCGACATAGCCTAAAATGGTAATAAAACGTTGGTTTGTCATTTGCTCTCCTAAATTTAACAGAATAATTCTAAATTAGATTATTAACTAAGAATTGACAATATGTGGAAATTATACAATATAATTAATTAAAAGTCAACAATGACAAGATAGAGCAAAGATCATTTCATTTTAGTTAAGAATAAAATGCATTTTATTAGGAGGGGAATAAAGAGATTAGAGAGAAAAAAGACAAAAAAATAACCGCACTTTAAAGCGCGGTTATATAGGATTCTGAACAGTTCAGTTGAGATTATTCAACACCAACCATTACAGAAGTTGCTTTGATAATCGCATATGCTTCTTTACCAACTGCTAAACCTAATTCTTTTACTGCATCGATAGAGATGGTAGAAGAAATTACGTTACCGTTACCGATATCAATGTGTACGATTGCGTTCACAGAACCAGTTTCGATTGATTTTACAGTACCTTTAAGTTGGTTTCTTGCACTAATTTTCATTTAGCATTTCCTTATGTTTGAGTTAAAAAGAGTAAGTATTATATAGGTAAATATATAAGTTGAAAATACTACTTAATAGGGGATTGGCCTTTTAATATTTGCTCAGCATTTTCTTTGCTTAAAGCATAACCATAATATTTTTTATAGAAAGCTTGTGTTTTCTCTACCATGTTTAAATCTTTAAATTGTTCAGGATGGAAGAGCTGAGCCGCCCAAAGAATTTGTAAAGCTTCTTCTGCGCTATAGCGATCCCATGGGAACGTGCCGGTTGGGTTGGCATAAATACGATTATTTTTGACCGCACTTATTGATTGCCATGCTGGGTCAGCTTTAATTTTTTCGATTGCTTCTTGTGCTTTATTTCCGCTGCTGCCGATAATAATGACATCTGGATTCGCTTGAATAATGCTTTCTACGGTGACGGTCACCATATTGGCTTCATCGGGTAACACGCTTTTACTGCCTGCTAATTTAATCCATTCGCCGATCATGGATTTTCCACCATCAATCATCAACAAATCAGAGCCTTTAGTGATATGTAACACCGTTGGGCGTTGTTCATCTTTGAGACCTTTAAGACGATCTTCCACAAATTGAATATTGTCTTCTAATTCTTTGATATAGCTTTCTGCGATTTCAGGGGCTTTATCACCTAAAACATCGGCGGTAATACGCACGGTTTTCTTCAAACCATCAAAATCTTGGAAACTCACACGCACGCCTTTTAAGCCCGCTTGTTCCACTTCAGTTAGCATGGATTTTTTCGAGAGCAATACTGCATCTGGTTTATGACTTAACAGTTCTTCCGTTTGAATGGTTTCACCGTTGGTTAATACCGGTACGTTTTTGATATTTGGATATACTTCGCTATACCAAGGATTGGCAGCGATAGATGTGGTCGTGCCGACCAGTTTATTGGCACCGCCTAATAACAAGACGATTTGGTTATTGGCATGCCAAAGATCAGCGACGCGTTGAACGTTGTCGGGTAATTCGATTTTGTTTCCTTCTACATCAGTTACGATTTTTGCTTGCAAAGGTAGAGCAAAACAAGCTGCTAGGGAGAGGGCAATTAGGCCTTTTTTCAGAGAGTGTTTCAACATATGAATGTCCTATAGTGGGTTTATAAATGGGTAATCGCACAGATTTGTCGTTGTAGTGCAGGCACATCGACCAGACGCAAATCTGTTTGATAAAGTGCTTTCAAGTTGGCTTCGGTAATGATTTCCGGTGTCAAACCTGTTTGTAACTTGCCATGCTCGTTTAAGATGCTTACTCGGCTGTGGGGCAGTGCGCTATGTAACAATATAGGATGATCGGGATTATGTGTTGTCATGATAATGGTAAAGCCTTGTAGTGAGAGCTCTTTTATTAGGCTTAAGGTTTTAAACACATTACCGTAATCTAATGCCGAAGTGGGTTCATCAAACAAAATCAGTTGAGGCTGTTGCACCAAAATACGCGCAAGATTGACCAACTGCTTTTCGCCGCCACTCATTTGCATATAAATTCGGTCAGCAAAATGGCTAATGCCGAGTTTCTTTAAGGCTTCGTCAACTAATGCAAAATCAGCTTCACTTGGCTTATCAAAAACACCTAGATGTGCAGCACGACCGAGTACTACATAATCACGCACGCGATATTGATAGGTTTGTGGGCTGTGTTGCGAGACATAAGCAATTTTCTGAGCAATTTGCTTACTGCTCATTTCGCTTAATTTGCAATTATCCAGCAAAATCTGACCGCTCTTTGGTTTCAAAAGCCCCGCGATACAGTTTAATAACGTTGATTTACCACGCCCATTTGCCCCAAGAATAGTCAGCAATTCGCCTTTTTGTAAGGTTAGATCAATACCATTGAGTAGCGAATGTTCAACATTATGCCAATAATAAAGATTGTCAATTTTCAGCATTAGTCCACTACCTTTTGTTTAATCAGAACCCAAGCAAAGAATGGCGCACCGATAAAACCGGTGAGAATGCCTAGTGGAATTTCTTGAATGTATAAATTGCGGGCGAGTGTGTCGATAACGAGCAAGAAAATCGCACCGATAAGTCCGGCTAGCGGTAAACTTTTGACATTGTTATCACCAATGAAAAGCCGCGCTAAATGCGGAATCACTAAACCAAGCCAACCAATTGTCCCGCTTAAGCAAACCGATGAAGCAGTCAGCAACGTAGCAAAAACGACCATTAAACCTCGTTCTAATCGGATATTGGCTCCGATTAATTTAGCCTCACGATCACCTAATGAAAGCACATTGATACGCCAACGCATTAGAAATAAGCCAAGGGTAGTGAGCAAAATGATAGGAGAAAGGATAAGCAAGTTGTCGTAGTTAGATTTGGTTAGGCTACCTAATTGCCAGTAAACGATATCAGCCAGCTGAGTTTCAGGATTAGCAAGATATTTCAATAGGCCTAATGTCGCCATCATAAAGCCCGAAAAATAATGCCAGAAAGCACTAAAACAATGGTGGAGTCGCGCTGAATTAGACGCGGTAAATTCATGGTGAGCAAGACGGCAATCAAACCACCGACAAAGGCAAAGGCTTGAATGCCTAGCATCCCCGAACCGATTAAAATCGCCAATGCAGCACCGACACAAGCACCATTAGACACGCCTAAAATATCCGGTGAAACCAATGGATTGCGAAAAATACCTTGATATACCACACCGGCAATAGCCAGGGAGGCACCGACCAAAATTGCGGCGAGTATACGTGGTAAACGTAGATTAAAAATGATGTTGTTTTGCACATTATTGACATTATTACCAATAAAACTTTGTACAACATTCTCAAGTGGAATCGCAAAGCGCCCCCAAGAGAGCGAGCATAAAATGAGTCCAATAAGTAGGCAAAGTAAAAGGGGAAAGGTAAGGATGGATTTGTTCATATACTTAAATTTCGTTATTTTTATAAGTATATAGTGATTGTATTTTTTTTGTATATAGCGAAATTTGAGTAAAAAAATAACCGCACTTTATCGCGCGGTTACATTATTCTATAAGCATTTAGCTGGTTTTGGTAGGCCAGCCAGTTTCGTTGCTTGTTTAGCTGGTCCGTCAGGGAAGAGTCGTTGCAAATAGCGGCTATTACCTTTATCTTCACCTAACTTTTCTGACATCGCTTTTACTAGCATCCGAATCGCAGGGGAAGTGTTATATTCTTGATAGAAATCACGCACAAAATAAATCACTTCCCAGTGAGCGTCGGTCAACTCTACATCTTCTAACTGAGCGATGTGTTTTGCCACCTCTTCATTCCAATCGGCAATATTAAGTAAATAGCCAGAGGCATCGGTTTCGATTTGTTTTCCTTGTACGGTAATCATATTAATTCACTTCTTTAAAGCTGATCATTTCATTATCGGAATAGTCAGACGTATCTTCATCATCAAATTTCATTGGTTCGATACGTTCTTCATCAAATGCGGTATCTCCTTCAATACCATCAAGTGCTTGACCGTGCTTAATACCTTTGAAATCGAAGAGTTTTGGGTCACATAAGTGTGACAACGTAATGTTTTGCATCGCACTAAACATGGTTTCTAAGCGTCCGGGATATTGACGGTCCCAAGTATTCAGCATTTCTTTCACTACTTGACGTTGTAAATTAGGTTGAGAACCACATAAATTACAAGGGATAATTGGGAATTCTTTCGCTACAGCATATTTTTCAATATCTTTTTCTTTACAATAAGCCAATGGACGAATCACAATTTGTTTACCGTCATCTGAAATTAATTTCGGAGGCATCGATTTTAATTTTCCACCGTAGAACATATTCAGGAACAGGGTAGCCAGCATATCATCGCGATGGTGTCCAAGTGCAATTTTTGTTGCACCAAGTTCTGTTGCTGTACGGTATAAAATACCACGGCGTAGGCGAGAGCAGAGAGAACACGTTGTTTTACCTTCTGGGATTTTCTCTTTTACGATGCCGTAAGTATTTTCTTCAACGATTTTATAATCCACACCGATACTTTGCAGATATTCAGGTAAAACATGCTCAGGAAAACCAGGCTGTTTTTGGTCTAAATTGACGGCAACGATATCAAATTTAATTGGTGCACTTTGTTGTAAATTCAACAAAATATCGAGAAGCGTATAGCTGTCTTTACCACCAGAAAGACAAACCATCACTTTATCACCATCTTCAATCATGCCAAAATCAGCAATTGCATTGCCAACATTACGGCGAAGACGTTTTTGCAATTTATTGAAATTATAAGTCTGTTTTTTATCTTGGTTTTGTTCTGTCATATTGATTAACTTATAGCTAATAAAAAAGCCCTGAATCAACTTCAGAGCTTATAAATTCTGTGGTGCCTAGGGTCGGACTCGAACCGACACGGTTATTCACCGGCGGATTTTGAATCCGCTGCGTCTACCAATTTCGCCACCCAGGCATTTGGGTTGTTCTGAATTATACGTTTATCTTACTTCGTTGCAAGTAAAATTTCATTAAAAACGTGTGGTTGTTTTAAATTTCATCAACTTGTATTCAAAGATGAAAGGTAAGTTTAAAATAATTTGATACGTTGTCACAAATTATAGGTAAAATAAAAGCTTAGTATTTCTACTAAGCTTTATGATTATATAATTAAGCGGTTTGACCTGCAAGGTTACCTAAATCTTTATCAATTAAGAATAAGCCTTTGCCATCTTCGCCAAGAAGATTTAATTTGTCTAAAATACCGCTGAATAATTTCTCTTCTTCGTGTTGTTCTGCAACATACCATTGTAAGAAATTGAACGCAGAGTAGTCTTTTTCTTCAAAAGTTTTACCCACTAATTCATTGATTTTACTTGTGATCAATTTTTCGTGTTCATAAGTTAATTCAATGATTTCTTTTAATGATTTGTACTCATGCGCAGGCGCTTCAATTGCAGTGATTACCGCTAATGCACCAGTTTCATTTAAATAAGTGAATAATTTACGCATGTGTTGCATTTCTTCTGCAGCGTGAGCTGATAAGAATTTAGCTGCACCTTCAAAACCATTTTGTTCGCACCATGCGCTCATTTGTAAGTAAAGGTTTGAAGAGTAGAACTCAAGGTTCATTTGATCATTTAATAATTTGATTACGTTTGATGATAACATTTTGTATTCTCCTTTTAAAATTATAATGTTGCTAAATCACGATCGATAAAGTAAAGCGAACGACCGTCTTCACCCACCAAGTTAAATTTATCAATAATGCTATTGAATAATTTTTCTTCTTCGTGTTGTTCTGCAACGTACCATTGTAAGAAGTTAAAAGTAGAATAGTCTTTGTTTGCAAAAGTCACTTCAACTAATTCATTAATTTTAGAAGTAATGAATTTTTCGTGTTCAAGTGTGGTTTCAAACACTTCCTTAAGTGATTTGTAGTCATTTTTAGGTGCATCAATTTTACCTAAAAGTGGCATACCACTTGTTTCACTCACATATTTGAATAATTTTTGCATATGTTCTAATTCTTCATCAGCATGACGAAGTAAGAATGCTGCAGCACCTTCGTAACCGTGCTTGCTACACCAAGAACTCATTTGTAAATAAACATTAGAAGAGTAGAACTCTAAATTGATTTGTTCATTTAACTTATCTGCGATTGCTTTATTAAGCATAAACCAACTCCTTTCCTTATTAAGTAGAGATTAAAAATAAAAACAAGACTGCTTAACTTGTCATCGGTGTGCATTCTAATCTCACAAATGAGAATAATCAAGTATTTTTTTAAAATATTTTTTATAACTCACTAATAATAAAATAAAAATCAATGTTAATTATTCTCATTTATATGGTTTTCGTAAAATGAATTCTCATTATCAGATCAAGAATGATGAAATCTGGTGAATTGATGTACGTAATTGTATTCAAAATTTACGTAGCGTTATCTCAAAATTTCAGACTAATTCTAATTATTCCATTTCAAAGATATCTTATTTATTTCTTTTATATCCATAACCCAAAATCACCTTATTTTAACCAGTGCATAAAAGTAGGATAGTTATCCGTTTTGATTTGTGACATACTCATATATTTAATTTAACATAATATACATTATACGAAATCAATTACAAGGTTAGTGAAAGCTACGTATTAATAAAATCACAAAGTTATGCACAGGTCACGAATACTGCTCAAGCAATGTGAAATCTGGATTGGTAATACCTTGTAACAAGATTAAATAATGATTTATACACTCTAAAGTTGTTATGTAAGGATAAAATAAAGAGCTTTATATGTGTCAAAATAATGGCAACGCTACGTGAATTCTGCGTTATTTTATGAGGTGAATATCATTAGATTTAAAAAAGAAAAACGTAAATCTCAGGGATTAAGATTTACGTTTTTGATGATTGGCATTTGTGTGACTATGTCACGATATGTATAAGGTTAAGATAACAGTTTTGCACCGTATTCATAAACCTGTTGTAGTAAATTCAGTTTGGTTGGATTATCCGAATATTCCTCTGCTAACCGTTGTAAACTTTCTTCAAATTTAACCGCACTTTGTTCTAATTTACGTTGGCGATATTTTTGCCATTTGATTTGTTCTGCACGATTTAGAGTTTTGTAGAAATGTCTTGCACGATAATGGAATAATAATTCAGGAATTCGTTTATCTTCAAATGCTAAACCATGCTCAGCTAATTTTTCAGGCGGTAAATCGCGTAAAATAGCCATATTGTTTTTATCCGCATTGCTAAAGAAACCGTTATAAAGCTCAGTTTCTACATTATCACTCGGCTCAAATTCGCGCTCTTCTGAGAAGATTTCAATAACTTTCTCGCGTATATCTAAGGATTGACGCAATTTTGCTAAATTATCTAAGCAATGTTGTCTATCTATCCCTAAACGAGCCGCATTTTCCGGCAGCAATGTTTTTGCAGGCGCCAAAATTGGGCATTTATTAATATGAACCAATTTCAATGGGACTGATGAAACTCCCCTTTCTTCTAGCTCACTTTTCTTGGTATATAAATCTTGTCGCAAATCAACCGCACTTTTACTGAGTAAATTATCAATATTACCTGATAAATCACAGACGATTACGGCATTTTGATTAGTTGGATGCCATGCTAATGGTGCTACCCAAGCACAATTGCCGCGATAATTCCCTAGCATACCTGAAACATGCACTAATGGTGTCATTTCCGCGGTGTCGATCAGTTTCTCAATTTCCTTTTTACCTCTATGCTCAAAGAAGAATTGAAATAATTTAGGCTGCTTTTCTTTGATTAATTTAGCCATGGCAATGGTTGCATATACATCCGCCATCGCATCATGAGCATTTTCATGCTCAATACCATTTGCTTTGGTTAGTTTTTCTAAGCGAAAGCTTGGCATACCATCATCGTCATAAGCCCAATTTATCCCTTCTGGACGTAGTGCATAGCAAGCTCGGACCAAATCCAGTAAATCCCAACGAGAATTGCCATTTTTCCAGCTATATTCATAGGGATCAATAAAATTGCGGTAAAAGGTATAACGAGTCATTTCATCGTCATAACGAATGTTGTTATAACCCATCACACAAGTATTCGGTTGTGAAAACTCAGCTAGAATTTTTGCGGCAAATTCAGGTTCAGGAATCCCCTTTTCATTACATTCTTGTGGCGTGATTCCTGTGACCATTACGGCTTCCGGGGCGGGTAAATAATCATTGGTTTGCTTGCAATACAACATAATAGGCTCACCAATAATATTAAAATCTGCATCGGTACGAATACCAGCAAATTGAGCTGGACGATCACTTGCCGGATTGATACCAAAACTTTCGTAATCGTAGATAAAAAAACTAAAATCGTTTGCCATAATTAAGCCAAAATTTTATCTAAATAATATAAACAGAAAATTGCTGAAAGACTGATAAATACGCCAAACCAGTTTATTTGGCTGATTTTTTCTTTAAAGAAAAATGCGCCGGTGATGGTGCCTAAACAAATAACACCAATGTTCATTCCCGCAAAAACTAAGGTTGGATTTTGTCCGAAACTTTGGTGCGCTTTAATGTAAAACAGGATATTGAAGAAATTCAATACACCTAAAATGATTCCACCAATAAAGCTTGGCACAGTCCATTGAGTGCGTTTTAGGAATAAATACAGGAACATGACACAAGCGGCTAATGAGAAAGTGATGAATAATGTAGTTGGGAATGCTCCCCCGCTTTTTGCCACTTGTTTAAATAAAATATCAATGGTGCCATAGCCAAACCAAACACCGATTAAGCCTAAAATACCTTTAAAAGTGACCGCACTTTGTTCATTCGATTTATTCAAGATACAGAATAAACCAATGAATGCTAAAATAATGCCAACGATTTTGGGCTGACTTAATGTTTCATGGAAGATAATAAAAGACGCAACAATCGGTAGAAATAGCGATAAGCGTTGTGCTGCATCTGAACGTACGATGCCAGCGAATTCAACCGCTTTAGACATAATAATAAATACGGTTGGTAATAAAATACCTAATGCCAGGAAAATAGGTGTGCTATCACTTTGTGCTAAATATTCGGTAAATTCTAATCCTTTAAAATCAGGTTTGAGCAAGAAATAGCTTAATGAAATGGCGACAATATAGTTAAACGCAATTGCTTGTTCAATAATAATATTTTTCTTGCGAGCAACTTTGAGTAATACTGATACGGCAACACTACATAGAATGGCAAAAATAAGGTTGTGCATAATTCGTCCTAAATTCTCATAAAAATAACCATGAAAAAAGCGGCCAATTGCTTTGACCGCTTTAAAAAACTACTCTGTTGCGCCAAAGCCACGCAAACCAACCACATGAACTTGTTCTTGGTTGCCGGCAATTTTACGCACCAGTTTATAGGTTGTCCCTTTTTCAGGGCTGATATTCTCTGGCGCAGCAATGAGTAATTGCATATCTAAACGTTCGCAAAGTTCGAACAAGGTGGAAATGGATTTACCATCCAAACGCGCAGCTTCATCCAAGAATAGTAAACGACATGGCACGATGTCTTTACCGCGAATACGGCGGCCTTCCTCTTCCCAGCTTTGTACAACCATTAATAGGATGGACATACCCGTACCGATCGCTTCACCTGTCGATAATGCGCCACTTTCAGCACGTAACCAGCCATCCGCACCACGGAATACTTCAACTTCTAGCTCGAGATAATTACGGTAATCCAATAATTCCTCACCGATAGTTTGTGCTGTGCGTTGTCCCATATCAATATGCGGGTTAATGCGTTGATAAAGTTTCGCAATGGCTTCAGAGAAGGTAATACGATTATCACTGAATAAATCTTGATATTCTTCCTGTTTACCTGATAGCGCATCAAGTAACATCGCATGTGTATCGCGAATATTGACCACTAAACGTACCGATTTTACCTGACCGAAGGCAATGTTTTGTAGACCTTGGTTCAACATACGAATACGGTTTTGCTCACGTTGAATGGTTTTACGCATAATATTCGCCACACTTTCAGAACTGATCGCCAATTTTTTCTCACGGCCAGTCAATTCTTCTGTTAAGCGATTAAGCTCAATTTCCATTTGCTCAATTGCATCAATCGGATCATCCGTTTTAATAATATCCTGACGAATACGTTCACGAAGATGTTGATATACCGCAATGAAGAAGCGAACTTTGTTTTCCGGTTTACCGCTGTCTTCAGAAATACGCAATGCATCGCGGAGATATTCATTATCAGCCACCGCAGTACGTAACGCACCTAAGGCTTTATCCGACATTGAACGTAATTCATCAGCAGATAAATAAGCTAACTCACGGCGATTGAGTCGTTTTTCCACATCAGAATTGCGAGATAAACGCAGAACCACACACCAGCTGACTTTCGCAGCTACAACCAATTCACGTTGAGTTTTATAATCACGTTCTGCTTTACGAATACGTTTATTTAAGTTATCCGCTTCACTTTCAATGAGTGTTAATTGTTTTTCGACATAAGAACGACGTTGACGGATAGTTGAAAGTTGTTGATACAACTCATCACGGCAATTTCTTGCACGTTCCTCTGCTCCTTCATCAGCACGTACGCCCAATTCACTAATCTCAGCAATTAATTCTTTCAACAATTGATTTTTACTGTCGTAAGAACTTTGCAATTGAATAAATACTTGATTGTATTGTGCAAATTGGCTTTGTTTTTGACGTAATTGTTCACGTTGAGCATCACGTTGTGACTGCAATTGTTCCAAACGTTGACGAAGTTGCTCATTAAGCTCTGAGGTTTCCGCTTGACCCGCATCTTCATAACTGAAGTGGTTCTTACGTTGCACTACATCCGCTAAAGCAAATACACGTTGTTGTACTTGTTTTTGACGTTCAACCGCTTGGGTTAAATCAGCTTTTAAGCGTTCATAGTTTTCTGGATCGCTTTGTAAAGTATTTGCAATCGGCTCTAATTGTGACAATGCAACGCCATGTTGACGAATAAAGCTTTCATCTTGCTCAGCAATGTCTAATTGTTCACGACATTCTTCAATGCGATCAAGTAATTCTTCATCAGCAAGTAAGTTAAGCTGCGGCATTAACTTATTCAACAATTGCATTTTTTCTTTAGCACTATCCAATTTAATGCGAATTTGTTGTTCTGTGCTTGAGAATTGATTGAGCTCACGATCAATTTCATTGCGTTCTTGATTGATTTCCGCCATCACCTCTTCTGGGTTTGGTTGGAACGCAAGCGCTAGATGTAAGCCAACAAATTGACTAAAGTGTTCGTGTAAACGTTGACATTTTTGTACATCAAAGGCAATTTGTGCATATTCTTCCGCAATCTCATCACGTTTAGCTTGTAATTCTTCTAAATGTTTTTCACGTGCAGCACGGCCGAATAATGGAATTTGCGGGAATTTTGAATAACGCAATTCACGATCAGACACTTGCACCACAACACCCATTTCAAGCTCTTGAGCTGAAAGTACGCTGTCATCAAAGGCATTTGGGTCACCTTCGATTAAATATAAATCGTCTGGACAATCTTCTAAATTAGCTAATTGTTCGCGTACCGTGTTGAGATCACGCACAACAATAGCATGACGGGCAGGACCATAAAGTGCCGAGAAATAAGGTGCATCTTCAATTGGTACATCATCATATAATTCAGAAAGCAATACCCCACCAAAACGTTCTGCAAGCACGTTCAGACGGGCATCTTCTGAACCATCTGGTTGGCTTAAACGAGAAATTTGCTCATCTAATTGTTGACGCTGTTTTTCTAAATTGTCACGTTGAATAGTCAGTTCACGTTCCTTCACCAATTGTGATTGCATAAAATGCATCACATCTTGGCTATGCTCGAAGGTTTCACCACTTTGCTCTTGTAAACGTTCTAAAGCGGCTTGAGCAGTTAACCAAGCTGGTGCTTTACGAGCATTTTCTTCGTAAAGTGCTGTTAAACTTTCACGTTTTTGACGTAAGGTTGAACGGTTTTCCACTTGCTCTGAAAGTTCTTCATTCAAACTTTCAATGAGTTCTTCTTGTTCAGCGTGGTATGCTTCGAGTTCATCAGCGGTTTCTAAAGATAAATCAGCGCGCTGATTAAAATCAGCCAATAATTTAACCGCACTTTGTTGTTGAGCATAACGCTGCTCTAACTCATGTAATTTTGCACGTAATTGAGGTGTTTGTTGTGCCTGAATTTTTTGTGTTGGATATTCACGCAATAATTCTTTAGCGCTTTCCCAAGCACTTGAACGTGGCATATCTCCAGCAATTTTACACACCAACTGATAGGCTTTATCAAATTGAGATTTAGCTGCTTCAGAAATTGACATCTTATGCTCTAACTCAAGCACTTGCTCGGTTAGACTTTCTGCATGGGCTGCAAATTCCGCTTGATAATCTTCCGCATTTTTCACGCTTAAATCCGCTAAACCACATAAGGTTTTCGCTTTTTCAAGTGCGGCAATCGCTTGTTGATATTGCAATGCACGGGTTTGTTGTGCATCTAATGCTTGTTGATAATCCGCAAGTTGTGCACGTACTTGGTCTATTTCAAGTTCAGTTTGCTCAAATTGTGCTTGGCTTTCTTCAAGCTGTTCGGTTGCGGTTTCCACAACCATTTTTTGTTCTTCTAATTTTTCTGTAAGCTCAGCCACATCTTCTTGATAACGCGATACTTTTTCTTGATGACGTAATGCATTTAATACCAAGTTCAGATGATCAGCCGCACTTTGGTGATCAACCTCTAAAGTGCGTTCATTTTCTGCTAATTCAGCTGCTTCACGGCTTAAGTCAATTAAGCGATGTTGTGATAACTCTTGCTCTGCTTTTGCTTTATACCAATCACGACGGAAACCTAAAGCCGCTTCAATATTGCCACGACGTTCATTGGCATTACGCATATAATCTGATGCCACATAATTAGTGGTTTCGGTGATTAAATGTTTAAATAAATCACGATCAGATTGCGTAACTTTAATTGCCTCAAGGGTCATACGATTTTCGCGTAATGCACTTTCCATATCTTGGAATGCTTTACGCACACCAAGGTTTTCTGGCAATAGGTAATCACGTAAAGAACGGGTAATAGCGCTAGAAATACCACCGTATAAAGAAGCTTCAATTAATTTATAGAATTTGCTACGGTCTGAGGCACTACGTAAGCGTTTTGGAATAATACCTAAATCAAACATCATGCCGTGATAATCGGTGATGGAATGATATTGTTTAAATTGCGCACCAAGATTTTCAATTTTGTCTTTTAATTCATTTAAATTGAGTACGCGCGCTTGACGTTCACCGACTGTTTCAGTGAAAAGTGCGGTCGGATTTAAGGATAATTCTACACCTTGAATTGAGAACGTTTTTAAATCCACTTTCTTATCACGACCAGCAATTTGTTGCAGACGCACCCCCACGAGAATTCGTTGGTGACGAGAATTGATGGTATCTAATACCGCATAACACACACCTGGACGCAATTTACCGTGTAACCCTTTATCACGCGAACCGCCTGTAGAGCCTGCTTCTGTGGTATTACGGAAATGCAATAAGGTTAAGTCTGGAATTAATGCTGTGACAAAACCTGCCATGGTTGTTGATTTACCGGCACCGTTACCACCGGAAAGTGTGGTCACCAATTCATCTAAATCAAAGGTACGTGCAAAGAAACCATTCCAGTTAATTAAGGTTAGTGAACGGAATTTACCACGTTCTACCCCATTATGTTGGTTTAATACAGGAGCAATAAATTCTTCTTCAACCTGTTCGGTTGATTGCTCAGGTTCGTCTTGATAGATTTCGTTTTCAAGTTCTAATACATCAGACATTATTCTTGTTCTCCTGCATCATCAAATTCTTCATCAATTTCGACCGCACTTTCTTCATCATCGATATCATCAGCATGACTTGCCGCTTTTGCTTGTTTTTCCAATTCGAGAGATTGCGGTGTTGCAGCTTCCCCATCTCGAATTAAACGTGCTTGCGCTTCTAGTGGATCATCACCGGAACGTACTTCAGCTCCAAAACGGAAAACTGATTCAGAAATAGTAAATTTACCGCTGTGTTGTTCACCCACGGTATGAATCATGCCTAAACGGCGTAAACGACCGATCGCTGCACGCACTTTTTCAGCTAATTTTTGTTTATCCAAATCCGAGCCACTGGAACGTTGATTGACGGCTTTTAATAATTTACCTTCGTCCGCTAAGTTGAGTAATTCGTCATAGACTTCTTGCGTACTGAAGATACCTTGCTGTGCCAAACGTTCTGGGCTTAGATACAAATAACAAAGCACTTTCCCAACCAACATTTCTAATTCAGAAAGCACTGAACGGGCAATTAAAGTCGTGGCTTTCGGACGTAAATAGAAAAAGCCTTCTGGAGCACGAATCAATTCCACATTGTAACGACGATAAAAGCCGTCCAATTCATTTTGGAAATCCATCAAAAAAGCATGATTATCCAATTGGTCGGTACTGATATGGCGACCTGAACGTAATAAGCTGTCCACTGTCGGGAAAATAGGGTTAGCAATGGCATTTGCCAATTTCGGGGAAATTACATCTTGAATATCTGTCATGGTTAATTTCTCATTTTATGAATTCGTTTTTGGATAAGCCACGAAATTAATATTTATCAATCACATGCGCTTGTACTTCTGCGCCGTAATCGTTAATTTCCTGCCATTGCGGATAAATACCGGCTAAATCATCATTTGCCATACCTAAACGCACAGCTTGATCCACAATAATACGTGCCACATCGAAATGACGTGAAAGCGGATAAGCCTCTAATTGTTCTTTTAAGACTAAACTTAAATCAATTGGACGATTATTTTCACGGTATTGAATTAATAAGCCTTGCATATGTTCGACGATTTGATCATGTAGATCAGCTAAAGATTCATATTGCAACTCTTCAGGTAATTCACCCAATGCATCATCTTCACGTAATACCATTTCTTCATCACGCAGATCGACCAAACGTTCCGCTTGAGCAGTCCACAAGAACCAAGGATGATCGAAATAACTGTGAATAGAGTTACGTAAACGTTGTGAGAATACGCGGTTTTTATCCATATCAATGGCGGTACGGATAAATTTATGCACGTGACGGTCATAACCAATCCATAAATCGATGGCTTGTTGCCCCCAGCTAATAATGCGGTCAAGTTTGGATTGTAAATCGGTGATTAATTGTTCAATAAAATACAGCTCATCATGGCCAATTACACAATCTTGAATACGTAATAATTGTGCCTGTAATTTATCACCTGCTGCATTTAAGGTGTCTTGTAACTCACGTAAATTGCCTGAAGTTTCATCTAATAAACGTTCACAACTAGAAATTGCTGCCTGCCAATCTTTGGTAAGTAAATTCGCAATTTCTTCTTTAATACTTTGCTGATTTTCATCCATCACACGTTGTGATAAATCAATACTATCGAAAATCTCTGCTACTGAGTATTTTAATGGTGCAAATACATTACGACGCCAAAAGTGCTCATTCTCCCCTTTTGCTGCACCTTCTTCTGCAGCATCGGATGCACGCTGAATTTCATCAGCCACAATAGAGAGCTGTACAGAAAGACGCAATGCAGAAAATTCACGCTGACGAATATAATAATCTGATACGCCAACACCTAGTGGGGTGAGACGATAAATGGAAAGGCCTTCAGTAAATTCACTGCTGAAACGGTTAAGAAAACGCTGTTTCACCAATTCATTGATAGCATTATTGGCACGGGTGGCAATCGCATCCGTTGATTGGTCAAAAGCATTGGCTGTATGGCGGAAAATATCCACTAAATCGGCTTCTAGCATCTCACCGTCCAAACGTTCGTTGTTATAGATGGCGATTGCCAGCAAAAACACCAAGCGCTCTGTCGGCAGATTTAACGAAAATTCCCGCTCTTTCGCCCATGAGACGAGTTCAGGAATAGTTTGTGAGGTTTCGATCATTCGGTTACAAAAGCTTAAAATTGAACAAAAAATTTTTGAGATTATACAGGATTTTTTGTCAATCTTGAAAATCTTCTTGCAAATTGACCGCACTTTTTAAATTTAAAATATCCTTAACTAAAATAAGGAAATATATTTTCTAATAATCGAACAATATTCAAACAAAATTTACAATCCTTTACAAAATAACCATACTCATTTACTTTTCTATACAAAAAAACCTATCTATAATCGTTGTCTGGGTACGCAATCGTTTACTGAATAGAGAAAATGACATTTGCAATCTCTAATAAGACATTACAAATCATATAGTTAATCCATTCTTCAATGCGTCCTATTATAGTATTTATGTATATTTACACTACTCTAATGAAATTCTTTATCACATTTATGTAATTAAAGAAGAAACTCAAGCGAGGACATTATGAAAAATTTTAAATTTAATGCTATCACGGCATTAATTATGGGGGTGAATGTTGCTGTAGCGAATGCTGCTGATGGAAACATTCTGAATATCACGACACAAGACGCTGTTAATGCAAACAAAACAATAGAAGCGACTAACGTTAAAGGTCCTGGACATACAGCTATTGGTCAGCAAAACCAAATCTATTCTATTCCAGCTGCTGAAGCTGAAGAAAGCCAAGGTTCAAGTTCTGCCATCGGTAATCAAAATGTGGTGAAAGGTGAACAAGCAAATGCGATTGGTGATGGGAATGATGCATATGGTCATTTTACCCAAAGTGTTGGTGATGATAACAAAGTTTATGCCGATCATTCTCTTGGATTTGGTGCTCACAATAAAGTTGGTGCTCAACGTGTAACAGGTACACCAGAAAAAGATGTTGTTGTAGATAAAAACACAAGTAAAGCAAGCGTATTTGGTTTAAATAATGTCGTTTTAGGAAAAGAAGTTCTAGCTCTAGGTAATAACAATAATGTAAATGGTGAAAACTCTACAGCTATTGGTACTCAATCTACTGCTGATGGCATAAATACACTTGCAATTGGTACAGGAGCTAAAGCACAAGTCACAAATCCTGCAGCAGCAAATTCTAATAAACCTGCAAATTTAATTGCAATTGGTACAAGTGCTAAATCTGAAGCAGCTGAAACAGTAGCTATTGGGGAATCAGCTAAAGCATCAAAACAAAATGCCAATGCCTTTGGTTCAAAAGCAAAAGCTGAGGGAGAAAGTTCATTAGCTGTAGGTACAGGTTCTGTTGCTTCTGGCGATTCAGCTGTAGCGATTGGTAACGATTCAACCGTCACAGGTGATTCAGCTGTTGCTATTGGTGCCTCAGCAACATCTACAGGTAAATGGTCTACTGCACTAGGCGATTCAGCTAATGCTAAAGGCGAAAAAAGTGTAGCCTTATCCAAAGACTCTTATGCAAAAGATGATAACTCTGTTGCTTTAGGCTCTGGCACAATTACACGTTCAGCAACACAAGAAACGACTGCAACAGTTAACGGTATTACATATAGTGGTTTTGCAGGCAACACGCCTGTGGCTGTTGTTTCTGTTGGTTCAGACAAAACTGAAACTTACACGCCGCCAGATCACTCAACCCCAGGCCGTACAGTAACCATTACGCCACATACACGCCAAATTATTAACGTAGGTGCAGGTGAAATTTCTGCTACTTCTACCGACGCTATCAACGGTTCTCAACTCTATATGGTTGCAGACCAAGTAGGCAAAAACAAAGCGCGTATTGATAATATTCGTGTGCGTACGTCTGACGTAAAAGTAAAAGCGGGTGACAATATTAATGTACAAGAAGCTTATGATGATGCTAACCAAGTGAAAACTTATACTGTTAGCACAGCAAAAGACATCAAAGCGGATTCTTACACTGTCAATAATTCAAGCGTTCAAATCAATCAGAATGGCATTAATGCAGGTGATAAAAACATCACTAACGTTGCGGATCCAAAAGCCCCAACTGATGCAGCAAACAAACGTTATGTTGATAATAAAGTGAACAAAGTTGATCGCAAAACTCGTGCTGGTATTGCTGGTGTTGCTGCAATCGCTTCTGCTCCATCTGCACGTAAAGATGGCAAGAGCATGGTGTCAACTGGGGTTGCTCATCACCGCGGTGAAAGTGCAATTGCAATTAAAGCATCTCGTAACTCTGATAACGGTCATTGGTCAACCAACGTAAACGGTGCTGCAGATACTCGCGGTCAATTTACTGTGGGTGCAGGTGTCGGTTACGAATGGTAATCTGACTTAAACTTTAAAACAAAGAGCCACAAAATCGTGGCTCTTTTTTATACTCTAAAATAATGAAAAATTTGACCACACTTATTGCAATATATATCGCCAAACAAATGCACTGACCAAAATAATCAACATGATAATAATTTGTATTAAACGTTTTTTGGTTAATTTTTCTGCTGCCATACCTATTTACTCGTAGATAACTTCTTAAATTGACTATTTAGTGGTAGAATAATTGCGTTAGATCAATTTTACACTATATTTATCGATTTGAGGAACTAATGAAGAATTTCGTTTCAGAAACCAAATCAGGGCGCAGAGTTCAATCTGGTGGTTGTGCGATTCACTGCCAGGATTGCAGCATTAGTCAACTTTGTATTCCTTTCACATTGAACGAACATGAGCTCGATCAGCTTGATAACATCATCGAGCGTAAAAAGCCTATACAAAAATCTCAAGTCCTTTTTAAAGCGGGCGACACGCTCAATTCTATTTATGCGATTCGTTCCGGTACCATTAAAACTTATACCATTAGCGAAGCCGGTGAAGAACAAATTACCTCTTTCCACTTACCAGGCGATTTAGTCGGTTTCGATGCGATCACGAATATGCAACATCCGAGTTTTGCACAAGCATTGGAAACGGCAATGGTATGTGAAATTCCCTTTGATATCTTAGATGACCTATCCGGCAAAATGCCTAAGCTTCGTCAACAAATTATGCGTTTAATGAGTAGTGAAATCAAAAGCGATCAAGAAATGATTTTATTACTGTCTAAAATGAATGCTGAAGAACGTTTAGCCGCATTTATCCATAACCTATCTAAACGCTATTCTGCTCGTGGTTTCTCTGCAAAAGAATTCCGTTTAACCATGACTCGCAGCGATATTGGTAATTACCTCGGCCTAACAGTTGAGACGATCAGTCGTCTGCTTGGTCGTTTCCAAAAATTAGGTGTACTCTCTGTTCAAGGTAAATATATTACCATTAATGATATTAATGCCTTGATTGATTTAACTGGTGTACATAAAACCAAAATCCAGTTAGTGGAATAGATAAAAAGCGTGAGTTTTCACGCTTTTTTAGTATTTGAGATAAAAAACTTGTACAAAATCACTTTTTTTATAATAGGTTCTTGTCATCACTTAAAATCTTTTCTATCCTATTGATATCTCATATCTTGGAGGCTTTATGAAATTTAATAATATTCTTGTTGTACTTAACCCTGATAACGAAAAACAATATGCGCTCGCTCGTGCCGTTCGTCTTGTTAAAGAACAACAAAATGAAACAAAAGTAAAAATCACCACCTTGTTGAGTGTCTATGACTTATCTTATGAAATGTCTGCACTTCTTTCTTCGGAAGAACGTAGCCAAATGCATGAAACAGCCGTTGAACAACAACGTCAAGCTGTGCAATTTTATTTAGATAAATATGCCGATCCGGAAATTGAATTTGAATCTCACATTGTATGGAGCAGCAATGAAGCGGATGCAATTCGTGAAGAGGTTGAAAAGAATCAATACGACCTCGTGGTAAAATACACTAAAGATGAAGAAAGTTTTACTTCATTGATTTTCACACCAGTAGATTGGCAATTACTACGTAAATGTCCAATTCCAGTATTAATGGTGCGTGATGGTGACTGGAAACATCAACGCCGCATTTTAATCGCAGTGAATGTATCGGGTGAACAAGAATATCAAGATGAATTCAACCAAGAGTTAGTTTCTACAGGGATGAGTTTAGCGGAGAACTTAAATCGTGGTAACGTACATTTAGTGGCGGCCTACCCTGTTGCGCCAATTAATATGGCGATTGATTTACCTGAATTTAATACCTCAGGTTATGAAAATGGCATTCGTGGCCAACATCTCATCAATATGAAAGCCTTACGTCAAAAATTTGGTATTGATGAAGATCATACCCACGTACGCGAAGGTTTCCCTGAAGAAGTGATTCCTGAAGTGGCGAAAGAAATTGAAGCTGAATTAGTGATTTTAGGTACAGTGGGAAGAACGGGTTTATCTGCAGCGTTATTAGGTAATACAGCGGAACATGTGATTAGTAAATTAAGCTGTAACCTATTAGCTATTAAACCTTCTAAAAAATAAGCCAATTTAGCCTTTAATTTAAAATTAAGTGCGGTCCAAAAAAACAATCATTTTAATGACCGCACTTTTTTGTTAAAAAAATGTGAAGTTCCTCACAAAATCAACTTTTTCCATTCGTCTCATCATTTCTTTTTCGTTATACTCGTCCGCCCTATCGAAGACTTTCTATAAATTGATTTATTGATTAAAAAGGAAAGACAATGAAAAAAACATTAATTGCAGCACTACTTGGTTTCTCTGCGCTCGCACAAGCTCATGAAGTTTGGGTTGCAACACCGGCACTAGTTGCTTCCAATTCTGTTTTAAAAGCTGATTTAGCTTATGGTGACTACCCTTACGTTGAAAAAATTCCTGAAAAACGTCTTGCTATTTTTCCCCCGATGGAACTCATCAATCAAAATGGTGAAATGCAAACATTAGTACAAAAAGGTGAAAACTACCAATATCAATCAGAAAAAACGTTAAAAGACGGTTCATATTGGGTAACGGCAACTTATAAACCAACTTTCTGGTCACAAAATAATGAAGGTTGGAAAATGGATAACTTACAAGGCACACCAAATGCATTCTATTGCGAACAAACTCAAATGTTTGGTAAAGCCTTTACCGTTGTTGGTAAGAAACCGTTGAATGCGGATATGGCGATGACACGCATCGGTTTACCACTTGAAATTGTGCCACTCAAAGATCCAAAAACAATTAAAGCGGGCGAAGCTTTCCCTCTTCAAATTTTCTATAAAGACCAACCGCTTGCGGGTGAAACGATTATCGCAACGTCTGATACCTTTGTTGTGAAAGATATGGAAGCGGCAACCTCTCACCGTGAACCACAAGCGTTTTCAGGTAAAACAGACAGTGAAGGTAAAGTTAACTTTATCCCATTAATTGAAGGTGTTTGGAAACTTAAAGTGATTCATAAAGAACCATTTGAAGATCAAAAGGTGTGTCAACAATCGGCAAATTACGCAACGTTAATTCTACCTGTTGGTAAAGCGCGTGCTAAACTGCCCCCAAAACCAGAACATCATCACCATTAATCATAAAAAAAGTGCGGTCAAATTTAACCGCACTTTTTTAATATGTTCTTAATGCTGGAGGTTTATAATGTTCAATAAAGCTTTCTATTTCTTGAAGATCATTCGAGAATAAAATTTTCTCAAAATCACCTTGAGTAAAAAAGCCTTCTTTCACCATATGGCTAAAAAAGGACTTTAATGAATCGAAATACCCCTTTTCATTAAATAGAATACAAGGATTATTATTTTTCCCTATTCTCGCCCAAGAAATCACTTCAGCAATCTCTTCTAAAGTGCCTGGCCCGCCAGGTAAAGCAATATAAGCATCGCTAAGCTCAACCATTTTATTTTTTCGCTCAGACATGCTTTCAACAACCACGGTCTTGGTCAAATTAGGATGTGCAACTTCTCTGTCTTGTAAAAATTGAGGAATAATACCAATTACCTTGCCTTGATGAGCAAGTACAGTATCTGCAACCACGCCCATTAATCCCAATTTTCCGCCACCATAAACTAAAGTATGTTGGCCATCTGCAATCCATTTTCCTAATTTTTCTGCGGCAGCCTGATAGGCAGAATCATTACCTAAACTCGCACCGCAATAAACCGTGACGTTCATCCTACTTTTTCCGTTCCACCCATTTCCCATCAATATAATCCACAATCCATTTTGTGGCTTTGCCATTCTTTTCAGATGTCACATATTGATGTTTTTCTTTACGGCTGAAACGGATGATCGCTTCATTGCCCTCAGGGTCTTTTTGTGGCGCATCGGCTAAATAACGTAATTTTTCTGGTAAACGATCACGATAAAGCGCTAATTCCGCCACTTTTGCCGGTCGTGTTTCACGTGATTTCGGGAAGTTATGGGCTGACATAAACACACCACTTGCACCATCACGCAATACAAAATACGCATCAGATTTTTCACATTTCAATTCAGGGAAATGAACCGGCTCTTCTTTTGGTGGCGCAACCTCGCCGTTTTTCAAAATCTTACGGGTGTTATCACAGTTGGTACAGCCCATATATTTCCCAAAACGACCAAGTTTCAAGTGCATATCCGCACCACACTTGTCGCATTCTACAATCGGACCGTCATAACCTTTAATTTTGAATTGGCCTTGTTCAATCAAATAACCATTACAATTTGGATTATTACCACAAATATGCAATTTACGATGAGGGTCAATAATGTAGCTGTCCATCGCCGTGCCGCATATCGGGCAACGTTTACGATCCATTAAGGCTTTGGTTTCAGAGGCCTCATCCAATACATTGAGTAACTCTGCTTCAGGAATGAGATTAATCGTTGTTTTACAACGCTCTTTCGGTGGTAAAGCATAACCAGAACAACCTAAGAATACCCCAGTACTTGCTGTACGAATGGCCATTTTTCGGCTACAAGTTGGACAATCAATATCGGTGAGTACAAGGCTATTCGGCTTCATTCCACCTTCTAGCTCATCTAATTCAGCCGTAGAAAGTTGAGTAGAAAAATCTTTGAAGAATTGATTTAACTCAGCCTTCCAATTTTTCTCACCGGACGCAATTTGGTCTAGTACGTTTTCCATGTTGGCAGTGAAATCGTAGCTCATCAAATCAGTAAAAGATTGATTTAAGCGATCAGTAACGATTTCGCCCATTTTCTCTGCATAGAAACGGCGATTTTCAATGCGCACATAACCACGTTCTTGAATAGTCGAAATAATTGCCGCATAAGTCGAAGGACGACCAATACCACGTTTCTCCAATTCTTTAACCAAGGCTGCTTCGGTAAAACGAGCTGGCGGTTTGGTAAAGTGTTGGCTTGGCGAAACCGTTTTTAGAGCTAATGTTTCGTTTAAACTCACAGCCGGTAAAATTTGGTCTTCTGGATTCTTGCCTAATTGTGGCAAGACTTTTGTCCAACCATCAAAACGTAAAATACGGCCTTTGGCTTTCAATTCATAATCGCCAGCCATTACGGTAACCGTTGTACTGTCATATTGTGCTGCTGGCATTTGGCAGGCTACAAATTGACGCCAGATTAAATCATACAAGCGCACGGCATCTTTATCCATACCACTTAAATGATCTGCGAGCGTTTTTACATCAGAAGGACGAATCGCTTCGTGCGCTTCTTGTGCATTTTCTTTGCTCGAGTAGAAATTCGGTTTAGCGGGCAAATAATCTTTGCCAAAATGACTTTCAATATAAGAGCGAGCCATATTTAATGCATCTTGGCTCAAGTTAGTAGAGTCAGTACGCATATAAGTGATGTAACCAGCTTCGTATAAACGTTGTGCCAACATCATGGTTTTCTTCACCCCAAAACCTAAACGCGTACTTGCAGTTTGTTGTAAGGTTGAAGTAATAAATGGTGCTCTTGGTTTAGAACCTGTTGGTTTTGTTTCTAAATCTGTGACAACGTAATGTGATTTATTTAAGAAATCGACCGCAGTTTGTGCTTCTTTTTCATTTTTCGGCTCAAATTTCTTGCCTTTATATTGCACCACATCCAAACGCAAGTCTTCTTTCTTGCTCGTTTGGGTTAGCGCTTCAATTTCCCAAAACTCTTCCGGTTGGAATGCTTTGATTTCACGTTCACGCTCTACCACCAATTTCACGGCAACAGATTGTACTCGCCCTGCAGATAAACCGCGCGCCACTTTCTTCCATAATAATGGCGACACCATAAAGCCTACCACGCGGTCTAAGAAACGACGGGTTTGCTGAGCATTAACCTGGTCCATATTAATGTGAGCAGGATGCTGGAATGCTTTTTCTATCGCTTTCTTCGTAATCTCATTAAATACAACGCGACTAAAACGACTATCATCACCGCCGATCACTTCGCGTAAATGCCACGCGATAGCCTCTCCTTCTCTATCCAAGTCGGTTGCGAGATAAATATGATCGGATTTTTTAGCAAGGGATTTTAATTCGGCTACCACTTTTTCTTTGCCTGGTAGAATTTGATAATTGGCTTTCCAATCGTGATAAGGGTCAATTCCCATACGTTTCACTAAGGCCGCACGGTCTTTTTCTGCTTTAATTTTGTTTTTTTCTTCCGCACTTAATCCTTTAGTGGAAACTGGTTTAGCTTTCTCGCCTGTGCTACTCCCTGCTGTAGGCAAATCACAAATATGCCCTACGCTGGATTTCACCACATACTGGCTACCTAAATATTTATTGATGGTTTTCGCTTTGGCCGGCGACTCCACAATCACTAAAGATTTGCTCATTTGCTTACCTAAAATATAACTAGAATTCTGTAAAATTGGCGATATACTGCAAACTTACGCCGATAAAATCAAGCTTTTTTTCAAAAAGGATTTATAAATGGATAAACTCAATGCAATTTCGGTTTTCTGTAAAGTAATCGAAACGCAAAGTTTTACACAAGCCGCAAACCAACAGAATATTTCTGTGGCGATGGCGAGTAAACTAGTTTCACAATTAGAAGAACATTTAAAAACACGATTATTACAACGTACAACACGAAAAATTGTGCCAACCGAAGCCGGTATGCTTTATTATCAACGTTGCCAAGCTATTTTATTAGATTTAAGCGAGGCTGATTCTAGCATTAGTAATATGGCAACAAGCTTACAAGGTAATTTATTAATCTCCGTGCCGCGTGATTTTGGCTTGCTTTATATCTCGCCTAACTTGCCTAAATTTATTGAACTTCATCCTAATTTACACGTAGAAATTGAATTTGAAGACAAACGTGTTGATCTCGTTGCTGAGGGCTATGACTTAGCATTACGTATCGGCTATATGCAAGACAGCTCACTTGTTGCACGTAAAATTAGTAGCTCCCCTATGCATTTTGTTGCTTCTCCAAGTTATTTAGAGGCTCGCGGTATCCCGCTTACACCTGATGATTTAGAATATCACCAAGGTTTACTTTATAAATCATCATTAAATCAAGTGCATTGGCAATCAACAAAAACAAATCAAATTCAGCGTTATAAAATTCAATCTAAAGTGGTTTCCAATAATGGTATGGCATTGTTAGAAATGACAAAAGCGGGATTGGGCATCAGTAATTCACCTAGCTTCTTTGTCAAAGATGCGCTTGCTTCTGGTGAGTTAGTTGAAATTTTGTCTGAATATAAACAAAAACCTTTAGATATTTATGTGGTTTACCCAAACCGTCGTCATTTACCTGCAAAAGTTCGTGCATTTATTGAATTTCTAGCGAGCCTCGGTTTGTGTGAGAACAGTCAAATATAAAAAACAAGGGCGGATTGATCGCCCTTTATTATTCAAATAATGTCCAAATTGGTTTAACCTCTTCAGGTAAAAACAAATTCTTTCCTAATTCAATCCATCCACAAGGAAAATGAAAATCCGAGCCTAAAGAGGCGGCTAAGTCATATTCATTGGCTAAACGCGCAAGATATTGACGTTGATCTTTAGTTTGACCACTATCCGCGACTTCCATGCCATCACCGCCCCATTGTTTGAAATTAATAATTAGTCGACGAATCCATTTTCCTGTCATGTTATAACGCATAGGATGGGCAATGACTGCGACACCGCCTGCTGCATGAATCGTATCAATTGCTGTTGGAATATCTACCCATTCAGCTTTGACAAAACACGATTTTCCACTGCCTAGATAACGCTTAAAGGCTTGCCCATCATTTGAAACCTTTCCAATTTGTACCAAATAACGCGCATAATGCGCACGAGTTACTTCCCCGTTTGCTAACGCTTTTGCGCCTTCATAGGCATTGGGGACGCCTGCTTTTTCTAATTTATGGCCAATTTCAACCGCTCTTTTTTCTCTCAATGATTTTTGTTCAGCTAAAAGTGCGGTCATTTTGGGATGCGTTTTATCAAAATTTAATCCGACAATATGGATGCCACGGCCTTCCCAATTCGTTGAAATTTCCACGCCATTGATTAGCTCAATACCTAATTTATCTGCTTCGAGTTTGGCTTCATCAATGCCCATCACGGTGTCATGATCACATAAAGCAAGCACATTGACACCTTGCTCATGAGCTCGTTGCACAAGCTCCGTAGGCGTTAAAACACCATCTGAAGCTGTACTGTGGCAATGTAAATCATATTTGATCATCGGCTTTCCTATAAATTAGTTTGAATAGTGTAATTATCTTCATCAACAATTACAGCTTGGCTATTTGTTAAAGGGAGTAAATTCAATTTGGGTTGATAGATCTGAACAGTTTTCTTTGAACTCTCTTCAAAAGGAAACTCACCATAATGTGGAACAATTGCAAAATCGACTAAATTTAAAGCTGAATAATTGGTCAAATCGATAGCTATATTTTTGTCATCCATAATTTGATTATACTCGATGTCACTGGCGGTAATAATAGCACCGGCAGATTCACCAAGGTAAAGCATACCCTCATCAATTCGTTTTTTTATATGTGGTAATAAATGCTTTCTTTTCAACTCTTGTAATAGATAAAAAGTATTACCACCGGAAACATAAAGGCTCGGCGTATAATTTAATTTCTCTTTAATGATCTCTTCTGTTTCTTGGGCGATATCCAAAACATCGACTTCAAAACCTAATTTATGAAAAATATCTTTTGCCTCATTGATGTATTCAACATAGCTTTCAACATTACCAGCAGTAGGAATAAATAGCACTTTATGTAATAAAAAATGCTGTTTTAAAAATTGTCTGAAAAGATTTTCTACGCCTGCAAAATAAGAGGCTAGAAATAATGTTTTCATATTATTTCTCTCTTACTTAATCGCCTGAACCAAGCCTTTAACTAAGCTTGGACCGTGATAAATCAAGCCCGAATAAACTTGTAACAATTCTGCTCCCGCTTCAATTTTCTCTTGTGCATTTTGTACACCATCAATACCACCACTCCCAATAATCGGGATTTGCCCTTTCAGTTCTTGATGCAATCTTCGAATAATTTCTGTACTTTTCTGCTGTAACGGTTTTCCACTTAAGCCGCCTTGTTGTTCCGCATTTTTCAAACCTGTGACGTTGTCGCGTGAAATGGTCGTGTTAGTCGCAATTACCCCATCCATTTGATGACGAAGTAACGTATCTGCAATTTGAACGAGTTCGCTCTCGGATAAATCAGGTGCGATTTTTACTGCAATCGGTACATATTTGTTATATTGCTCAGCTAATACTTTTTGACGCTGTTTTATACTTTGCAATAAATCATCAAAGTAATCACCATACTGTAATTGGCGTAAATCCGGAGTGTTCGGTGATGAAATATTTACCGTAATATAATCCGCATAGTTATAGGCTTTATTTAAGCAAAATAAGTAATCATCTTTCCCCTTTTCAAGCGGTGTGACTTTATTTTTGCCAATATTAATCCCAACTACGCCATCAAATTTTGCCTTTTTAACATTCTCAATCGCATAATCAATGCCATAATTATTGAATCCATTACGGTTAATAATCCCTTCCCCTTCCACTAAACGGAATTGACGAGGTTTCGCATTTCCCTCTTGCGCTAAAGGCGTAACTGTACCGACTTCAATAAAACCAAATCCCATCGCACCAAATCCATCAATGGCTTCGGCATTTTTATCTGCCCCCGCTGCTAACCCAATAGGATTTTTAAAGGTAATGCCCATCACTTGCTTAGGCGTACCTTGTGGACAGGCCAAAAGTTGCTTCAATAAAAATTGAAAAGGCGATTTACCCGCTAAATGCAATGATTTAATCACTAAATCATGGGCAGTTTCAGGATCAAGGGAAAAGATGGCTTTACGGATCAAAGAATACATACTCGTTTATCTCTCAGGATAGTTCACTGTAAATGGAAAGTGCGGTCAAAATTAACCGCACTTTTTGTTTTATTGCAAGGCTTTTTCAATCTTCTCAAATAAATCTTTTGAAAGATCTTCAACAGCACTTAATCGTTCTAAAGCGCGTTTCATTAAGGTTTGGCGTTGAGCATCAAAACGAGAGAAACGAATTAATGGCTCAATTAAACGCGCAGCCACTTGTGGATTTGTTTCATTTAAACGAATTAAAACATCTGTTAAGAAACGATAGCCAGAACCACTAATATGATGGAATGCTTTTAAGTTGTGATTTGCAAAGCTACCCACTAATGAACGTAAACGGTTTGGATTGTTGAAGTTAAAACTTGGATGATCCATTAGTACTTGTACAATTTCCAATACATTTTCATCAGGGCGAGTTGCTTGTAAAGCAAACCATTTATCCATGACTAAGCCGTCATATTGCCATTTTTGTTCAAAATCTGCTAACAAGGCATCACGACAAGGTAATGCCGCTTTAGTAGCCATATTTAATGCAGCCAACGTATCAGTCATATTATTGGCATTATTGTAATGTTTTTGAACGATATTGTTGCCAAGATTAGTGTAAGCCAAATAACTTAAACACAGATTACGCATTGCTCGTAAGGCAATATCTTCTTGTGTTACTCGATAATCTTCAAGACGAATATGGGTGTAAATACGCAATAAATCTTCTTTCAAGTATTCTGCAATTTGCACCAACATAAATTCTCTTGCGGCTGCAATGCCATCTGGATCAATCGTTTTAAAGCTTTCTGCAAACTCAATGTCTTTTGGCAAGGTTAGAATTAATGTAGCTAATTCGATATCCTGTTCGTAATTTTCCAATACATGTGCAAGTACGGTTAAAACATCAGGTGAAATGTCAAAGGCTTCACCTTGTTGGAAATGAGCCACGTTACGACGCAATTCTTGAGTAAACAGCATTTGTGCCGCATCCCAACGAGCAAATTGGTTATCCGCAAATTTAAGTAAACCTAATAACTGCTCTGTGGTGTAATCATAATCGAGTTTCACCGGTGCAGAGAAATCACATAATAACGCAGGAATTGGGCGACCATAAATACCATGGAACTCAAACACTTGGTCTTTTTCTGTCACATTTAGCACATCGCTTAGCAACTCACCGTTATGCTGTAACATTTGTTTGGTGCCTTTGGCATCATAAAGTGCAATCTTCAATGGAATATGTAAGTTTACTTTTTCCATTTGGTCCGCAGTTGGCGGCGTAGATTGCGAAACGGTTAAACGATAAGTATGAGTTTGTTCATCATAAGCATCGCTAATCAATAGTTCTGGCGTACCTGATTGGCTATACCAACGGCGGAATTGTGCTAAATCAACATCATTCGCACGTTCCATTGCGGAAACAAAATCTTCACAGGTTGCCGCTTTACCGTCATTTTCTGCAATATAAAGTTGCATCCCTTTTTGGAAACCTTGTTCACCTAATAAGGTGTGCAACATACGAATCACTTCTGCCCCTTTTTCATATACGGTCACGGTATAGAAGTTATTCATTTCAATGACTTTTTCAGGGCGAATTGGGTGTGACATTGGGCTTGCATCTTCGGCAAATTGTACCGTACGTAAGAATTTCACGTTATTAATGCGATTAACGGCACGAGAGCCCGTATCAGATGAAAATTCTTGATCACGGAAAACTGTTAAACCTTCTTTCAAACTTAATTGGAACCAATCACGGCAAGTTACACGGTTTCCTGTCCAGTTATGGAAATATTCGTGTGCAATCACGCTTTCAATGGCGAGATAATCATCATCGGTTGCGGTTTGTGGATTTGCCAACACAAATTTGGAGTTAAAAATATTCAACCCTTTATTTTCCATGGCACCCATATTGAAGAAATCCACGGCAACAATCATGTAAATATCTAAGTCGTATTCTAAATTGAAACGGTCTTCATCCCATTTCATCGCTTTTTTCAGACTTTCCATAGCCCAAGAAGCACGATCAAGATTGCCACGGTCAACATAAAGCTCTAAAGCTACTTCACGACCACTTTTTGTCGTAAAGGTATCTTGTAATAAATCAAAATCACCAGCCACTAAAGCGAATAAATAGCTTGGTTTCGGAAATGGGTCATTCCATTCAACCCAATGACGACCATCCTCTAACTCACCACTTGCAATGCGGTTACCATTAGAAAGCAAGTAAGGATATTTAGTCTTATCTGCAGTAATTTTGGTTGTATAGCGCGCCAATACATCTGGACGGTCAAGCATATAGGTGATTTGACGGAAACCTTCTGCTTCACATTGTGTACAAATGCCCTCGCCAGATTGATAAAGCCCTTGTAAAGAAGTGTTTTGTGCTGGCTCAAGATTTGTCACAATTTCAAGTTCAAAATTGCCTGCAGTTTGATTGGTTAAATCTAATGTTAAGCTTTCATTGTCTTGATGATAATGTTTGAAATCTTCGCCATTGAATTTAATGGAAGCAAATTGGAAACCATGACCATCTAATCGTAGGTGTGTTGCTTCGTCGTTTAAACGTTGGAAGGTTGTTTTTGCAGTGACAACGGTATGGTTAGGATCTAATTGAAAATCAAGGAAAATATCCGTAACTGTAAAATCAGGTTGTTTGTAATCTTTTCTATATTTCGCTTTAGCTAACATAATCTGCTCTATTTCTAAGAAAAAAACTCCTATTAGGATAAAATTTTATGACAAAACTTGCAATGGAATTTTCAGTCTTTACCGCATAGCAAACGTTTGCTTAAAAGTGAGTAAATGTGCTATTCTACGCATCGTTTTTTATCAGATAATTTTTTAAAAATATGTCAAATACCGCACAAATTGCTATTGTTATGGGCTCAAAAAGCGATTGGGCAACCATGCAAGAAGCAACTCAAATTTTAGATGAACTCAATGTGGCATATCATGTTGAAGTCGTTTCCGCACATCGAACCCCCGACAAACTGTTTGAATTTGCCGAAAATGCACAAAAAAATGGTTACAAAGTGATTATTGCAGGTGCAGGTGGTGCAGCACATTTACCTGGTATGATTGCGGCCAAAACGCTTGTGCCAGTACTTGGGGTACCTGTTAAAAGTTCTATCTTAAGCGGTGTTGATAGCCTCTATTCTATCGTGCAAATGCCTAAAGGCATTCCTGTCGGTACCTTAGCAATTGGCCCTGCTGGTGCAGCGAATGCAGGATTACTCGCTGCACAAATTCTTGCAGGTTGGGATAATGCGTTATTCGCTCGCCTACAAGTATTCCGCGAAAATCAAACCAATATGGTATTGGATAATCCTGATCCACGTATATAAAATACCTTAAAATTTGACCGCACTTTTCAAAGTGCGGTTGTTTTTTTAGCTAGATTTGATGAGAAATTTTATGCAAAACTCTACCCTATATCCTACTGTTTATGTACTCGGTAATGGTCAACTTGGCAGAATGTTACGTTACGCCGGTGCACCATTAGACATTCATGTTCAACCGCTTGAGTTTAATGCACCTGTATTTGATTTACCTAAAGATGCCATTATTACTGCAGAAATTGAACGTTGGGAAAAAACACCTTTGACCGAATTATTAGGTCATCATAAAAATTTCGTTAATCAGAATATTTTTGGCTTATTGGCTGATCGTTTTACCCAAAAGTCTTTACTGGATGAACTCAATCTCTCTACCTCGCCATGGTGTTTATTAAAAGATAAAACGCAATGGCCTGAAGTATTTAAAAACGTAGGCGAAAAAGTCGTGGTAAAACGTCGTACCGGTGGTTATGACGGTCGCGGCCAATGGATTATCACTGAAAATAATCAACATGATATTACGGACGATTTATTCGGTGAAGTTATCGCAGAAAAATTCATTCCTTTTGATTATGAAGTCTCTATTGTAGGTGCAAGATTTAAAAACGGTGAAAAACGCTTCTACCCAGTGACACATAACCTACAGCAAAATGGCATTTTACGTTACAGTGTGACAGATATTTCATTCCCTCAACAACAAAGCCAACAACTTCAGGCTGAATCTATGCTCGGAAAAATTATGGATAAGCTTGAATATGTGGGTGTGATGGCAATGGAATGCTTTGTGGTGGGAGATAAATTATTAATTAATGAACTTGCCCCTCGTGTGCATAACAGTGGACATTGGACCCAACTAGGTTGTGCCATTAGTCAATTTGAATTGCATCTACGTGCTTTATTAGATTTACCTACACCGTCATTACAACCCATTGCACCAAGTGTCATGGTCAACTTGATTGGTACAAAACATAATCCACAATGGTTGAACACCCCTTTCTCTCAGTTACATTGGTATGGTAAGGAAGTTCGTCCAGGTAGAAAATTAGGTCATATCAATATTACGCATCCTGATAAAACGATCATTATTCAACAGCTCGAAAAACTTCGCCATGAACTCCCTGAAGACTATCAATCCGGTTTAAATTGGGCGATTGATAAATTAAAATAATCGAAAAAACAACCGCACTTTTTGATGAATATCTAAAAACATCAAAGTGCGGTTGATTTTTATTAGGTTCTTCTTGATAAAATCCATCGACTGAAGTATAAAATTACTCATCTCACAACACATACATAAGGAAAAGCTATGTTTGAACATATCAAAGCGGCTCCGGCCGATCCTATCTTAGGCTTAGGCGAAGCATTCAAATCTGAAACCCGTGAAAATAAAATCAATTTAGGTATTGGCGTTTATAAAGATGCACAAGGTACAACACCGATTATGCGTGCAGTAAAAGAAGCCGAAAAACGCTTATTTGATAACGAAAAAACGAAAAACTATCTGACTATCGATGGTATTGCCGATTATAACGAACGCACAAAAGAACTCCTTTTCGGTAAAGATTCAGAAGTCATTAAAGCGAATCGTGCAAGAACGGTACAAAGTTTAGGCGGTACAGGTGCATTACGTATTGCTGCGGAGTTCATCAAACGCCAAACCAAAGCTCAAAATGTGTGGATTAGCACGCCTACATGGCCAAACCACAATGCCATTTTCAATGCGGTGGGCATGACGATTCGTGAATATCGTTATTATGATGCTGAACGCAAAGCCCTTGACTGGGAACATTTACTTGAAGATTTAAGTCAAGCAAGCGAAGGCGATGTGGTGCTGTTACACGGTTGCTGCCACAACCCAACCGGTATTGACCCAACCCCTGAACAATGGCAAGAATTAGCTGCGCTTTCAGCAAAAAATGGCTGGTTACCACTCTTTGACTTTGCTTATCAAGGTTTAGCCAATGGCTTAGACCAAGATGCTTATGGTTTACGTGCTTTTGCTGCAAATCATAAAGAATTATTAGTGGCGAGTTCATTCTCAAAAAACTTTGGTTTATACAATGAGCGTGTCGGTGCCTTTACCCTTGTAGCTGAAAATGCAGAAATTGCTTCAACTGCCTTAACACAGGTGAAATCAATTATTCGTACCATCTACTCTAACCCTGCATCTCACGGCGGGGCGACCGTAGCAACGGTGTTAAATGACCCGAAACTTCGTCAAGAATGGGAAAATGAATTAACTGAAATGCGTGAGCGTATCAAAAAAATGCGTCATTTATTCGTTCAGTTATTAAAAGAATACGGTGCAGAACAAGATTTCAGCTTTATCATGGAACAAAACGGTATGTTCTCTTTCAGCGGCTTATCGCCTGAACAAGTTGCTCGCTTAAAAGATGAATTTGCGATTTACGCTGTTCGTTCTGGTCGTATCAATGTGGCTGGTATCACTGAAGATAATATTCATTATTTATGTGAAAGCATCGTTAAAGTGCTTTAATCAATAAAAATAGAAAGTGCGGTTAAATTTGACCTCTCTTTTTTATCTCAACATATCAAAAGAAAAGGCAGATTTTACTCTGCCTTTTTATCAAACAATTACCATTGGTAACCTACGCTTCCGCCCCAGTTTACATCACTGCGGGTATTGATACTTGCACCAACTTTAATCGAAATTTTGTTGTTATCAGAATTTCGACCATAACCAACCGCTAATGCATTTTCATTGCGATAACCACCAACACCAACAGAAACTAAGCTTTTACCTGCTTCATTTGGACGTTGTAAGAAAGAAATCGCTGTCGCACCTGCAATACCTGCACGTAAACGACGATCAACGTGATCAATTTTGTTGTCTAAACGATTGATGTTGTTATTAATGTTTTTCACTGCATTATCAACATAACGTTTATTTACTGCATCAGTTGGGTCTTTAGGATCGGCCACATTCACAATACGATTATTATGAACATCTAAGCCACCGTGTGCATGGACAGTACCGCCAACGTTAAGATCACCCGTTGTTGTCACATTTTTAAATGTCGGTGTGTCAGATACTGCAACACTTAACACTTTGCCTTTTTTATGGGTTAATTTAATATTTTTACCCGCATCAAGTGTTAACTTATCCATTTTGGTTGCTGTAGATTGAACCGTTTCTTCTGTCACTTCATTTACAACAGTACCTTCAGATGCACTTGCAGTCACGTTAAATCCACGACCTGATGCATTTTTGATTTCATCTTTAGTTTTTTGTGAAAGATCCACTTTGTAATTGGTTACTGTGGTAACAGAAAGACCATCTTTTTTAGTTGTTTCTCCACCTACTGTTACAGTAATTGCATCAGAACCTGCTTCAACTGATGCTGAAGTGTCTTTTGCATTAACGGTGTAAATAGTTTGATTATTCGCACCAGTTTCAGAAGTAACCTCTACATTCGTTCCAGCTTTTACTTCTGTTTTAGCTGACGCTGCGGCTTTAGTAATATTGGTATTAAGCTCGTTCTTCGCTGCATATAATTGGCTACCATTCACAGCTTCTTTACTATCTGCTGAAATTGTACCATTTGATACATTCGTGATTTTTGTATTTCCTGCATTAATACCATCTTTATCATTAATAGTAACAGGTCCTACGGTAATATTATTAGCTTTAACACTCTTAACATTAATATCATCTTTTAAATTCACTGTAATATTAGCAGCATTTTCACCATCTTCAACAACCACTTCTGTATTTTTACCATTCACAAAATTTACTTTGCCATTGGTATTAATACGTGATGTGTCAGTATCATTGTTTTGAATATTAAAGCCTGCATTGTAATACGCTTGATACAACTGGCTACCATTTACGGCATCGTTTGATTCAGCAGTAATTCGACCCGCACCCACATTTTGGATCTGGCGAACAAGTTTTCCATCACCAACAGATACTGCACCTTTTTGAGTTGAAGAAGTACCATTGTACTTAACTGTCACGCTGCTCTTATCACCAAAATAAGATAAAGCTTTTGCTGTCTGATTAAAATCATTGGCTGCACTACTTGAATAAGAACCTAATGTCACAGAGTTTTCATGCGTACCTTTTGCTTGAGTACCAATCACAACAGCACTAACCGCAGAGACGTTACTAGATGTACCAAGAGCAATAGCATTAACAGCAGAAGAATTACTATCTTTACCAACCGCAACGGCATTCATTGATGAAGCATTAGCATTAGAGCCAGATGACAATGCATCCACACCTGAAGCTTTAGATGCATAACCTAAAGCCATTGAACCTCTACCGCTAGCATCTGCACCGTTACCTAATGATGAAGCTCCTAAAGCACTCGCTTTAGCCCCATTACCTACAGCGGTCGAAACGACTGCACTTGCATTTGCTAAAGTACCTAAAGCTGTGGCACTTTGAGCACCAGCATAAGAGCGGCGACCTAGCGCAGTGGATTCTTGTCCTTCGGTTACTGCTGCTGAGCCCACTGCAATAGAGTTATTCGCTCTAGCAGATGCTCCAGTGCCTAATGCAGTTGCACCCCATGCTGAAGCTGATGCACTATCTCCCAATGCTGATGCACTTTGTGCGAGAGCTTTCGCTGCTCTACCAATAGCAGTCGCAGTTGAGCCAGTTGCATTTGCATTTGCACCAAAGGCTGAAGCTGCTTCACCATCAGCATAAGATGCCGCCCCTACAGCAGTTTGGCTATTTCCACCGGCTTTCTCATTTGAGGTTTTTGCCATTAAACCGATAGCAATTGCGTTTCCGCCTTTACCTGTTGATGCACGATCACCAATCGTCACGCCGTATTGAGAATTACCATCAGCTTTATCACCCAAAGTTACTGACCAACGTCCTGTATTTGTAGTATTACCACCAATTACTACGCTCTCAGTTGTTTCAGATTTAGCTTTATTACCTAAAACAACAGAATTCCCTGTTGTACCGGTTCCTGCAAGCGCTGTCGCACCAATACCACCAACAATATTTCCTTGATCATTTGATACCACATTGGTTTCAGCCATCGCGCTTGTAGTTGCACCTGCTAAAACTGCAGCGCCAATGATTACATTTAATGCTTTACGTTTGTCTGTTTGAGATGATTTACCCACAGATTTGCTTAGTTCTGAAACAGCAACCCAGCATTGATTTACTTTATTCCAAATAATTTTAAAAACATGATTCATATTAAAGTTTCCTATAATCTAAAAATAACTAATCAAGACAAACAAAATCTTGATTCCGAATAAGTATAATACATAGTCAGCAATTAACAGATAATTTACAAGATTTTACAAAAAGTTAACAAAGAATAGTTTTTTATGGAGAAGTTAAATGTAATGTAAAGATAAATTAAAGATAAATTAAAGATAAATTAATAACTTAAAACATATATATAATTATATACTTATTCTGCTGATAAAAGTAAAAAAAGGCCATAAAAATGACCATTTTTTATATTGAATTACCACTTATTTAACGCTTCTTTATCGCTTTCTCTTGCTTCAATCCAACGTTCACCTTGATTGGTTTGTTCTTTTTTCCAGAACGGGGCTTTAGATTTTAAGAAGTCCATAATAAATTCATTAGCGTGGTAGGCATCACCTCGGTGAGCAGAACTAATTCCAACCAAAACAATTTCATCGCCAGTATGTAAAAGTCCCACACGATGAATTACAGATACTCGCTGAATATCCCAACGGGCTTTCGCCTGTTCTACAATTTCACGTAAGGCTTTTTCTGTCATGGCGGGATAATGTTCTAAGTATAAGCTGGACACTTCATCACCTAAATTAAGATCGCGAACTTTACCCACGAAAATAACCGTTGCGCCAACTGAATGTTGCTCAGAAAGCCATTGGTAAACAACATTTTGATCAAAAGGTTGTTCTTGTACTGAAATTTGAATATCCGTCATTTAGCCCCCTGTTACAGGTGGGAAAAATGCAATTTCATCCCCATTTTTGACCGCACTTTCTAATGGCATCAAGGTTTGATTGATAGCGACTAAAAGCTTCCCTTTTTCTAACGCTAACGCCCATCTATCACCTTTTTGAGCAAGATGTTCACGCACCGCTTCCGCTGTCGCAAAATCGCCTTCAAGCTGAATAGAATCGACGCCAATTAATTCACGAGTTTGAGCAAAAAATAAAACATTTAACACCTTATTTTTCCTCCGCAATAAAATGGCCTGATTTTCCACCGCTCTTTTCTAACAGGCGAACATATTCAATCACCATGTCTTTTTGTACGGCTTTACACATATCGTAAATAGTTAAAGCTGCCACACTTGCTGCCGTTAATGCTTCCATTTCTACGCCGGTTTTTCCGGTTAATTTGCAAAGAGATTGAATACGAACTTGGTTTGTTTCAAGTAACGGTTCTAAATTCACTTCCACTTTAGAAAGTAATAAGGGATGGCAAAGCGGGATAAGTTCCCAAGTACGTTTTGCCGCTTGAATCCCTGCAATACGAGCAGTAGCAAATACATCGCCTTTGTGATGTTTACCTTCCACGATCATAGCAAAGGTTTCTTTTGACATGGTCACAATGGCTTCAGCACGAGCTTCACGAACGGTCTCTGCTTTTGCAGAAACATCCACCATATTGGCTTCGCCTTGAGAATTGATATGCGTAAATGTAGTCATAATAAAATAAAGTGCGGTTAAAATATTGAATGTTTTACATGTGTGACAAAAGCAAAATAAGTGAACAGTAAAAGTCACTTATTTTCTTTTAGCCACCGATAGAGGCTAAATGATTTCTTACGCCACTATCACCGATATGCAAATAATGATGTTCACGCTTACCTTGCAATGCAGAAAAAATACGTGCTTGCAAAATATCTTGCTGTTCATGGGATTGCAATAAATCACGTAATTCAATGCCTTCTTCGCCGAATAAACAAAGATGAAGTTTGCCCTTCGCTGACACTCTGAGACGATTACAGCTTGCGCAGAAATTCTTCTCATAAGGCATAATTAAGCCAATTTCGCCTGCATAATCAGGATGTGTGAAGACTTTAGCAGGACCATCAGTATGGGATTTGTGTTGTAATTGCCAACCGTTTTGCAGCAATTTATCCGCTAATACCTGTCCTGAAAGATGGAATTTATCAAAGAAACTATCCATTTCGCCCGTTTGCATGAGTTCGATAAAGCGCATTTGAATTGGACGATCTTTCACCCAAACAAGGAATTGCTCAAACTCTTTGTCATTCAAATTTTTCATCAAAACTGAATTGACTTTGACTTTGTTGTAACCCACTTCAAATGCACGATCGATACCACGCATCACGTCATCAAATTTATTGATACCCGTAATTTGATAGAACATTTTTGGATCTAAGCTATCGACACTGACGTTAATAGATGTAATTCCTGCTTTCTTCCAATCAGCCACATCTTTTGCCATGCGATAGCCATTTGTCGTAACGGCTAATTGACGGATTCCATCAATGTTAGCGATGCTTTCAGCAATAGAAATAAAATCTTTGCGTAAAGTCGGTTCGCCACCCGTTAAACGGATTTTTTCAGTGCCCATTTCAGCAAATGCTTGGGCAAGATGGGTAATTTCTTTTAAAGTTAAGAAACTTGGCTTATTAGCTTCAGGTTGATAACCATCAGGCAAACAATAGGTACAACGAAAATTACACTGATCGGTAATCGACAGTCGTAGATAGTAATATTGGCGTTGGAAAGGATCGACTAAGCGAGACTCTCCTACGTTTTTAATAGGAATGGATTGCATTTTACACCTTTCTAAATATGGAGAGGATAAACCGTTTCCAGCGTATCCCTGAATAACGTACCGCGTTATTGGCTTGTCGCCGTATTTCCTGTGAAACTTAGGCTAAACAAGCTCGGAGTTATGCGTTAAAAATAAATTGTATTGGTATTGTAATAAAAGCAAGCGGTTAATAGCAATAATTTGGTAGAATAACCCGACTATATTGATAAAAATAACAGAATTAACTTATATAAGAAAATATATAACATTATTTTTTATAATAATTTATAGGTAAAAAAGGAAGAAAAATGTCTGATTTATCTCGTCACAGCCGTCATGAATATTTAGACGAAATCAAACATATTGTTGCCATTGGTGGTGGTCATGGATTAGGGCGTGTATTATCGGCGCTTAGTTTTATGAAAGAGCGTTTAACCGGTATTGTCACCACCACAGATAATGGCGGTTCAACGGGTCGCATTCGTCAAGAACAAGGCGGTATTGCATGGGGAGATCTGCGTAATTGCTTAAATCAAATCATTATTGAACCGAGCACGGCCTCTGCATTATTTGAATACCGTTTTACTGGCGAAGGTGAGCTTTCTGGTCATAATTTAGGCAATTTAATGCTTAAAGCTTTAGAAGATATGCATATTCGCCCTATTGAAGCCATTAACTTAATTCGTGAATTACTCAAAGTAAAATCTCACATTATTCCCATGTCAGAAGAACCTGTTCACCTTGCGGCGAGTTTAGGTTCAGGCTCCAGTATTGTCGGTGAAATGAGTATAGATAATTTAACAGAATTACCTCAATCACTTTTCTTAGTGCCGATGGTTAAAGCTGCACAAGAAGCCATCCAAGCATTAGAGCAAGCGGACGTCATTTTACTTGGTCCAGGAAGTTTCATGACGAGTATTATGCCTCCGCTATTGCTACCTGAATTAGCTACTGCCCTGCGTAATAGCAAAGCGAAAATGATTTTTATTGATAACTTAGGGGTAGAAATTGGCGCCGCCTCTCAGCTTTCACTGGCTGATCGTATTCAGAAAATTCATGAAATTGTTGGTGAATCCATTATTGATGGTGTCATTACACCTTATCGCGAAAAAAGTGCGGTCGATTTGTCCACCATTTCTTCCGTTAAAATCTTAGCTAAACGCTTGAATGCAGATGATATTAGCTATCGTCATGATAGAACGTTACTTGCTAAAGCTATCGATGAATTAGTGGGTGAATTAGATTACGAATAAAAAAACCGCACGTTAAAGTGCGGTCATTTTTTGGCTTATTTTTTCCCGAAAACTCTCACATTCGTGAAACCATTTTCTTTTAAATAAAGCGCTTGAAGTTTGCTCATCACGCCTCGTTCACAGTAAAGCACATAGTTTTTACTTTGATCTAATGAGCCGAATTGTGAAGATAATTTATAAAACGGCAACTGCATCACTTGATGCTCATCTGATTCAAATGGATTTTCATCTGTCTCTTCAGGGCTACGAATATCTAAAATAATATCATTTTCACCAAGCACTGAAATGGTATCTACTTCCACCACTTCTTTCTCAGTTTCTTCTGCAATTTGACGAATATCTAAATATTGTGCATTTTCAACCGCACTTTCTAGCACACCAAAATCAAAGTGATTTTCTTCTTCAAGAATTTTTTCACGTACCGCTTTAATCGTTGGATTTTTAGAAATCACCCCACAGAATTCCGGCATTGATTTAGCAATATCATCGGTACCGATCTCTTTCGCCATCGCGATAATCTGTTCTTTATCATGGGTAATAAGTGGACGTAATACTAAAGCATCAGATGCTTCATCAATTAAACGTAAATTGGTTAAAGTTTGGCTAGATACTTGCCCGAGTGCTTCGCCGGTAACAATGGCTTGAATATCAAAACGTTGTGCAACTTTACTTGCAGCGCGAACCATCATTCGTTTTAACATGACGCCCATTTGGCCGTTATCGACTTTCTCTAAAATCTCGCCCACTACGCCTTCAAAAGGAATGGCAATAAAACGGACTTTATGGGATGAACTATAACGACTCCAAATATGGTAAGCCATTTGTTTCACGCCAATTTCATGGGCTGCACCACCTAAATTGAAGAAACAATAATGCACACGAGAACCACGGCGAATAAGCATATAACTGGATACGCCTGAGTCAAAGCCACCTGAAATCAATGAAAGCACATCTTCTTGCGTCCCAATTGGATAACCACCAAGACCAACATGACGAGCTCTCACCAGCATCATTTTGTCATCTTCAATATCAATACGAACAGTCACATCAGGATTTTTTAAGCGTACTTTTGCGCTTTCAATATGCTGATTTAAACCACCACCGATGTAACGTTCAGCTTCAATGGAACTGAAATCATGTTTCCCTTTGCGTTTTACACGTACACAAAAGGTTTTGTTTTCAAGTTGAGCTGCAACATCCGCTAAGGTTAACTCAAAGATATGATGTAAATCGGTAAACGGTTTTTCTTCCACTTCTAAAAAATGATGAATACCTGGAATGCGTTGTAAAAGCGCAATTAACTCTTCACGATTGGCTTCATTTTTTGAGCGCACTTCGATGTAATCCCAATGACGAACAACCGCTGTTTCTTCATCATATTTCTGTAAAATATTGCGGATATTAGAGGTCAAAATTTTTGCGAAACGCTTACGCACGGTTTCGCTTTTAATCATAATTTCAGGAAAAAGTTTAACGATAAATTTCATAATAATCTGTGAATAATAAAAAATGGCCGTATTGTACGCTAAATTCCAGATCCCACAAAGTTCAAATTCTCACGAAAAACTGACCGCACTTTGAAATAAGTTTTTAACATCCCTATAAAAATCAAGTACAATACGGAGCAATTTATTCATCTGAAAAGGATAATTTAATGGCGCGTAAACCAGCAAATGCTGAACCAGATTTTGAAACAACACTTGCACAATTAGAAACCATTGTGACAAAACTTGAAAGCGGTGAATTACCATTGGAAGATGCGCTGAAAGAATTTGAAAACGGCATTAAATTGGCTCAACTTGGTCAAGAACGCTTACAACAAGCAGAACAACGCATTCAAATTTTGTTACAAAAAAGCGAAACCGCCCCATTAAGTGATTATCAAGGGGACGAGTAATTCATGAGTTATCAATTCGGCACTGAACTCAAACAAGTTCAAGATCGTATTAATCAGTTTTTAGCCAATCAATTTGAAGAAATTGACTCTTATAATGCCCCTTTGCGTGATGCCATGAAATATGGTTTATTGCTAGGTGGTAAACGCGTTCGTCCTTTCCTTGTCTATGCAACGGGAAAAATGCTGGGCGCAGAAATGTCCGCTTTGGATTACGCGGCCGCAGCCATTGAAGCTATTCATGCTTATTCTTTAATCCATGATGATTTGCCTGCAATGGACAATGATGAACTTCGTCGTGGTCAACCAACCTGTCATATCGCTTTTGATGAAGCTACGGCTATTTTAGCTGGCGATGCATTACAAGCTTTTGCCTTTGAAATTCTTACTGAAGCCCCTTCTCTTTCTTCTGAACAAAAATTGCAATTATTGAAGGTATTGGCTCAAGCATCTGGCGTACAAGGTATGTGTTTAGGGCAAAGTTTAGATTTAATTTCTGAGCATAAACAAGTTAATTTAGATGAATTAGAGCTTATTCATCGCAATAAAACGGGTGCATTGCTAACGGCCGCATTAAAAATGGGTTTTATCTGCTCTCCTCACTTTCAAAACAAAGAATTAGAGCAACAACTAGAACGTTATTCACAAGCTATTGGTTTAGCTTTCCAAGTACAAGATGACATTTTAGATATTGAAGGCGACAGTGCGGAAATCGGTAAACCGGTGGGATCTGATTTAGATTTAGATAAAAGCACTTATCCAAAGCTGTTAGGATTAGAGGGCGCGAAACAAAAAGCGCAAGAACTCTATCAAACTGCCTTACATGAATTAGACAATTTACCTTTTGATACCACTGCATTGCGTGCATTAGCTGAATTTATTGTCAATCGTAAAAGTTAATGGTGACAACACTGACTTTAATTTCTCAAAGTGCGGTCACTTTTTTCACATTTTAGGACTAACGAATATATGAACAACTATCCTCTTTTATCCTTAATTAATTCGCCGGAAGATTTGCGTCTGTTGAATAAAGAGCAGCTTCCGCAGCTTTGTCAGGAATTACGGAGTTATCTGTTGGAGTCCGTTAGTCAAACTAGTGGTCATTTGGCATCAGGTCTTGGTACTGTTGAATTGACTGTTGCACTACACTACATTTTCAAAACCCCTTTTGATCAATTAATTTGGGATGTGGGCCATCAAGCTTATCCACATAAAATTTTGACAGGTCGTCGTGATCAAATGTCCACCATCCGCCAAAAAGGCGGCATTCATCCTTTCCCTTGGCGTGAAGAAAGTGAATTTGATGTATTAAGTGTTGGTCACTCTTCTACTTCTATCAGTGCAGGACTAGGGATTGCTGTTGCGGCAGAACGTGAAAATGCAGGTCGCAAAACTGTTTGTGTAATTGGTGATGGTGCAATCACTGCGGGTATGGCATTTGAAGCCTTAAATCATGCGGGTTCTTTGCATACTGATATGTTGGTCATTTTAAATGATAATGAAATGTCGATTTCTGAAAATGTCGGCGCATTAAATAATCACCTTGCACGTATTTTCTCTGGCTCATTATATTCAACCGTTCGTGACGGCAGTAAAAAAATCTTAGATAAAGTACCGACCGTTAAAAACTTTATGAAGAAAACCGAAGAACACATGAAAGGTGTAATGTTCTCTCCAGAAAGTACACTCTTTGAAGAGCTCGGTTTTAACTATATTGGACCAATTGACGGGCATAACATTGATGAATTAATTGCTACTTTAAGCAATATGCGCGATCTCAAAGGACCCCAATTCTTACACATTAAAACCAAAAAAGGGAAAGGTTACGAGCCTGCAGAAAAAGATCCAATTGGCTTCCATGGTGTACCCAAATTTGACCCAATCAGTGGACAACTGCCTAAATCAAATGCCAAACCAACCTATTCAAAAATCTTTGGCGATTGGTTATGTGAAATGGCAGAACAAGACGATAAATTAGTCGGTATTACCCCAGCAATGCGTGAAGGTTCTGGCATGGTAGAATTTTCAGAACGATTCCCACAACAATATTTTGATGTGGCCATCGCTGAGCAACATGCTGTTACCTTTGCAGCCGGTCTTGCAATTGGCGGTTATAAACCTGTTGTGGCAATTTATTCTACCTTCTTACAACGTGCTTATGATCAGCTTATTCACGATGTTGCTATTCAAAACTTACCTGTTCTCTTTGCCATCGATCGTGCAGGTATCGTAGGTGCGGATGGTCAAACTCACCAAGGTGCGTTTGATTTAAGTTTTATGCGCTGCATTCCGAACATGATCATCATGACACCAAGTGATGAAAACGAATGTCGCCAAATGCTTTACACGGGTTATAAATGTGGTAAACCTGCTGCGGTACGTTATCCGCGTGGAAATGCAATCGGCGTAGAATTAACCCCACTTGCTGAATTAGAAATTGGTCATTCAAAAATGGTTCGTCAAGGTGAAAAAATCGCGATTCTGAATTTTGGCACACTCTTACCTGCCGCTTTATCTGTGGCAGAAAAACTCAATGCGACAGTTGTCGATATGCGCTTTGTGAAACCAATTGATGAAGCTCGTATTCTAGAAATGGCAGATACCCATGACGTCATTGTGACATTGGAAGAAAATGCAATTCAAGGTGGTGCAGGTTCTGCTGTTTCCGAAGTGCTAAATTCTCATGGAAAAACAACCGCACTTTTACAGCTTGGTTTACCTGATATTTTTATTCCGCAAGGCACACAACAAGAAGCACTTGCTGAAATTAAATTAGATGAAAAAGGGATTGAAGAGCAAATTATTGCCTTTATAAAGGGCTAAATTCGTTCATTTTGGTTTAATTTTGATATTTTTAAAAATTTTTTCAAAAATATCGAACTATTTCAAAAACACACAGTCTGATACATTGCTAGTGCACTGCATATTGCAGTTATCTTTTTGAAGTTTCTTATAAATTAAGACCTCCCCGCTATTCAAGTTTTGAGTAGCGGTTTTTTCTTTTTTAGAGTCTATAAAAAAAGGACGCTTTTCAGCGTCCTAATTTTTGAATCTAAACTTTAAAAAAATTAAAGTGCAGATTTTGCTTTTTCAACTAATGCAGCAAACGCTACTTTGTCGAATACAGCGATATCAGCAAGGATCTTACGGTCGATTTCAACTGACGCTTTTTTCAAGCCGTTGATGAATTTGCTGTAAGATAAACCATTTTGACGAGCCGCAGCGTTGATACGTGCAATCCATAATTGACGGAATTGACGTTTACGTTGACGACGGTCACGATATGCGTATTGACCAGCTTTGATCACCGCTTGGAAAGCAACGCGATACACGCGTGAACGTGCACCATAATAACCTTTAGCAGCCTTAAGAACTTTCTTATGGCGTGCTCTTGCAATAACACCACGTTTTACACGAGCCATTATTTAATCTCCTATGTAATATTTTAACTAATTTAACTAATCGTACGTTTTGCTTAAATAACGGCTTATGCGTATGGTAAGCAAGCTACTACTAAAACTTGGTCTGCTTTCGCAACCATTGATTTATGACGTAAATGACGTTTACGTTTAGTTGTCTTTTTAGTCAAAATATGACGTAAGTGAGATTGTTTACGTTTGAAACCGCCAGAAGCTGTTTTTTTGAAACGCTTAGCAGCACCACGTACTGTTTTAATTTTAGGCATTGTTAAAATAACTCCGCATTTTAAGTTAAACACATAATTAGGCGAATCCGAAGATTACTTGTAGGCACTAATTATTCCAATATGGCAAATTGAATTGCCCTTCTCCAAAAGCAATTAGGCTGCGTAGTTTGCCCAATGTGCAGTTGTATTCTCACCGAAGTGAAAATTCGATTATCTAGATTAGATCTAAATAAAAAATTATTTTTTCTTAGGAGCTAACACCATTACTGCTTGGCGACCTTCTAATTTACCTGGTGCTGATTCCACTACTGAAATGTCAGCCAAATCGTTTTTAACACGCTCTAACACGTCTAAACCGATATCTTGGTGAGCCATTTCACGACCACGGAAACGTACGGTAATTTTCGCTTTATCACCATCTTCTAAGAAACGGATTAAGCTGCGTAATTTAACTTGATAGTCACCTTCGTCAGTACCTGGACGGAATTTAATTTCCTTCACTTGTACGACTTTTTGTTTTTTCTTCTGTTCTTTTGCAGTTTTGCTCTTCTCATAGAGGAACTTGCCGTAGTTCATAATACGACAAACCGGTGGTTCGGCATTCGGACTGATCTCAACTAAATCAAGCGCTGCTTGTTCTGCCATGTCTAAGGCTTGTTGAATTGATACAATCCCCGCTTGTTCACCATCTTGGTCAATCAAACGAACTTCTTTTACTCGAATTTCATCGTTAATGCGATTCGGGCGGTTAGCTGCCGGAGCTTTTTTTACGGTTTTGATAATGTTATTCCTTCTATTTATTTAAGAAAAAATCGACTGCCTTCAAACAGAAGATTTATTAAATCATTTGCTATAAAAACAAACAAAAAACGGGCAAAATTTTATAGTATTTGCCACGTTTATGCAACAAGGATTTCTATTCCTTTAAATATCATCGGGTAAAGTACTTATTTCAGCAGAAATACTTTCACCAAATTGAAGTAATTTCTCTAATCTCGCAGTTTCAATGCACACCATATTTCGATATCCATCTGCTTTCATTGCACTTGGTGTTTTCTCCCAAGGATTCCATAGCACAATTGAATCGGCATGATGATGGATAATTTGAATACGTCGATTAAATGCTTTATCCACCAAGAATGTTTTATCTTCCTCTAATGTATAAATACAATCGACGCCCTGCTCAATTTTACGAGTTGAAGGAACATCAGTATGTTTACCTTGTAATGAGTCATAACAACGGCTTGGTAAATTTTGGACTTCAATTTGTGAAATATCACCAATATTAAAATAACTGTGTAATGCCGCTTGAGCAGGTTCTTGACCTAAATGCGTTAAGGTCATTGTGCATTTATCGGTAAATTCCATTTTCATTTTGGCTTCAATCACACCATATTCAGAAAAGAGCGAAAATTCTAACCGCACTTTATTCGCTTGCAGATCATAATCACTCAATTGCCACAAACGTAAACGCGCTGTACCGTGTGAAGGTTGTTTAACACCACCAAACCAAGGGTAACAAAGTGGTACACCGCCGCGAATTGCCACACCTTGTGTGAAAGGTTCAATCTCACTTAACCAAAAGACATCCTGCTCTACCCCTTTAGGCTGCCAATTTAATAGCTGTGCCCCTTGTAGTGCAATTCGAGCTGAACCTACAGAGTGATTTAAGGTTAAAACAGGAATTTCATTGATACGTTCTAACGTTAATTCTGGTGTTAATTGTTGAATTTGAGCTGTCATATTCGCCTCCTTGTGATAAGGCTATTATATAGAAGAAAGAGATACTTGAGTCTATTTTTATATCGTAAATATAAAAAAACCGCACATCAAAGTGCGGTCATTTTTAATTAAGATTTTAAAGAGTCAATTACTCTTCACCCAACAATTTCAACTCACGTTGTCTTACTTGGGATTTTAAGATTTCAGCAAATTCTTCAATCGTGAAAGTACCTAAATCAGCACCTTTACGGGTACGTACTGCCACTTTGCCTTCAGCGATTTCTTTATCACCGCAAACAAGCATATAAGGTACGCGACGTAAGGTGTGTTCGCGGATCTTAAAGCCGACTTTTTCATTACGTAAATCAGCTTTAACGCGTAATCCAGCATCAGAAAGTTGTTTCACGACTTTTTGCACGTAGTCTGCTTGGCTATCTGTAATGTTCATCACAATCGCTTGAACTGGTGCTAACCATGCAGGGAAGAAACCCGCATACTCTTCAGTAATGATGCCGATGAAACGTTCAATCGAACCTAAAATCGCACGGTGAATCATAACCGGTGTACGACGATCATTGTCTTCTGCCACATAAGACGCATTTAGACGACCAGGTAATGCAAAGTCTAATTGGATGGTACCGCATTGCCATTCACGATCTAAGCAGTCACGTAATGCAAACTCAATTTTCGGTCCATAGAATGCACCTTCACCTTCTTGAATTTCATATTCAAGACCGTTATGCGCTAATGCTGCCGCAAGACCTGCTTCTGCGCGATCCCACATATCATCAGCACCGATACGTTTTTCAGGACGAGTAGATAATTTCACCTGAATATTTTGGAAACCGAAAGTGCTGTAAATGTCGTAAACCATTTTGATACAGCTGGTTACTTCACTTTCAATTTGGTCTTCAGTACAGAAAATGTGTGCATCATCTTGAGTGAAGCCACGTACACGCATTAAACCGTGTAAAGAACCCGATGGCTCATTACGGTGACAAGAACCAAATTCCGCCATACGGATTGGTAAATCACGGTAAGATTTTAAACCTTGATTGAAGATTTGAACGTGTCCTGGACAGTTCATTGGTTTAATCGCATATTCACGGTTTTCTGATTGTGTAGTAAACATCAAATCGCCGTAGTTTTGCCAGTGACCTGTTTTTTCCCACAACACACGGTCCATCATGAACGGACCTTTCACCTCTTGATAATCGTATTCTTTTAATTTAGTACGTACGAAGGTTTCCAATTCACGGAAAATTGTCCAACCATCATTATGCCAGAACACCATACCCGGTGCTTCTTCTTGCATATGATATAAATCTAACGCTTTACCGATTTTACGGTGGTCACGTTTTGCGGCTTCTTCTAAGCGCGTTAAGTATTCCGCTAATTGTTTTTTATCAGCCCAAGCCGTACCGTAGATACGTTGTAACATTTTATTTTTGCTATCACCACGCCAGTACGCACCAGCCACTTTCATTAATTTGAAGTGTTGACAGAAACGCATATTAGGCACATGTGGTCCACGACACATATCAATGTATTCTTCGTGATGATAAAGCGCAGGCGTTGCGGTACGTTCGATGTTTTCATCTAAAATAGCCATTTTGTATGGCTCACCGCGTTTTTCAAAAGTATCTCTTGCTTCTTGCCAGCTTACCGGAGTTTTGATGACGTCATAATTGGTTTTCGCCAATTCAAGCATACGTTTTTCGATAGCATCAATGTCTTCTTGCGTTAAAGAACGGTCTAAATCCACGTCATAATAGAAGCCATTTTCAATCGTTGGACCGATTGCCATTTTGACATCTGGGAATAATTGTTTGATTGCGTGACCAAGCAAGTGTGCGCAAGAGTGACGAATAATTTCCAAACCGTCTTCATCTTTTGCCGTAATAATTTCAAGGTTGGCATCTTCATTGATGATGTCACAGGCATCACGACGTTCACCGTTTACACGGCCAGCGATGGTTGCTTTGGCAAGACCGGCTCCGATATCTTGAGCCACTTCTAACACAGAAACTGGACGATCAAATTCACGTTTAGAACCGTCCGGTAAAGTAATAATAGGCATAATTTTTCCTTCTACAGTGGTCGCCCATACGAAAGGCAACATGCAAATAATGATTAAAAACAAACCGCACTTTCATTCACTCCCACTATTGAGCAAACCAAGTGCGGCGGAGAATTTTAGCACTTTCCACCACGCTTGTTAATATCTCGCTTAATTCTTTCCAATGAGTAAACAATGATTTTCCTAATAGTTACTTTATCTATTCAAAATTTCCGATAAAATGACCGCACTTTTGATAGACACAAATTAAAGGAAACTCTATGAACGTATTAGTATTAAAATCAAGCATCCTTGCAGATAACTCTCAAAGCAATAAATTAGCCGACTACACCATTGAAAAATTAAAAGGCCACAATATTATAGTACGTGATTTAGCGGCGCACCCCCTTCCCCATTTTGATGCAACAGCGGCAACTGCAGTACGTGGTGAACCTAAAACAGCGGAAGAAAATGCTCTTTTAGCCTTATCTGATGAATTAGTGTCTGAACTAAAAGCAGCGGATATCATCGTAATTGGTGCACCAATGTATAACTTAGGCATCCCAACACAACTTAAATCTTATTTTGATTTTATCGCTCGCCCTCGTGTAACTTTCCAATACACCGCAAATGGCCCTGAAGGTTTACTTCAAGGCAAAAAAGCGATTGTATTAGCGAGCTTTGGTGGCATGTATGATGAAAACAACAATGTGACGAATTACTTAAAAGCGATTTTAGGTTTTGTTGGCATTACCGATGTTCAGTTTGCTTATGCAAAAGGTATCGGATTAGGTGCTGAAGCGATTGAAAAAGCACAGCGTTCAGCAAGAAATAAAATTGATGAGATTGTTGCTTCTCTCTAATCTCTGAATCTATTCCCTCTATTAAGCCATTTTGAGATATGCCTCGAAATGGCTTTTTTTCTGACAGAAAATCTCTATTTCTAATCTTGTTGGTTAAAAATTAAAAAAATATTGTAAAATTACGCCAATTTTTTGATTATTTTCTTGACTTATGTATCGTGTACTAGTTTAATAGTGCAAAAGTTCAGAATAAAGGATTCATTATGAAAAATACCCCATTTATTGCGGTGACCTCTCAACCGGTTCCCTATCATGCCGACACCACCGCAATTTTTAATACATTATGCCAACAGAACTCAAATTCTCTTCTCCTCGACTCTGCCGAAATTGGTAGCAAAAATAGCTTACAAAGTCTTATTCTAATTAATGCGGCCGTTAAAATCACTTGTTTAGGCAATCAAGTGACATTTAGAGCACTGAATGCGAACGGAAAACAAGTTTTAAAAGAAATTCATCCCGTATTAAGCCAACTCGGTACTGTAAGTGCGGTCAATTTTGATGATGAATTTTCTGTGCAATTTGCACCGCTCGATAATCAATTAGATGAAGACAGTAAATTACAAGCTGCAACCATTTTTGATGGACTTCGTGTCATTTCTAACCATTATCAACATAGCAGTACGCCAGTCTTTTTGGGTGGTTTATTTGCTTATGACTTGGTGGCAAATTTTATTCCAATGCAAGGTGTTGAATTAAAAGATGATGGTATTCACTGCCCTGATTACAGTTTCTATCTCGCAGAAAACTTAATTACCATCGATCATCAAAGCCAACAAGCTACCTTAAAAAGCTTCTGTTTTAGTCAAGAAGAACAAGTGGAAGTCGCGAAAACAGCACTTTCTATTGCACAAAAATTAAAAAATATTGATGGCGTACTTTCCATTAAAGCAGCAAGTGATGAGGTCAGCACCAACTTTGAAGATCCTGAATTTACAGGTATCGTTAAAGCGTTAAAACATCATATTAATATTGGTGATGTTTTCCAAATCGTGCCATCCCGCCGTTTTTCATTAGCTTGTCCGAATACCCTTGCGAGCTACGCACAATTAAAGCTTAACAATCCAAGTCCTTATATGTTCTATATGAACGATGAGGATTTCATTTTATTTGGCGCATCACCTGAAAGTGCGTTGAAATATGCGCCAGACAATCGCCAATTAGAAATTTATCCAATTGCAGGTTCTCGCCCGCGTGGTTTTGATGCACATGGTAATATTGATCCAGAATTAGATGCACGTTTGGAATTAGAATTACGCCTTGATCATAAAGAGCAAGCCGAACATTTAATGTTGGTGGATTTAGCGCGTAATGACATTGCTCGCGTATGCCAAAGCGGTACACGTAAAGTCGCTGAATTAATGCAAGTAGATCGCTATTCGCACATCATGCATTTGGTTTCTCGCGTAGTGGGTAAACTTCGTCCTGAACTTGACGCCTTACATGCTTATCAAGCTTGTATGAATATGGGAACACTAACTGGTGCGCCTAAAATTAAAGCCATGCAGTTAATCTATCAATTTGAACAGCAAAAACGCCACAGCTATGGCGGTGCGGTTGGCTATCTTACATCTGACGGTCGTTTTGATACCTGTATTGTGATTCGTTCTGCTTTTGTTCAAAATGGCATTGCCCATATTCAAGCAGGCTGTGGCGAAGTATTGGATTCTGATCCTCAAATGGAAGCGGATGAAACTCGCCATAAAGCGGCTGCAGTGCTTAAAGCAATCAAACAAATCAATACCCAAGCAAAATAAGGACGATAAATTATGGCTAATATTCTCTTTTTAGATAATTTTGATTCATTCACTTATAACTTAGTGGATCAATTCCGTGTGCTTGGACATAACGTAAAAATTTATCGTAATGACACCAATTTAGAACAAGTGGTGCAAGAAGCATTAAATACACCCGATACAATTCTTGCGCTCTCTCCAGGACCAGGTACCCCGGCAGAAGCTGGTATCTTACTCCCGCTCATTGAACGTTTAAAAAATGATGTGCCAATTATCGGGATTTGCTTGGGCCACCAAGCGCTTATTCAAGCCTTTGGTGGAGAGGTTGTACATGCAGGCGAAGTATTACATGGTAAAGTATCGCGCATTCAACACGATAACCAAGCCATGTTTAAAGATATTGCCAACCCAATGCCTGTGGCTCGTTATCACTCTTTGATGGGTAAAAATCTGCCTGACGAATTTATTGTCAATGCCGATTACAATGGTATCGTGATGGCAATTCGTCATAAAACCTTGCCAATTTGTGCTTTCCAATTCCACCCAGAAAGCATCCTTACTGTGCAAGGTTCAAAATTATTACAACAATCTGTGGAATGGTTATTAAACAGAGATTAAGGAAGAAAAATGATTACCGTATATGGATTAAAAGAAGTGCTTGCACCTCGTCGTCAAGATATTGCTGAAGTAATTTATAACTGTTTAAACCTTGGTTTAGACATTCCTCGCGGAAAGCATGCGATTCGTTTTTTATGTTTAGATAAAGAAGATTTTCTTTATCCTATCGATCGTAACGATGATTACACCGTTATTGAAATTAATCTTATGCAAGGTCGTATGGAAGGCACGAAAAAACGTTTAATCAAAATGCTTTTCAGTGAACTGGAATACAAAATTGGTATTAAATCTCACAACGTTGAAATTACGATTAAAGAACAACCGGCGCATTGTTGGGGGTTCCGTGGTATGACTGGCGATGAAGCTCGCGATTTAGATTACGATATTTACGTATAAGGGATGAGATTATGCAAACGGCTCAATTATTAGAACAACTTTACAGCGGAAAAATACTTAATAAAGAAGAAAGTGCGGTCATTTTTAATGCCATTATGCAAGGTGAACTAAATAACGAACAAATCGCTGCCATGCTGATTGCGTTAAAAGTACGTGGTGCCACCATTGAGGAATTAAGTGGTGCGGTATCGGCATCCTTGAACAATGCCAAATCATTCCCTCGTCCAGACTACCCTTTTGCGGATATTGTGGGTACTGGCGGTGATGGCCAAAATACGATTAATATTTCTACTGCGAGTGCCATTGTTGCAGCCTCTATGGGTGCTAAAGTAGCCAAACACGGGAACCGCAGTGTATCGAGCAAATCAGGTGCCAGTGATGTATTAACCGCACTCGGTGTGAATGTCAACGTTACACCAGAACAAGCTCGTCAAGCGCTTGATGATATTGGGGTATGTTTCTTATTTGCTCAACAATATCACAGTGGTTTTAAACATGTTGCCCCTGTTCGCGCGGCATTAAAAACGCGTACACTTTTTAATATTTTAGGTCCATTAATTAACCCTGCTCGCCCAACTTATCATTTGCTTGGCGTGTATGCACCTGAATTAGTGAAAACCTATGCTGAAACCGCTGTTGCATTAGGCCATCAACATACTTTTGTGGTTCATGGTGCGGGTCTTGATGAAGTCGCCGTACATGGTGAAACCCAAGTCGCTGAAATTAAAAACGGCAAAATTGACTACTTCACTTTAACCCCAGAAGATTTTGGTTTAAAAACACAATCTTTAGAAAGTTTACGTGGTGGCGAACCGCAAGAGAATGCCCAATATCTAACCGCACTTTTACAAGGTAAAGGCAAAGGGGAACATGCCAATGCAGTGGCTGCAAATGTGGCATTATTGTTGAAATTATTTGGTCATGATGACTTAAAACAAAATGTTCAAAATGTATTGGCTCACCTTGCATCAGGCAAAGCGTTTGAGACATTACAACATTTGACAAAATACTAGGTAAAATTTATGTTCTCTTACACTAAGGAAGAGCGATATATGACAGATGAAGAATATTATAATTCAAGAAAAAAATATTATTCATTATTCACAATCTCACTATTTGCAATAATATTATATATCTCAATATATTGCTCAACAAATAGTGTTATAACCATTGAATTAATCATATTATTTAATGTCGCTTGTTTATTTATTCCATTAACCTCAATCCCACTCCTAGAGAGACCATTTAAGCTAAAAGATAAGGCTGATAAAGGATTGACATTATTTTTAATGTATTTATCTGTTCTTTGTATACAGATGTTCTTGATTAATATTCAAACCTTACAAGAACAATACAAAACAATATTATTTGCAATTATTGCAGGTTTATATGGAGCTGTTATCACGAGATACTTAACATATCCCTTGGAAATAATTGAACAATATATCGGTATCCAAAATGAAGATAAACTTAAAAAATAAACCAACAATTTTACAAAAAATAGTCTTAGACAAAGCGCAATGGGTTAAAGCAAAGGAAGCTGAATTTCCGCTTTCACAATTTAAAGAAAACATTCAAAAATCTGACCGCTCTTTTTATGATGCGTTGGATAAAGGCACCCTTCAAAAGCCCGCTTATATTTTGGAATGCAAGAAAGCTTCACCTTCTAAAGGATTAATTCGTGGTGAATTTAATTTAGATGAAATCGCCAATGTGTATAAACATTATGCTTCAGCTGTTTCTGTGCTAACGGATGAGAAATACTTCCAAGGTAAATTTGACTATTTGCCGCAAGTACGTGACGTTGTCTCACAACCTGTATTGTGCAAAGATTTTATGATCAGCGAATATCAGGTGTATCTTGCGCGCTACTATCAAGCTGATGCTATTTTATTGATGCTTTCAGTGGTGAATGATGAAACCTATCACGTACTCGCTGATCTGGCGCATTCTCTCGGCATGGGCGTATTGACGGAAACCAGCAACGAAGAAGAGTTTGAGCGTGCCCTTGCATTAGGTGCAAAAATTATCGGTGTTAATAATCGTAATCTTCACGATCTCACCGTTGATTTAAACCGCGTGGTAAAACTCACACAAAAATATGCCGATCGCATTCCTACTGATGCACGTATTATCAGCGAATCAGGGATTTATAATCACAGTCAAATTCGTGATTTGCAAAAAGTGGCACATGGCTTTTTAATCGGTAGCAGCCTAATGGGCAGTGCTGATTTAAATAATGCTGTGCGTGAAGTGATTTTTGGAGAAAATAAAGTATGCGGTTTAACTCGCACGCAAGATGTCAAAGAGGTTTACGCAAACGGAGCATTATACGGCGGCTTAATTTTCGTCGAACATTCAAAACGCTGTGTGAGCCTACGTCAAGCCCAAGAATTAGTGACAGCATCACCACTTCGTTTTGTGGGCGTATTCCAGAATCAAGAAATTGATTTTATTGTAAAAATCGCTAAACAATTGCAACTTTATGCCGTTCAGCTACACGGTTCAGAAACCGCTGAATTTATTACCGCACTTCGTCACGAACTGCCTGAAGAAATACAAATTTGGAAAGCCATTTCGGTGAATACTGAAGCACAAAGTGCGGTTGATTTTACTGATGATTTAAATATCACTCGCTATATTTTCGATAGCCAATCTGCTAATCAACAAGGTGGCACAGGAAAAACCTTTAATTGGTCACTCATTCCTGAAAACTTGAAACACAAAATTATTTTGGCTGGTGGCATTTCACCTGACAATATTGAACAAGCTATTAAGCAAGGTTGCTTAGGGGTTGATCTCAATTCTGGTGTAGAAACTGCCACTGGCGTGAAAGATAGCGAAAAAGTGCGGTCAGTTTTTAATAAGATTTTATCAAATTAATCTGATTGCTAAGGGGAAGCATTATGCAAAGAACAGCGTTAGTAACCGGCTCAACTGCCGGATTTGGTACGGCAATTTGTCGCACACTCATTGAAAATGGCTATCGTGTAATTGGCACAGGACGCCGTGTAGCTCGTTTAGAACAATTACAGCAAGAATTAAGTGAAAATTTCCATTTTCTTGCCTTTGATATTTCAGATCGCCTGGCAACAGAAGATGCTTTCCATTCCCTTCCCGCTAATTGGCAATCCATTGATTTATTGGTGAATAATGCAGGATTAGCATTAGGCTTAGAAAGTGCAGATAAAGCGAATTTAGACGATTGGATGCAAATGATTGATACCAATATTAAAGGTCTCGTCACTATCACTCGTCTTGTTTTACCACAAATGGTAGAACGCAATTCAGGCCATATTATTAATTTAGGATCAATTGCGGGGACTTATCCTTATCCAGGTGGCAATATATACGGTGGCACTAAAGCTTTTATCAAACAATTTAGTTTAAATCTTCGAGCCGATCTTGCTGGAACACAAATTCGCGTGACCAATGTTGAGCCTGGTCTTTGTGGTGGAACTGAATTTTCGAATGTTCGCTTTAAAGGTGACGATGCCCGAGCACAAAAACTCTATGAAAATGTGGAATATGTCAGTCCACAAGATATTGCTAATATTGTGTTATGGCTCAATCAACAACCTGAACATGTCAATATTAATCGCATTGAAGTGATGCCTACTGCACAAACCTTTGCACCACTTAATGTCGCAAGAATTCAAAAATAACAAGGAAATATTATGTCAGAAACCCTTTTAAATCCTTATTTCGGTGAATTTGGCGGAATGTATGTACCGGAAATTCTCGTACCGGTACTACAACAGCTAGAAAAAGCCTTTGTTGAAGCAAAAGACGATCCTGAATTCCAACGTGAATTTCAAGATTTACTTAAAAATTATGCGGGCAGACCAACCGCACTTACCCTTTGCCGTAATTTAACCAAAGGTACAAAAGCAAAAATTTATTTAAAACGTGAAGATTTACTTCACGGTGGTGCCCATAAAACCAACCAAGTGTTAGGTCAAATTTTATTAGCGAAACGCATGGGTAAAACACGCATTATCGCCGAAACCGGTGCCGGCCAACATGGTGTAGCAACAGCTCTTGCTTGTGCAATGTTAGATATGCCTTGCCGTGTTTATATGGGGGCGAAAGATGTAGAACGTCAATCACCAAACGTATTCCGTATGCGTTTAATGGGCGCAGAAGTGATTCCTGTTCAAAAAGGCTCTTGCTCATTGAAAGATGCATGCTGTGAAGCAATGCGTGATTGGTCAGCCAACTATGAAAACACCCATTATTTATTAGGTACCGCAGCAGGCCCTCATCCATTCCCAACGATTGTGCGTGAATTCCAAAAAATGATTGGTGAAGAAACTAAACGTCAAATCTTAGAAAAAGAAGGGCGCTTACCGGATGCTGTCATCGCTGCAGTCGGTGGTGGTTCGAATGCGATTGGTATGTTTACTGATTTTATTGATGAAAAAGGTGTGCGCTTAATTGGTGTGGAACCTGCTGGTCACGGCATTGAAAGTGGTGAACATGGTGCACCATTAGGTCATGCAAAAGTGGGCATTTATTTCGGTATGAAATCACCTTTAATGCAAACTGAAGATGGTCAAGTGGAAGAATCCTACTCTATTTCTGCTGGATTAGACTTCCCTTCTGTTGGGCCTCAACATGCTTACTTGCAAAGTATTGGTCGTGCAGAATACCCAAGTATTACAGATGATGAAGCATTAAATGCTTTCCAAGCGTTAGCAAAACATGAAGGGATTATTCCTGCATTGGAAAGTTCGCATGCATTAGCACACGCATTAAAAATGATTCATCAAGAACCGAATAAAGAACAAATTTTAGTGGTGAATCTCTCTGGTCGTGGTGATAAAGATATTTTCACCGTTGATAAAGTTTTAAAAGAAAAAGGAATGCAATAATGAGCCGTTTTGAAACTAAATTTGCAGAGCTTGCAGCGAAAAAAGAAGGGGCTTTTGTACCTTTCGTGACATTATGCGATCCAACATTTGATCGCTCTTTTGAGATTATTTGCACGTTAGTCGAAAATGGCGCAGATGCGTTGGAATTAGGCTTTCCATTTTCTGATCCACTATTAGACGGTCCCGTTATCCAAGCGGCTAATAACCGTGCGCTCAATGCGGGCCATAGCACTGAGGATAGCTTTAAATTACTCGCTAAAGTGCGGTCAAAATATCCAGAAATTCCGATTAGCTTACTCCTTTGTGCGAATTTAATTTTTGCGAAAGGCTTAGATAATTTCTATCAACGTTGTGCAGAAGTCGGCGTAGATGCGGTTTTAGTGGCAGATATTCCACTATTGGCAAAAGAAGACTATATTCAAGCCGCTAAAAAGCATGGCATTCAACCTGTCTTTATTTGCCCACCAAATGCTGATGCCAAAACGGTACAAGGCGTTGCTGAAAATAGCGAAGGTTATACCTATTTAGTTTCTCGTGCAGGTGTAACAAGTGCGGAAAACCAAGCTCACGCTGCGAACTTAGATACACTCGTAGAACAACTTAAAGCCCATAAGGCTCCACCAATTCTACAAGGTTTTGGTATTGCTCAACCTGCTCAAGTGAAAGAAGCGCTTCAACTGGGTGCAGCCGGCGCAATTTCAGGTTCTGCAACTGTAAAAATTATTGAGCGAAATTTAGATAATCAGGCTCAATGCTTATCTGAGCTCGCCGAGTTTGTTCGCAATATGAAAGCAGCAACAAAATAATAAATAAAAAAGTGCGGTTAAAATTAACCGCACTTTTGTTTTTCTTTCATTAATCCACAATTCGTAAATGAGATGCTGATTTCTGTAGTTTCTTTTCAGCCTTAGGCTTATCTACCGCTTCTGCAAAACTTAATGGCTGTTCTGATGTTGGCTCACGATTTAATTCATCGTAAATTTCTTCTGGCTCAAACATCACGCCATCACCATTTTCACGCGCATAAATGGCTAAAGCGGCGCCCATTGGAATATATAACTCACGAGCTACACCTTGGAAACGTGCATTAAACTGAATAAAATCATTCGTTAATTGCAAATTCCCTGTCGCCCCCGCTGAAAGATTTAAGACGATTTGCCCATCTTTCACGTATTCCACAGGCACATTGGTACCATAATAATTAGCATCCACCACTAAATATGGGGTGAAATCGTTATCCACTAACCAATCATAATAGGCTCTTAGTAAATAAGGACGTTTTGGAGAAGGTGTATGGATCATTATTTATCATCCATTAAATTTTTAGGTGCAGCTTCACCTACAGATTGTAAGAATGAATCACGGCTAAATACACGATCCATATAGCCTTTGATTGCTTTACTTCCAGTACCGCTAAATTCAACACCCATATTGCGTAATTTCCATAATAATGGTGCAACATAGCAATCGACTAAGCCAAACTCTTCACTCATAAAATAAGGGGTTTGTTGGAAGATAACTGATACCGCTAACAATTCTTCTTTTAACTGTTTTAACGCCTCTTCACGTTCAACTTCCGTGCCTTTTTCAGCAATTTCTAATGTCGGATACCAATCTTGTTCTATACGTAACATTAAAAGACGGCTTTTCGCACGAGAAACGGGATAAACTGGCATAAGTGGAGGATGTGGAAAACGCTCATCAAGATATTCCATAATAATGCGTGAGCTGAATAATACTAAATCACGATCCACCAATGTTGGTAATGTGCCGTAAGGATTTAATTCCATTAAATCTTCTGATAATGCTTGCAAATCAACTTCTTCGTTTTCGTAAGCAACACCTTTTTCAGCTAAGACAATTTTTACCTGATGGCAGTAAATGTCATTTTTATTTGAAAAAAGAGTCATTACTGAACGTTTACTTGATGCATTGGACATTTATTCCTCCGAAGATCCAAAATAATCTATATACTTCTACTAAAAGTGGGCGATTATTTTAACATAACCGAGAGCCAAATTGCCAATATTTTCTTATTTTCTTTTTAAAATCAATTGATTACAAACAAGAAGCAAGAAATCAAAGAGCGGTAATTTTAAATTAATTTGTTTTTTACAGATATAAAAAAAGCAGAGATTGCTCTCTGCTTTCTTGAAACGATAATAAAAATTAACGTTTGGAGTATTGTGGACGACGACGTGCTTTGTGTAAACCAACTTTTTTACGTTCAACGCGACGTGCGTCACGAGTAACGAAGCCAGCTGCACGAAGAGCAGGACGTAAAGTCTCATCATATTCCATTAATGCACGAGTGATACCGTGACGGATTGCACCCGCTTGACCAGAAATACCACCACCTTTAACAGTGATGTATAGGTCTAATTTATCAGTTAATTCCACTAATTCTAACGGTTGACGTACGATCATACGAGCTGTTTCGCGACCGAAATATACGTCTAATTCACGTTGGTTGATAGTGATTTTACCACTGCCCGGTTTGATAAATACACGAGCTGAAGAGCTTTTGCGGCGACCAGTGCCGTAGTTTTGATTCTCTGCCATTTCCTAAACCTCGTGATTAAATGTCTAATACTTGTGGTTGTTGTGCTGCGTGTTGGTGTTCTGCACCTGCATACACTTTTAATTTACGGAACATTGCACGGCCTAATGGACCTTTTGGCAACATACCTTTAACCGCAATTTCAATCACCGCTTCAGGACGGCGAGCGATCATTTCTTTGAAAGTCGCTTGTTTGATACCACCTACATAGCCAGTGTGCCAGTAGTAAAGTTTATCTGTTTCTTTACGACCAGTTACTGCCACTTTGTCTGCGTTGATAACGATGATGTAATCACCAGTATCTACGTGTGGAGTGTACTCAGCCTTGTGTTTACCACGAAGACGGCGTGCTAATTCAGTAGCTAAACGACCTAAAGTTTTACCTGTCGCATCTACCACATACCAGTCACGTTTTACTGTTTCCGGTTTTGCTACAAAAGTTTTCATTAATTAATTACCAAAATATAAGTTTGATACCCAGTGTTCCATATTGATTGAAACACAACCATTAATCTTAATCTCCACCCCTTCGAGTGTGATCTCGATAAAATAATGCACGGTGGGAATCCGTGCATTTACAGGGTCGGCGTATTATACCTATTTTTAGAAAAAATGCTAACTTTTTGTGCAAATAAATTGATTTTCTTTTAAAATACAACGCACAACAAACAATCATTAATTTCATTCATTATTTTGATGAAATCATTGAAATTGACGCATATTACTTCTTATCTTATGATAAGTCCATTCTAATAAAAAACGTAAGAAGGCATGCTATGAGCTACGCAAACGAAATTAACACTTTAAATCAACATCTTGCTGATACTAACAAAAAAATTAATGTCTCCTTTGAATTCTTTCCGCCTAAAAATGAAAAAATGGAAAGCATGCTTTGGGATTCCATCCATCGCTTAAAAGTATTAAATCCTAAATTTGTTTCCGTCACCTATGGCGCCAACTCAGGTGAACGTGATCGTACACATAGCATCGTGAAAGCCATTAAAGCAGAAACAGGTATAGAAGCTGCACCACATTTAACGGGTATTGATGCCACACCAGAAGAATTAAAAGAAATTGCAAAAGATTATTGGGATAGCGGTATTCGTCGCATTGTGGCTTTACGCGGCGATGAGCCCAAAGGCTATGCGAAAAAACCTTTCTATGCGGCTGATTTAGTTGAACTACTCCGCTCCGTAGCTGACTTTGATATCTCAGTTGCAGCATACCCTGAAGTTCATCCTGAAGCAAAATCAGCACAAGCAGATTTAATCAATTTGAAACGTAAAATTGATGCAGGTGCGAATCATGTCATTACTCAATTCTTCTTTGATATTGACAGTTATCTTCGCTTCCGTGATCGCTGTGCATCCATTGGTATTGAGGCTGAAATTGTTCCAGGTATTCTGCCTGTTACTAATTTCAAACAACTGCAAAAAATGGCATCATTCACGAATGTAAAAATTCCAGCATGGTTGGCTAAAGCATATGAAGGATTAGATGATGATCCTACTACTCGTAATCTCGTCGCGGCGAGTGTGGCAATGGATATGGTAAAAATCCTTTCTCGTGAAGGCGTGAATGACTTCCACTTCTACACATTAAATCGTAGTGAACTCACTTATGCGATTTGCCATACATTAGGTATTCGCCCTACAGCAAATCCATAAAAGAAAAGTGCGGTTAAAATTAACCGCACTTTTTTATTTCCACTATACTCGTCTAACTTGCCAAAAAGCTTTTTTCCAATAAGGGCTATTCATCGAAGAATAAATGACGCCACCTTTAGTTGAAGCGTGTAAAAATTTATCTTCTTTCACATAAATCCCCACATGATAGCCATTTGGTCCGCGTCCCGTTTTAAAGAAAATTAAATCGCCTGTTTGGATATCTTCTTTACGAACAAGTTTTCCGTAACCCGCTTGATCTTTCGTAGTTCGAGGAAGGTTGATATTAAAACGATCAATAAAGGTCTTTTGCACAAAACCAGAACAATCAATACCACCACGAGACTGCCCACCTAACACATAAGGTGTACCCGCCCATTCGTATTGTTGTTCACTTAACATGGCAATCGCTATAATCGGATCTCCAATCTGACCTTTATAGTTCATGGCATATTCTTCACGAACACCACTTGAACAAGCAAAAAGCAAAAAACTTCCTACGACTAAAAAAGCACATTTAATCTTATTCATGTTCAATCCTGACAAAAGTGCGGTCAAAAACGACCGCACTTTTCTTACTATTGTTTTGGCTTGGTATTTTCCACGCGAGCACGTAATTTTTGCCCTGGCTTGAATGCCACTACACGGCGCGCAGAAACAGGAATACTTTCACCTGTTTTTGGATTACGCCCTGGACGGGAAGCTTTATTACGAAGTTCAAAATTACCAAAACCGGATAATTTCACTTCGCCACCAGATTCTAACGATAAACGAATTTCCTCAAAAAAGTCTTCCACTAATGCTTTAGCTTCCGCTTTTTGTAATTGATACTTATCTAATAAGTATTCAGTAATATCAATTTTTGTAATCGTTGCCATGTTAGTCTCCTGTTTAGTCTCTAAGCTCCGCATTAAAGCGTTGTTTAACTTCGTTTAATACAGCAGAGATTACCGCATTAATCTCATCATCTTCAAGCGTTTTTTCATTATCTTGAATGGTTAAACTAATTGCTAAGCTCTTATGTCCGCTAGCAACGCCAATGCCTTGATATACGTCGAATAAATTGACTTGTGTTAATTTTTCTCCGCCGGCTTGTTTACATGCATCAATAATATCGCCTGCAGGGACATTATCTGAAACAACTAAAGCTAAGTCACGACGGTTCGCAGGGAATTTTGAAATCTCTTTGGCTTGAACCACACGACGATTTGCAATGGCATCCCATAAAATTTCAAAAACAACCGCTTTGCCATTTAATCCTAGTTTTTGAGCAATAAGTGGATGAATAGTTCCAATAAAACCAATTTCTTTTCCATCTAATTCAATTGCAGCAGATTGACCTGGGTGCAAGGCACTGTATGCTTTTGCCACGAATTTAACTCGATTCCCCACTTCGGTAAGAGAAAGAATACTTTCTAAATCACCTTTAAGATCAAAGAAATCAACCGTTTCTGCTTTACCTGTCCAACATTCTGATTTTGCTGTACCGGTAATCACACCTGCAAGAACAAATTCTTGGCGCACACCAAATTCTGCATTGGCATCAGGAACAAAACGTAATCCCGTTTCAAATAAACGCACGCGGTTTTGTTGACGATTTTGGTTGTATAGTACTGCACCGAGTAATCCACTTAACAATGAAACGCGCATAGCTGACATTTCAACTGAAATTGGATTTGGTAATACAAGTACTTCAATTTCTGGATGAAGTAAAGTTTGTACTTTTGGATCAACGAAGCTATAAGTAATCGCCTCTTGATAATCTGCATCCACAAGAGCGGTTTTAATTCGGCTTAAATCTAAATCAGACTCTTTATGCTCACGCATACGAAGATGTGCTAATGGTGCATTATTTGGAATGCTGTTATAGCCATAAATACGTGCGACTTCTTCAATGAGATCTTCTTCGATTTCAATATCAAAACGCCAGCTTGCTGAAGTTACAGTCCAAACACCATTAGCATATTTCACCGCAAAACCTAAACGCTCAAAAATCTCGGTCACGGTTTCAGTTTCGATATGATGTCCTAATAAGCTATCTAATTTTTCACGACGTAAAGTGACTTCATTGACTTTTGGTAAATATTGCTCACTCACCACTTCACAAATTTCGCCTGCTTCACCGCCACAAATCTCAAGTAACAATGCTGTTGCACGTTCCATTGCGTGACGTTGTAGCGTAAAATCAACACCGCGTTCAAAACGATGTGAAGAATCAGTGTGTAAACCGTATTGTCTTGCACGTCCCGCAATCGCTAGTGGTGCAAAGAATGCTGCTTCTAAAATTACATCTTTTGTTGTTTCAGCATCAACACCGCTAGCTTGACCACCAAAGATACCTGCCATTGCTAATGGACCAGTTTGGTCTGCAATCACTAAAGTATTCGGTTGTAATTTTGCGGTTGTACCATCTAATAAAACAAGTTCTTCGCCGTTATTGGCTAAACGTACTTGAACAGGTTGAGATACTTTTGATGCATCAAAAGCATGCATTGGTTGACCTAATTCAAGTAAAACATAGTTGGTAATATCTACAATAGGATCGATAGAACGAATACCACAACGACGTAATTTTTCTTGTAACCAAATTGGTGATTGCGCTTTAACATTGACATTTTTCACCACGCGCAATAAATAACGAGGGCATGCTTCTGGCGCTTTTAATTCAATTTGAACTTTATCTGAAATCGTTGCAGGTACGGCATCAAAGTGCGGTTGATTAACAACTTGTTTATTCACCACACCAACTTCACGTGCAACACCTGCAATACTTAAACAATCTGCACGGTTTGGCGTTAAACTAATTTCAATGGCTTTATCATCTAAATCTAAATATTCACGTAGATTTGTACCCACTGGTGCATCTAACGGTAGCTCAATAATACCATCTGCATCTACATCAATGCCTAATTCAGAGAATGAACAAAGCATCCCTTCTGAGGGTTGGCCACGTAATTTAGTCTTCTTAATTTTAAAATCACCAGGTAATACCGCACCTTCAGTTGCACATGCCACTTTTAAACCTTGACGGCAATTTGGTGCACCACAAACGATATCTAACAAACGGTCGCCACCAACATTTACTTTAGTGACACGTAATTTGTCTGCATCTGGGTGCTGAGCACATTCAACAACTTCACCTACAACCACTCCAGTAAAGTCGCCTGCTACTTTTTCAACGCCATCAACTTCTAAACCAAGCATCGTGATTTGATCACATAACTGCTCTGTTGAAATTGATGGATTAACCCATTCTCTCACCCAATTTTCGCTAAATTTCATTATCTCTGTATCCTTTATTGATGAACGTGTTACGTTCTAAATTAATCATTATCGTCAATTTAACCTAGCGGTTAATTACTTAAATTGTTTTAAAAAACGTAAGTCGTTTTCAAAGAATGAACGTAAATCTGTGACGTTGTAGCGTAACATGGTTAAACGCTCAACCCCCATGCCTACAGCGAAGCCAGAATATTCATTTGGATCAATACCTACGTTACGTAACACATTAGGATGCACCATACCACAACCTAATACTTCTAACCATTTACCATTTTTCCCCATTACATCGACTTCTGCAGAAGGTTCAGTGAATGGGAAATAAGAAGGACGGAAGCGAACTTGTAAATCTTCTTCAAAAAATGCACGTAAGAAATCGTGTAATAAACCTTTTAACTCGGTGAAGTTTGCTTTTTTATCTACATAAAGCAATTCAATTTGATGGAACATTGGTGTGTGCGTTTGATCGTAGTCGTTACGATATACTCGACCTGGCGCCATAATACGAATAGGTGGCTGCATTTTTTCCATGGTACGAATTTGCACACCTGAGGTTTGTGTACGAAGTAATAATTCAGGATTAAACCAGAATGTATCGTGATCAGCACGTGCTGGGTGATGTTTAGGGATATTTAATGCATCGAAATTGTAATAATCACTTTCGATTTCGGGACCGGTTTCCACAGAAAAACCTAACTCTGAAAAGAATTTTGTTACGCGATTGATGGTAATAGTCACTGGGTGTAAACCACCCGTTTCTGTTTTACGACCTGGAAGGCTCACATCAATACGTTCTTTTTCTAATTTCGCATTGAGTTCAGCTTGTTCCCATTCTGCTTTTTTAGCATTTAAAAAATCTAATGCCGCTTGTTTCGCTTCATTGATTTTAGCGCCCATTGCAGGACGCTCTTCCGCTGCAACATTACGCAATTCCTGCATAAGTTGGGTAAAATGCCCTTTTTTACCAAAATATTCCACACGAATTTCATCTAATGTGGTTAAACTTTTATTTTCGATTTGTTCAATCGCCGATTTTGCTTTCTCAACAAGATCTTTCAGATGTTGCATAGTTTCCCCTGATTATCTTTTCTAACTAAAATACACCTAATGATAATACTAACTCATTAAAAAATCACGCGTTTATTGGTGAATTGATGTTTCAGGTGAAAAATGACAAAAATTTTTGCTATTTTTTGAGATATATCACAGTAATTTTTAACGCTTTCGTTAGAATGAAGAAGAATCGACCATGTCTAGGAGGCGTATTATGTGGAAATCAATTTCTCAAGTCTTAGCTGATCAATTTGGTGCTTACTATAACATCAAAGAAAAAAACAAAGTGCCTGGTGGCGAAGTAAATGAAACTTGGCTCATTACGGATGGAATCCAACCAGTCTTTGTTAAAGTGAATGAACGGTCCTATCGTTCAATGTTTCGTGCAGAAGCTGACCAATTAAACCTACTAGGCAAAACCAATACAATCCGACTTCCGCAAGTATATGGTATAGGCTGTTCTCAAAACCATAGTTTCTTATTATTAGAAGCGCTTCCTATTACTCAACAAACCAATGCAACGCCACATTTTGCTGAAGAATTAGCAAAACTCCATCAAGTGTCTGGCACTAAAAACTATGGATTAGATTTTGATACTTGGCTTGGTCCTGAGTATCAGCCAAATAAATGGAATGGAAGTTGGGCGAAGTTTTTTGCAGAACAGCGTATTGGATGGCAATTACAACTCTGCAAAGATAAAGGTTTAGACTTTGGTGATATTGATTTAATTATTGAAAAAGTAAAACACAAACTTTCAAAACATAATCCTAAACCTTCTTTGTTACATGGTAACTTATGGATTGAAAATACCGCTATTGTAGGAAATCAAACCTTTACTTACGATCCTGCTTGCTACTGGGGTGATAGAGAGTGTGATTTAGCATTCAGTGAGCTTTTCCAACCTTTCTCAGCTGAATTCTATGAAATTTATGACCGCACTTTCCCACTTGACAAAGAAGGTTTTGAAGAAAGAAAACACCTTTATCAGCTATATTACCTGCTAAATTTCAGCCATCGTTTTAATGGAAGCTATATCAACTTAACCACTAAATTGATTGAAGAACTTCTACTTGAATAATTTCTTAAACATCAGATAAAAAAAGAGCGTAATTTTCATTACGCTCTTTCTATCTTCTCTATCTATTATTTTTGATAAAGAGGTGCTGGACCTTGAGTTCCACCGTTAACTTGACCACCTTCTTGTAATTTTAATACAGAACCAGAAGCAGTGATTTCTACACGACGGTTTGGACGTAAACAGTCTTTCTCAGCTTTACTTGCGTGTTTGTAACCGTTACAAGCTTTAACTTGTGGTACTTTACCGTAACCAACAGCTGTAATTTCAGATGTTACGCCATCTTGAATTAAACGAGCTTTAACACGGTTAGCACGACGTTGAGAAAGATCTAAGTTGTAAGCATCAGAACCTAAACGGTCAGTATAACCTGCAACTTTAACTTCTTTAGCACCAGTTTCTTTTAATTGTGCAGCAACGTTATCAACAACTTCTTTACCACGTGGAGTTAAAGTATCTTTATCGAAGTCGAATAAGAAGTCACCACTTAAAGTAAATGCTGAGTTGCCGTTACAACCATTTGGATACCAGAAGAAGCTTTGAGCATTGTGGTTTTTGTCAAATAATACTTTGTATTGACAAATTTTGTGAACACCATTTTCACGATAGTTGAACACATAATCCCACTCTTCAACACCGTATAAACCTTCAGAGAAGTGTGGACGACCGATTAGGTTATATAATTGGTCTTTGTTCATACCACGTTCGATCATACGAACGTTATCCCAGTTTGGCCATGAACCAAATTGGCTACCGTCATGGTTGAAACCAGCTTTATCAATCTTAGGCCATACGAGTTGTGGTACTTGTTGACCATCAACTTCTTTATATTCTGGAGTACCAGCTTCTGTAACTTTGCTTAAGTTACCACAAGCAGCAACTGTCGCTACTGCTACTGCAGATAATAAAATACGAGATAATTTCATTTCTTTACCTTTTTACTGTTAAGGTGCAATCCTTGCAAGAAGAACCTACACAACTAAACTTTATAAATTTTACAAATAAAACTATAAAAAGTTTCATGGCGTATGGTAGTCATAATTCTTTAACTTGTAAATAAAAAAACATTAAAAAATGATTTTTTATGGAACTTTTTTGTAAAGTTGTGTAAAGAGTTGTCAAATAAGTAAATTTTTTTCTTATTGAATAAAATCCTGTCCATTTTTTGTCAAATTTCGATGGATAATTCCCTCAATACTCTCTTCAGCTTGCTTACCTATTTTTTGTAAAAGTGGCTTTTTCACTTTATATTTCACGGAGATCACAGACTTATCTTTCATTCTTTCGAGAATAATATCATCACTGGTTGCTAACTCATCGACTAACTGAAGATCTAGCGCTTGCTGACCGAACCAATGCTCACCAGTTGCGACTTTATCCACATCTAAGTGCGGTCGATTTTGAGCCACAAATTGTTTAAATAATTGGTGAGTTTCTTCAAGTTCTGCTTGGAATTTCTGTTTTCCTTTTTCAGTATTTTCACCTAATACTGTAACGGTGCGTTTAAATTCTCCTGCTGTCATCACATCAACATCGACATCATGTTTTTTCAATAAACGATGAATATTGGGAATTTGAGCTACAACACCAATAGAACCGATGATCGCAAAAGGTGCGGAAACAATTTTATCTGCCACACAAGCCATCATATACCCACCACTTGCAGCAACCTTATCAACTGCAACCGTTAATTTAACCCCTTTTTGTTTTAAGCGAGCTAACTGCGAGGCGGCCAAACCATAACCATGAACAACACCTCCAGGACTTTCTAAACGTAGTAAGACCTCATCATCGGCTTTTGCTACATTAATAATCGCCGAAATTTCTTCTCGAAGTGCGGTTGTTTCTGATGCAGAAATATCACCTTTAAAATCGAGCACATAAACACAAGGTTTAGGCGTTTCTTTCTCACCATTTTTTAATTTCGCTTTTAACGCCTTTGCCTCTTGCTTTTTCGCTTTCTTCTCCGCTTTTTCTGCTTGTTTAAGTTCTTCTTCTGAAAGCTGGAAATCGCGTAAATGCTTTATTGTTTCCTTAAATTCTTCCGAAAGATCTGTCACGACCAATTCACCATGATGTGTTGCATTACGCTGTTTTGCTGAAATGATCATTGCGACAATAGCAGCAATCACAAGTAAAATCGTTAAAATCTCTAAAATAAAAATGCCATAGCCGGTCAAAATATCAGACCACATAGTTTTCTCCTAAAATAAAGTGAAGGCGTTATTTTACTGTGCAAGCCCGATTTACACTAACTTTTTATGGAAAATTTTGCGATTTAAGGTAAACTAACGCAGTTTTATTGCCTAATTTATAATGAATTACAGAGGTTTATATGTCTAAAGTTGCATCCATTGTCGATGTGTTACAAGGTAAAGTCGCTATTGGCGAAAAAGTTACCGTACGTGGCTGGGTTCGTACCCGTCGTGATTCTAAAGCAGGTCTTTCCTTCCTCGCTGTTTATGACGGCTCTTGCTTTGATCCTATTCAAGTCATCGTCAATAACGATATTGAAAATTATGAAAGTGAAGTATTACGCTTAACAACGGGCTGTTCTGTTATCGTAACCGGCACCATTGTTGAGTCACCTGCTGAAGGTCAAGCTGTTGAACTTCAAGCTGAAAAAGTAGAAGTGACAGGGTTCGTAGAAGATCCTGATACTTATCCAATGGCAGCAAAACGTCACTCAATTGAATACTTACGTGAAGTAGCTCACTTACGTCCTCGTACCAATATTATCGGTGCTGTAGCGCGTGTTCGTCACTGTTTAGCGCAAGCGATTCATCGTTTCTTCCATGAGCAAGGTTTCTATTGGGTGGCTACCCCATTAATTACTGCATCAGATACTGAAGGTGCGGGTGAAATGTTCCGTGTTTCAACGCTTGATTTAGAAAATCTTCCTCGTGGCGAAGATGGTAAAGTTGATTTCAGCCAAGACTTCTTCGGGAAAGAATCATTTTTAACGGTTTCAGGCCAATTAAACGGTGAAACTTATGCCTGTGCGTTAAGCAAAATCTATACTTTTGGTCCAACATTCCGTGCTGAAAATTCAAATACAACTCGCCACCTTGCTGAGTTCTGGATGGTTGAGCCTGAAGTGGCGTTTGCAACGCTTGCTGACAATGCGAAATTAGCAGAAGACATGTTGAAATACGTGTTCCGCGCTGTGCTTGCTGAACGTAAAGATGACTTAAAATTCTTTGAAAAACACGTAGATAAAGATGTGATTACTCGTTTAGAAAACTTCGTAAACTCTGATTTTGCTCAAATCGACTATACCGATGCGATCGACGTGTTATTAAAATCAGGTAAGAAATTCGAATTCCCTGTTTCTTGGGGGATCGATTTATCTTCTGAACATGAACGTTTCTTAGCAGAAGAATATTTCAAATCACCTGTTGTCGTGAAAAACTATCCGAAAGATATCAAAGCCTTCTATATGCGTTTAAATGACGATGGCAAAACTGTAGCTGCAATGGATGTTCTCGCGCCTGGAATTGGTGAAATCATCGGTGGTTCACAACGTGAAGAACGTTTAGACGTATTAGATAAACGTATGGAAGAAATGGGCCTAAATCCTGAAGATTACTGGTGGTATCGTGATCTTCGTAAATATGGTACTGTACCACATTCAGGTTTTGGTCTTGGTTTTGAACGCTTAATTGTTTATGTAACTGGCGTACAAAATATTCGCGATGTGATTCCATTCCCTCGTGCACCAAGAAATGCAAATTTCTAAAAATATTGTTTAAATTGACCGCACTTTCTTTAAAGTGCGGTCATCATTTTAGGCGATAAATTTATCCCCTATTTTATTTATTGTGTTTGAATCAATCTTTCAAATACATCATATTAAGGAAAGTAGAAATGGACAAAATTAAACAACTCTTTGCAAACAACTATAGCTGGGCGCAAAGAATGAAAGAAGAAAATTCCACTTATTTTAAAGAACTTGCCGATCACCAAACACCTCATTATCTTTGGATTGGCTGCTCTGATAGCCGTGTTCCTGCTGAAAAACTCACAAATCTTGAACCGGGCGAATTATTTGTTCATCGTAATGTTGCTAACCAAGTTATTCATACGGATTTTAACTGCCTTTCAGTTGTACAATATGCCGTTGATGTACTCAAAATTGAACATATTATTATTTGCGGTCATACAAATTGTGGTGGTATTAAAGCAGCGATGCAAGATCACGATCTAGGGTTAATCAATAACTGGTTGCTCCATATTCGTGATATTTGGTTTAAACACGGGCATCTATTAGGCAATCTTTCAGCAGAAAAACGTTCAGATATGCTCACTAAATTAAATGTTGCAGAGCAAGTTTATAACCTAGGACGCACATCTATCGTAAAAAGCGCTTGGGAACGTGGACAAAAACTCTCCCTACATGGCTGGGTATATGATGTAAATGATGGATTCTTAGTAGATCAAGGTGTTATTGCAACAAGCCGAGAAACCCTTGAAATCTCTTACCGTAATGCAATTGCTCGCCTATCTAGCCTCGCGGAAGAAGATATCCTGAAAAAAGAACTTCCAGAAAACGAAGAATAAAAAAAGTGCGGTTAAATCTAATGAAATTTAACCGCACTTTTTATTTCAAACTTACTATTTAACTAGCTCTGTTTGCATATACATCAAACGATCAATATTCGTTAAATAATGTCCTAACTCTTGGGATTCTGGCTTATGAATATAAGGGATTTTACCTAGCAAAGGCGCATCAATCTGAGCCTCTAAAATATCTACCACCTCTTTATAATGCCCTAAACAAGGGTTAATTCGATTTGCAATCCAGCCTAATAAAGGAACGCCAAGCTGTTTAATCACTTGAGCTGTCAGCAATGCATGGTTAATACAGCCTTCTTTGATACCAACAACCAACACAACAGGCATTTTATGCTCAACAACCCAATCAGCAAAACTCTTACCTTCTGCCATTGGTGTGAGTAACCCAAATGAACCTTCCACGACAACAGATTGATATTTTTGAACTAATATCGTTAAGGCTTGATTAATCTTACTTAATTTAATGCGTGATTTATCTCGAGTCAGCATCGGCAAGGAATGAGCAAAAGTATAGCTATTTACTTCTTGATAAGATACTGGCTCATTCGTTGCATCCATTAAAGCTAACACGTCTGAATTATTTTCAGCATCATAATCTGTTTGGGATTCATTAGACTGATTTTCGACAGGATAAATCCCCTCTTCACAGCTACAAGCAATCGGCTTATAACCCACAATTCGCACGCCCTTTGCTTGTAATGCCTGAATAATGGCACGACAGGCGGTGGTCTTACCCACGTCAGTATCTGTACCTGCCACAAAGAAACTACTCATTTTTATTCTCCTTTTAAAAGTGCGGTCAATTCTAAAGGAGTTTTTTGAGGAAAATATTGAGATAAAGCAAGATTTGGATATTTTTAGGAAAAAATAAAAGGCTTATTTGATCTCACTCAAACTATTAAACAAGCCATCATCTTGTTTTGGCATTTGAAGATAAAATCCTTGCTGAGTAATTTTCCCCATAACCTCATCTTTATCTGCATGAACAAGCGGTTTACTCCCCCTCAAATTGAAAGGCATAAGAAATTGAGGCTTACCAAAACTCTGCATTAATATATCCGGTACAGCTGAAAAATCATCTCGTTTGGAAATATAAAGATAGCAGCCTGGTTTACGTTTACTTTTATAAATTGCACATAACATTTCATATTGCTCCAAAAAGAAAAAACCTACCAGATAATCTCTGATAGGTTTTATTTTACGAAAGTTTAATTATTTAGTCACAGCTTCTTTTACTTCAGCTGCTTTATTTGCTGCTGCATCTTTTGCTTCAGCCGCTTTATCAGCTGCCGCATCTTTTGTTTCTGAAGCTGAGTTTTTTACTGCTTCCATTTTAGAAGACATCGCATCTTTTGCTTCAGCCATTTTATTTGCTGCAGCATCTTTCATTTCAACTGCTTTATCTGCTGCTGCATCTTTTGCTTCAGAAGCTGCATTTTTTACTTCTTCCATTTTAGAAGACACTGCATCTTTTGCCTTAGCCATTTTATTTGCAGCAGCATCTTTCATTTCAGAAGCTTTATCAGCTACTGCTTCTTTTGTTTCAGCCATTTTATTTGCAGCTGAATCTTTTGCGTCAATTGCTGCATTTTTAACATCAGTTGCAACTTCTTTTGCTGCATCTTTAATTTGTGTTGCTGCATTTGCTGTTGCATCTTTTGCTGCTTCAACTTTTTGAGCTGTTTCTTGTTTATCGAAACAACCAGTTACGGCTAAAGATGCACCTAATACTAATACGGCTAATACTGATTTTTTCATTGTCATTCTCCATTTTATAATTAAGAATTAATCCAAAGCTATCTGCTTTGTGTGATCTAGTTTACGTAAAAAAAACTTAAAATAAAACATCTTTCAAAAAAATTTACATTTCTAAAGATATAGTTTTTTATAAAATCTCTCTAAAACAACTATAACCCAATGAAATTAAAAGATTTGTAAAAAAGTTCATTATAAAAATTTTATTTTTTGTAAAGATAAAAAATCACTTTTTTGTGTTTTTTTTGAACAATCCCACTCAGTTAATTTGAATAATCCTTAACTATTGCTTTTACTTTTCAGTTACTTTTTTACGGCTGCAGATTGATCTTTTGTTTCAGAATCTACATTTTTTACTTCCTCTGCTTTAGAGCACACAGCATCTTTTGCTTCAGTCATTTTATTTTCCGCAACATGTTTAACATAGTTAGCTGCTGCAACCACAGCATCTTTAACTTGTACTGCCGCGCTTACTGTGGCATCTTTTGCAGCTTCAACTTTAGAAGACATTACATCTTTTGCCTCTGAAAGCGAATCTTTTACTTCAGCAACTTTATCTTCGACAGCTTCTTTTGCTTTTACAGCTTTATCTTCAGCTGCATCTTTTAGCTCAGATGCTTTATCTGCAGCTTCATCTTTTGCTTCTGAAACTACTTTTTTCACTTCTGATGCTTTATCTTCCACCGCATCTTTTACTTCTGAAGTCGCTTCTTCTGCTTCTACAGCTTTATCTTCAGCCGCATCTTTCACTTCAGCAGCTTTATCTTCAGCTTCATCTTTTAACTCAGCCGCTTTATCAGCAGCTTCATCTTTTGCTTCAAAAACTGCATTTTTTACTTCAGCAACTTTATCTACAACTGCATCTTTGAATTTAACTACTTTGTCTACAACTGTATCTTTTGCTTCTGAAGCCGCTTCTTTTGCTTCTACAGTTTTATCTTCAGCTGCATCTTTTAGCTCAGATGCTTTATCTGCAGCTTCATCTTTTGCTTCTGAAACTGCTTTTTTTACTTCTTTTGCTTTATCTTCAGCCGCATCTTTCACTTCAGCAACTTTGTCTTCAGCTGCATCTTTTAGCTCTGCTGCTTTATCTGCCGCTTCATCTGTAGCTTCTGAAACTGTTTTTTTCACTTCTGATGCTTTATCTTCGACGGCTCTTTTTACTTCAGAAAATTTGTCATCGATTGCTTTTTTCATTTCAGTAGCTTTATCATCGATTGCTTCCTTTGCTTCAGAAACTGCTTTTCTTACTTCAGATACTTTATCTTCAGTTACATCTTTCACTTCAGTAGCTTTGTCTTCAACCACTTCTTTTGCCTCAGACGCTTTATGTGTCACAGCATCTTTAATATAGTTAGCCGCTGCAAATAATGCATCTTTAACTTGTGTTGCAGCATTCACTGTCGTATCTTTTACTTCAGTTGCTTTATCTCCGATTTTATTGTTCATAGCTACTCCCCTTGTGTCATTATGATGGCTTAATTTAAGCTATTCATTTATAGCTCATTTTCAGTCTATCAAAAAAATTTTAAAAAAACACCTAAAAATATACATTTTTAGGTGTTGCTTATTTTTGACTGCTTTTAAAAAGTAAATCATATAAACTTTGTTTTTCGTATTTTAGCCATTCTATTTTGGATAATGGAAAGCTTCAATGGTGCCTTTTTCACCATTCCACTCAATTTGAACAATCGTTGAAGGGTAAAAACTAATTGGATTTCGCTTACCGTAAAGCTCTGAAACAATACTGCCTACTAAAGGTAAATGAGAAACGAGTAAAACACTTTCAGTACCTTCTTCTTGCAAAACAGATAGATAATCAGCTACCAATGTAGCATTACCATAAGGTGTAATCCCACTCCAAATTTCAATATCATTAAGCGTATTACCTAAGGCTAAATTTACAAGCTCAAACGTTTCTTGTGCTCTTACATAAGGACTGACAATCACTTTCTGAACTGAAAGTGCGGTTGAATTTAGATGGGTTTTAAGCCATTGACCTTGTGATATTGATTGTTTGCGTCCGTAGTCGTTTAAATGTCTCGACTCATCTGATGAAGCAATAACTTCTGCTTCTCCATGACGCATAATAAAAATTTTCATGTATTGGCTTTCCTAAAAATAATAAAAAATAAATTTTATAGATCAAAAATGGGGGCAAGCCCCCACTTTATTAATTCGCTTTCACTGCTTCTGCAATTTCTTCTGCACATTGTTTTGCAAGTACACCGTCTTCACATTCGACCATGACGCGAATAAGAGGCTCAGTACCAGACTTACGCAGTAAAATTCGACCTTTGCCTTCTAAACGTTTTTCCACATCTGCAGCTACCGCTTTTACCGCTTCACTTTCTAATGGATTATCACCACCAGCAAAACGAACATTAATGAGTACTTGAGGGAATAATTTCACCGCACTTGCAAGCTCGTTTAAAGATAAACGATGTTGAACCATTGCACTTAATACAGCTAGTGATGCAATAATACCATCACCTGTCGTATTTTTATCAGCAATAATGATATGGCCAGAGTTTTCTCCGCCTAGCGTCCAGTTATGTTCTACCATTTTTTCTAACACATAACGATCGCCAACGTTAGCACGCACAAAAGGTACACCTAACATCTTTAAAGCAATCTCTAAGCTCATATTACTCATTAATGTGCCCACTACGCCACCTTTTAGCTGACCTGAACGTAAAGCTTCACGAGCAATAATGAAAAGGATTTGGTCACCATCTACTTTATTACCTAAGTGATCCACCATCATAATACGGTCACCATCACCATCATAAGCAAGACCAACATCTGCTTTTGTTTCAAGCACTTTTTCCTGTAACGCTTTTACATCGGTTGCTCCACATTTCTCATTAATATTGATTCCGTTAGGATCTGTACCAATTTCAATCACTTCTGCGCCTAACTCACGTAATACATTTGGCGCAATATGATAAGTCGCACCATTTGCACAATCCACCACAATTTTATAACCATCTAAACCAAGGTGGGCAGGGAAAGTACTTTTACAAAATTCAATATAACGTCCTGCAGCATCACTGATACGGCTTGCTTTACCTAAATCAGCAGACTCCACACAATCCATTGGCTGATCAAGCATGGCTTCAATCGCTTCCTCAATATCGTCTGGTAATTTTGTACCTTGTGAAGAGAAGAATTTAATCCCGTTATCATAGTAAGGGTTATGAGATGCCGAAATGACAATACCTGCTTCCAAGCGGAAAGTACGGGTTAAATACGCCACGGCTGGTGTAGGCATAGGACCAGTAAATGCAGCAGTTAAGCCCGCTGCTGCCAAACCTGCTTCAAGTGCAGATTCCAGCATATAACCTGAAATACGAGTATCTTTCCCGATTAATACCGTACGAGAACCTTGAGAAGCTAAAACCTTACCTGCTGCCCAACCTAATTTCAATGCGAAATCAGGTGTGATTGGATATGTACCCACTTTTCCACGGACACCATCAGTACCAAAATATTTACGATTTGCCATATTTATTCCTTATTAAATTTGAATAATGATGTTACAGAAATCATTTATTCCACAACATATAAAATCTGTTAGTTGCTTACGCTTCTTGTGTAGCTTGCCATACTTTTAAGGCATCAGCTGTTGCAGCCACATCATGCACACGTAAAATAGTCGCACCATTTTGTGCAGCAATTAATGCCCCGGCTACACTTCCTACAATGCGTTCAGTCACGGGCTTATCTAATACAGCACCAATCATCGATTTACGTGAAAGCCCTGCTAAAACAGGATATCCACTTTCACAAAAGTGAGCTAACTGCTGTAAAAGCTTATAATTATGCTGCACAGTCTTACCAAAACCAAAGCCCATATCCCAAATAATATTTTCTTTGGCAATTCCCGCATCTAAACAAGCTTGAGTCCGAGCTTCTAAAAACTGATAAACATCTTGGACTACATCATCATAATGCGGATTAGTCTGCATTGTGCGCGGTTGTCCTTGCATGTGCATGATACAAGTTGGTAAATTCAACTCCCCTGCTATTTCGAGTGCACCAGGTTCACGTAGAGCACGAATATCATTAATTAAATCCATGCCGACCTTCGCTGCTTCTTGCATTACCACAGCTTTAGAAGTATCCACTGAGATCCAACAATCAAAACGCTTTTGTACCGCTTCAACTAAAGGTATCACTCGTTGCAATTCTTCAGCTTCAGACACTTCATCTGCCATCGGACGAGTCGATTCACCTCCGATATCAATAATCGTTGCACCTTCTTTCAGCATTTTTTCAACTTGAAATAATGCCTTGTCTAGACTAAAAAACTGTCCGCTATCTGAAAATGAATCGGGCGTGAAATTCAAAATTCCCATAATTTGCGGGAATGATAAATCTAGACATTTGTTATTAGCATAAAGTTTCATAAAGTGCGGTCAATTTTTAAATCAAATTTTAAAGGCTAGATTATAACGGAATATAGTGATGAAAAGAATGACATTATAAATAAAAAAGCCTTCCTAATTAGGAAGGCTTTATTCTTACTCTTCAGAATCTTCTGAATGATTAACCGCACTTTCAGTTGTTTCTTCTTGCGGCTTAGCTTTCGGGCTCGTGTCTTTGTTATCTTCCCAACCAGATGGCGGTGTAACAGGTTCACGATTCATTAGCTGTTTGATTTGTTCTTCTTCAATGGTTTCATATTTCACTAACGCATCTTTCATGGCGTGAAGAATATCCATATTGTCGATCAAAATCTGTCTTGCTCTCGCATAGTTACGATTTACAATCGCACGCACTTCTTCATCAATCGCATGCGCCGTTTCATCTGACATATGTTTTGCTTTCGCCATTGAGCGACCTAAGAATACTTCGCCTTCATCTTCGGTATAAAGAATCGGACCGAGTTTATCTGAGAAGCCCCATTGGGTCACCATATTACGTGCAATATTGGTTGCCACTTTAATATCGTTAGATGCACCGGTAGAAATATTTTCTTCACCGTAAATCAAATCTTCAGCTAAGCGTCCTGCATATAGTGTGGAAAGTTTACTTTCTAATTGTTTTTGGCTGATACTAATTTGATCGCCTTCAGGTAAGAAGAAAGTTACACCTAATGCACGGCCACGAGGAATAATCGTCACTTTATGAACCGGATCATGTTCAGGCACTAAGTAACCCACAATGGCGTGACCTGCTTCATGGTACGCTGTCGATTCTTTTTGTTTATCCGTCATGATCATGGTACGACGTTCAGGCCCCATATTGATCTTATCTTTGGCTTTTTCAAACTCAAGCATTGATACAGTACGTTTATTGCTACGTGCAGCAAATAGTGCCGCTTCATTCACTAAGTTCGCTAAATCTGCACCTGAATAACCTGGTGTACCACGCGCCAGTGTCATTGCATCAACATCATCAGCTACAGGAACTTTTCGCATGTGAACTTTTAGAATTTGCTCACGACCTTTCACATCCGGTAAACCGACAACAACTTGACGGTCAAAACGACCTGGACGCGTTAATGCTGGGTCAAGTACATCTGGACGGTTAGTTGCAGCAATAACGATTACGCCTTCGTTACCACCAAAACCATCCATTTCAACTAACATTTGGTTAAGGGTTTGTTCACGCTCATCGTGTCCACCACCTAAGCCGGCACCACGTTGACGACCTACCGCATCAATTTCATCAATAAAGATTAAGCATGGTGCATTTTTCTTCGCTTGCTCGAACATATCACGAACACGAGAAGCACCAACCCCCACAAACATCTCTACAAAGTCAGAACCTGAAATGGTAAAGAAAGGCACTTTTGCTTCACCCGCAATAGCTTTCGCTAATAAGGTTTTACCTGTACCTGGAGGCCCTACCATTAAAATCCCTTTTGGAATTTTACCACCAAGGTTTTGGAATTTTTTCGGTTCACGCAAGAAATCAACTACTTCACCGACTTCTTCTTTTGCTTCATCGCAACCTGCAACATCCGCAAAAGTCACTTTGATTTGATCTTGGTTCAGCATTTTAGCGCGGCTTTTACCAAAGCTCATGGCCTTGCCACCGCCACCTTGCATTTGACGCATGAAGAAAATCCATACCCCTACAAGGAATAACATTGGGAACCACGAAATTAAAATTTGTGATAATAAACTGCGTTTTTCAAAAGGCGTACCTTCGATTTTAACTTTTTTATTTAGTAAGTCATCTAAGAGCTTTTTATCTTCCAACGGTGGCATGACGGTCATATATTTAGAACCATCATTTTTGGTCACTGTGATTTCATTCGCATCAAAACGCGCTTCTTTCACTTGACTATTACTCACATCATACACAAAGGTTGTGTAATCTGTTGAGTCACTCACGCCATTGGAATTAAAACTTTGGTAAGCTGTCATCATGACAATTGCTACCACAACCCATAGAACTAGATTTTTGACCATATCGTTCAAGGTTTAACCTGCCTTTCTTAAGTTAATTAAAATTAAACGAGATACTATCTCATCCCCGACACAATGAAAAGCTATCAAAGCAATTATCTATTCGCCTTTATAACCACTTGCTACAATATAAACTTCGCGAGAGCGCCCACGAGAGGCTTCAGGCTTACGCACTTTTACAACACTAAAGAGTGAACGAATTTCGCGCAGATACTCGTCAAAACCTTCTCCTTGGAATACTTTGACCACAAAACTGCCTTTTTTCGCCAAAACTTGCTTACACATATCTAAAGCCAGTTCAACTAAATACATTGCACGAGGAATATCAACAGATGGCATGCCGCTAAAATTTGGCGCCATATCAGACATCACTACATCAACTTTTGCTTCACCAACTCGTTCTAATAATGCATTCAGCACATTTTCGTCACGAAAATCGCCTTGCAAGAAATCCACGCCGACAATTGGGTTCATATCCAAAATATCACAAGCAATCACTCGGCCCTTTCCACCAATTTGGCTCACAACATACTGTGACCAACCACCTGGTGCGGCACCGAGATCCACCACAGTCATTCCCGGTTTAAACAATTTATCCGTTTGTTGAATTTCATCTAACTTAAAGTAAGCACGTGAACGTAATTTTTGCTTATGTGCTTTCTGAACAAACGGATCTTTAAAATGTTCGTTTAGCCAACGAGAAGAACTCGCCGAACGTTTTTTCTTTCCCATAATCTCTTTCTTTTGTACTATTTTTTGTAGTAGTTTCGTCTATATTTGGGTACAATCTGCCAAATTCAAGGCTAGACTTACCAAAAAGTGCTGAAAAACCACATTTTTTCTGACCGCTCTTTTCGGTCTTTTTTTGACTCATATTCATCTATTTAAAGGATTCCTTATGACAATATTATCAACAAAACAAAAACAATTTTTAAAAGGACTTGCTCATCACCTTAGTCCTGTCGTCATGCTTGGCGGTAACGGCTTAACCGAAGGGGTATTAGCCGAAATCGATAATGCATTAAATCATCACGAATTAATCAAAGTAAAAATTGCTGGCGCAGATCGCGAAACCAAACAATTAATTATTGATGCGATTGTTCGTGAAACCAAATCATCTAACGTTCAAACCATCGGACATATTTTGGTGCTTTATCGACCAAGCGAGGAAGGTAAAATCCAGCTGCCTCGTAAATAATTGTTATCCCCTCAATTTGAGGGGATGTTTTTTAGATGTAATTTACTTCAATAATCTCGAACTCAACCGTTCCACCTGGTGTGGTAATATTCACGGTATCATCCAACTCTTTCCCCACCAAGCCACGAGCAATCGGTGAATTCACAGAAATCAAACCTGACTTAATATCTGCCTCATCATCGCCCACAATTTGGTAAGTGACTTCTTCATCAGTATCGGTATTCACTAATACAACTGTCGCACCAAAAATAACTTTACCGTTATTTGGTAATTTAGTGACATCGATAACCTGACAATTTGCAAGTTTGCTTTCAATTTCTTGAATACGCCCTTCGCAAAAACCTTGTTGTTCACGCGCTGCGTGATATTCTGCATTTTCTTTTAAGTCACCATGCTCACGTGCTTCAGCAATCGCCTTGATAATTTCAGGGCGACGCTCATTCTTTAAGAAATCTAATTCTTGACGTAATAGCTCCGCACCGCGCACGGTCATTGGAATTTGTTTCATTCTTTTTCCTTGAAATTTGGTAAAAACAAAACCACGACAACGTCTTGCAACCTTGCCGCAGTCAATGAAAAATAAAAAATGATTTACTCTATTGAGTTCGGAGCTTATTATTATTCGTCTTGAGAAAAATAGCAACCATAACAGAACTAAAAATGACTAAAAAACCTTCTATTTCGACCGCACTTAAAGCGGCATTTATCACACTCGGCTTTTCTTTTTCCTCTATGGCTGAAGTTAATGTGGCTTCTATTACCCAATACCTACCTGAAGGTGCTTCTGCCAGTATCATTGCCAAAAACCTCAATAAAGATCAAATTATTGCAGACTACAATGGTTCAACATTTATGTTGCCTGCCAGTACGCAAAAAGTGTTCACAGCTGTCGCGGCTAAATTAGTATTAGGTGATGCCTTCCAGTTTGAAACCTCACTTTTAAGTAACGGAAAAATTCAGAATAATGTTTTAGAAGGCGATCTTGTTGTGCAATTTACTGGCGATCCTGATCTGACCAGTGGACAACTTTATAGCTTATTAGCTAATTTAAAAAACCAAGGCATTCAGAAAATCAATGGTGATCTTATTTTAGATACCTCTGTATTTGCGAGCCATGATCGTGGGTTAGGTTGGATTTGGAACGATCTTACAATGTGCTTTAACTCCCCTCCTGCTGCAGCAAATATTGATAATAACTGTTTCTATGCCGAGCTAGATGCAAATCAACCTGTAGGTGAAACAGTCAAAATTAACGTTCCTGCTCAATTCCCTATTCAAGTTTTCGGGCAAGTTTATATTGTGGATCAGCAAGAAGCCGGTTATTGCCAGTTAGATGTCGTTGTTCACGACAATAATCGCTATCAAGTAAAAGGCTGTATTGCACGCCAAACTAAACCATTTGGGCTTAGCTTCGCCGTGCAAGATCCAGATGCCTACGCTGCTGCCATTATTCAACGTCAATTAAAACGTCTTGGTATTGAATTTAGCGGTCAGGTAAAACAACCTCAAAAACCACAGCAAGGACAAAAACTTGCTCAGCATTTATCTAAACCGTTGCCTGAGCTATTGAAAAAAATGATGAAAAAATCGGATAATCAAATTGCCGATGCCTTATTTAGAGCAGTAGCCTACAACTACTATAAACGCCCTGCTTCATTCCAATTAGGCACATTAGCAGTAAAATCCGTATTGCAAAAACAAGGCATTAAATTTGGTAACAGCATCTTAGCTGATGGTTCGGGTCTTTCTCGTCATAATTTAGTTGCACCGAAAACCATGCTTTCAGTCTTGGAATACATCGCCAAAAACGAAGATAAATTACACTTAATGGAAACTTTCCCAATTGCAGGTGTGGATGGCACAATCAGTGGGCGTGGTAGCTTAATTAATCCACCACTGGTAAAAAACGTCATCGCTAAAACTGGCTCATTAAAAGGTGTCTATAACCTTGCCGGTTTTATGACCAATGCACGAGGTGAAAAAGTGGCTTTCGTTCAATTTATCAATGGCTATTCAACCGGTGATTTAGAAAGTAAGACCAAACGAGCACCACTTATGCAATTTGAAAGTGCACTTTATAACGATCTTTATAAAGACTAAAACGCATAAAAAATGACCGCACTTTGAATACATCAAGTGTGGTCATTTTTCTTTATATTTAACCAAAAAGAAAAAGCACTAAACGCTTCATTGAATTTAGTGCTTTTTTACGACCTTAAACGCGATTAACCTTCATTATGAATTTCAAGGTTGCTTGCATCTTTTTCCCGTTTTTTCTTTGCTGAATCACTCCGTTGAGAAGCGATGCTATCAAGGTATTCTGGCGTGATATCGCCCGTAATATATTCACCAGTAAAGACTGAACAATCAAAGCCTTGAATAGCTGGATTTTCTTGGCGTACTGATTCTGTCAGCGCTTCAAGATCTTGGAAAACTAATTTATCTACGCCAATCAATTTCGCAATTTCGTCAACATTACGGCCATAGGCAATAAGCTCTTGTTTTGTTGGCATATCAATACCGTACACATTCGGATAACGAATTTCTGGTGCCGCGGATGCAAAGTAAATTTTCTTCGCACCTGCTGCTCTAGCCATACTCACGATTTGTTCAGATGTTGTACCACGAACAATAGAATCATCGACTAATAACACATTTTTATCTTTAAATTCTGCTTTAATCGTATTGAGCTTGCGACGGACTGAACTAATACGTTGTGCTTGGCCAGGCATAATAAATGTACGACCGACATAGCGGTTTTTCACAAAACCTTGACGATAAGGTTTGCCTAAGATTTTCGCAATCTGTAAAGCAATGTCTGTTGAAGTTTCAGGTACTGGAATAACAACATCAATGTTATCAGCTTCCTCAACCCATTCTTTTGCAATTTTTTTACCTAAATGTTCACCCATGTGAACACGTGCGGCATAAACAGACACACCGTCTATTGTTGAATCAGGACGAGCAAAATAGACATACTCAAAAATACACGGATTTAAGACCGCACTTTCTGCGCACTGCTCAGCATAAAGCTGGCCATCAAAGGTCACATAAATCGCTTCGCCTGGTGCTACATCACGCACTAATTCAAAACCTGCGACGTCTAATGCCACACTTTCAGAGGCAAACATATATTCTACAGAGCCGTTTTCTTCTCGTTTACCTAACACGAGTGGACGAATACCAAACGGATCACGAAATGCCACCATGCCATGTCCAATAATCATCGCTAAGCATGCATAAGCACCACGGATATCTTTGTGTGTCGCACGAATTGCATTAAAAATATCTTGCGGATCGAGATGGTATTTATTCACTCTATCTAAATGATTTGCAAGAATATTGAGAAGAAGTTCTGAATCCGAATTAGTATTTATGTGACGACGTGCTTCTTTAAATAATTTATCTTTTAATTCGTCTGAATTGGTTAAGTTGCCATTGTGAACAAGGCTTAAACCATAAGGTGAGTTAACATAGAAAGGCTGCGCTTCAGATACACTTGAACTGCCGGCGGTTGGATAACGTACATGTCCGAGGCCTGCATGACCTTGTAAACGTAACATATGTTCTTGTCTGAATACATCGCTTACAAGACCATTAGCCTTACGCAAACGAAAGCGGTTTTCATCATCGATTGTGACAATCCCCGCCGCATCTTGACCTCGATGCTGTAATAACGTTAATGCTGCATAAATGGATTCATTAACCGGATTTTGGCTAACGATACCGACAATTCCACACATACTGATTGACTACCTTATTGTTTAAAAGTTGAGTTTAAAAAACTAGAACTTGCTTGTAGTTGTTGGAAGAACCATTCAATAATGAAGCCGAAATGAGGAATTAATTTTGATTCTTTCCACCAATCGGTTTGCTCAAAGTTAGTGAAGGTATCCAAGAAGAATAAGATCGCAGCAACGATTAACGCCCCACGAATTAAGCCAAATGCCGCACCAAGAACACGATCTGTTCCGGTAAGTCCTGTTTTATCCACTAATTGGCTAATCACATAATTAACAATGCCGCCTACAATTAAGGTTAAAACAAATAAAATGCCGATTGCGGTGCCGTTACGCACGTAGTCAGATTCGATTTGAGTAAGATAAGTGGCAAGATAAGGATAAAATTGGCTAGCGACAATAAATGCAACGACCCAACTTGCAAGGGACATAACCTCTCGCACAAACCCACGTAATAAACTCACGATAATCGAAAATGCGATGATGCCAATGATAATGTAATCAATCATTAAATAGTCTCTCAATTAAAAAGGGCCGCCATTGCGACCGCAGTATTTTACATAAAAAACAACAAAAGGAAAACGTTTGCGTCAATTAAATTTGGAGCCATTGGCTAGATTTCCTGCCAAAATGCTTTATCTAATTTTTGCTGTGCCTTTTGTAGTACTTCTGCCAAGTGCTGATATGTCGGTTTATCTTGCACGGTTGGCAAACTTTCATGTTGTTTTCTTAAACGTTCACTAATCTCATAAAACCACTGAGAACTTTGCGGTTCTAACGGTGATTTTGCACGTTTTCCCAACCAGTATAAACCTTGTAATGGCATCACTAACGCACAAAGTGCGGTCAAAATAGCAATCGCTAATGCAGTAAGATCCGTCTTGGCATAAAGCTGTTGCCAAACCACCGAAAATACCGCCATAAAAGGCATAAACTTCTGTGCAAATTTTGTGGCTTTAATAATGCGATTTTCGGGAAAAATAATGCCGAGTTTCGCTTCTAATGGCCACGTTTGCAAATATATTTGCCCACGTTTTAAGGTTGAAAAAAATGATGACATAAAAACATCCTAGAAAATAACCGCACTTATAATACTCTAGTTTAGGTTTAATTGTCATCCTTAACTAGAAACTGTTGAAATTTTCAACTTTTCTAATAAAAGATCGTATTTTTCCCTTCTAGTGAATTTATTTTATACGCCAAAAGGTGTATTCTATGCAAGATTTGTAGTCCGTTCTTTTGAATGGATTTTTATTAACCTCAATCAAAAATAGGGTTCCTATGTCAAAACTTGTTCTCATCCTTAACTGTGGTAGTTCTTCATTAAAATTTGCAATCCTTGATCCTGCAACAGGTGAAGAAAAATTATCAGGCTTAGCAGAAGCATTTTATCTTCCTGAAGCTCGTATTAAATGGAAACTTAACGGTGAAAAAGGTAGCGCAAATTTAGGTGCTGGTGCAGCGCACACAGAAGCACTTAACTTCATCGCGTCAAACATTATGACTGATGAGCTTAAAAACTCTATCACCTCGATTGGTCACCGTATCGTTCACGGTGGTGAGAAATACACCCAATCTGTTGTTGTAACAGATGAAGTGGTTAAAGGTATTGAAGATGCAGCACAATTTGCTCCACTTCACAACCCGGCTCACTTAATCGGTATCCGTGAAGCATTCAAAACATTCCCACACTTAAAAGATAAGAACGTTGTCGTATTTGATACAGCATTCCACCAAACTATGCCTGAAGAAGCATACTTATATGCACTTCCATACTCACTTTACAAAGAACATGGCGTACGTCGCTACGGTGCACACGGTACCAGCCACTACTTCGTTTCTCGCGAAGTTGCGGAATACGTAGGCAAACCAGCAGACCAAGTAAACGCAATTATCTGTCACTTAGGTAACGGAGGTTCTGTTTCTGTGGTTCGTCATGGTAAATGTATCGATACGTCTATGGGTTTAACCCCGTTAGAAGGTTTAGTCATGGGAACTCGTTGTGGTGACATCGACCCTGCGATCGTTTTCTACCTATACAAAAACTTAGGCATGTCAATGGATCAAATCGAAGAGACTTTAGTGAAAAAATCAGGTCTTTTAGGTTTAACTGAAGTAACAAGTGACTGCCGTTATGCAGAAGATAACTACGACGATGTATCTAAACCAGAAGCAAAACGTGCATTAGATGTTTACAGCTACCGTTTAGCAAAATACATCGGTGCATACATGGCCGTTTTAGGTGATGATCACTTAGATGCCATCGCATTTACGGGTGGTATCGGTGAAAACTCTGCTCACGTTCGTGAATTAGCGTTAGGCCACTTAAAATTATTCGGCATCAAATTAGACAAAGAACGCAACCTTGCTGCTCGCTTTGGTAAATCAGGCGTTATCACTGCTGATGACTCTGCATTCAAAGCGATCGTTCTTCCAACCAACGAAGAATTAGTAATTGCACAAGACACAGCACGTTTAGCGGGCTAATCAACTTCCTTCAAACCTGCTGAGAAATCAGCAGGTTTTTTCATTCATTAAAAGGTATATCAAAATGACTAAAGCAGTTATTCTTATTCCAACTAGCGCAGAAGCAAATTTAGCAGCAGCACTAGATGCAGCTAAAACAACAGGCGCTGTCGTATTCAATGCAGTAGAAGATGTAAAAGCCGCTCAAGCATTAATCGCAAATAATCAAAAAGACGTGTTATTAGAAAAAATCGTTGCTGATTTCCAAGCATTAAATTCAAATTTAGTGGTTGTTAAAGGTGTTCAACCTTCAGCTCAAGCGCCTTTTGCAAATAGCTTAAACTTTGCGATTGCGCAAACCTTAGATGCACAAATTATCTTAGTGGCAAACAATGAAGAAGGCACATTAGTAGAAGCCGTTGCTTCAGAATTTGGTGGCGTGAATAACACTGACATCTTAGGTGTATTTGGTGCACAAGCAGGCAAAATTAAAGCTTTAGATGCACAAGCATTAGCTGCGGCAATCGCGGCACCACTTGCTCGTGAAGCACGTATTTCTCCAGCAGCATTCCGTTTTAAATTAACTGATTTAGCACGCAAAGCAGGCAAAACCATCGTATTACCAGAAGGTGATGAACCTCGTACCGTTAAAGCGGCGGCAATCTGTGCAGAACGTGGTATCGCAAAATCAGTATTATTAGCAGATCCTGAATCTGTGAAAAAAGTTGCGGCAGAACAAGGCGTGACTTTAGGTGCTGACGTAACAATCATCAATCCAGCTGACGTACGTGAAAACTACGTTGCTCGTTTAGTTGAATTACGTAAATCTAAAGGTTTAACTGAAGAACAAGCTCGTGCACAATTAGAAGACACCGTTGTATTAGGTACCATGATGTTAGAAGCGGGTGAAGTAGATGGTTTAGTCTCTGGTGCCGTTCACACCACTGCAAATACCATTCGTCCACCGATGCAAATCATCAAAACAGCACCTGGTAGCTCAATTATCTCGTCTGTATTCTTCATGTTATTACCAGATCAAGTATTAGTGTATGGTGACTGTGCAGTAAACCCAGAGCCAACTGCTGAACAACTTGCTGAAATCGCAATTCAATCCGCTGAATCAGCAAAAGCATTTGGTTTAAATCCGAAAGTCGCAATGCTTTCTTACTCAACCGGTACTTCTGGTTCAGGTCAATCTGTAGAGAAAGTAAAAGAAGCTACCCGTATTGCACAAGAAAAACGTCCTGATTTATTAATCGATGGTCCATTACAATACGATGCAGCTGTCATGAAAGATGTAGCAGCGTCTAAAGCACCAAACTCTAAAGTAGCAGGTCAAGCAAACGTGTTTGTATTCCCTGATATCAACGCAGGTAACATCGGCTATAAAGCGGTTCAACGTTCTGCAGATTTAGTGGCTGTAGGCCCAATGCTTCAAGGTATGCGTAAACCGGTTAATGACTTATCTCGTGGTGCATTAGTGGATGATATCATCTACACCATCGCATTAACCGCAATCCAAGCAACTCAAGCTTAATTAAAGTCTTTGTTGTAAAACACTAAATAAAATAACCGCACTTTTGATAACTCAAAGTGCGGTTATTTTTAGGATTGTTTTTAATGACTACTCTACGGATTTTAAGTATTCAACCAGCTTCAAGCCAATCTCTCTTCGCCACCCTAAAAGTAAATCGGGCTGTTTTGCCATATCTTCATTTTTTAACCAGACCCATTTAATGAGATCTTCTAAATTTCGTTTACTCGCCAGAATATCGAGGGTTAATCCTTTTGGGGTCAGTTCATAGGCTTTTTCTTGTAACAATCGAATTGCCTTTTTATAACGAGGATCATCCACAATACGCACTAAGCGTTTAGGGTAATCATAAGGGGAAATTCGGCGGCTTTGTGCTAACAATTGAAGCATCTTTTTGCCGCGTACACGCACTTCATTTTCAGATAATCCAAGCGCTAGCATTTCTGATGTATTACGAGGATTATTTTTTGCTACTTTCCAAAGGTTGTCAGATTTCACCACATAAGAAAGGGCTAAGTTTCGCGCCATTGCCGTTTCTTGTCGCCACTTTGCCAATAGCTGTAAACGCGCTAATTCGAGCGGATTCAATTTCCAAACATTCGGAATCTCTAAATAGGCTTTGTTTGGATCGCGATCATCTAATTGACTGGTTTTCGAGATCGCAAGCTGGCAATCATCAATTACGGCTTGAAGCCAAGGTGATTGCGCTAATTCTATTTGCATTTTTTGATAGACCGGCAATAAGTACCATACATCCCCTGCAGCATATTGTAGCTGTACGGGGGAAAGTGGACGTTTTAGCCAATTTGTACGCGTTGCCCCTTTATCCATTTCAACGCCCAAATAATGCAACACAAGTTTAGCCAAGCCCGCTGAATTAGCAAAACCCAGAAAACGAGCCATAATTTGCGTATCCATCATAGGTTGTGGAAGTGCATCAAACTCTTGCAAGAAAACCAATAAATCTTCATTACAAGCATGCAAAATTTTTGTCACCTGCTGATCGCGTAATAATTCTACAAAAGGTGAAAAATCAGTGATGGATAAAGGATCGATCAATGAAACACGTTCACCATCATAAAGTTGAATTAATCCTAATTTAGGATAATAGGTCGATACCCGCATAAATTCAGTATCTAAAGCGACCGCACTTTGCTGACGAGCTAACTGACAAACCTGAGCCAGTTCTTCATTATTTTGAATTAACGTAAAGTGCGGTTGATTTTGGCATTCTTTTATCATTGTAATAGGATGTATTTTCAAATAGAGGTACAGACTAAACAGGGATATGAACACATATCCCTGATTTAATTAATGTTGCGCGCGTTTTGCTATTTCTTCATCACGCAGTATGCGTCGTAAAATTTTGCCTACATTACTTTTCGGCAATTCATCGCGAAACTCAATATCTTTCGGGACTTTATAACCTGTGAGATGTTGTCTGCAATGCTGGCGTAATTCATCACGCGTGAGGCTATCATCTTTCTTCACAACGAAGATTTTAATGGTTTCTCCTGACACTTCGTGTGGCACGCCGATAGCGACCACTTCAGCGACTTTATAATTTAGCATCACCACATCTTCGATTTCATTTGGATAAACGTTGAAGCCTGAAACTAAGATCATGTCTTTTTTGCGGTCAACAATACGGAGGCTATAGCTCTCGTCCATAATGACGATGTCACCCGTTGCCATCCAGCCATCTTTAAGCACTTCAGCTGTCGCTTCAGGACGTTGCCAATACCCACGCATGACTTGTTCACCTTTAACCCAAAGCTCTCCGGCTTCACCAAGTTGTGCTTCTGAGCCATCATCTTTGATAATTTTAATATCAGTATTTGGAACCGGTACACCGATTGTACCATTGTGTTTCACCACATTAATCGGACAAGCGGCAATTAGCGGTGAGCATTCTGTCATGCCGTAACCTTCAATAATGTTACAGCCGGTTAAATCATGCCAACGTGTTGCGACTGATTGTTGGATCGCCATACCGCCGCCAACAGAAAGTTTTAATCGTGAAAAATCCACTTCTTTGAAATTTTCATTATTAAGCAGCGCATTAAACAAGGTATTTACCCCTGTAATCGCTTCAAAACGATATTTTTTGAGCTCTTTAACAAAACCATCAATATCACGTGGATTCGTAATTAAGAGCGCAGTCACGCCAAGCTCCAAGAAAAGTAAACAGTTTACCGTTAAGGCAAAAACATGATAAAGCGGTAAAGCCAGTACGGCAACGCGTTGCTTAGCATGATCGCCAATAAATGGCTCTGCAATCCACTTCGCTTGGAAAATATTGGTAATAATATTGCCATGTGTCAGCATAGCGCCCTTAGCAACACCTGTCGTTCCGCCTGTATATTGTAAGAAAGCTAGATCTTCACGATCTACTTGAGGACGAACGTATTGGCGAAATTTACCAATACTCAATACTTCACGGAAAGTGACGGCATTCGGTAATTTATATTTTGGCACTAACTTTTTAACGTATTTCACCACAAAATTGACCAAATTACGCTTACCAAAAGAAAGCTGATCGCCCATTCTTGTTAAAATAACGTGCTTCACTTTAGTATTAAATACAATTTTTTCTAAGGTTGAAGCAAAGTTTGAAACCACAACAATGGCTGTTGCGCCGCTATCTTGTAACTGATGTTCTAATTCACGTGGGGTATAAAGTGGATTTACGTTTACCACAACTAAACCCGCACGTAAAATACCGAAAAGCGCAATAGGATATTGCAACAAATTCGGCATCATTAATGCAACACGCTCACCACGTTCTAACTTCAATTCATTTTGTAAATAAGCGGCAAATGCACGGCTACGCTCTTCTAATTTACGAAATGTTAAAACCTGCCCCATGTTGATATAGGCGGGACGGTCTGGGTGCTCACGAATTGCTTTATCTAAAATATCGAGAATAGAATCATACTTGGATGTATCCAGCGTGGTAGGTGAACCTTCTGGATAATTTTGAAACCAAACTTTTTCCATTTTTTATCCTTATTCTTTGGAAAATTTTCTTAATTTTATCATGTAGTTAATAGAGATAATAGCGAATTTCAGGCTCGCCATACCAATAATACGGTCGTCTACCGAAAAAGCCCCAATCATCCCACATATCATCTGGATAATAATAACTTTGTGAAAGCTTCCAGACACGATAATGATTGGTTTTAATAACCGGATAAATATAGTTGGCTTGATCAACCTTGCCTTGTTCTGTTTTCAGTAAGGTACCACCAATTGTAATAAATTGATCTTTTAAGCTTTCTGGCTCCACAAAACCATCAAGATAAGTGATAAAACGTCCATTAGGCTGTTCATCAATCATAGGTTTTGCTGAGGTTGCATAAACTGGATAGCTTAATACTTCAATTTTAGTTTTATTCGGCAAGGCCTGTGCGGTTAATACTTTTCCACCCAAACGTATTGATTTGCACTGACAGCTATAATCACTCTGTTGAATTGAAGATAATGATTTTAAAGTAAACTGCTCTTTTTCCAGCCCTTTCGGTGCATTGACACATCCCACTAATGTGGCCGAAAGTGCGGTCAAAACTAAGATCGTTTTTTTATTCATCTTCAACTCCTTTTTGAAAATTATTCACGCCCAGGTAATTTTTTCCAAGTTACTTCATTACGCAAATAAACAGGTTCAATTTCTAAGGCGGATATGACTTTATTCTGAGCATAATCTGTTAAAGCAAGCTCAAGCATATATTGTGCAGAAGGTAAAATAATATCACTCCCTTCTAAACCACTGTCTTTAAATTGGGGATACGCAGCCCAACCTGTTCCGACTCGATAAGCGGTTAAATCTGAAAGTTGTTCAAGTACTTTTTCTGGTTGACAAACTTGTTCTTCAATAACGGGGTTCCATTGGAAAAATTCACCCAATTCTGACCACACTTTTTCTCGTTTTACTTGAGAAAAATAAACTTCATTCATTCTCGCATCAATGGCCGCTGCCACATTTTCAGCTTGATGTAATTCAAATGCAGCCTGAGCCATTGTTGTTAAATTCGATACCTCAATAACAGGTAAATCAGCACCAAATGCAAGCCCTTGAGCAATCCCTGCGCCGACACGGACACCAGTAAAACTACCAGGACCGCGTCCAAATGCTAACGCATCTACTTGCTTCAAATTGATACCTGAATTAGCGAGCAACTCATCAACCATTGGAAGAATACGTTTTGTGTGTGTACGTTGTGCTAATTCATCTAAATGTGTTTTTTCGCCTTTATGCCAAAGTGCAACTGAACAGGCTTCTGTTGAAGTATCAAGTGCTAATAAGGTGATATTTTTCATTATTAATCCATTTTCTCATTTTGTAAGAATTGTACCACTTTGTTGAGATCTCGGGTACGGGTTGAATTAGGTAAACTTTTTAGAAAGGTTTCACCGTAATTTCGCATAACAAGACGATTATCACAAATAATTACCGCACCACGATCTGTCACATCTCGAATTAGGCGTCCTACACCTTGTTTCAGCGTAATAACCGCTTCAGGGATCTGTATATCATTAAATGGATCGCCTCCTTGCAATCGGCAATCTTCAATGCGTGCTTTTAGTAAAGGTTCATCTGGCGCAGTAAAAGGCAATTTATCAATAATGACTAATGATAGCGCATCACCACGGACATCCACACCTTCCCAAAAGCTCGAGGTTGCAACTAGCACGCTGTGGGTTTCATGAATAAATTGTTCGAGTAATTTTGCTTTAGGCATTTCACCTTGTAATAAGATAGAAAGCTCACTATTTTCTCTAAAATACTCTGCCAAGCCTCTCATCATTAAATAAGAAGTACAAAGCACAAAGCATCGCCCCTTATTCGCTTCAATGATAGGCAACAACATTTCACCAAGAGCTTGTAACGTATTATTTTGATTCGTTGCTGGTAAATAACGTGGCACGCAAAGTAGCGATTGATTAGGATAATCAAAAGGGCTGTGAAGAATTTTTTGTTCTGCTTCCTCAATACCAAGTCGCTGACAGAAATGATTAAAAGTGCCGCCAACTTCAAGCGTCGCTGAGGTGAAAATCCAAGCGGCTTCTTTATTATTTAGCTGTTCGCCAAATTTATCTGCGACAGTAAGTGGCGTAATATGCAAACCAAATTGTCGCCCCATACTTTCGTACCAATAACAATAGCCAACAATGGCCGTATCACAAAGACGAATTAATTGATTCTTGATACTTTCAGTGCGTTCAAAAATACTATCCAAAGTCTGAGAGCGACCTAATGCAATCTTGATAACTTCAGAAAGAAACTCAATTTTTTCTTGTAATAATTCAACCGATTTTTTAACCGCAATTTGCTTAAATAGCTCACGCCAATTTCCTCGCTGATTACCTTCCCCAAGAAGAAGGCGAAAATCCTGAATAACTTTAAGCAATGTATCTGCAGTACTGCCAAGCTGCGGCATATCTTTCAATTCTGTTCGATAAACAATATTGATATCTTTACATAAATCAAATAGCTGGCGAGAAGTTAATGATTGACCAAAATACTGGCTTGCAATATCGGGAAGTTGATGTGCTTCGTCAAAGATGATGACTTCTGCATTGGGAATAAGCTCACCAAAGCCACTTTCTTTTACCGCCATATCAGCAAAGAAAAGATGATGATTTACTACGACAAGATCCGCATTTAGCGCTTTTTTACGAGCTTGTGCAACATAGCATTCAGCGTAGTTAGGACAATCTGTTCCTAAACAACTTTCTGCCGTACTCGTCAATTGAGGCAAAATTGGGCTATCTTCAGCCAATTCAATACATTCGGTCAAATCACCTGTTTTCGTCGCATTATTCCATTTTCTTACTTTACTTAAATCGGCTAAAACAGATTTATCCCCAAGCACACCTTGAGCGATAACCTGATCCAGTCGTTCCAAACATAAGTAATTAGATCGCCCTTTCAATAATGCAATTTTTCCAGAATAATTTAAGGCTTTTTTTATGGCAGGTAGATCTCTTGAAAAAAGTTGATCTTGTAGATTTTTAGAGCCGGTTGAAATAATCGTTTTCTTTCCTGCAATAAGTGCCGGTGCTAAATAAGCAAAAGTCTTTCCTGTACCCGTTCCAGCTTCTACAACAAGTGGTTGCTTATTTTGAATAGCATATCCTACTGATTGAGCCATTTCGAGCTGTTCTGCTCGTGGGTTAAATCCTTTGATATTCTTACTCAATTCGCCATCACTGGAAAAAATTTTACTTATCTGTTTTTTCATAATGCTTGCTATCTAGAAATAGGCGAAGATTTTATCATTATTAGACTCATTTATATATGAATTCTAATGTTTTATATAAAACAAAAACCCCAAGCCATTCAGCTCGGGGTTCTATATTCAGTACCTGGCGGTGTCCTACTCTCACATGGGGAAGCCCCACACTACCATCGGCGCATCGGCGTTTCACTTCTGAGTTCGGTATGGGGTCAGGTGGGACCACCGCTCTATCGCCGCCAGGATTATTCCTTTAATAACTT
>NZ_JVSL01000031.1:0-68401 GCF_001053575.1 Parahaemophilus parainfluenzae | reverse complement strand
AATCCATATGTCGCAGGTTCGAGTCCCGCAGGAGGAGCCAAATTTCTCTTTTGGTTTAGCTTTCGTTTGTCTCCTTTTACGAATCCTAAATTTGTAGCCAAAAGAATTTAAGCCCATCGTGTTGATGGGCTTTATTTTTATCTAATCAATGCTTATTTGATAAATTATCAGGCTAATTTAATGATGAACGATCATCCATTAAGTTATCGCATTCCCAGCCAATATAGTCGCCTGAAAACTCCATAGCTAATTTTTCAAAGCGCTCTACCCACTCGAAGATCTCATTACTGTCTAATGAAAGCTCTTGCTCCAATTTCACCATGAAATAAGGCGGTTCATCTTCTTCCGTCTGGATGGCTTGGCTTGAATATTTCAACGTACTAAAAGACACTTTTCCAAGCGTTAGTTCATCCATAAAGGGAAACATTTTTTCTTCTTCATCAAAATGGAAAGTATGCTCAATCAAATAAGTATCACTTAAATTACGTCCTTTGCTGTTCAGCATACTTAAAATCTCTTCCGTCGCATTTAATTTCATTTCCAATGGAGAAGCCAATAAGAAATCGAAATAGGTATCCCAATTGGGATCATCCTGCACATTGATTTCTGAGACAAAATCAAGCTGCTGAAGCGTTTCTTTAAGCAAAGCATCGTGTTCACAATAAAAATGCATTTTTGCCTGATGGTTACAAATAAAGTGCCCAGCAAAGAAAACATTCGGAAGTGCGGTCAATTGTGCAAGGATTTTAAAAAGACGATTAATTAATTTTTCATATTCGTCTTCATTCGGCAAACCATCCTCATCTCCCTGATAAGGCACGGTAAATTGCACAACCTTACTGAGATGTTTACCATGATAAACATCTAAATCTTCAATATTTGCGGTAAACACGGCAGGCATACCATTCACTTGTGAACGGTAATTCTGCCAATTTGCCATATCCATGCTGCTTTCCTATTTAAACTCTGCCCAGATTGGTGCGTGATCTGACGGTTTTTCCATCGCACGAATATCCAATGCAATGCCGACGTCCACGCAACGCTCTGCTAATTGATGATTCACTAAAATATGATCGATACGTAATCCACGGTTATCATCGAAACCTTTTGAGCGATAATCAAACCACGAGAATTTGTCATTGGCTGTTGGGTTTAATTTGCGGAACGTATCTTCCAATCCATAATCGTATAAGCGTTGATACCATTCACGCTCTTCGGGTAAGAATGAACACTTACCAGTACGCAACCAACGTTTGCGGTTTTCATCGCCGATACCAATATCTAAATCACTTGGACTGATATTCATATCGCCCATAATTAAAATCGGATTGGCTTTATCGTGATCTTGTTCTAAATAGCGTTGAAGATCCGCATAAAATTTTTCTTTTGCCGGAAACTTGGTTTCATGTGCACGGCTTTCGCCTTGTGGGAAATAGCCATTAATTACCGTTAACAAACCAAATGGCGTTTCTAAATCTGCCATAATAATGCGTTTTTGCGCATCTTCATTATCAGTTGGAAAACCACGACGTACCGCTTTGGGTTCTTGTTTGGTTAACAGTGCTACACCATAGTGACCTTTTTGCCCGTGATGAAAAACGTGATAGCCCAGATTTTCAGTAATCGCATAAGGAAAATCCTCATCCGCCACTTTGATTTCTTGTAAACCAATCACATCCGGTTGGTATTTTTCAATAATTGCTTCAAGTTGATGAGGGCGGGCACGTAACCCATTAATATTAAAAGAGATAAATTTCATTTTTGTTCCTAATGTGAAAAATTGGGTCTATTATACAAAATAATTGAAATCTTAACCGCACTTTTCCTGTTCAGTTAACTCCGCTAGTACTGAGCTAAATTTTTGAATCTGAGACATGACACCTTGACGATGCCACCACTCCCCTTCTTTCGGTGGGCTAAACACATCAAATGACTGACCTTTAAATTCAAATTGCAATCTTGCAGCATGCAAATAAGTACGGTCAATATTTTCAGTGTTTTTACCATAAAGCGAATCACCTAAAATCGGACTCCCTAAGCTTTTCATTGCCACACGCAATTGATGGGTTTTACCAGTTTGTGGTTTTAAGATAAATAACCGTAAATTGGGCTCGCAACTTACACTTTCAAAACGCGTAATCGCGGGATTTTCCTTCGATTGGCAAAGTTTCCAAGCCCCATTACGAGACTTTTGCATATCGCCGACAATCAATCCTTGTTTCTTTTTGGGCTTTTGATTGCTGAGAGCAAGGTAAGTCTTTTGGATATGGTGTTCAGAAAAAAGTCGGAAAAATTCAGCCGCACTTTCGGCATTTAATGCCAAAATAAGTAAACCTGATGTCACTTTATCTAATCGATGAACAAGCCAGGCTTGTGGCACATCAAGCTGCCTGGCAAGCAAAGTGGTTAAACCAATTTCACTTTGATCTTTATGCACACTTAGCCCACAAGGCTTATAAATAATGATAAAATCATCAGTCTGATAAACAATGTCTAATTTCATAAGTGCGGTCAAAAATTAATGAGTTTTGAACATATTATACTGGTTTATATTATTCCCGTGTTAATTTGGGTGGCAGTTATTTCTGTCACATTGCGTTTACTCGTCAAAAAACAAGCGGTTTCTGCTACGTTGTCATGGCTGATGATTATCTACCTTGTGCCACTGATTGGCGTTATTGCTTATTTAATTTTTGGTGAGATTAAACTCGGTACTCGCCGAGCCAAAGTATTTCAATCATTAAAACCTAAATATACACAATGGCTTCAGCAGCTGTCTGGGCAAAAAGATCTGGTTGCGCATTCCCAGGATCCTCGTTATCGTGCTTTATTTAAACTAGTTCACCATCGCTTAGGTATTCCAAACATTCGAGGTAACGAATTACATATTCTTGATACCCCAGAAAGCATCATTCAAAGTATCATTCGTGATATTCAACAAGCACATCATTCCATTAATATGGTGTTCTATATTTGGAGCAATGATGGCATGATTAATGAAGTGAAACAAGCCTTAGAAGAAGCCGTGCAACGTGGAGTTAAAGTTTGTCTTTTACTCGATTCCGTTGGCAGTAATGCTTTTTTGAAAAGCCCTGTTTGTAAAGAAATGCGAGAAAAAGGCATTGAAATTACCGAAGCGCTACATGTAAATTTATTCCGGATGTTCTTCAACCGGATTGATTTACGTCAACATCGTAAAATCATCATCATTGATAATCAAATTGCCTATACAGGCAGTATGAATATGGTGGACCCAAATTTCTTCAAACAAGACAGCAACGTAGGCAATTGGATAGACGTGATGGTGCGAATCAACGGTCCTGTTTCACCGATTTTAAACAGCTTACATGCTTGGGATTGGGAAATTGAAACCATGGAAGAATTACCTCTTTTATTGCCAAATTGTCCACTTGTGGAAATTGACGATAACGACACCCATTCTGTGCAAGTGATTGCAAGCGGTCCCGCGTTCCCGGATGATTTAATTGCGCAATCTCTTGCAACAGTCATTTATGCGGCAAGAGAAAGTATTGTGATCACTTCACCTTACTTTGTGCCAAGTCACAATATTGCTGAAGCATTACTCATTGCCGCATTCCGAGGTGTTGATATCACGCTTATTTTACCTAAAAACAATGATTCCTTGATGGTTCGTTGGGCGAGCCGAACGTTCTTTGATGATTTACTTGAAGCAGGTGTCAAAATTTATCATTTTGAAGCAGGACTTCTACATACAAAAAGTGTGTTAATCGATAATAAGCTCGCGCTCGTTGGTACAGTAAATATGGATTTACGCAGTTTCCTGCTTAACTTTGAAATCACCGTTGCCGTAGAAGATCGTAATTTTGCCAATGAAGTGGCCACACTTCATGAAAATTATTTAGCGAACTCTTCCGCTCTCGATATGCAAGAATGGATCAATCGTCCTTTCTATCATCGAATCATCGAGCGGTTATTTTTCTTGTTTAGTCCATTACTCTAATTTTCACAATAAATACAAAAAGGGCGTACCACACGGTACGCCCTTTCTTTTTTTCACGTTTATGCTTAACGTTTTTTCACGATAAACACTAAAGCTACTAAAACAACTGCTGTTGTCACAAACCCAGCTAAACCTGATTCTGTAAAGCCTACCACAATGTAGCCCACAGCACTTGCTGTTGCGACAGTTGCTGCATAAGGTAATTGTGTGGTGACGTGATCCATGTGGTTACATTTTGCCCCAGTTGACGACAGAATCGTTGTATCCGAAACCGGTGAACAGTGGTCGCCACATACCGCGCCTGCCATAACTGCAGACAAACAAGGAAGTAATAATTCTGGTGCTGAGTTAGTCGCCATTGCCGCAGCGATTGGTAACATAATACCAAATGTCCCCCAGCTTGTCCCTGTTGAGAATGCCATTGCTGAACCAAGGATAAATAAAATCACTGGTAAAAATTGAACTGGAATGCTGCCACTCACTAAAGAAGATAAGTATTTACCGGTTTGTGCATCACCCACCACTTTATTGATTGTCCACGCAAAGAACAGGATTGCAATTGCACCTAACATAGATTTAATACCGGCGATCCACGCTTTTCCGTATTCTTGTAAAGAAACTTGACGCTCAAGAATAATCAATAATGTTGACATAGCAACCGCACTTGAACCACCAACAACAAGCGAAATACCTACTGTTGTATTTTCAAATGCACCTAAGAGGCTAAATGGTTTTCCATCTGCTGCTAAGGCTTCACTCCCCGTATGAATCATCATAGACACAGTCACAACAATCAAAATGACAATCGGAAAAATCAAATTACGAACTTTTCCTTTTACTCCTTCAATTGTTTCTTCTTCGTAGCCACTTTCCATTACTAATTTTTCATGATTTGCCATTGAGGCAATATCAAATGAAAAATAGGCAACAAAGAATACCATCAATAATGAGAAGATCGCATAGTAGTTCATTGAACTCATGGCTACGAATGCCCCCATTGGAGTATAAGACGTAATAGAATACGTCGCCAATAAACCAGCTACGAGAGTAATAATATATGCCCCCCAGCTTGATACTGGCATCATGACACACATTGGTGCAGCAGTAGAATCAAGAATGTACGCTAATTTTGCGCGAGAAACTTTAAAACGATCGGTGACCGGACGAGCAATCGCACCTACTGCAAGACTGTGGAAGTAATCATCGATAAATGTCACAAACACTAAAGATGCTGCTAATAATTTTGCACCACGACGGTCTTTAATTTTGCTTTGCGCCCATTCAGCAAAAGCGCGATTACTACCAGAAACGGTTAAAAGCGAAGTTAATACCCCTAGTAATACTAAGAAAAACACAATATTCATATTTGAATTCATGCCTTCTTCGCTACTATAAACTAATGCAACAACATTATCTTTTAAATAAACAAGTGCATTCAATGGGTTGAAGTCAACCAACATTAATGCACCGACAATAATCCCTGCACTGAGGGACACCAAAACCCGACGAGTTGCAATCGCTAAAATAATCGCAAGTAATGCGGGTATAATTGAATAAATAGATGAAGAATAATCGACTAGTTCCATTAAGTTATTCCTAATAATTTAATGGAGACAACGGCAAGAACAGACACAGTATGACCATACCTAACCGTAGCACTCCATAGTTAGTATACAAAAACTATGACAGTCACGTTCCTTTCGAAGACGTGACCAACCGAATAAGATGACGCCTATTCGATTTCGGCAATCATTCCTTTCCTTTCCCTTCAACGCTATCCACTCCAGGAAAATACTTATAATGACCGCACCTCTACTGTTGTATAGGATAGTGAGAGATTACATTAAAATGAATAAAATTACCAATAAAATCTTGCACTTTCAGTGAAATCTATTCTTTTATTAAAAATGACGTATTAAGTTGTTAATTCATTGTTACACAATTTTATGAGTGAACGATTGCAATAGTATAGAAAACAGGTCACTCCATAATATGGAGTATGATGAGATCAGACCAATTAATTCTTTAATTTAGACGAATTAATATTTACCAAATATATTATTTTCGTTATTATTGTCTTCCTTAAAATAATTAAGCATTCACACACATAAAAAAGAGGACATCATGAACGAATTAACAAAAGGTTTAACTAACCTTCGTAGTTTACGCGCCGCTGTACGCGATTTAACATTAGAACAAGCTGAAAGTTCACTTTTAAAATTACAAGCTGCTGTTGAAGAAAAACGTGCTCAAGCAGCTGAAATTGAACAAGCTGAACAAGAGCGTCGTGCGCGTATCGCAAAATATAAAGAATTAATTAAACAAGAAGGCATCACTGCGGAAGAATTAACCGCTATTATTGGTATTGCGCCTTCTTCAATTCGTAAAAAACGTGAACCTCGCCCAGCAAAATACAAATATACTGATGAAACTGGTCAAGAAAGAACATGGACTGGACAAGGTCGTACACCTCGTGTGATTCAAAAAGCCTTAGATAAAGGTGCCTCTTTAGCTTCTTTTGAAATCTAATTTCACATTAACAATGTAGAACCCATTTTTATGGGTTCTCTTTTTTTATTTATCTTGCAAGATATTCATTATGTTAGAAAAGAAAATATTACTAACCGATTGTCCGGATGATAAAGGCTTAATCGCCAAAATCACCAATATTTGTTACAAACATCAATTAAATATCCTTCACAATAATGAGTTCGTTGATTTCGAAACAAAGCATTTCTTTATGCGTACCGAATTGGAAGGTATTTTCAACGAAGAAACTTTGTTAGCTGACTTAAATTATAGCTTGCCGGCAGGGACAAATTGTCGCCTAATCAGTGCTAAACGTAAACGTATCGTGATTTTAGTCACCAAAGAAGCGCACTGCTTAGGTGATATTTTAATGAAAAATTACTACGGTGCATTAGATGTAGAAATTTCGGCAGTAATTGGTAATCACGATAATTTACGCGAATTAGTTGAACGCTTTGATATTCCATTCCATTGTGTCAGTCATGAAGGACTCACGCGTGTAGAGCATGATAAATTACTGGCTGAAAAAATTGATGAATATGCGCCTGATTACATTGTATTAGCAAAATATATGCGCGTATTAAATCCAGAATTCGTGGCGCGTTATCCAAATCGCGTCATCAATATTCACCACTCATTCTTACCCGCATTTATTGGTGCCAAACCCTATCAACAAGCTTATGAGCGCGGCGTAAAAATTATTGGTGCAACAGCCCACTTTATTAATAACGAATTGGATCAAGGTCCGATCATTATGCAAAATGTGATTAATGTGGATCACACCTACTCTGCCGATGCCATGATGCGTGCAGGGCGTGATGTGGAAAAAACAGTATTAAGCCGTGCGCTTGATCTTGCCTTACATGATCGTATTTTTGTGTATAAAAATAAAACGGTGGTCTTGTAATGAAAGCTATCACCTTAGAGCCGATTTCTCGTATTGAAGGTGAAATCAACTTACCGGGTTCGAAAAGTTTATCGAACCGAGCATTATTATTAGCAGCATTGGCTAAAGGTACCACAACGGTCACTAACCTGTTAGACAGTGATGATATTCGTCATATGTTAAACGCCCTTAAAGCGTTAGGTGTGAATTACCAACTTTCTGAAGACAAAACTTGCTGTGAAGTTGAAGGCTTAGGTGGTGCATTTCAGGTTGAAAATGGCTTATCACTGTTTCTAGGCAATGCCGGTACGGCTATGCGCCCTTTAACGGCTGCACTTTGTTTAAAAGGCAAAATTGAAGGCGAGGTTATTTTGACCGGTGAGCCTCGTATGAAAGAACGCCCAATCAAACATTTGGTAGATGCACTTCTTCAAGCGGGCGCTAATGTTCGTTATTTAGAAAATGACGGTTATCCACCAGTTGCGATTCGCAATCAAGGGATTAAAGGCGGTGTAGTTAAAATTGATGGCTCGATTTCTTCTCAATTTTTGACCGCACTTTTAATGGCTGCACCGCTTGCTGAGGGCGATTTAGATATCCATATTATAGGTGATCTAGTCTCAAAACCTTATATTGATATCACTCTCGCGATGATGAAAGATTTTGGTGTTTCGGTTGAAAACCACAACTATCAAGTGTTTAAGGTGAAAGGTAATCAATCCTATGTGTCACCTGGTAAATACATGGTGGAAGGTGATGCTTCATCTGCCTCTTATTTCCTTGCCGCCGCCGCGATTAGAGGCAATGTAAAAGTGACAGGAATTGGTAAACATTCCATTCAAGGCGACCGCCTATTTGCCGATGTGCTAGAAAAAATGGGCGCCAAAATCACTTGGGGTGAAGATTTTATTCAAGCAGAACAAGCTGAGCTCCATGGCATTGATATGGATATGAACCACATTCCTGATGCAGCCATGACAATTGCCACAACCGCCTTATTTGCAAAGGGTGAAACCGTTATTCGCAATATTTATAACTGGCGAGTGAAAGAAACTGATCGCCTTGCTGCAATGGCTGCTGAGTTACGAAAAGTCGGTGCGGAAGTTGAAGAAGGTGAAGATTTTATTCGAATTCAACCGCTTGCCCTTTCTCAATTTAAACATGCAGAAATTGAGACCTATAACGATCACCGTATGGCAATGTGCTTTGCGTTGATTGCATTATCGGATACCCCCGTCACGATTTTAGATCCCAAATGTACGGCTAAAACGTTCCCAACATTCTTCGATGAATTTGAGAAATTAAGTATTCGAAACTAATTGCTAAAATAACAAAAGGCGAACAAATTGATGTTCGCCTTTTTCTTTTTTAAAACACCGTCAAAAATGACCGCACTTTTCACTACTCTGCTGAATTTGGAATTTTATGACGAACCATCCAATAAATAGCTAAAGCTAATACATTACAAGCCAAAATTACCAAAGCCGTCGAATAGAAAATATTGCCTATCCCGACTAATGGTGAAACCACACCACCTAAAAAGAATGGAGCAAAACCTAATAAAGCAGATGCACTACCTGCATATTGACGCTCACTTTCCATCGCTAAAGAAGAAATAGCCGGGAAAGTAATACCCATTAATAACAACATTGCAAAGAAACCGATTTCAATAAATAACCAGTAAGGCTGAATAATCAATACCGCAATGGTATAAAGTGCAGCCACCACAAAAGCCAATACGCCAATCGCTAAAGCCTGACGATTTGGCAATTTACCGCCAACATTTGCCCCGATGACTAACGCCGCGCCATTCGCACCAAAACATAAACTAAAGACAAATGCACTCAACCCATAAAAACTTTGAAAAATAAATGGCGAAGCCGCAATATAGGCGAACATAGAACCAAGTAAGAAACTTTGAATTCCTACATAGCTCATAAATAAGCGATTTTTGATAATCACACCAAAAGTCAAAAAGGTGGAAAATATTGAACCTTGTAAGCGATTTTCGACACTTAAGCTTTCTTTTAGACGGAAGCTGAAAATCAAAACAATCACACCAATCAATGCAAGGAAAACAAATACGCCTTTCCAACTGATGTATTCCAACAATAAACTACCAAGGATTGGTGAAATAATTGGCGCGAGTCCATTAATTGTCATTAATAAACCAAAGAAACGTGTCATTTCACGACCACGATAAAGATCCGTTGCAACCGCACGAGAAATGACAACACTTCCTGCCGAAGAAAGCCCCTGAATCACACGTAAAACAATCATCGTTTCAATGTTTGGTGAAAACACAATTAAAACTGTGCTGATGATATAAATGACTAATGAAATAATAAGCGGTTTTTTTCGACCAAATTTATCACTGAGTGGCCCAAGAAGTAACTGTCCTAGCGCTAAACCAATCATGGCTGTGGTGAGCGTAAGCTGTGTCATTGAGGCATTTGTTTCAAAAAAGCTCGCAAGTTGTGGCAGTGAAGGTAAATAAAGATCCACCACAAATGGTCCAAATGCAGAAAGGACGCCGAGTAATAAAACAAGAAAAAGTTTTGAATTTGCTTTCGCCATGAAAATCCTCAAGAAAAATAAAAATCGAAATAAAAATGAAAGGGCAGATTTTAACTTATATCCGTACAATTAATAAACAAAAAAGCACCGATTATTCGGTGCTTTTGCTCATTACTTCTGAATAGAAGATAAAAATTCTTTGCGAGTTTCGCGATCTTCTAAAAAGACTCCGCCATAGGCTGATGTCACAGTATAACTGTGGGTATCTTTTACCCCGCGAGCTTTCACACAGAAATGTGTCGCTTTCACATAAACTGCCACATCATCGGTTTCTAAAATGGTTTGAAATGCCGTTAAAAGCTGTTCGGTTAAACGCTCTTGCACTTGCGGACGCTGCGCAAAAAACGCAACAATGCGATTGATTTTAGACAAGCCAATCACCCAATCTTTGGGATAATATGCCACAGCAACATTGCCATCAATTGTCACAAAATGATGCTCACAAGTACTGGTTAAGGTGATGTCATTCACTTGCACCATTTCGCTCACTTTCATTTGGTTTTTGATTTTCGTCATTTTCGGGAAATTGGCATAATCCATTCCACTGAAAATTTCATCAATAAACATTTTGGCTAAACGATTTGGTGTTTCTTCTAGGCTATCATCACGCAGATCTAACCCAATCAATTTCATCACTTCACGCATATGTGAAGCAATCGCCACACGGCGCTCATCTTTACATTGAGTCGGATCAATCATTGGTGTTTCGATACCTTTGGCTACCAAGGCTCGGCGGACATTTTCCGCATCAGGTGAAATCGCGTTCATTCACTTTCCATTTATAAAAAAATAATGCGGCATTTTAGCAAAAGATGAATTATTCGTAAAATGCGAAAAATCACCCTAATTTATTAATTTCCTTCATATTGTATTTCGGGCTACAATATATCCACTTTTATTTCGCTCAACCCAAAGGATTGATTATGTTGCCACTTGAAGATGCCTTGGCGCAAATGCTCAACAAACTTCCCTTCCCTACAAAAACTGAAACACTGGCTTTAACTGAAGCCGCTGATCGAGTGTGTGCGGAAGATGTAATTTCTCCAATTAACGTGCCTTCTTTTGATAACTCTGCGATGGATGGTTATGCAGTTCGTTTAGCCGATTTACAGCAATCTATGACGCTTTCTGTCGCAGGAAAATCCTTTGCGGGTAATCCGTTTCAAGGGGTATGGGTAGCACAAAGTGCGGTCAGAATTATGACGGGTGCAATGATTCCTGAAGGTGCCGATGCGGTGGTTATGCAAGAAGAGGTCACCGTCAATGAAGATGGTTCTGTTACTTTTGCTGCCTTACCTAAAGCCAATCAGAATATTCGCCGCATTGGTGAAGATGTGAAAAAAGGTGATGTGGTATTACATCAAGGCGATGAGTTAAATGCCGTATCTTTACCTTTACTTGCTTCATTAGGTATTGCTGAAGTCAAAGCTTACCCTCGCTTAAAAGTGGCCGTGCTTTCAACCGGCGATGAATTAATCCCTGTTGGTCAACCGTTACAAGCAGGACAAATTTACGACACCAACCGCTTCACTGTGAAATTAATGCTAGAAAAATTAAATTGTGACGTACTTGATTTCGGTATTCTGCCGGATAACCAAGCAGAATTTGAAGCGGCTTTTGTGAAAGCACAAGCTCAAGCAGATCTTGTCATCACGAGCGGTGGCGTTTCGGTGGGTGAGGCTGACTTCACGAAAACTGTGTTAGAAAAAGTAGGCCAAGTGAATTTCTGGAAAATAGCAATGAAACCTGGCAAACCATTTGCATTTGGTAAATTAGAAAATGCTTGGTTCTGCGGTTTACCTGGCAATCCGGTTTCTGCATTAGTGACATTCTATCAATTGGTTCAACCGGCTATTGCCAAATTAAACGGTAAAAAACACCCGAAAAAACAACCGCACTTCCAAGCGATTGTCCAAACCAATTTGAAAAAATCACCAGGACGTTTAGATTTCCAACGTGGTTTCTATCAAATTAATGAAAATGGTCAACTTGAAGTGCACCCTGTTGGTTTCCAAGGCTCGCATTTATTCAGTTCTTTTGTGAAAAGTAACTGTTTTATTCGTCTTGAAAAAGATCGCGGTAATGTCGCTGCGGGCGAAATCGTCACCATTGAACCGTTTAATCACCTATTGGGGCAATAATGGCTGAATTAAGCTACGAAGAAGAACTGCGTTATAACCGCCAAATTATCTTAAAAGCGGTTGATTTTGACGGTCAAGAAAAGCTGAAAGACAGCCGAATGTTAATTGTCGGTCTGGGCGGTTTAGGCTGTGCGGCAAGTCAATATCTTGCAGCGGCTGGCGTGGGTCATTTAACCTTGTTGGATTTTGACACCGTATCGCTTTCTAATTTGCAACGTCAGGTATTACATACCGATAGCAGATTAAATATGCCTAAAGTGGAATCAGCAAAAATTGCGTTACAACAGATTAATCCACACGTAGAAATTGAAACCATCAATGCACAACTTTCCGAAGAAAAACTCGCGGAAATCATACCGCACTTTGATGTGATATTAGATTGTACCGATAACGTGGATATTCGTAATGCGCTCGATCGTGGGTGTGAACAAGCGAAGATCCCACTTGTTTCTGGTGCTGCGATCCGTTTAGAAGGACAGGTTTCCGTCTTTACTTATGAACCCAATACCCCAACCTATCGCCAACTTAGTCAGCTCTTTGGGCAAAATGTTTTAAGCTGTGTAGAGGCGGGCGTACTGGCACCAATCGTGGGGATTGTTGGCTCTATTCAAGCCTTAGAAGCCATCAAAGTGCGGTTAAAAATCGGTTCAAATTTATGTGGACGCTTATTGTTAATCGATGGATTAACCATGCGTGTACGAGAAATGAAATTGCCTGTTTAACTTTTCTATCAATATTTAGACAGACAGTAAGTCTGTCTAAATCCTAAATTACCCACAAATAATTATCCCTCCCCTCGTGCATTGCCAAAAAACAAATGCTATTATCTTGCTCGACAATTCATTTGTCTTATATCGCAAGTTTTGTGTATAGGAAAATGGCAGACACTTCAAAATATCTTCATTTTATACCTCACTTGCAAATCATCATTTCAATTTAAGGATTTATTCACTAATGAAAGAGATTTTGCAGCAATTCAAACAAAATTATCTGATCAAATACTGGAATCCTGTCGCTGCAGTTATTGCTGCTGGGCTCATTTCAGCTTATTACTTTGGGGTAACTGGCACTTATTGGGCAGTTACTGGGGAATTTACCCGTTGGGGCGGTCATGCTTTGCAAGCGCTAGGCGTCGATGTGTCCGACTGGAGCTATTATAAAATTATCGGCATGCAAGGCACGATCTTCACCCGTATTGATGGCGTGATGATTTTAGGTATGTTCGCCGGTTGTATTTCTGCTGCACTTTGGGCAAATAATGTAAAATGGCGTAATCAACCACACAAACGTCGTATTGTTCAAGCCCTTATTGGTGGTGCATTAGCCGGTTTCGGTGCACGTTTAGCGATGGGTTGTAACCTTGCTTCTCTCTTCACTGGTATTCCACAATTTTCGGTTCACGCTTGGTTCTTTACCATTGCGACTGCTGTAGGTACTTATGCAGGGGTAAAAGTCACCTTACTTCCGATATTCCGCGTGAAATTAGAATTGAAAAAAGGCGCTGCAAAATTACAAGAAACTGACCCGAAACAAGCTAATCGTCGTTTCTGGATTGGTATGGTTGTCTTTTTTGCCTATCTTATCGCTTCCCTTTATGTGATGACAAACTCCGTCAAACTGGGCTTTGCAATGCTTTGTGGTTTAGCTTTCGGCTTATTAATTGAACGTGCTCAAATCTGCTTTACTTCTGCTTTCCGTGATTTATGGGTAACAGGCCGTGCTTATATGGCAAAAGCGATTATCTTCGGTATTATCGTGGGTACGCTTGGCGTATTCAGCTACATTCAATTAGGTGTGCCAGCCAAAATCATGTGGGCAGGCCCAAATGCGATTATCGGTGGTTTATTATTTGGCTTCGGTATCGTATTAGCGGGTGGATGTGAAACCGGTTGGATGTATCGTTCAATGGAAGGTCAAGTTCACTTTATGTGGGTGGGCTTAGGCAATGTTATCGGTTCAACTTATTTAGCCTATGCATGGGACGATCTTGCCCCTGTGCTTGCGTTAGATTACGAAAAACTTAACTTATTGAAATCCTTTGGCCCAGTTGGTGGTTTATTAGTGAATTACGGCTTGCTTATTCTTTGCTTAATTGCCGTAGTTTGGTGGGAACGCCATTTCTTGAAAAAAGCCAAAGCAAAAATCGCCGCAGCAAATCCACAAGCTTGTGGTTGCTAATTAAATATTAACGAATTCATTCAAAAAAAGAGGACATTATTATGGCATTTACCGTTGTTCAAAAATTAGATAAAGATCCAAAAGACATCACCCCAGATTATACGTTAGATACGCTAGGTGAACCTTGCCCGTATCCAGCGATCGTGATGCTCGAAACTATGCCACAATTACAAAAAGGCGAAATTTTAGAGCTATTAAGTGACTGTGCCCAATCCATCAACAACATTCCTATTGATACTAAAAACCACGGTTACACACTATTAAGCGTGGAACAAGATGGCACTAAATTACGCTATTTGATTCAACGTTAATGTAAAAAGTGCGGTCAATTTTGACCGCACTTTTATATTTTTTAGCAAGACACATCTGATAAAAAACAACTCCATTTTACTATCAGTGCTTACATTGAAGCCTATTCATAATACTCATATTGATAAGTTTTTTTGGTTTTCCATACACCATCTTTGTTATAGATTATCTCTTCAATAACATTGCCATGTTTATCAAATTGGTATGATACGGTTATCCAGTTGATGCGTATTCCAACGCTAAACATTTCACTTTTTAATAAGCGATGATTTTTATCAAAAGAATTTTTCACACTATTGATAAAAACGTTTAAAGATTCGGTAAATGAACCATCATTTTCGTAATGATAAATATCGCAATCTTTTTCTACATTATCTTCAATACGACATATTTTGCTCAGTTTACCATTCTCATAGTCGTATTTTTTTATATCTGATGTTGTTTTATTCTCTACATCATACTCTTGAGTTTTGAGCAAAGTACCCGCTTTATCATAAAAATGTTCTTTATATGAGGATGAAAAATCTGGTGTGTCCTTATATTCCACAAACTGCACCACACCACTACCATCCTGATTTTCTAAATAACGATAAAATTTGCTAAAGGTTTTGAGCTCTGGATTAGTTTCAGTTACATTGTCATCTTGAATTTCTAATAATCGATTCTGATCATCATACTTATAGTAACGAATTGTGATCTTTTCTTTATCAAAAAGAACGCCCTGTTCCTTTTCTTTTATCAAAAAGCCTTGTTCGTTATAAAAGCTATCTAGATAACTTACTGTCCCATTATCGGGCAAGACTGAATTACCTTCATCCTTGGATTTAATTGATTTCACTTTTCCTTGCAAATGATGTTTTGTCCAGTCATTCTCAATTGGAAATAATGCGAAAGCAGAAGTTGAAAAAGAAAAAAGCAATAAGAAAAATAAGGATTTATTCATAAAATTCTCTTTAAAAATTAAATACTGAATAATTCTAAATAATTACAAGAAAAATTCAATAAACGAAAGTTGTGATACCTAATACTTACCCCAAGGCTTAGCATCAGGCTTGCTGTGTTTTTTTCGCCATTGGGTACATATTGGACTATCCCACATTAGTCTTTCTTCACAAACCGGACCGCCTTCTAGATACCAACCTTTTTTCTCTAAACAAAGATTCACTTCTGGATTAACACTTTCACCGGTAACAAAATCCATACCGCAATCCTTCATATTTTTTTCTTTTCTATCAACATATTTAGTTAAAACATTAGGATCTGATTCAGGGAATAATGCATCTGCATTACGCAAACGCCAATGATAATATTGTGGTGCTGGCTTAAATCCGCCAAAAGAACAACCAAACAAAGTTAGAGATAATAATAGTAGTAATATAAATCTCATTTTATAGCTCCCTCGCCTATTTTGATTTTGGGAAGTTAGTGTATTACTTCTTAAAGTTCGGTTATTTAATCATATACGCACTTAAAAACATACAAAAAAACCGCACTTTAATTTCTCAAAGTGCGGTTAGTTTTACGTCAGTTTTTTGCTTATTTGTTTAATGCTGTAAGAATGTCATCAACACGTTCTTTTGCATCACCAAAGAGCATTTGAGTGTTTTCTTTGAAGAATAATGGGTTTTGAACGCCTGCGTAACCTACCGCCATAGAGCGTTTGAATACGATAACGTTTTGTGCTTTCCATACTTCTAACACCGGCATACCGGCGATTGGGCTGTTTGGATCTTCCATTGCAGCTGGGTTTACGGTGTCGTTTGCACCGATAACCAATACCACATCGGTATCTGCGAAATCATCATTGATTTCATCCATTTCAAGCACGATGTCATAAGGCACTTTTGCTTCTGCTAAAAGTACGTTCATATGACCCGGTAAACGACCTGCAACAGGGTGAATACCAAAACGCACGTTAATGCCACGTTCACGCAATTTCGCTGTAATTTCAGCCACTGGATATTGCGCTTGTGCTACCGCCATACCGTATCCTGGTGTGATGATCACAGAGTTTGCATTTTTGAGTAATTCAGCCACTTCTTCTGCCGTTGTCTCACGGTGCTCACCTTGTTCTTCATCAGAAGACACTTGAACATCATTACCAAAACCACCTGCGATAACGCTGATAAATGAGCGGTTCATCGCTTTACACATAATGTAAGAAAGAATCGCACCAGAAGAACCCACTAATGCACCGGTAACGATAAGCAAGTCATTGCTTAACATGAAACCCGCTGCAGCTGCTGCCCAACCAGAATAAGAGTTAAGCATTGAAACCACAACCGGCATATCCGCACCACCGATAGATGCCACTAAATGCCAGCCGAATGCAAGGGCAATCGCGGTCATGAGTAACACTGGGAAGATATTATCTGGGTTGTTCAAGAATGCCACCATCAAGAAAGCAGAAACCACTAATGCCGCTAAATTTAATTTATGGCGATGTGGCAACATTAATGCTTTTGAATTGATTTTGCCGCTTAATTTACCGAATGCGACGATAGAACCCGTGAATGTTACAGCACCGATGAAGATCCCTAAGAATACTTCAACGTTATGGATATTCATTAACACAGGATCAGTTTCGTGTGTTAAGCCGTAGCTGTTAAAGCCTACGAGCACTGCGGCTAAACCCACAAAGCTGTGAAGAATCGCAACAAGTTCAGGCATTTCAGTCATTTCAACTTTTAATGCACGTTGAACACCAATCACGCCACCGATGATCATCGCAATGATGATCCATAATGTGCCTTCTGATTGCGGGCCGAAAATGGTTGCAACAAGGGCAATTGTCATACCGACAATACCATACCAACAACCGGCTTTTGCCGTTTCATGTTTAGAAAGACCGGCTAAGCTCATAATGAAAAGTAATGCAGCGATAATATAGGCTGCTTGTACTAAACCTTCAGACATCGTCTTCTCCTTAACCTTTTCTAAACATCGCCAACATACGTTGGGTTACACGGAAACCACCAAAGATGTTGATGCTTGCCACCAAGATTGCCACAAAGGCTAATACATCAATAAAGAAGTTGCCTGTTGGTTGTCTAATTTGCAGTAATGCACCCACAATGATAATACCTGAAATCGCATTGGTTACCGCCATAAGTGGGGTGTGTAAAGCGTGGCTGACGTTCCAAACCACGTAGTAACCAACTACACAAGCCAATACGAATACGGTGAAGTGAGAAAGGAATGCCGCTGGCGCCACAGATGCAAGCCAGAGGAATAACACACCTACACCCGCCATCACACCGTATTTGATGCGAGGATCTGCTGGTTTTTCTTCCTCTTTTTTAACCGCACTTTGTGCCGCTTTCGCTTCTTGTTTTGGCTGTGCTGACACTTGGATTTGTGCTGGTGGAATTTCTTCCCCATCACGTACCACAGTCACACCGCGTAATACCACATCGTCAAAATCGATATTGATCTTGCCGTCTTTTTCTTTACAAAGTAGTTTTAATAAATTAACTAAGTTTGTACCGTAAAGTTGGGAAGATTGTGTTGGTAAACGACTTGGGAAATCGGTATAACCAATGATTTTCACTTGGTTTTCAGTGGTGACAACTTTACCTGCTTCAGTGTAAGCACAGTTACCGCCTGTTGCAGCCGCTAAGTCCACCACCACAGAACCTGGTTTCATGGAATCAACCATTTCTTTCGTAATTAAGCGAGGGGCTGGTTTACCTGGAATCGCTGCAGTGGTAATAATGATATCCACTTCTTTGGCTTGTTCCGCATAAAGCTCCATCGCGCGACGGTTAAATTCTTCTGACATCACTTTCGCGTAACCATCGCCGCTACCGCCTTCTTCTTTGAAATCAATTTCTAAGAAAGACGCGCCCATACTTTGTACTTGTTCTTTTACTTCTGGACGAGAGTCAAAAGCACGTACAATCGCACCAAGGCTATTAGCTGCACCAATCGCAGCAAGACCAGCTACACCCGCACCAATGACTAACACTTTTGCTGGTGGCACTTTACCTGCTGCAGTAATTTGTCCAGTGAAGAAACTACCAAATTCATGAGCGGCTTCAATCACCGCACGATAACCAGAAATATTCGCCATAGAGCTTAATGCATCAAGCGCTTGCGCACGGGAAATACGAGGCACAGAATCCATCGCTAATACATTAATTTTTTTCGACGTGAGTTTTTTCATTAAATCCGGATTTTGTGCGCGCCAAATGAAGCTCACAAGTGTTGCACCTTCCTTCATTTGATCAATTTCTGCATCCGTTGGTGGATTCACTTTAAAAATTATATCCGAATGCCACACTTCTGAACTTGAGCCAATTTTTGCGCCGGCGTCGATAAATGCTTGGTCTTCAAAACTTGCTTTAAATCCCGCATTGTGTTCTACGATGACGTCAAAGCCCAGTTTTAAGATCTGCTGAACCGTTTTTGGCGTCGCCGCCACACGATTTTCGCTCTCAAGCAGTTCTCTAGGTACACCAATTAACATAAATGTTTCCCTCTGGTTGATGAAATTTCAGACAAACTCACGCCTGTCCCTGTCTCTTAAATGACAAAAAGTCATGCAACGATAAATGTATCACTTATTATGGTTATTTGGGGAATTTTTTTAACTGGTTTTACAAGATATTGTGATAGGGATCATAAAAGAATCGAGAGAAATGTGTAGTGTGTTTAACTTTTAGCCTAACGAAATAATGATTCATCAGAAACTAATTAATCAAAAATAGATGAAAAACTGACCGCACTTAGAAAGAAGATAATAAAAAGCCCGATATGATTTATCGGGCTATATGATTAATTTGTTCCACCAACGGTGATTTCATCAATTTTCAAGGCGGGTTGCCCAACACCGACCGGTACACTTTGGCCATCTTTGCCACAAACACCGATACCAAGATCTAAGTCGGTTTCATCCGCGACCATAGAGACTTTTTGCATCACATCAATACCGCTACCAATCAACGTTGCACCTTTAACGGGTTTGGTGATTTTGCCTTTTTCAATAAGATAAGCTTCAGATGTCGAGAACACAAATTTACCTGAGGTGATATCCACTTGCCCACCACCGAAGTGCGGTGCATAAATACCGCGATCCACAGAAGCGATTAAATCATCAAATTTACTTTGACCAGCCAACATATAGGTATTCGTCATTCGCGGCATTGGCAAATGTGCATAAGATTCACGACGACCATTCCCTGTTGGTTTAACGCCCATTAATCGCGCATTGAGTTTATCTTGCATGTAACCTTGCAAAATCCCGTCTTTGATTAAAACGTTGCACTGACTTGGCACGCCTTCATCATCAATGGTTAAAGAACCTCGGCGGTTTTGTAATGTGCCGTCATCCACAATCGTACATAATGGCGACGTCACCAACTCACCAATTTTACCCGTAAATAAGGAACTTTCTTTGCGGTTAAAATCCCCTTCTAAACCATGCCCCACTGCTTCATGAAGCAATACGCCCGGCCAACCGGCTCCCAATACCACAGGCATTAATCCTGCCGGTGCCGCGACCGCACTTAGATTCACAAGGGCTTGACGAACCGCTTCTTTTGCAAAGTTAACGGCACGAATATCCCCATTTACCACTTCAAAGAACCAATCTAAGCCAAAGCGTCCCCCTGAACCACAGCTACCGCGCTCACGTTTACCATCTTCTTCCACGAGAACTGAAATGGATAAACGCACAAGCGGGCGAATATCTGCGGCAAGTGTGCCATCTGTTGCGACCACTAATACTTCTTCATAAATCGAACTTAATGCGGCGGAAACATGAGTAACACGAGGATCTTCAGATCGAGCTGTACGATCCACGAGATGCAATAACTCGATCTTTTTCTCTTTGCTTAAACTTTCTAATGGATTAATCGCTGCATAACGCTGAACCGCATTCACCGCATTAAATGCTTGAGGCGAGATTAAATTGCCTTCTTTAATTTGTGCAATACCTTTTACGGCCTCCGCACACTGTTGTAATGAGGCTAAGTTAATTTGATCAGAATACGCAAAGCCTGTTTTCTCGCCAGAAACTGCGCGTACACCAACACCGCGATCAATATGAAAGCCACCTTCTTTAATAATACTATCCTCTAATACCCAGCTTTCATCTTGACTTAATTGAAAATAAAGATCTGCATAATCAATATGACGATGTGACATCACATCAAAAATATTAAGCAATGATTGATGAGATAAATTGCTTGGTGCAAGTAAGGTATCTGAAACCTGTTTTAACATTTGTTCTCCGACATTTATAAAATTTAATTCTGCCAAATCTCCCCTCACCCCTCTTTGCCAAAGAGGAGGATAGTTTTTGACTAATCTAAATTATCCAATCCAAATTGGTATAAGGCATTTTTCTTATAACCATAAAGTTCTGCCACAATCGCAGCCGCTTTTTTTAAGGGTAATTCTTTGGCGATCAAGGTGAGTGCTTTAATTGCTTGTGGTGCAAATTCTTCGGTATCTTCTGATTTTGGTTTACCTTCCACGATTAACACCATTTCACCTTTCGTGCGATTCGGATCTTCACTTAACCATTGACGAAGAGCACTTAATTTATCCCCAGTAATGGTTTCCCACGTTTTCGTAATTTCACGGGCAAGTACAACATAGCGTTCGCAACCTAATACCTCTTGCATATCAGCAAGGGTATCTAAAATGCGGTGAGTTGATTCATAGAAGATTAAAGTGCGGTCTTCTTCCGCAACGTTTTCTAACTTATCCTTACGCGCCTTGGTTTTCGCAGGTAAAAAACCTTCAAAGCAAAAACGGTCAGATGCGATGCCCGATGCACATAATGCCGTAATTGCCGCACAAGCACCGGGTAATGGCACCACTTTAATGCCTGCCTCACGACATTGACGCACTAAATGAAAACCCGGATCGCTAATTAAGGGTGTCCCTGCATCGGAAATTAATGCAATATTGGTGCCTTGTTTTAGCTTTTCTACCAATACATGAGCTTTTTCTTGTTCGTTGTGATCATGCAAGGCGAAAAAAGGCTTTTTGATACCATAATGGCTGAGCAACAAACCACTGTGACGCGTGTCTTCCGCGGCAATTAAATCCACTTGTGAAAAGGTCTCTAAAGCACGTTGTGTAATATCTTGTAAATTCCCGATTGGCGTAGCGACAATATATAAAATTCCGGTTAAATCATTCATTTTTGTTTGCTTTTACATTGTGAGATAAGTAAGATCGCCCATTATTGATTTATTCATTATGGAGCGAATATGTCTATTCTATTACAAGGCGGTCGTTTTAAAAAACGTTTAATGCCGATTTTATTGTCTGTTGCGTTAGCAGGTTGTTCCAACTTATTTGGCAGCAGCTTTACCCAAACATTACAACGTGATGCCAATGCAAGTTCTGAATTTTATATGAACAAATTAGGGCAAACACAGGATAAAGAAGATCAACAAACATACAAACTCTTAGCCGCTCGTGTATTAATTTCTGAAAATAAAGTACCCCAAGCGGAAGAGCTATTAACGGAGTTAGTTGACTTAAACGAAGCACAACAATTAGATCGCACGTTAATTGAAGCGCGCATCGCCGCAGCAAAAGGCAATAATGATGTTGCTGAAGGTAAATTGCGTGCACTCGATCTGACTAAATTAAGTCCATCACAAAAATCTCGTTATTACGAAACCTTTGCTCAAACAGCTGAAAATCGTAAAGACGTGATTGAAGCGGTGAAAGCGCGTATCAAAATGGATGAAAACTTAACAGACATGCAACGTCGTAAAGATAATGTTGATAAAACGTGGTCGTTACTTCGTTCTGCGAATACTGCTGTCATCAATAATGCCTCTGATGAAGGTAGCGTGGCATTAGGCGGTTGGCTCACCTTGATTAAAGCTTATAACGACAACATCCGTCAGCCAGTACAATTAAGCCAAGCGTTACAAAGTTGGAAATCCGCTTATCCAAACCACGTTGCGGCAACCTTTTTCCCTAAAGAGCTAGAAAGCTTGTTGAACTTCCAACAAACGAATTTAGCTCAAATTGGTTTAGTCTTACCTTTAAGCGGCGATGGCCAAATTTTAGGTACAACTATCCAATCAGGTTTTAACGATGCAAAGGGTGATTCAACAATCCCTGTACAAGTATTTGACTCATCAACTACACCGATCAATGACATTATTGCACAGGCAAAAGCATCGGGTATTAAAGCGTTAGTGGGTCCATTACTTAAACAAAATGTTGATGCCATCATTGCGAATCCTAGCGCAGTACAAGGCATGGATGTGCTCACATTAAATGCAACAGCAAATACTCAAGCAATTAACCAAGTCTGTTATTACGGTTTATCTCCAGAAGATGAAGCAGAGTCTGCGGCGAACAAAATGTGGAAAGATGGTATTCGCAATCCAATCGTTGCCATGCCGCAAAATGATTTAGGACAACGTGTTGGTAATGCTTTCAACGTACGTTGGCAACGTTTAGCGGGTACAGATGCGAATATTCGCTACTACAACTTACCGGCTGATATTACCTACTTCTTCCAAGGTGCACCGCAAGATACAAGTGCACTTTATGTCATCTCTTCACCAGATGAATTGGCTGAAATTAAAGGTTATTTAGATACCAGCAATCCGAATGTCCGTATCTATGCAAGCTCTCGTTCTAATGCGGCAAGTAATACACCAGAATACTATGCGAAAATGAATGGCGTTCAATTTAGTGATATTCCATTCTTTAAACAAAGCGATTCTTCACAATATCAAAAAGTGGCTGGCTCAACCGGTGGTGAATTCCAATTAATGCGTTTATATGCAATGGGTTCTGATGCATGGTTGCTCATCAATCACTTTAATGAATTACGCCAAGTACCAGGTTATACCTTAAGCGGTTTAACCGGTCAGCTTAGCGCGGATTCAAACTGTGATGTGGATCGCGATATGACATGGTATCAAGTACAAGATGGTAACGTGGTAGCGGTTGCGAACTAATCCATGTTTTCATTAAAACGTCAACAAGGGGCGGGCTTTGAACATCAAGCCCGCCTTTTCTTAGAGGCTAAGGGGCTTAAATTCATCGCGGCGAATCAACATTTCAAATGCGGTGAATTAGATCTCATTATGCAAGACGGACAAACTATTGTATTTGTTGAAGTTCGTCAACGATCCAGCTCAGCATTTGGATCTGCTGTTGAAAGTGTGGATTGGCAAAAGCAACAAAAATGGCTAAATGCCGCAAATTTATGGCTTGCCAAACGTAACCTAAGCCTTGAAGATGCGGATTGTCGTTTTGATCTTATCGCCTTTGGAAAAACCGCCAGTGATATCCAATGGATTCCTAATTTTCTCGATTAACCTTTTCCGATTATGTTACAAAAAGTTAAAGATATTTATAGCGAAAGTATTCAGATTCAAATCTCTGCTTCGAGTCTATTATCAGAAAACATTGCCACCGCCACACAAATGGTGATGCAATGTTTATTAAGTGGTCATAAAGTGATTGCCTGTGGTGTCGCTCGTTCTTACGCGAATGCGCAATTCTTAGTGTCAAATTTGCTTAATCGTTATGATTTTGAGCGCCCTAGCCTGCCATCCGTACATCTTAGCCTTGAAAGTGCGGTCGGTTCTTCACTGGTTTTTGATCAACCTATCGATCAGCTTTATCAACATCAATTTAACGCTATCGCTAAACCTGGCGATTTATTAATTGCCTTTGCGCCGCTTGGTACAGAAAAAGCGGTGCTGAATACGATTGCGAATGCCGTCAATAAAGAAATTCAGGTCATAGCCTTAACCGGTGCAAACAATGATGCGATTCAAGGTGTGTTAGCTGAAGCGGATTTAGAAATCTCTATTCCGGCGACGAAAGAAGCGCGCATTTTGGAAAATCATTTATTCGTCATTAATGCACTGTGTGAGCTTGTTGATAGCACGCTTTTCCCAAGAGCTTGACATTAAAGGCTTTTCCAACCAAACTATTTCTAAAATTAATTGACTAATTAATTAACTCACTCATTTATAAAAAGGAGATTAATGATGAAATTAACCCCATTTAAAAAACTCGCCTTCGTACTTGGTGCATCTATTATGTTACAAGGCTGTGTGGCTGCTGTACTTGGTGGCGCGGCTGCAGGTGCTAAAGTTGCAACAGATCCTCGCACAATGGGTACGCAAGTCGATGATGAAACCCTAGAAGTAAAAGTTGAAAATGCATTAGATAAAGATGCACAAATTAAATCAGAAGGTCGTGTACATGCCGTTTCTTATAGTGGTCGTGTATTATTGATTGGTCAAGTGCCGAGTGAAAGCGTCAAAGAAACCGCGACCAGTCTTGCAAAAGGCGTGGACGGTGTGAATGACGTCTATAACGAATTACGTGTAGGCAATAAAATTAACTTTGGTCAAATTACCAAAGACAGCTGGATTACCACACAAATTAAATCAAAACTCTTCGTGGGCGATAATGTAAAAGCCACAGATGTGAAAGTGATCACCGAAAATGGTGAAGTATTCTTACTCGGAAACGTCACTCAATCACAAGGTGACTCAGCAGCAGAAATTGCAAGTAAAGTTACCGGTGTTCAAAAAGTCGTCAAAGTATTTAAATACTTGAATTAATTAAATTTTTAAACTTTAAAGTGCGGTCAAAAATTATCTCGTTTTTGACCGCACTTTTTTCTTTACAAAGATTTACAAAAAAGATCCTGCCTAAAAAAACATCACTTGAAAGATAAGTCATTTATTTTAAATGACTTATCTTTTGTCAATAATGTAAGTAAAAAATTTACTGCTTGAATTCAATTTTAAAACACTCTATCTTGTGCACCGTCATTTTCCACAACACTATATCTTGTGTTTTATTAAATTCATTTCTCTAGTAGGTTTATCTCCCATGAACAAAGGATTAATGGTTACAAAGCGCGATGGTACGCTTGAACAAATCAATTTAGACAAAATTCACCGTGTGATTACTTGGGCGGCTGAAGGCTTGGAAAACGTCTCAGTTTCTCAAGTTGAATTGCGTTCTCATATTCAATTTTATGAAGGCATTCGTACGTCTGATATTCACGAAACGATTATTAAAGCAGCAGCAGACCTAATCAGCAAAGATACCCCTGATTATCAATATCTTGCTGCACGCCTTGCCGTTTTCCATTTACGTAAAAAAGCGTATGGCCATTTTGATCCGCCTCGTTTATATGATCATGTGAAAAAATTAGTGCGTATGGGCAAATATGATCCTGCCCTTTTAGCCGACTATACTCGTGAAGAATGGGATGAAATGGATGGGTTTATTGATCACTGGCGTGATATGACCTTTTCTTATGCCGCAGTAAAACAATTAGAAGGGAAATACTTAGTTCAAAACCGTGTAACCGGTGAGATTTATGAATCTGCACAATTCCTTTATTTATTAGTTGCAGCGAGCTTATTCTCAAAATATCCACAAGAAACCCGTTTGGATTACATTCGTCGTTTCTATGATGCGACCTCAACCTTTAAGATTTCTTTACCAACGCCTATTATGGCCGGGGTTCGTACACCTACGCGTCAATTCAGCTCTTGCGTATTGATTGAATGTGGTGACAGCTTAGACTCTATCAATGCTACCTCTGCAGCAATCGTGAAATACGTTTCACAACGTGCAGGTATCGGGGTGAATGCAGGTGCAATTCGTGCGTTAGGTAGCCCAATTCGTGGTGGCGAAGCATTCCACACTGGCTGTATTCCATTCTATAAACATTTCCAAAGTGCCGTCAAATCTTGTTCACAAGGTGGCGTACGTGGTGGTGCGGCGACAGTTTACTACCCGATTTGGCACTTAGAAGTTGAAAGCTTATTAGTATTGAAAAATAACCGTGGTGTGGAAGATAACCGTGTTCGTCACATGGACTATGGCGTACAGTTAAACAAATTAATGTATCAACGCTTAATTAAAGGCGCAGACATTACTTTATTCAGTCCTTCAGATGTACCTGGACTTTATGAAGCTTTCTTTGCTGATCAAGATAAATTTGAAGAACTTTACGTGAAATACGAACAGGATCCAAACATCCGCAAACGTTCTGTAAAAGCCGTTGAGTTATTCTCTTTATTAATGCAAGAACGTGCATCAACCGGTCGTATTTATATCCAAAACGTGGATCACTGTAATACTCACTCACCGTTTGATCCGCTTGTTGCGCCAGTGCGTCAATCTAACTTATGTTTAGAAATTGCATTGCCAACTAAACCATTACAACATTTCCATGATGAAAATGGTGAAATTGCCCTTTGTACACTTTCAGCGTTCAACTTGGGTAAATTAGATGATTTAGACGAGTTAGATAACCTGGCAGATCTTGCAGTACGTGCATTAGATGCATTACTAGATTACCAAGACTACCCTGTTCCTGCGGCGAAACGTTCTTCATTAGGTCGTCGTTCACTTGGTATCGGTGTAATTAACTATGCGTATTACTTGGCGAAAAATGGCGTGCGTTATTCAGATGGCTCAGCGAACGATTTAACTCACCGTACATTTGAAGCAATTCAATACTATCTATTGAAAGCCTCCATGAACTTAGCAAAAGAATTAGGTGCATGTGAATACTTCAATGAAACCAATTACGCGAAAGGTATTTTACCAATCGATACCTATAAGAAAGATATCGATAGCTTAACGCAAGAACCATTGCATTATGATTGGGAAACTTTACGTCAAGAAATCAAAGAATTCGGTTTACGTAACTCGACCTTAACCGCATTAATGCCGTCAGAAACCTCTTCACAGATTTCTAACGCAACAAATGGTATCGAACCACCACGTGGTCATGTAAGTATTAAAGCATCAAAAGATGGTATCTTAAGACAAGTGGTACCGGATTATGAAAACTTAAGTGATAACTACGAGTTGCTTTGGGATATTCCAAGCAATGATGGTTACTTACACTTAGTAGGTATCATGCAAAAATTCGTGGACCAAGCGATCTCTGCAAATACCAACTACGATCCAAAACGTTTTGAAGACGGTAAAGTGCCAATGAAAGTGTTGTTAAAAGATCTTTTAACCGCTTACAAATACGGCTTAAAAACCCTCTACTATCAAAACACCCGTGATGGTGCGGAAGACAGCCAAGAAGATTTAGATGACGGCTGTGCAGGCGGGGCTTGTAAGATTTAATCATTTAGGTGGGCTTGTTTACAAGTCCGCCTTTTGATATTTTAGGCAATCAATCATTAAGTGGGTAAAAGCCCGCTATAAGTAAGGATATAATATGGCATATACTACTTTCTCACAAACTAAAAACGACCAATTAAAAGAGCCGATGTTCTTTGGTCAAAACGTTAACGTTGCGCGTTACGATCAACAAAAATATGAGACGTTTGAAAAGCTCATTGAAAAACAACTTTCTTTCTTCTGGCGTCCGGAAGAAGTGGATGTGTCGCAAGACCGTATCGACTATGCCGCGTTACCTGAGCATGAAAAACATATTTTCATCAGTAACTTAAAATATCAAACCTTATTAGATTCGATTCAAGGCCGTAGCCCGAACGTCGCATTATTACCGTTAGTGTCTATTCCTGAATTAGAAACCTGGATTGAAACTTGGACCTTCTCTGAAACCATCCACTCTCGTTCTTACACACATATTATTCGTAATATTGTGAACGATCCATCTATCGTATTTGATGACATCGTGACAAACGAAGAAATTATCAAACGTGCACGTGATATTTCTTCTTACTACGATGATTTAATTCGTGATAGCCAACTTTACAGTCTATATGGCGAAGGCACTTACACCGTGGATGGCAAAGAATGTGTGGTGACATTACGTAACCTAAAAAAACAACTTTACCTTTGCTTGATGAGTGTGAACGCACTTGAAGCGATTCGTTTCTATGTATCTTTCGCTTGTTCCTTTGCCTTTGCAGAACGTCAATTAATGGAAGGTAATGCGAAAATTATTAAATTTATCGCTCGTGATGAAGCCTTACACTTAACCGGTACACAGCACATTTTAAACATTATGGCTGCAGGTCAAGACGATCCTGAAATGGCAGAAATTGCGGAAGAATGTAAACAAGAAGCCTATGATTTATTCTTAGCCGCAGCGGAACAAGAAAAAGAATGGGCAGATTACTTGTTCAAAGACGGTTCAATGATTGGTTTAAATAAAGACATTTTAGTGCAATACGTGGAATATATCACTAATATCCGTATGCAAGCCGTTGGTCTTCCATTACCATTTGGTGCACGTTCAAACCCAATTCCATGGATTAACGCATGGCTTGTTTCTGACAACGTACAAGTGGCACCACAAGAAGTCGAAGTGAGTTCTTACCTTGTTGGTCAAATTGACTCTAAAGTCGATACCAATGATTTCGGTGATTTCGATCTTTAATTAATCATGCGATACAAAGAGCGGTCAATATTTTCATCGTTTAAAACCTTTGAAAAATTGACCGCTCTTTTTGTTTGCATACACGGTAAACCGGATTCAAGAGACAAAGATAAAATTATCTTATGTGGAAAAGAGGTACCATTCCATCTCTACCACTCCAATTCCGACAACTTTCTGGATAAAAAGGATAACTTAATTAAAAAAGGCTTAACAAAAAACAATGCTATAGGTAGAATAGGAAAATTCTGTTTATTATTAAATAAATCACATTCTAAGTAAAAACTAACGAGGTAAAGGATATGTCAGAGCAAGAAGTAAAAGAATTAGATCTCCATGGCGAAATGCTCGTTCGCCGTGAAAAATTAGCCGCATTACGCGCAAAAGGTAATGCGTTTCCAAACCAATTTCGTCGTGACGCCCTTGCCCAAGATTTACATGATAAGTACGAAGTTGAAGATGGTGAAGCATTAAAAGAAAAAGCCATTGAAGTGGCAGTTGCTGGTCGTATTATGACTCGTCGTGCAATGGGTAAAGCCACCTTTATTACCTTGCAAGATATGAGTGGCAAAATTCAATTATACGTTGCTCGTGATAACCTTCCTGAAGGCGTTTATGCGGAAGATGTGGGTAGCTGGGATTTAGGCGATATTATTGGGGTGAAAGGTACGCTTTTCAAAACCAAAACAAATGAATTAACCATTAAAACAACTGAAGTACAACTTTTAACAAAAGCACTTCGTCCATTACCAAACAAATTCCATGGCTTAACAGACATGGAAGCGCGTTATCGTCAACGTTACTTAGATTTAATTTCTAATGAAGAATCTCGCCGTACATTTATTATTCGTTCAAAAGTGGTTGCGGGTATTCGTGAATTCTTTATTTCTAAAGGTTTCATGGAAGTGGAAACTCCAATGTTACAAGTGATTCCAGGCGGTGCATCTGCTCGTCCATTTATCACTCACCACAACGCATTAGATGTTGATATGTATCTTCGTATTGCGCCAGAACTTTACTTAAAACGTTTAGTGGTTGGTGGTTTTGAACGCGTATTCGAATTAAACCGCAACTTCCGTAATGAAGGGGTTTCTGTCCGTCATAATCCAGAATTCACCATGCTTGAATACTACCAAGCTTATGCGGATTATCATGATTTAATGGATAACACCGAAGAATTATTACGTAAATTAGCGATTGATATTCTTGGTACAACCATTGTGAAATACGGTGATTTAGAATTTGACTTCGGCAAACCGTTTGAGCGTATCACATTACATGATGCGACCATTAAATACGGTGCAGATAAAGGTATCGTAAGAGAAGATCTTTATGACTTCGATCGTGCAAAAGCAACCGCTGAACGCTTAGGTATCGAAGTACAAAAATCTTGGGGCTTAGGCTCTATCGTAAATGCAATCTTTGAAGAAGTGGCTGAACATCACTTAATTCAACCAACTTTCTTAATGGCGCATCCAGCAGAGATTTCTCCACTTGCACGTCGTAACGATGAAAACCCAGAAGTAACAGACCGTTTTGAATTGTTCATCGGTGGACGTGAAATTGGTAACGGCTTCTCAGAATTAAACGATGCCGAAGACCAAAATGAACGTTTTGATGCGCAAGTTGCAGCGAAAGAAGCAGGTGATGATGAAGCGATGTTTAAAGATGATGACTTCGTTGTGGCACTTGAACACGGTTTACCACCAACAGCAGGTGAAGGTTTAGGTATCGACCGCTTAGCAATGCTTTATGCTAATGCACCATCTATCCGTGATGTGATCCTCTTCCCTGCAATGCGTCAAAAATAATTAAATTGAAATAACATAAAAGGAAGTCTATTGACTTCCTTTTTTATTGTTTAAAAGTGCGGTCATTTTTTACCGCACTTTCATAAAAAAAGAGATAACTGCTTTCACCGTTATCCCTTTTACATTCTAATTGAAATTATTTACCCCAAACTTCTTCCGCGATACTACGGATAAATTCGAGTTTCTTCCATTGTTGCTCTTCCGTCAGAATATTACCTTCTTCTGTTGAAGCAAAACCACATTGTGGACTTAAGCAAAGTTGATTGATATCCACATATTGTGCCGCTTCTTTAATACGAGCAATAATTTCATCACGGTTTTCTAACTCACCCGATTTAGAGGTGATTAATCCTAACACCACTTGTTGATTCTTAATAAAGCGTAAAGGTTTGAAATCGCCTGCACGATCACTGTCATACTCCAAGAAGAAACCATCTACATTACAATGACCAAATAAGGTTTCTGCGATAGGCTCATACCCCCCCGCTGAGAACCAAGTTGAACGGAAGTTACCACGACAAATATGCATTGTAATCGCTAAATCAGACGGTTTAGCAGCCACGATTTTGTTTAACATATACACATAATCTTTAGCAATTTGATCTAAATCTAAACCTCGTTCAGTATAGGTTTTACGTTTATCTTCCGCACAGAATTCGCCCCAACTGGTATCATCCAACTGTAAATTGCGGCAGCCTAATTTATAGAAGATATTCATCGCATCAATATAAGCATCAGCAATATCATCTAATAACAACTGATTGTTATCTTTATAACGTTCAATTGGCTGATAATCTGTGGCACGTACTGTACAAATTAAATGAAGCATAGACGGAGAAGGAATCGTTAATTTGACTTCAGTCTTCCCTGCTATTTTTTGCAATGAGCGGTAATGTTCAACGAAAGGATGGCTCTCTGAAAAACCGATCTTATCCACAATTTTTAATGTTTTCGGGCGTACATTATCGTGTTTAAATTGCACTGAGAATTTTTCAGCATCTACTTCTTTCACGCCATCTAATGCAGCTAAGAAATCTAAATGCCAAAAAGTACGACGAAATTCACCGTCTGTTACTGCATGCAATCCGACATTTTTTTGATGCTCTACCAATTTTGCAATTTCTGTATCTTCAACTTGCGTTAAATCAGCACAAGAAATATCACCACAACTACATTGATAACGAGCCTGTTTTAAAGCCTCTGGGCGTAAAAAACTGCCTACAATATCAAAACGATATGGCGCAGAAGTACGAATAGTGGCATTTGGAAAAAGTTTACTCATTTTGCTTTCCTATATTTAATTAATTCTAAGATAGACTGAGTGTAACAAAATTAACGTCCTCATTAAAGATTTAGACGTCTAGATGGATGTGAATTTTATTGTGATTTTATATGAATGGAATTGATATAAAATTTAAAAAGAAAAGTGCGGTCATTTCTAACCGCACTTTAGTTTGAAATAAAAACTAACTTACAAAACTAGATACATAAGAAATTATGGTTTTTCCACTTAATATTGCCATAATAATCACTACAAACCAGCCAGCAAAAGCTAAACAAATTGGGTGTTTATAGCTACCCACAATATTGCTTCGATAAGCGGCTAATAAAATCAAGGCTAGTGCTATTGGTAAAATTAAACCATTTAGGGTTCCCACAAAAACCAGTACAGCAGCAGGTTTCCCTACAGTGACAAGAACTGCTGTAGAAACCACTATAAACCCAATAATCCAACAGTTTCTATTTCGTTCAATTGTCGGACAAAGGCTCGTGAGGAATGATACCGATGTATAAGCGGCACCAATAACTGATGTGATAGAAGCTGCCCAAATCACTACGCCAAATAAGATTTGGCCAAAATTGCCTGCCACGTATTCGAAAGGCGTTTCTGCTGGATTTTTAGGATTCAACGGAATCCCTTTGGCGACAACACCAAGCACGGCAAGAAATAATACAACACGCATGGTAGAGGCGATTAAAATAGCCGATACAGAGCTACGACTCACTTCAGCCATGGCTTTTTCACCCTGGATCCCCGCGTCTAATAAGCGGTGAGCGCCAGCAAAGGTAATATATCCCCCTACAGTTCCTCCAACTAATGTCACAATTGCGATAGGATCAACTTGCTCTGGAATAAAGGTACGGTATGCTGCTTCTACCACTGGCGGTTCTGTTTTAAACATGACATACAAAGTCAGTGCAATCATAATAAAACCCATTAATTGAGCAAAGCGATCCATTAACAATCCTGCTTCTTTACGTAAAAAAATTAAAATTGCAATGATGCCACTGATAACAGCTCCTGTTTCTGGGGCGATACCAAAGATTGAATTAAGCCCTAGGCCTGCGCCCCCTACATTACCAATATTAAAAGCCAACCCTCCCATCACGATAAGTGACGCAAGAAAATAGCCCGCGCCTGGAAAAACAGCATTAGAAATATCCTGTGCTCGCTTTCCTGATACCACCACAATTCGCCAAATATTAAGCTGAGCACCAATATCTAACAAAATCGATAATAAAATCACAAAGCCAAAACTGGCTAATAAGGTGTTTGTAAAGGTTGCAGTTTGAGTTAAAAAGCCAGGACCAATTGCTGAAGTCGCCATTAAAAATGCCGCCCCTAGCACTGCATTTCGGCGGTGATTGATTGATGCCATAAAGCACCTCCCTTGTTAAGTTGATGTTGTGTGTTATGTTTATTCGGCTTATACCGTTATTGTTATATGATTTTTTTCTAATTCTTCCACAATGCGTGCTGCAAATTGTAGAGAATGTTGATTATCGCCATGTAAACAGATACTTTCTGCTTTTACTGGCACAAGGCTTCCATCAATGGCTTTGACTTGACCTTCTGTTACCATTTGTAACACTTGTTGAATGGCTTCCTCATCAGACTCCACCATGGCATTCGGTTGCGAACGAGATACCAAACTCCCATCAGGCATATAGTGACGATCCGCAAAAACTTCAGAAATGGTTTGTAAACCTTCTTCCTCAGCTACGCGTAATATTAAGCTCCCCGCCAATCCCATTAATTTTAAATTAGAATCAAATTGACGAATTGTTTGTGCAATTAAACGTGCCAACTTTTCATCTTTCGCAGCTTGATTGTATAAAGCACCGTGTGGCTTAACATAACTAATTTCCGTGCCTTCCCCATCACAAATCGCTTTTAATGCACCAAGCTGATACCGTAAATGCGCAATTAATTCCTGTTCAGGTAAATCCATTTGAGTACGCCCGAAGTTTTCTCGATCTGGAAAACCTGGATGAGCACCAATGCGAACCTGATTTTCTTTCGCAAATCTGACCGCACTTTGCATTTCTTTTGCTCCACCGGCATGTAAACCGCAAGCAATATTGGCAGAAGAAAGCAATTTTAATAATGCCTCATCAAAAGGAAAACCTTCAGCAATATCGGCATTTAAATCAATTTTTTTCATCGACAATTCTCCTAATTTGATCGAGGTATATCTCATTTTTACGACGCAATTTTGCGGCTTGTTCTAAACTAACTGCCTCGAATTGAATGGTTGAGCCTAAACGTACCTGTGCCAACGCACCAAGATCCGCATCGATCACATTGGCAATTTTGGGATAACCGCCCGTAGTTTGTGCATCAGCCATTAAAATAATTGGTTGACCACTTGGTGGCACTTGTACGCTACCAAATTGAATCGCGTGAGACAGCATTTCCAGAGGTTGCTTTAATTCTAATTTTTGCCCTTGAAAACGATAGCCCATGCGATCACTGCTGCTTTGTAACGTCCATTCACCTCGCCACCAATAATATTGAGATTTTCGTTTAAACGCTTGATATTCAGAGGATGGTAACGCATGAATCGTATGCTTAAGTGGAATGGGTGCAATCCCAATTTCACTACGTAAAATAGGATCATTTACCGTTTTTAATTGATCTCCAACTTGTAAACAACGTCCTTCTACACCGCCTATTTGAGCTCGAAGATCCGTACTACAAGAGTTCAATTCTTGGGGTAAGATAAAACCACCTTGAACACATAAATAGCCATACATACCAATTTTTGCACGTACCATTTTCAGCACTTGCCCCGCTCTCGCCTGATAACGCCAATAGGCAAAAATCGGTTTGTCATCTAAGGTCATTTCATAAAATGCCCCCGTCACACAAAAATTCATATCTTGCTGAAATTGTAATGTAAGACCACCTAAAGGCACTTCGATTGCTGGGGCTCCCTCTGCATTTCCCAGCAGAATATTGCCTGCACGTAACGCCAATTTATCCATTGCTCCACAGTGACTAATGCCAAATCGACGTAAACCAAAACGGCCTAAATCCTGCATTGTGGCACGGGATTGCACATCAATAATATGAATCATAATTCAATGCCCTCCACAACAAATTTCACCGTATCGCCAGCTTGTAATAAAGTGGGTTTTGCTTGATTTTTGTCAAAGAGCGCTTGCTTGGTATGGCCGATTAATTGCCATCCACCTGGAGAGGAAAAGGGATAAATGCCAGTTTGAGATCCACCAATACCCACAGAACCTGCAGGAACAACTGTTCTTGGTGTGGCACGACGAGGCGTGTGTAAGCATTCTGGTAAACCACCCAAATAAGGAAAGCCTGGTTGGAAACCAATCATATACACGGTATAGATAGGATCACTGTGCATTTGAACGATCTTTTTGGGAGTTGTGTTATGTAATTTTGCGACCTCAGATAAATCCTGGCCTAATTCACCGCCATAAATCACCGGAATTTCTATATGACGTCCTTGAAAAGTAGAGACTTTCAATTCTGCCCAATGTTGTTCCAAACGTTGAATAAGCGGTGCAAAATCCACATAAAAATCAGTAAAGACCGTAAGGTTATTCATTCCCACGACAACTTCTACAATATCTTGCTCAGACTGTAGTTGATTGGCAAACGCCCAGAGTTGGCGTTGTTGTTGAAGTGAAGCTGGTGGTGGTAAAGAGCAAACCACCGCCGACTCGCTGATCGGGGTTATATTCATAGGATACCCTTTATTGTGATGTTGTGTTGTTTGTTATTTTTTTGTTACACCTCTCTTTTAAAGGATATTTATAGCTTTTGTCAAGGTTTTGTATTGAAAATAAAGTGTGATGCAGATCTCATTATTCATATTTTGATCTCAATCAAAATTATGAAATAGCGTATAATCGAGGTGTCTGTTACTTAACAATGATAAAAAAAGGAATAAAAATGAAAACATTGAGTGAATTTATTGTTGAACGCCAAGCAGAGTACCCAAATGCAAAAGGGGAACTTAGTGGTATTTTGTCTTCTATTCGTTTATTAGCAAAAATCATTCATCGTGATATCAACAAAGCGGGTTTAACCAATATACTTGGCCAGTCTGGTGTCGAAAACGTACAAGGTGAAAGCCAAATGAAATTGGACTTATTCGCCCATAACACCATGAATGCGGCCCTTATGTCGCGTGAAGAGGTAGCGGGTTTTGCTTCTGAGGAAGAAGAAAGCTTTATCGCTTTTGATACTGAACGTGCTCGCAATGCGAAATATATTATTTTGACCGATCCTCTTGATGGTTCATCCAATATTGATGTAAACGTTTCAGTTGGGACAATCTTCTCTATTTACCGTCGTGTTTCACCAATTGGCTCACCTGTTACTTTAGAAGACTTTATGCAACCGGGTAATAAACAAGTCGCGGCGGGTTATATCGTATATGGGTCTTCAACCATGTTAGTCTATACCACTGGTCATGGGGTGAATGGCTTCACTTACGATCCATCTATCGGTACATTCTGTCTTTCTCATGAAAATATGCAAATGCCAAAAGACGGTAAAATCTACTCCATCAACGAAGGACAATATCTCAAATTCCCACAAGGGGTAAAAAAATACATTAAATACTGCCAAGAGGAGGATAAAGCAACTAACCGTCCTTATGCGTCACGTTATATTGGTTCATTAGTGGCAGACTTCCACCGTAACTTATTAAAAGGCGGTATCTACATTTATCCAAGTGCAACTAACTATCCAAATGGTAAGCTTCGTTTGCTTTATGAAGGCAATCCAATTGCATTCTTAGCGGAACAAGCAGGCGGTATTGCCTCTGATGGTTACAATCGAATTTTAGATATTCAACCAACTGAACTTCACCAACGTATACCACTTTTCGTCGGTTCAGCAGAAATGGTGAAAAAAGCAGAAGAAATGATGAGAGAATTCAAAGAAGATTAAATTCTTAAAGTGCGGTCAATTTTGACCGCACTTTTTTTTAGCAAACAAAAAGGCGAACTATATCAGTTCGCCTTTTTCATTTTTTGTATTAATTAATCTCGTTTTCTTGCAAGTAGCCACCAAATAATCGCCATAAACAAGAGGCTTGGCATCAGCGCACCTAAAAAAGCTGGTGCATTAAATACCACGCTCATTTGTCCAAAAATTTCATTGACGACATAGAACAAGAACCCAAAACAAATCCCCGTGACGATTCTCGCCCCTGCAGTGACACTACGTAATGAACCGAAGATAAAAGATAACGCAAGCATCATCATTACACCTACTGAAACGGGCTGTAAAATCTTACGCCAATAGGTTAATTCAAAACGGCGAGAATCCTGTCCTGTTTGTTTTAAGAACGCAATATATTCATACAAACCTGAAATAGATAATGATGTTGGACGTAATGAAACTGCACCTAATTTATCTGGCGTTAAGCTTGTTGCCCAATCTTCGGTTAAGCGGTTTGTCGTGGTAATTTGCTCTTTTGATACCACTGAATTATTGACTTGGCGCAACTGCCATTGATTATTTTCAGCAGAATATTGTGCTTGATTCGCATGTTTTAAATGAGTGAGGTTACGCTGCTCATCAAAGGTATAGATGTAAATATCTTCTAATTTTGCATCATCTTTAATACGACGCACATACACGAAATTATTACCGTCTTTTGCCCATACACCATTTTTCACCGAAAGCATTGAGCCACCAGAAAGTGCACGAGTACGCATATCACGGGCAAACTGTTCAGTTTGTGGAATTCCCCACTCACCAATAATCATGGTAAAAAGTACCAGTGGAAGTGCCGTTTTCATGACGGCTAATCCAATTTTAAAGCGAGAAAAACCCGCAGATTGCATTACCACTAATTCACTTCGGCTGGCTAAATTACCTAACGCAATTAAGGCACCTAACAAGGCCGCCATTGGGAAAAAGGTTTCTACATCTTTTGGCATCGTTAAACCTGTATAAGCCACAGCTTGCCAAATATCATAAGAGCCTTTACCTACGCTACGAAATTGCTCTACAAATTTGATGATTGCCGAAAGACCAACTAACGTAAATAGTGTAGCAAAAATTGCCCCTAAGATGCTTTTACCGATATAACGATCAAGAGTATTCATCAACATTGTTATTATCCTTTTCTGAATACACGACGGAATTTATGCATAGCGGTGCTATCCCAACTATTCAGCACAATTCCTAAAATTAAAAAGGCGATATTTACCAGCGGCATTAATAAACCTGCATCAAGCTTACCTGCGCCACCCGCAGATTTAAATGAACTTTGTAATAAGAAGTAAATTAAATAAAGCAATAATGCCGGTAAGATTTTCGCGAAACGGCCTTGGCGAGGATTTACTTTACTCATTGGTACAGCAATAAGCGCCATTAAAGGAACCGCTAAAATTAAGGTAATGCGCCAATGCAATTCTGCTTTGGCTGCGGGACTTTTATCTTTTAATAATTGCTCAAAAGATAATTCAGCGGCTTCATCACTTTCCGAATTTGTCTCTTGATGACCCAAATACGCTTGGTAATCATCAAAATGGGTAATACGGAAATCAGGAAGTACCGAAGTCCCTTCGACACGCAAGGTATTCTGTAAATTCAAGACTTGGTCGCCATTAGGTAACGCTTTTAACTCACCTTTTTCAGCCGTAACCACTGACGGTTTCGTTTGACCTTTGGCTTTCATTTGGAAAAGATAAACATCACTGATTTGATTACCATTGATCTTATCAATGAATAAAACAAAATTATTGTTGCTCGTGGACATAAATTGCCCCGAAGTCAACGCGCCCATAGTGGGATTTGCTTTAGCATCTTCAACAATAGCAGCTTGTTTTTGAATCGCCCATGGGGAAAGCCACAAAGCGTTGTAAGCTGCCAAACCCGCAGTGAGTAAAGAAAGAATTAACGCCACGCGAACAAGAATACGTTGACCCACACCGCAGGCTCGCATAACGGTGATCTCACTTTCTGCATAGAGTCGACCGAAAGTTAGCAAAATGGCGATAAACAAACATAATGGCAACATTAATTGCGCCATTGTTGGCATCCCTAATCCGAGTAAAGAGAACACAAGATCGGCAGGCACTTTACCATTTGCCGCTGAACCAAGAACGCGAACAAGTTGTTGGCTGAAGAAAATTAAAAGCAAAATAAACAAAATCGCAATTTGGCTTTTAAAGACTTCTTTTGTTAAATATCGGGTTAATATCATTCTTTTTTCTAACTAAAAAACACGGGAAACTGGCTAATTTAGATGGCGTATGATACCTTATTTTCACTGATTTAAATAGCAAATTAGCAACATAAGGAAATAACATGAAATATCAAGCAAACTCAACCGCACTTTCTCAATCAACCGATTGCCTTATCATCGGCATTTATGAGAACAACGAATTTACAAAAAGTTTCAATGAAATCGATCAAATCACACAAGGCTACCTCAGCCAATTAGCTCAAAGCCAAGATCTTTCAGGCAAAATTGGTCAAGCGACTCTGCTTCATTCGTTACCAAATCTTGCCGCTAAACGTGTATTAGTAGCAGGTTGTGGCAAAAAAGGTGAAACGACTGAACGCCAATTTAAACAAATCATCCAACGTGTTACCCAAACATTAAAAGAATTAAATATTCAACAAGTGGTAAATAATTTAACGGATGTGGAAATCAAAGATCGCGATCTATTTTGGAATGTGCGTTTTACCGTTGAAACCATCGAACATAGTCTTTATCAATTTGATGAATTTAAAAGTAAAAAAGCGGATGCTATCTCACTTCAAGAAATCATTTTTAATACCGATGACACACAAGTTCAGCAAGCCATTGCAGAAGCTCAAGCCATTGCAAATGGTGTGAAAGCTGCGCGTAATATCGCGAATATGCCACCTAATATTTGTACACCGGCTTATTTAGCAGAACAAGCTAAAAATTTAGCCGAAACATCAACCGCACTTTCCCTCGATGTAATTGATGAAGAAGATATGACAAAACTTGGCATGAATGCGTATTTAGCTGTATCTCGCGGTTCGCAAAATCCGGCTTATATGTCTATTTTACATTTCAACAATGCGCCCGATAAAAATGCGAAACCAATCGTGTTAGTAGGTAAAGGCTTAACCTTTGATGCGGGCGGTATTTCTTTAAAACCTGCCGCAGATATGGATGAAATGAAATACGATATGTGCGGTGCGGCTTCGGTATTCGGTACGATGAAAGCCATTGCTGAATTAAATCTGCCATTAAATGTCATTGGTGTATTAGCAGGTTGTGAAAACTTACCTGATGGCAATGCTTATCGCCCTGGTGATATTCTCACCACAATGAATGGTTTAACCGTAGAAGTATTAAATACAGATGCGGAAGGACGTTTAGTACTTTGTGATGCGCTCACCTATGTAGAACGTTTTGAACCGCAATATGTGATTGATGTCGCAACCCTAACAGGTGCTTGCGTGGTGGCGTTAGGCCAACATAACAGCGGCTTAGTTTCAACTGATGACGCCTTAGCAGAACAGTTATTAAAAGCGGCACAGCAAACTACCGATAAAGCTTGGCGATTACCGTTGAGTGAAGAATATCAAGAGCAATTAAAATCTCCATTTGCTGATTTAGCCAATATCGGCGGTCGCTGGGGAGGCGCAATTACTGCTGGCGCATTCCTCTCTAATTTTACGAAAAAATATACTTGGGCACATTTAGATATTGCGGGGACAGCTTGGCTTCAAGGTGCAAATAAAGGTGCAACGGGTCGTCCAGTATCTTTATTAACACAATTCTTAATTAACCAAACTAAATAATTAATACATAGGGCTAACATTACGTTAGCCCTAAATTTTTCTAAAAATCTGACCGCACTTTATTCCAATTCGAATTCCATCAGTAATGGATTATGATCTGACGAAGTAACCACTTCGGATGTCGCACTTACCACTTTTACGCCTCGCGTAAAAATATAATCCAGTGGATACCCTAAAAATCTAACCCGCTCATCTTGAGTGAGCGCCACAGAATCTAAGCCATATTTTTGTATCAAATTATTGACTAAATTCAGACGACGTTCATTCCACGCATTAAAATCACCAGACATGATGATAGGACCTTGATGATTTTCAACAAAGGAAAATAGCTGCTCTAACTGGGTTTGATAAGTGGAAATACCCCATTCAAAATTAATTAAATGCACATTAATAAGTAGCAAACTATCGCCTTTTTCTAATGGAAAATTCATCACACTTGCCACCTTAGGTATTCGTATTAATGGTTCAGCTACGCCACCACCGCAATACCATTCTGGTTGCGTGTTGGTGAATGTTTTTACACCTGATAAGAGATCTTTAAAAGAAAAAGAGGACACAAAAAGTGCGGTCGAAAATGTACTTAAATTTTGATACTGCGTCGCCTCTTGTAATAACACAAAATCCGCTTGTTTAGAAAGTTGCGCTAAATCTTCTTGCCAACCTTTATCTTGCCCTTTATGTACATTCCAAGTTATCAAATTAAAACGAGAACTGGCTAATTTAGGCACTGAATAATCAGCCTTGTCACATTGCATATTTAACTTGTTTTTAAAAGGAATATAACTCACTTTTTGTGATGTTTTTAGTTGAATAAATGTATGGTCAAAAATCGTTAAATTCGTAAGAAAATATCCAACACCTAAAACCACTAACACTAAGCCAATAGCCAAAAATCGATAGATTCGCTTCATTATTATCCCCTCTCTATGCTCGAATAATAACACCTCATCAAAGCAATGCAACTTTCACTTTAATACGCATCAATACCTACCTACAACACGGTAACTTTAACTTTTAGCTTTGATTTAAATCATACTTTGCTAAAAAATCCGTTGCATTTTTCTTTCATTATCTTAGTATTTCACTCAACTTTTTAACTCTACCTAATCAATAAGGAGATTCATTATGTCTTTTGGAGATAAAAAATTAAGTGAAATCGCTGTCAGCGTACCCGGCTCAACATCTCTACTTCGCGAATACGATTTGGATTTCTGCTGTGGTGGTTCCGATACACTTGCAAATGCAGCGGCAGAAAAAGGATTAAATTTAGCAGAAATTGAAACACGTTTAACCGAGCTTCAAAATAGCAAAGCAGAAAACCCTGAAGAATATTGGGTTAATGCAACTTATCCTGAAATTATCGATCATATTTTAGTTCGCTACCATCAACGTCACCGTGAACAGCTTCAAGAATTAATCGTCTTAGCGGATCGTGTAGAAAGTGTTCATGGCGATCGTGAAGATTGTCCAATGGGTGTGGCAGCTGAATTACGCAATGTCTATGAAGATTTGAGCAACCATATGATGAAAGAAGAGCACGTGCTTTTCCCAATGATCAAAGCCGGTAATTATATGATGGCGCAAATGCCAATTCGTATGATGGAAATGGAACATGCGGAACACGGCGAACATTTAGATGTATTGAAATCATTAACAAATAATATGACGCCTCCAGCAGATGCTTGCAATACATGGCGCGCTCTTTATAGTGGCATCCAAGAGTTTGCTGATGATTTAATGATGCATATTCACCGTGAAAATAATATTTTATTCCCACGTGTAATTGCTGAAAATCACTAAGCAAAAATCATATAAAGAAAAAGGGCGAAATCATTCGCCCTTTAAAATTAGCCTAAAACTGACCGCTCTTTATTTCTCTTCACTGCCTTTATATAAACGGTTTTTATATAAATAGCTGCCAAGTAAAGCATGTGCCAAAGCTTCTTTTTTCATTTCTTCCGGCACTTCTTTTTCAGTTAATGTGTCTTTTTCCTTATCGTAAACATAGCCTTTTGCTTTACTATTTGGTGTTTGGATAACGACATCATGATTACCTTTCATTAACGCTTGCGTTTGATCGAATTGCATAAAGGCACGATCTGGATTCACATCTTTCGTTAAATCAAAGCCAATCATCGGATAATTACCACTTACACCAGCAATAGAAAGCAAGGTTGTCGGCATATCAATTTGGCTCACTAAACGACTATCTCGGCGTGGATCTACATTATCCCCTAAAATTAACGCTGGAATATGGAAATGCTTAATTGGTACTAAGCTTGCACCCGCTGCACGGGAATCATGGTCTGCAATCACCAAGAACACGGTATCTTTCCAATAATTAGATTGTTTCGCTAATTTGAAAAAATAACCAATGGCATAATCCGCATATTTTGCGCTGTTATTACGGGTTGCTTTCGGTTGTTCGTAAAGCTCAATTTTACCATCCGGAAATTCAAAAGGATCGTGATTGCTTGAACTGAACACTAAGCTAAAGAATGGTTTTCCTTCATTCTGTAATTGGGTAAAGGTTTCGTTCGCTTTATCAAATAAATCCTCATCACTCACGCCCCAAGTCGCAGTAAATTTCGGATTTTGATAATCCTTTTGATCGATAATATTTTGGAAGCCATTGCCATAGAAGAAGCTTGCCATGTTATCAAAGTGTTTTTCACCACCATAAATGAAGGACGTGTTATAACCTTGTTTAGCAAGTAAATCTGCAATGGTAAAGAAACCACTTTGACTATTATTTAATTTCACTACCGCACGTGCTGGAGTAGGTGTAAAACCTGCTGTTGTGGCTTCAATACCACGTACAGAACGTGTACCGGTCGCATAGAGATTTTCAAATAACCAGCCTTCTTTGGCTAATTTATCAAATTCGGGGGAAAGTGGTTTTCCGCCTAATGTACCAACAAATTGCGCACCAAAACTTTCTTCCAAAATAATGACGATATTTTTCGGTTTACCTTGGTAAGTGGCTTGGTTTTTCGTTAAGGTTGGAATCTTCTCTGAAATATAATCACTTTCAGGACGGCCACGGCTTGCTTTGACAATACGCAACATTTCATCGGTATCCATTTTGCCATAGGCTTCAGAAGATGCCCCTTCGTCTTTAAATTGTTGGGCAGCATAAAGAACGGAGTAACCTGAATTCAACACAAGCGAATTCACTAAACCATCAGAGGAAAAAGCCACCATTGCAGGATTCACACCACGGTGCTGAAAACTAGAACGCGCCCCTAAAAAAGCAACTGCAATCACAAGCAATGCGACAATAGGACGTAATTTCCAACTCATTGGGCGTAAATTTTTCACCGCATAACCAGATAGCTTCCAATAACAGAAGAAAGCTGTAACGGTAAAAATAAGGCTAAAAATGACTGCAGTTAAATGGCCTTCCATCAACATTGAAAAGACTTCTTTCGGATAAATTAGATATTCGATAAACAGACGGTTTGGACGGAAATCATAGGTTTCGATAAATGCCGGTGTAGCCAATTCCATAAATAGAATAAACACACTGCCAAGGGTAAGCCAGATACGTAAAATCATTTTCCAAATACGGCTATGATGAAATAACACCGTAAATAATGCTGGCACACCAAATAGATAACACAAAGCTACGATATCCATGCGCAAGCCTTGTAAGAATAATTGCCCCCAGCCCGCTACCGCAGAGACACGGTCTGCCTGCCAAATCGCAAGCCCAAGACGAGACAAGGTGAAAATGATCAGATTAATGATGACGAAGAGAAAAATCGGATATAAAGGAGAACGTGTTTGTTTCATTTTGACACTCATAAGTCCTAAGGGAATCGCTACCCTCTGATTAATTTAAAGCACGTGAATGTGCCATTCCTTCCATAGACAGATAAAAAAACACAAAGTGCGGTTAAAAACATCATCATTTTTGACCGCACTTTGGAAGAGAAAGATTAAGCTGCAACTAATGCTTTTAATTGTTTTTCATAAGCTGCCCAATCTGTAATTGGACGTGTTGCCACACCTGTTTCCATCGCTTTTTTCGCTACCGCAGAAGAGACAGTAAACAATAAGCGTGGATCAAATGGTGTTGGAATCACATAATCAGGTCCAAAAGATAACGCACCATAATTAGCAATAATTTCTAATGGAACCGGTTCTTTCGCAAGACTTGCAATTGCATGAGAAGCCGCCAATTTCATTTCCTCATTAATCGCTGTTGCACCTACATCTAAAGCGCCACGGAATAAGAATGGGAAACAAAGCACATTATTAACTTGGTTTGGAAAGTCTGAACGACCAGTACAAACAATCGCATCCGGACGTACTGCTTTCGCTTCATCTGGGGTAATTTCAGGCACTGGGTTAGCTAATGCAAGAATTAATGGATTTTCTGCCATGGTTTTCACCATTTCAGGTTTTAATGCACCGGCTTTAGAACAGCCTAAGAATACATCCGCACCCTTAACGGCATCGGCTAATGTGCGCCAACCATTATCTTCAATGGCGTAGAATTGTTTGGTTTCATCCATGTTATCGCCACGGCCTTTGAAAATCACACCTTTAGAGTCACACATGGTGATGTTTTCTTTTTTGAAGCCTAATGCACGAAGCAAGTTAGTACAAGCAATAGCAGAAGCACCGGCACCATTTACTACTAAGCGTACATCAGCAATGTTTTTACCAATAATTTCTAAACCGTTTAATGCTGCTGCACCTACGATGATAGCTGTACCGTGTTGGTCATCATGGAATACCGGAATTCCCATACGTTCACGCAACGCTTTTTCAATGTGGAAACATTCCGGTGCTTTGATATCTTCAAGGTTAATGCCACCAAACGTTGGCTCTAGTGAAGCGATGATATCGATTAATTTATCTGGATCATGCTCATTGATTTCAATATCAAATACATTGATGCCGGCAAATTTTTTGAACAATACCCCTTTCCCTTCCATAACAGGTTTTGAGGCGAGTGCACCAATATTTCCTAAACCTAATACGGCAGTACCATTTGAAATCACAGCAACCAAGTTAGCGCGAGCGGTATAACGGCTTGCAGCAGAAGGATCTTTTTCAATTTCTAAGCAAGGCTCTGCAACACCTGGAGAATAAGCAAGGGCTAAATCATGTTGGGTTTCTAGCGATTTGGTTGGGGTAACGGCAATTTTCCCCGGAATTGGGAATTCATGAAAATCTAATGCGGCTTGGCGTAATTGTTCGCTCATATAAAAATACTCCATTTTCACTTAGGCTAAATAAAATTTGCGCCATTATACTCTCTTTTTTAGAGAAATTTGTGATATACCGCAAAAATTTTACAAAATGATCACAAAATATGAGTGAAATCGACCGCGCTTTTTGTCTTTTCTTCACATTTTGAGCCAAAAACGTTACTATGTCGCAAAAAAACATGCAGGATGTAAATAATGAGTTTGTTTTCTAAATTTAGAAGTGCCATCAATAAATTACAACGGAAAGCGATTAACAAAACCTTTCAAAAACGGTTAACCAACCAAGGTATGTCAGTGATTTCTGCAAACTGTGTCGGTGCATTTATTTTGCACGACCTCAATCAGCCTTTTAATTCTCCGTTTGTTAACCTTTATTTAGACCCTAGCGATTTTGTTCGCTATCTACAGAACATCACATTCTATCAAGCACAACCGCTTCAATTTATACAAACAGAAAAACCGTACCCAGTTGGTCTATTAGGTGATCTTAAAGTGCACTTTATGCACTACCACTCCGAACAAGAGGCTCGGGAAAAGTGGGAAGCTCGCTCACAGCGTTTAGATCTCGATAATTTGTTTATTATGATGACAGATAAAGATGGTGGAAAAGGTGCAAAATATGAAGACTTGCAAGCCTTCGATAACTTGCCTTATCCAAACAAAGTCGTCTTTACCCACAAGCCATATCCTGAATTAAAATCCGCTTTCTACATTAAAGGCTTTGAAAACGAAAGCGAAGTGGGCGATTTATTTACTTTTTCCGGTTGGAATGGCGAAAAATATTACGATCAGTTTGATTACGTCAGCTGGTTCAATCAAAAATAAGAGTTTACGATGCGACTAGATAAATTTATTGCTGAGAATACAGGCTTAACCCGTTCACAAGCCACCAAGGCCATTCGCCAAAGTGCGGTCAAAATTAATGGTGAAATTGTGAAAAATGGTGCGATCAAAGTAAGCCTAGAAGATGAAATTTATTTTGAAGATGAATTGTTGCCTTGGATAGAAGAAGGGCAATATTTTATGTTGCATAAGCCACAAGGCTACGTTTGCTCTCACGATGATGGTGACTACCCAACCATTTATCAATTCTTTGAACCGCCTCTTTCTGGCAAGTTACACAGTGCTGGTCGATTAGATGTGGATACCACAGGACTCGTGCTATTAACGGATGACGGTCAATGGTCACATCGTATTACTTCACCCAAACATCAATGCGAAAAAACCTACTTAGTCACTTTAGCCGATCCAGTTGAAAACCATTATGCTTCAGCCTGTGAAGAAGGCATTCTACTACGTGGTGAAAAAGAACCCACTAAGCCGGCGAAATTAGAAGTATTAGATGATTACAACGTTAATTTGACTATCGCTGAAGGGCGCTATCATCAAGTGAAACGAATGTTTGCTGCACTTGGTAATAAAGTCGTTGCGCTACACCGTTGGAGAATAGGTAACGTTGAATTAGATGAAAGCTTAGAAGAAGGCGAATTTCGTCCACTCACTCAGGAAGAAATCGACAATTTAGTGAAATAATATGAGCCAAAATATTAAACCTACTTTTATCTTTATCGCCACGCTCGGCATCCTCTCGATGCTACCGCCTTTGGGCGTGGATATGTATATCCCGTCCTTTTTAAATATTGCTGAAGACTTAAATATCAACTCCGAGCAAGTTCAGCACACGCTGACATTCTTTGCTTACGGTATGGCAGCAGGGCAATTATTCTGGGGGCCATTTGGTGATAGTTTTGGTCGTAAACCAATTATTCTATTAGGTGTCATTATTGGTGCTATCACCGCTATTATTTTAACCGGTATCCATTCTATTGGTAGTTTCACTGCTCTGCGTTTCATTCAAGGTTTCTTCGGTGCTGCGCCAGTGGTGCTTTCAGGGGCGTTATTACGAGATTTATTTAGCAAGGATCAACTCTCTCGAGTCATGTCCACCATCACGCTTGTCTTTATGATCGCGCCGCTTGTTGCACCTGTGATTGGCGGATATATTGTGAAGTATTTCCACTGGCACATGATTTTTTATGTGATTGGTACGATGGGATTTCTTGCCGCATTACTCGTCTTTTTCATTATTCCTGAAACCCATAAACAAGAAAACCGTATTCCACTACGCCTAAATATCATTGCTCGTAACTTTATGATGCTTTCAAAACAAAAAGAAGTGTTAGGTTATATGGCGGCCGCCTCTTTTGGATTTGGCGGTTTATTTGCTTTCGTCACTGCAGGGTCTATTGTCTATATCGGTATTTATGGCATCCCTGTCGATGAATTCGGTTATTTCTTTATGATCAATATTGCCATCATGACAACGGCTTCTTACCTCAATGGGAAATTTGTATTGAAATTAGGTGCTGAAACCATGTTACGAATTGGTATTGCAGTACAATTCATATCCGGAATTTGGTTATTTTTAACCGCACTTTTTGATTTCGGTTTTTGGCCAATGGCAATTGGTGTGGCTTTTTTTGTAGGACAAAATCCATTAATCTCATCCAATGCCACAGCCTCTATTCTCGAAAAATTCCCAACGATGGCGGGTACCGCAAATTCATTAATGGGAAGTGTACGTTTTGGTGTAGGTGCGGTGATGGGTTCCTTGGTAGCGAGCTTTAAAATGGAAACCGCGGCACCAATGCTCTATACAATGACAGCTTGCGTGGTCATTTCAGCCCTCTCTTATTACTTCCTGACTTATCGAAATGAACGATAAAGTGCGGTCAATTTTCAGATCAATTTAAAACAATAAAGGCGGGACTCCCCGCCTTTTTCATATTCCATCAAAATTTATTTCCAAATTCGATGATCTAATACTCGTTTTTTAATTTCAGGATAGAGGTCAATTTTAAATTCAGGCTCTTTTCCTGCTTTTAATTGATGCTGATAGTCTTTCATTAACTTCCATACAATTGGGGAAAGTAAAACAATCGCGACTAAGTTAATAATTGCCATCACAGCCATCACAGTGTCTGCAAAATTCCACACAACATTACCTGATTTTACCGAGCCGAAATAAACGAAGAATAATACCGATAAACGGAATATCCATACAAACCACGGTTTATTTTTGATAAAGCGAATGTTACTTTCTGCGTAAGCATAGTTACCGATAATAGAGGAATAAGCGAAAAGCAATAAAATAAAAGCTAAGAAGTGTACGCCAAACTCCCCAACATGATAACGCAATGCGTTTTGCGTTAAGGAAATACTTTTCAGTGTTTCACTGCCATAGTTATCAGAAAGCAGAATAATTACCGCCGTACAAGTACAGACAATCATGGTATCTACAAACACACCAAGCATTTGTACTAAGCCTTGACTAACTGGATGTTTTACATGAGCGGCAGCTGCTGCATTTGGTGCAGAGCCCATCCCCGCTTCATTAGAGAATAATCCACGTTTAATCCCCATCATCATGGCTTTGGAGACTAAAGCACCAAACATACCACCAGCAGCTGATTGGAAAGTAAAAGCACTTTTATAAATATTGGCTATTACCGTCGGAATCATATCAATATGCATACCTAAGATAATTACCGCCATGATTAAATAAAAGAGTGCCATCATCGGTACTACGCTACTAGAAATGGTCGCAATACGTTTTACGCCACCGAAAATAATTGCAGCAGTTAATACCACTAAAACCAGACCTACATATTCACCTTGCCAATCCCAAGCATTTTTAGTTGCTTCTACTATTGAGTTTGCTTGTACTGAATTAAATGCAAAACCAAAAGTAAAAATAAGTGATACCGCAAACGCTACCGCTAAGCAACGTGATTTTAAACCTTGTGTAATATAGTAAGCAGGGCCACCACGGAAAGAACCATCTTTATCTTGAATTTTGAATACCTGTGCTAAAGTCGATTCCGCAAAAGCACTCGACATCCCAATAAATGCCGTTACCCACATCCAGAATACTGCCCCTTCTCCACCAAGTGCAATGGCTGTTGCCACACCACTGATATTACCTACGCCAACTCGACTGGCGAGCCCGGTTGCAAACGCTTGGAATGGCGTTAAAGAATTTCCCTCTGCTGCACGTCCAAACCACATTTCACGTATACTTGTAGGGAAAAGACGTAACTGCACTAACCCTGTAGTAATGGTAAAAAATAGACCTACACCTAATAAAATAACAATGGTGATATTCCATAATGGTTCATCAAAATGTTCGATAACCCATGTCAATCCTTGTTCAATCCAGTTCCCAAATTCTGTCAGCATAAAAACCTCACTAAAAAATCAATATTCTGATTGTAGAGAGACAAAAGAAAAAATCCAGTTTTCTTAAAGAAAAACTGGATTCTTATCCTATAACATAAAATTTATTCAAATTTTCACTGTATTTTTAGATTAAATCTATTCACAGTTTAAAAATAACGCGGCTGCTCCACGAACACCACCGGAATCACCATGTTTAGCTTTTTTGATTGGTGGCACTTTTGCACTACGCATTAAATGAGCAGGCAATGCTTTTGGTAAGGCTTCATAGAGATAATCAAAATTCGATAAACCACCACCGAGCACAATCATATGCGGATCAAATGCCGTGATAATGTTGCCGATAGAAATAGCTGCTAACTCCACAAAAATACGAACAAAATCAACCGCACTTTCCTCTTTCGCATAAAAGCGATCGATAATGTCTTTGGCTGATAACTCTTCCCCTTTTAAATCACGATACAACATTTCAAAGCCGCGACCGGAAATATACGTATCTAAACAGGCATGATTACCACAACCACATTGATAAATAGGTGCTTTATCCCAGCCCAATAATTTTAAGGCATGATAATTTAATTGAAGATGGCCTAACTCCCCTGCCATCCCGACTTGGCCTGAGTGAATTTTGCCATTAATTACAAAACCACCACCAAAGCCCGTCCCTAAAATAAGCCCTAACACAGATGGATATTGGGTATTTTCTTCATCACAGGCTTCCGAGAGTGCAAAACAATTTGCATCATTTTCTGCCCGTACTTCACGATCTAAAACGCGTTCAAGATCGGCTAAAATTGGCTTATTATCTGCAACACGAATATTCGTCACTTCAGCAAGCCCAGTTGTTAAATTAACAAATCCAGGCAAACCTAAACCTACTGTGCCTTTTTCACCAAAGTGGGCATCAGCACGTTCTACTAGCGTTTTGATCGCTTGTAACCAATCTTGATAATCTGTTTGTGGCGTTGGCACGCGCTCGGTATAAAGTTTTTCTAATTTTTCATTAAAAGCAGCCAATTCAATCTTTGTGCCACCGATATCAATACCGTAATACATATTGTCTCCTCAAAAGAGCGGTCAAAATTGTTGGAATGTCTGGACTGTATTTTCCTTGAAATCAAAATGAAAATCCATGATAAAAATCATATTTTCTACAAGCAATAAAAAAGACCGGCTTTATCACTCAAACCGGTCTTTGATGCTATTTATTGTTAAACAAGCCTTTCTTCTGTAAGAAACCAAAAATAATCAAATGAACAATCCATGCCGAAATTATCGCCACAAATAAATCGATAGGATAATGCATTCCAAGGCGCACACGACTAATCAACATTAATACGCCCCAAATTGTCATGGCTCCAATAAGCAATTCCGCTTTAAAAGAACGCTTCCCTAATAATTGGCTAAATCCGACAGCTAACATAAGCCAAGTGGCGGCAAAAATAGAATGACCAGATGGGAAAGAATAACCTGTTTCATCTTCATAATGCGCTTTTAACCAGGCTGGTGTATCCGCTTGTGTTGAATAAAATTTATCCACTAATTTCGCACGCTCTGAACGCTCTTGATGGTAAAAAGCGTCTGTCGTGCTATCTGTTTTTTCCGCTAAATAGACAGTGAAAGGACGCGGCTCAGCAAAAACCGTTTTTAAACCTGTTTTAATCACTTGTGTGGATAATACCGACAAGCCCATTACAATCACGCCCATAATCCACTGTTTACGGTTTTCAAAAAGAAAACGGAAAAGTAAAGCAAACACACCACAGGTAATTAAAGCGTAAGGTACGCTACCGGTTTCGGTTAAAAGATAAAGCCAATAATCCCATTCCATTAATTGGTTGTTTCCATGCCAATGATAAGCAAAACCCCAAACAAAAAATGGTACAAGACAAAGGAATAACGTATATAATGACAGCCTTTTAAACATTGTTGCCTCTTGATAATAAAAATAAAGTGCATATTTTAACAGAATAAAATTGAAAAAAGGATAAGTTATGTCAAAAATCCAATTGGTTGCTCAAGCCAATTTGCCTACCGAATATGGCATATTTAAAATGGTCGGATTTGAATTTCCCGATACAAAAAAAGAGCACGTTGCATTAGTAATGGGGGATATTTCAAACCAAGATGAGCCTGTGCTCGCCCGTATTCATTCTGAATGCTTAACAGGTGATGCATTACACAGTTTAAAATGCGATTGTGGTTTCCAGCTTGCCGCCGCATTACGTCAAATTAGTGAAGCGGGTCGAGGCGTATTGATCTATCATCGTGAAGAAGGGCGAGGCATTGGTTTAATTAATAAAATTCGTGCCTATGCATTACAAGATCAAGGCATGGATACGATTGAAGCCAATCTTGCATTAGGTTTTAAAGCCGATGAACGTAACTTTAATGTATGTGCCGATATGTTTGAATTATTAGGGGTGAAACAAGTGCGCCTGATGACAAACAACCCGCAAAAAGTAGAAACGATGAAAAAAGCGGGCATTAATATCGTAGAACGTGTACCGTTGAATGTGGGTGAAAATCGTTACAACACGAAATACCTTGATACTAAAGCGAAAAAAATGGGACATTATATTGTGCACAATAATGAAGAACATTTAATGGCTTGCCCACATTGCCAAGAAGAAGTAATTTAAACAAAAAAGCCATACAACAGTATGGCTTTTCTTTTGTCAAAACAATTATTGATTAACGCCCCAATGGCGAGTGTCTTTATCAAATTTCATGCCTGAATGAGATCCTTCCGAACCATTAAAATAAACGTCTTTATTTGCGCAAGCTGAAATTACTAATGCACCGATAACAATAAGAATTAATTTTTTCATTGTGTTTACCTTTTTAAAACTAACTTGCCAAAATTGTATCACAACTTCCCCAGCTTTTTCCTGCTTAAATTAGTCCTTTTCTTGCAAAATTTATCTTTGACTTCTACAATACCGCCTCATTTTTAACTTGTAGTTCGCAAACCTCCTACATAAAAAAACTAGGTATTCTATGAATATTTCAAATCCTAATCACAATCGTAAAGCCCTTGTGATCTTCTCAGGTGGACAAGATTCCACAACCTGTTTAATTCAAGCTATTGCCGAATATGGCGTAGAAAATGTGGAAACAGTTACCTTTCAATATGGCCAACGTCACGCTATAGAATTAGAAAAAGCCCGTTGGATCGCCAAAGATCTCGGCGTAAAACAAACGTTGATTGATACGTCTGTCATCAAATCCATTACTCATAATGCCCTAATGGATGCAAATGCAGATATTGAACAAAAAGACGGTAAATTACCGAACACCTTTGTGGATGGCCGCAATGCGCTCTTCTTATTGTATGCCGCGATTTACGCAAAAGGACAAGGTATTAATGACATTATCACGGGTGTATGTGAAACAGATTTCAGTGGTTATCCAGATTGTCGTGATGTGTTTATCAAATCCATGAATGTCACCCTTAATTTAGCCATGGATTATCCGTTCAATTTAAAAACACCGTTAATGTATCTTACCAAAGCACAAACTTGGGCATTAGCCGATGAATTAGGTGCGTTAGATTATATTCGTCAGCATACTCACACTTGTTACGAAGGTGTTGAAGGCGGTTGCGGGGAATGCCCAAGCTGTAAATTGAGAGATAAAGGCTTACAGGAATATTTAGCAATAAAAGCAAAAGCTTAGTATCTCAATAACTCAATCTATAGCAGATTAAATAGGTTCAAATGAATCCAAAGTGCGGTCAAAATTCACGTCAAATTTTGACCGCACTTTTACTTGATATAGTATCCTTCTCTTTTCTCATCTTTAATTTTATAAATGCGTCATTTTTTGATAAAATCACGCTAATTTTTTTATAAATAAGTAACTAATTTTAAAAATGACTACAAATTATTCTGCTCAAGAAATTACGGTTCTGAAAGATCTCGAACCGGTGCAAATTCGCCCCGGCATGTACACGGACACTACCCGTCCAAATCACCTTGCTCAAGAAGTTATCGATAACAGTGTGGATGAAGCCCTTGCGGGTTTTGCCACCAAAGTTGAAGTAATTTTACATGCTGATCAATCGCTTGAAGTTATTGATAATGGACGCGGGATGCCAGTGGACATTCATCCAACGGAAGGCGTTTCTGGTGTGGAAGTGATCTTAACTAAGCTTCATGCAGGCGGTAAATTCTCGAATAAAAACTATGAATTTGCTGGTGGTTTACACGGGGTGGGGATTTCTGTCGTCAATGCCCTTTCTGAACGCGTTGATATTCAAGTTAAACGTAACGGCGAAGTATATAAAATTGCCTTTGAAAATGGCGTAAAAGTAGAAGAATTAGAAGTCATCGGGACTTGTGGCAGACGTACGACCGGCACCACTGTTCACTTCAAACCAAACCCAAAATATTTCGATAGCAAGAATTTTTCTGTTAGTCGTTTACGCCACTTATTGCGTGCGAAAGCCGTGCTTTGTTCAGGCTTAGAGATTAAATTTGTCGATAAAGTGAATAACACCGAAGATGTATGGTGTTATCAAGATGGTTTATCCGATTACTTAACCGAAGCAGTGAATGGTTTTGAAACCTTGCCTGAAAAACCTTTTGTCGGCGAGTTTAAAGGCTCCAAAGAAGCCGTAAGCTGGGCATTATTATGGTTGCCAGAAGGTGGTGAGCTTATTGCAGAAAGCTATGTAAACTTGATTCCAACAGTACAAGGCGGAACACACGTGAATGGTCTTCGCCAAGGTTTGCTCAATGCCATGACTGAATATTGCGAATTCCGCAATAAATTACCACGTGGCGTGAAATTAACTGCAGACGACATTTGGGATCGCTGTGCTTATATTCTTTCACTGAAAATGCAAGATGCTCAATTTGCTGGCCAAACAAAAGAACGTTTATCTTCCCGTCAAAGTGCGGTCTTTGTTGCGGGTGTTTTAAAAGATGCCTTTAGTTTATGGTTGAATCAAAACGTACAGGATGCAGATCGCTTAGCTGAAATGGCGATCAGTTCTGCACAACGTCGTCTGAATGCAGCCAAAAAAGTCGTGCGTAAAAAATTAGTGAGTGGTCCTGCTCTACCAGGTAAATTAGCCGATTGTGCATCACAAAATTTAGAAAAAACCGAATTATTCTTAGTAGAGGGTGACTCTGCGGGTGGATCGGCCAAACAGGCGCGAGATCGTGAATATCAAGCGATCCTGCCGTTACGTGGAAAAATCTTAAATACTTGGGAAGTCGCCAGTGATCAAGTGCTTGGTTCAACGGAAATTCATGATATTGCTGTGGCGCTTGGTATCGATCCTGATAATGAAGACTTATCTCAACTTCGTTACGGGAAAGTCTGTATTTTAGCCGATGCGGACTCTGATGGTTTGCATATCGCCACCCTACTCTGTGCCCTCTTTTTACGTCACTTCCCTAAATTGGTTCAAGATGGACACATTTATGTGGCAATGCCACCACTCTATCGTATCGACTTAGGTAAAGAAGTCTTTTATGCCCTCGATGAAAACGAAAAAGAAGCAATTTTAGAACGCTTAAAAGGTAAAAAAGGCACTTTAAACGTACAACGATTCAAAGGTTTAGGTGAAATGGATCCATCACAATTACGTGAAACCACCATGGATCCGAATACACGCCGTTTAGTTCAATTAACCTATGAGCTAGGCGAAGATCAAGGCGCGGAAACATTAGAATTAATGGATATGTTACTTGCCAAAAAACGAGCGGAAGATCGCAAAAATTGGTTACAAACCAATGGCGACCAAGTGGATTTAGCTGTTTAATTATTTGAGGTCAATCATGAACGAACAACGTCGAGATTTTTTTAAAAACAGTGCACTAGGCCTAGCAACAATTACATTAGGTGCTGGTTTAAGCCTTATTCCTTCTGCTCAAGCAGAAGAAAAAGCCTCAAATACAGCAACCACTGCAGTTGAGAATTTACCAGAGATTGAAGCTGAACTGACGCTTGCGCCAAATGTGCCAAAACCGATTGAGCGTAACTATCCAGCAAAAGTCGTGGTAAAACTGACCGCACTTGAGCAAATTATGGATTTAATGGATGGTGTGCAATTTAAATTTTGGACATTAAATGGTAGCGTGCCTGCGCCGTTTATTCGTGTGCGTGAAGGCGATATGGTGGAAGTGCAACTTTCCAACTCAGCGAGTTCAATGATGCCGCACAGTATCGATTTTCATGCTGCCGCTGTGCCAATGGGGGGCGCTATCGCAAGTGAAACGCCACCAACGCGTACATCAACCTTCCAATTTAGAGCATTGCGTTCGGGCATTTATTTGTACCACTGTGGCAGCCAACCTGTAGATATTCACCTTGCTAAAGGGATGTATGGTTTAGTTTTAGTTGAGCCAAAAGAAGGCTTACCAAAAGTGGATCGCGAATTTTACATTATGCAAAGTGAATTCTATACCAAAGGTGAATTTGGTGATCCTGGTTTGCAACCATTCAGTATGCAAAAAGCCATTGATGAACGCCCTGAATACGTTCTCTTCAACGGTAAAGTCGGTGCAACTATGGATGGAAATGCCTTAAAAGCAAAAACCGGTGAAACCATTCGTCTATTTGTAGGAAATGCAGGACCAAATTTATGCTCTTCTTTCCACTTAATTGGTGCCGTATTTGATAATGTGTATGTGGAAGGCGGTACGCTTGTTAATCATAATGTTCAAACTACCCTGATTCCATCCGGCAGTGCCACCATGGTGGAAACACGAATTGATGTACCTGGCACTTATGTCTTTATGGATCACTCGATTTTCCGTGCTGTAAATAAAGGCACGATGGGACAAATCGTGGTCGAAGGCGAAAAAAATCCGAATATTTATTCCGGAAAACTAAAAGACGAAGCCTTTAAAGAAGCCAATCCACAAAAACCACAACCTGTTCCTTACGAAATTGATAGTCATAAAGGAATGGATATGGGACATTCTCATCATGAACATTCTGATGCGAGTTCCGGTGCAACAAGAAAATAGATTAGAAGAATATGAGCAATATTAACTACGAAGGCATCGAGCAGATGCCACTTCGCACCTTTACAGAAAAGGCTTACCTTAATTATTCAATGTACGTCATCATGGATCGTGCATTGCCTTTTATTGGCGATGGCTTAAAGCCTGTTCAGCGCCGTATTGTCTATGCGATGTCTGAACTGGGTTTAAATGCTGCAGCGAAATTTAAAAAATCTGCGCGTACAGTCGGTGATGTGTTAGGTAAATTCCATCCACACGGCGACTCCGCCTGTTATGAAGCCATGGTATTAATGGCTCAGCCCTTTTCTTACCGTTATCCGTTAGTGGATGGGCAAGGAAACTGGGGGGCACCAGATGATCCTAAATCATTCGCCGCAATGCGTTATACGGAGTCTCGCCTGTCCAAAATTTCTGAAATTCTATTATCTGAATTAGGCCAAGGCACCGTTGATTTCCAACCAAACTTTGATGGCACTTTAGAAGAACCACAATATTTGCCTGCACGTTTACCTCATATTCTGTTAAACGGCACCACCGGAATTGCCGTCGGGATGGCAACCGATATTCCACCACACAATATTAATGAAGTGGCGGATGCAGCGGTCCTGCTATTAGATAATCCAAAAGCAGGATTAGATGATGTACTCAATATCATTCAAGGCCCAGATTTTCCAACTGAAGCGGAAATTATTTCGCCAAAAGATGATATTCGCAAAATGTATGAAACTGGTCGTGGTTCTATCAAAATGCGTGCAACATGGCATAAAGAAGACGGTGAAATCATCATTAGCGCACTTCCTCATCAATCTTCACCCTCTAAAATCATTGCACAAATTGCTGAGCAAATGACGGCGAAAAAATTGCCTATGGTAGAAGATATTCGTGATGAGGCGGATTATGAAAATCCTGTGCGTATTGTACTTGTACCTCGTTCAAATCGCGTTGACACGGATGCCTTGATGGCGCATTTATTTGCGACGACGGATCTCGAAAAAAGCTATCGTGTGAATATGAATATGATCGGACTTGATCATAAACCAGCTGTGAAAGGTCTACTTCAAGTTCTTACCGAATGGCTGACATTCCGTCGTACAACAGTAACGCGTCGTTTACAACATCGTTTAGATAAAGTACTCGCTCGTTTACACATTTTAGACGGCTTGATGATTGCCTTCCTCAATATTGATGAAGTGATTGAAATTATTCGTACTGAAGATGAACCTAAACAAGTTTTAATGGCTCGCTTTAACTTAAGTGATGAACAAGCAGAAGCCATTTTAAACTTACGTTTGCGCCATTTAGCCAAATTAGAAGAACATCAATTACAAGCTGAAAAAGATAAACTCGAAGAAGAGCGGTCAAATTTAGAGTTAATTTTAGGATCTGAGCGTCGCTTAAATACCTTGATCAAAAAAGAAATTCAAGAAGATGCGAAAAAATACGCCAGCCCTAGAATGTCTCAATTAGTTGAGCGTGAAGAAGCGAAAGCCATTTCTGAAAGTGAAATGACTCCTGCTGAACCCGTTACCGTCATCTTATCTGAAATGGGCTGGGTTCGTTGTGCGAAAGGTCATGATATTGATCCAGAAGGATTAAGCTATAAAGCAGGCGATAAATATCTAGCACACGCTTGCGGTAAAAGTAATCAGCCCGTAATCTTTATTGATAGCACTGGTCGTAGCTACGCTTTAGATCCATTAAGCTTGCCTTCTGCGCGTTCACAAGGTGAACCACTCACCGGTAAACTTACATTACCGGCCGGTGCGACCATTGAACAAGTTATTATGGAACCTGAAAAACAAGAATTATTGATGGCATCAGATGCAGGATACGGTTTTATTTGCAAATTTGAAGATTTAATTGCACGTAATAAAGCTGGAAAAGCCTTGATTTCTTTGCCAGAAAATGCGAAAGTCTTGAAACCTGAGAAACTTTCCGAGTCGGCCTCACTTCTTGTGTCCCTCACTTCAGCGGGTCGAATGCTGATTTTTCCGGTACGGGATTTACCGGCATTATCAAAAGGGAAAGGCAACAAAATCATCAGTATTCCAGCAGCGAATGCAAAAGCGCGGTCAGAATTATTGGTGAAATTGTTCTTAATTTCAGAGCAAGCCAGCCTTGAGTTCCATTCCGGTAAACGAAAAATCACATTAAAACCGGAAGATCTGCAAAAATTCCGTGCGGAACGCGGCAGAAAGGGCTCCCAATTACCACGTGGATTACATAGTAATGTTGACATTGTGGTGGTTGAACCTGAACACAACTCATAAGAATTCTCGAAACCAAACTAAATAGGAGGATATTTCGTGAATATTGTTTTTGATACCTATCAAACACTTGCTTTAGCAAGTTTTGTATTATTACTCGGTTTTTTTCTAGTAAAACGCATTCGAGTTTTACAAACATTTAATATCCCTGAGCCTGTTGTTGGCGGCTTTATTGTGGCTATTGCATTAACCATTTTATACAAAGTAAATGGCACTTCATTCACTTTTGAGAAAAGCTTACAAACATCTATGATGTTGGTATTCTTCTCCTCTATCGGTTTAAGTGCAAACTTTGCTCGCTTAATTAAAGGCGGAAAACCATTAGTTATCTTCCTATTGGCGGCAGCAATACTCATTGTTTGCCAAAATGTCATCGGTATTTTAGGTACTGAATTATTAGGCATTGATCCTGCTTACGGCTTACTTGCTGGTTCAGTTACCCTAACCGGTGGTCATGGTACAGGTGCGGCATGGGCAGAAACATTCACTAAAGAATTTAATCTACCGGCTGCGACAGAAATCGCTATGGCGTGTGCTACATTCGGTTTAGTCTTTGGTGGTATCTTAGGTGGTCCAGTATCTCGTTATTTATTAAATCATCAAAAACAAGGTGAGAACCCAGAAAATGATGAAGTAGATGACGTACAAGAAGCATTTGAGCACCCAACTTATAAACGTAAAATCAATGCGCGTTCAATCATTGAAACCATCGCTATGCTTTCTTTATGTTTACTCATTGGTCAATACTTAGATGGTTTAACAAAAGGTACTCACATTCAATTACCTACATTCGTATGGTGTTTGTTTACAGGCGTAATCATTCGCAACAGCTTAACCCACTTATTCAAATTCCAAGTGGCTGATTCAGCGATTGACGTATTAGGTAGCGTAGGTTTATCTATCTTCTTAGCGATTGCTTTAATGTCTCTCAAACTTTGGGAATTAGCAGGTCTTGCAACAGATGTATTAGTTATCTTAGCGGTTCAAGTTGTCTTCATGGCTTTCTTCGCTATCTACGTCACATACCGTATGATGGGTAAAGATTATGATGCGATTGTATTAAGTGCGGGTCACTGTGGTTTCGGTCTCGGCGCAACACCAACAGCCGTTGCTAACATGCAAGCGATTACCAGTCGTTTCGGGCCATCTCACAAAGCGTTCTTAATCGTACCAATGGTAGGGGCATTCTTTATCGACTTATTAAATGCCGGTATCTTAAAAATGTTCTTAAGCGTTGTTGAAGCGCTTCACTAATAAAACGTGAAAAAGAAAGGCTGACATTTTGTCAGCCTTTTTATTTACTTGCTACTCAGTAAGTGTCTTCACTAAATCCATCACAAATTCTAACCGCACTTTGTTTTCTGGAAGAGCTTTCACAAACTTAAATTTCAATGGACCATCAAAGCGATAAACAATTGGATTTTGTTGAATTAATTTAATGAATTTTTCTGGATCAACTTTTGCTGAAGGAGAGAATTCAATAAAGCCACCTTGAGCCCCTGCATCGATTTTCAGTACTTTTAATGGTTTCACCATTAAACGCATTTCAGCAATTTGTAAAAGATTTTTAGTTGCTTCAGGTAATAAGCCAAAACGATCAATCAATTCAACTTTTAATTCATCTAACTCTTGTTTGCTTTCTGCTGCTGCAATGCGTTTATAGAACGACAAACGCATATTCACATCGCCCAGATAATCCTCAGGCAATAGGGCTGGAACACGTAACTCAATTTCGGCTTGTTGATGTGTAATCTCTTCTAATGAAGGCTCTCTCCCCTCTTTTAAGGCTTTCACTGCTGCATCGAGCAATTCCATATAAAGTGAGAAACCGATGCTTTCAATTTGCCCACTTTGTTCATTCCCTAATAATTCACCTGCACCGCGAATTTCTAAATCGTGCGTCGCAAGAATGAAACCTGCACCTAAATTATCTAAACTTTCTAATGCCTCTAAACGACGTTTCGCATCTTTCGTCATTAATTTCAGCGGCGGTGTAAGTAAATAGGCATAAGCTTGGTGGTGAGAACGTCCTACTCGACCACGCAACTGGTGAAGCTGTGCCAAGCCAAAATTATCTGCACGTTCAATAATAATCGTATTTGCCGTTGGTACATCAATCCCCGTTTCAATAATAGTGGAACAAACTAATACGTTATAACGTTGATGATAAAAATCACTCATCACGCGTTCAAGTTCACGTTCTCGCATTTGACCATGACCAATCACGACTCGAGCTTCTGGTACAAGTGCGGTCAGTTTTTCTGCCGTATTTTCAATACTCGCCACATCATTATGTAAATAATAAACTTGCCCGCCACGCAAAATCTCACGCAGAATCGCTTCACGAATAATTAAATCATCTTTCTGGCGAACAAACGTTTTGATACTCACTCGACGAGCCGGTGGTGTCGCAATAATAGAAAGATCGCGAATACCATTCATCGCCATATTCAAAGTGCGAGGAATTGGTGTTGCGGTAAGCGTTAAAATATCAATATTCGCTCGAAGTTGTTTAATTTTTTCTTTTTGTCCCACACCAAAGCGATGTTCTTCATCAATGATGAGTAAGCCAAGATCAGAAAACTTCACATCGGATTGAATTAATTTATGGGTTCCAATCAGAATATCGACTTTTCTTTCGGCTAAATTTTCTAAGATTTGTTTTTGCTCTTTAGCTGTTTTAAAGCGAGAAAGTACTTCCACATTAACCGGAAGATTAGCAAAACGATCTTTAAAATTCTCGTAATGCTGTTGCGCTAACAAGGTTGTCGGAACCAATACAGCCACTTGTTTATGGTTCATGACCGCCAAAAATGCGGCTCGCATCGCTACTTCAGTCTTCCCAAAACCTACATCACCACAAACCAAACGATCCATCGCTTTAGGTTGGCACATATCCGAAATGACGGCATTAATTGCCATGGCTTGATCATGTGTCTCCTCAAAAGGGAAGGTTGCAGCAAATTGCTGGAACTCCTCACGATCATATTTAAATTCAAAGCCTTTTTTTACTTCTCGCTGAGCATACACATCAAGTAATTCAGCAGCCACATCACGAATTTTTTCAGCGGCCTTTTGACGCGTTTTCGCCCACGATTCATTACCTAATTTATGCAATGGTGCGGTTTCATCTGAACCACCTACATAACGACTAATTAAATGAAGAGAACCAACAGGCACATAAAGTTTGGATTCATTCGCATAATTGATCAGCAAATATTCCGCTTTTAAACCACCTGTATCAAGCGTGACTAACCCACCGTAACGCCCCACACCATGATCTAAATGCACCACAGGCTGCCCAATTTTTAATTCTGCCAGATTACGCACTAAGGTATCTGGATTCACAGCCTTACGTTTATCACGCTGACGTTGCTGTACCCGCTCACCTAAAATTTCATGTTCAGTAATGATGGCTAATTTAGCCTCATCAAGAATAAAACCTTGCTCAAGACGACTTACCCAAAGATTAAACTTGTCTTGATTGGCTTCAGATAAGGTTTTAATCTGTTTAGGTTTAATTTTTAATGGTGAAAGTAAATCCAGTAAAGTTTCACGTCGTCCTTCAGTTTCAACCGAAAATAAAACATTTCCTTTAAAATGCTCAATAAACTGACGAAGTTGCGATAACGGTTCTTTTTGCTGTGATTGAATGGTCACTGCTGGTAATGCGGACACCGCTAAATTTTTCTGACGAACAGATGACCGCACTTTTTCTGCTTTAAAATTAATTTTAGGATAATTTTTTAATGCATGATTTACCGCATCAATGCTTAGCCACAAACGTTCTGGAGGCAAAAGAGGACGCATAGGATCGACTTTACGATGCTCATAACGCTGTTTAGCATCAAGATAAAAACGTTCACCTTGTGCTTGATTTGTTTCCATATCCACAAACAACGTTTTTTCGGGCAAGTAATCAAACAACGTTGCCATTTCATCAAAGAATAACGGTTGCCAATATTCAATCCCTGAAATTAATGTACCTTTACTGATTTGCTGATAAATATGTTCTGGATCACGACGAATTTCACCAAAGGTTTCTCTAAATTGTGTGCGAAAAAACTCAATACCTTTCTCATCTGTTGGAAATTCGTGTGCAGGTAATAAATTAATAGATTGAATTTCATCTAACGTTCGTTGCGTATCAACATCAAAAGTACGAATCGAATCAATTTCATCATCAAAAAAATCTAAGCGAAATGGAACCGCACTTCCCATTGGGAAAAGATCTAAAAGTGATCCGCGCACAGCATATTCACCATGTTCAAGTACTTGCTCTACGGAACGATATCCAGCTGACTCTAATTGTAATCGCAATTTTTCAATAACAAGACAGTCGCCTTTTTTAATCAAAAGGACATTATGCTGTAGATATTTCGGCGGGCACACACGTTGCATTAATGTGCTAATCGGTAAAACAAAGATACCTTTTTTAGTATTTTGCAAATAAAATAGCGCACTTAAACGAGAAGAAATAATTTCTTGATGAGGCGAAAAAGAATCGTAAGGCAACGTTTCCCAATCTGGAAAAAACTGAACGGGCTGAGAAGTTAAATCTGGTAAAACTTGTGATAAACGAACCGCACTTTTAGTATCTGGTGTCACTACCACTGTTAATCCATCATATTGCTCAGCAATTTCACTGACAGCAAGTGCATCAACCCCCGTTAATACGTTGCCAAGAATTTTATGGTCATTTGGCTGAGTGGGAATATCAAAATTAAAATAGGTTGTTTTCATACGTGCGGTCAATTTTATCTCATTTTTTATTTGAACAGCGAGTTAGTTTAGCAAATTCACTCTACTTTTCAATAATTATCTGTATAAAAAAACAGGGTTGATTAACCCTGTTTCTCCTATTTTTTGAGTGGTTCAAGTGGCTTCTCTTTTTTTACATGCCCATCATCATCGAATTCGATACGTGGCATACAGCCTCTACAAGAGCCTTTATCTAAACCAAGCTCTTTACAAAACTTATTATATTCATCTACGGCTTTGCGAAACCAACCTTTTTTTTCTTGTTCGCTCATCTTGCCTCCTTTTTTAATTTTTGTGCAATTTCCGAACGTAATAATTTTACCCCATTTTTCTTGTTATAGGGTATCTGTTTTGTGATGAAATAATCTCGCATTAAAGGACAATCTTTTTCATCTAAATTCATTAAAAATCGACGAATTGCCGGCAAAGCGGAAGCTAAAGTGCGGTGAAAATAAGCGAAGTTTTTTAGGCTTAACCAATCTTCATCAAGCAATTCCCAATCTACTGATGTGGTATTAAATTCCTGAGCAAGTGGATGGAAAGACAAAGGCATATTCCGTTGAAAAGATTGCTTTGCTTCTCTTTCTAATTCAATCCCTTGTGCAGAAAGCCCTTTTAAAGCAATAGCTGAATAACAACCACTACTCGCCTCTAAATGCTCGCCTAAATGAACAAGAAAAAAACCACATTTCAGCCAAAATTGAGCCAGTTCTTTGGTATAACCGAAACTCACTGATAAATAATCCACATCAGAATTTTGTATAATATATTCAATGAGTTGTGTCCCAATACCATGCTGCTGCCACATAGGCTGAACAGCAATTCTCGAAATGCGTAAAGAATGCAATTCACAACCCTTTTGTAGCTGAGCATGAAAACAAAGTGCTTGCGGGACGAGATTGCCTTTCGGGCGTCTACTCCCTTGTTGAATCGCTTCAATGAGGGCTGCATCTTCAATCCCACCTTCTTTTAACGCCCAAACTGCACCTAGTAAATCTTGTTTATTTTCAGCGGTAAAAAAACGCTGCGCATTAGCATCAAACAATCGTCGTAGATCTAATGGTGATGTACGATAATGAGCTAATGTCATCAAGCCATAGAATTGAGACAATGAAGAAAGTATTTCCTCTTGTGATCGTTCAGTAATTTGGCATATTTTGCTTTTATCATATGGTGTTTGTTTAAACTCATCCTCTACATTCAATAATAAAAGTTCATCAATAAATGCCTCTAAAGCGTCATCTTTCGACCAACGTAGCGGTTCAATAAGCTCAAAGTCAGAAAAAGTGCGGTTAATTTTTTGCTTAAATTTAAGCTCAAAGCCTCGTCCGGTTCCCTCATAACTATGAATGGTTGTCGTAAATAAAATATGCTTAAAATGGTGGGAGAAAGTAGCAAGTTGAGCAATCGGCAGCATTGCCGCTTCATCAACCAAAAGCCACGCATTTTCAGAAAAAGAAGGATCATTTTGCAAAGCAAGGAAAAGCTCATCTGGTGCAATAAAGATAATCTCTTTTTGTGAAAATTCAGCCAAAATTTTAACCGCACTTTTATTCGGTGCAGTGAGGTAAATTTTAGTATCCAGTTGATTCGCTAATAAGCCTGCTAGAGCTGATTTCCCTCTTCCTCGTTTGGCAGTAAGAAAGTAGAGTTCAGATTCTTTTTTTAGGATTTGCTCAATGATTTTCTGCTGATCTAAGGTCGCATTGTGATTTACAAATAACTGCTGAAAAGTGCGGTCAAATTTTAAATCATTTTGATGATAAAGGACGGGAAAACCATATTTATGAATACAATGCTTAAAATATGCAATAAATCTTGGCGTCGTAATTGCCTCAAGCGAACCTGACCAACGAAGACTATCTTCGTCTATTTGGAAATGAAGTTTCTCCCAATTTGATAGCAAGACAATTAAGGCACCATTCATTTTCAATGTACCGGCCGCAATGGCGAGCGCCTCTAAATGGATACCTTTTCGTGCATCAAACAAGATCGTCTCAAACTCTTGCCCAAGAAGATTTTGAATTTTAGAAAACTCATTAATGATCAAGGTATTTGCCGGCAAATTAGACGGCATATTCTCACTGATCAAAATTTGAAAATGACGTGTCATGAATTATTTTTCTAAATATGCTTCTAATTCAGCTACATTTTGAAACCATTCATTACTGAGTTGCTTTATCCATAAAGCAATATCAGATGCCCAATTAGGTAATGACGTGTCTTGAGCCTGTTTTGCGATATTTTGAATATTAACAAGCCCTACTGATGCTGCTGCGCCTTTTATTTTATGTGCCACATCTGACACCATTTGTTGCATATCTGCGTTTGCAAGATAATCTTCATACGCCGTTTCTAATTCATCTAAATAAATTGGCATCCACTGTTTGAATAACTCCACATTAGCTTTAGCTTGTGATTTTCCAATTAACTCAATAAGTGAAATATTAATACCTTCTTGAACTTGAGGGAGCTCTTCTTCATCAGAGGTAGTCTCGATATCATCTCCTAAGAATGTTTTAAAACACTGACGTAATTCCGTTAGAGAAAGAGGCTTACGCAACACGCCATCCATACCCTGATTTTGATATTCCTCTTCGCTGTGCATAACGTTTGCCGTAAAAGCAATTAAAGGTGGAAGAAAATCATAAATCCCTTCTTCATAGTTTTTACGTAAATAGTATGCAATATCAAAGCCTGACATATCTGGTAACTTAATATCAAGAAAAACAATATCATAAGTATTTTTCTCAAATAATTGGATAGCCTGTTCACCATTCATCGCTACATCAACATAATGACCTTGCTTTTCAAGAATACTTTTGGCTACAACCACATTCAATTCAACGTCTTCTACTAATAAAATAGAAAGATGCTGCATGGCTTTTTCAGCATTACCATCATGAGCCTGAGCTTTTTCTGCAATGATCGTTAAGTAAAAGGTTGAACCTTTGTTCAATTCACTTTCAACCGTTAAATCCCCTTTCATTAATTGAGCTAAATTCTTAGAAATTGCAAGACCAATGCCACTTCCCGCAGAACGATGAATATTATCTTTAACCTGATAGTACATGGTAAAAATCTTATCTAATTCGCAAGGTGCAATTCCTGCCCCCGTATCAGTAACACTAAATTGATACTGATTATCTTGCATTTTCTGCACCCTTAAAATAACGTCACCTTTGTCTGTGAATTTGACGGCATTACTAATTAAATTCCAAAGAATTTGGCTAAGGCGAGCACGATCGAGATAAAGCCAATTAGGTAAATTATCATCTAGCTTTAAAGAGAATTTTAGCCCCTTTTGCTCCGCCATCAAGGTACCAAAATTATAGAAATCATTAAGTAGTGAATGGAAATCGCAAGGCTGGATATTTAATTCAATGCGCTTAGAGTCGATCTTATCTAAATCAATAATATCACTGAAAATATGGCCTAAACTGACCGCACTTAGATTAATTGTATTGAGGTAATTTTGTTGTTGCTCTGTTAATTTATCATCCAATAGAATTCGACTAAGACCAATGATCCCATTTAAAGGCGTACGTAACTCATGGCTAATTGTTGCCAGTAAGGTACTTTTATCACGACTATTTTTTTCTAATCGAGCAAGCGTTTTAGACAGTTCTAAACGGGAACGTTCTAGTCGTTCAACAAGTAGCGTAAAGAAATAAATAACAAAAGGCGCAGTAAATAAACCAAAAGTGATTGAGCGAGCAATATCACTCCAGTGAATACCATCACTAAGAAGCGTGCTTAATAAGATTTGTATACAGATAGCTAAAATCGCAAGAATAGCGATACCAAGTAAAGAGAAACGAACTCGACCTAATCGAATAACCCAATCAACATAACGTTGCGCAAAATATCTAAAGTTTTTCATGGTTTATATTGAGAAATAAAAATTGAGATCATTCTATATAATTTTTAATAAAAATCTATAAACAAAAACCCCAAGCCATTCAGCTCGGGGTTCTATATTCAGTACCTGGCGGTGTCCTACTCTCACATGGGGAAGCCCCACACTACCATCGGCGCATCGGCGTTTCACTTCTGAGTTCGGTATGGGGTCAGGTGGGACCACCGCTCTATCGCCGCCAGGATTATTCCTTTAATAACTT
>NZ_JVSL01000030.1:0-8268 GCF_001053575.1 Parahaemophilus parainfluenzae | reverse complement strand
AAGGTCGGGGTCGCGAGTTCGAGCCTCGTTTCCCGCTCCAAATTCTCAATCCGTTGCTGAAAAGCAGCGGATTTTTTTATTGTATTTTCCCTACATATTCCCTTCAAAATACGATAAAATCCCCCAGAAACTTTAACCTAAAAAATCACTCTAAGAATGACCGAATTAACCCAATACATTCCTGATGAAGGCACGATGCTCCGTTTTGGTAAAAAACTCGCAGAAGTGCTTGTAAAACAACCGAAAGATAACGCTATTGTGCTTTATTTTAATGGCGATCTTGGTGCGGGAAAAACCACCCTGACTCGTGGAATGGTGCAAGGTTTAGGCTACCAAGGCAATGTCAAAAGTCCTACTTATACCTTAGTGGAAGAGTATAACATTGCAGGAAAAATGATTTATCACTTTGATTTATATCGTCTTGCCGATCCTGAAGAATTGGAATTTATGGGCATTCGTGATTATTTCAGCCAAAATTGTATCTGCTTAATCGAATGGGCAGAAAAAGGTGAGGGCATCTTGCCTGAAGCTGATTTATTGGTGAATATTGATTATTACGACGATGCTCGCAACATTACGCTAATTGCTCAAAACTCAGTGGGCGAGCATATTTTGACACAACTATAAAATTGATTTACATGAAAGCAAAATTTTCGTTTCTTTTTGGAATATTTTCTCTAATTTCTACTACCGTATTTGCCGCGCCACAATGGACAATTGCCATTGATCCTGGTCATGGCGGTAAAGATCCCGGTGCTATCGGAAAAAATTTAGGCATTTATGAAAAAAATGTCACCCTTTCTATCGCGCGAGAATTAAAAGCCTTATTAGATAAAGATCCTAATTTCAAAGGTGTTTTAACACGCAGTAGCGATTACTACATTTCCGTGCCAGAACGTTCTGAAATCGCACGTAAATATAAAGCAAATTTCCTTGTGTCTATCCATGCTGACTCCTCTCTCAATGCAGACCAACGTGGCGCATCTGTTTGGGTGCTATCCAATCGCCGTGCCAACGATGAAATGGGTCAATGGTTAGAAGATGATGAAAAACGCTCTGAGCTTTTAGGTGGCGCAGGAAAAGTACTTTCCAATAACAATGACAAATATTTAGATCAAACTGTACTCGACCTACAATTTGGTCACAGCCAACGTACAGGCTACGAACTTGGTAACAGCATTTTACGTCGCTTTGCTCGCGTAACCTCCTTAAGTCGCAGCACGCCACAACATGCGAGCCTTGGCGTATTGCGTTCACCCGATATTCCTTCTGTTCTGGTGGAAACAGGTTTCCTTTCCAATATGGAAGAAGAACAAAAACTGAATACCATTGCTTATCGTCGTCGTATTGCTTATATGATTTATGAAGGTTTGGTTGCTTATCGTAATGGTAATTTAAAAGCGATTGCCGTTCCACCTAGTGATGAGCAAGACAGCAAATCTACAAAATCAAACGATAAAAACAATGAAAAATCTGACCGCACTTCAGATGTCAAAGACAGCGGTATTCGCCATAAAGTGAAACCAGGTGAAAGCATTGGTAGTCTGGCGAACAAATATGATGTCAAAGTCAGCGAAATCATTGAGTTAAATAAACTGAAACGCAAAGAACTTTGGTTAAATGAAACCATTAAGATTCCTGATAATGGCAAAGGCAAAAAAGCAGAAGAGCCAACTAAAAAAGAAGAGAAAAACACTGAAAAATCAGACCGCACTTCCGATGTCAAAGACAGCGGCGTCCGTCATAAAGTGAAACCAGGTGAAAGCATTGGTAGTCTGGCGAACAAATATGATGTAAAAGTCAGTGAAATTATTGAATTAAATAAACTAAAACGTAAAGAACTTTGGCTGAATGAAACCATCAAAATTCCAGATAACGGCAAGGGTAAAAAGGTAGAAGAAAAACCTAAATCGGATGATAAAACCAAAGCCGATAATAAAGGAAAAAACAGCAAAATTGTTGAAGCTGAAAAAGCGGTTTCTAAAAAAGATCAAAAACAAGAAAAAGCTGAGAATAAAAAAGATACTTCTTCAAAAGGAAATGAGAAGAAAGATGATGGCAAGAAAGAAACCCCGCTTTACCATACAGTGAAAGCCGATCAAACTATCTATGCTATCTCTCGTGAATACAATGTACCGGTTAATCGTCTTTTAAAACTGAACCCAACATTGAAAAACGGCAAAGTCGTGACTGGTCAAAAAATTAAACTTAAAGAAAAATAAGGAATCCTATGGCAATCAAAATTCTTTCTCCACAGCTGGCTAATCAGATTGCCGCAGGTGAAGTGGTCGAACGCCCTGCCTCTGTGGTGAAAGAATTGGTGGAAAACAGCCTTGATGCCGGTGCCAATAAAATTCATATAGATATTGAAAACGGCGGTGCCAGCCTGATTCGTATTCGAGATAATGGCAGTGGCATTCCTAAAGAAGAATTAAGCCTCGCACTCGCTCGACACGCAACCAGTAAAATTGCCGATCTTGATGATCTCGAAGCCATTTTAAGTTTAGGTTTCCGCGGTGAAGCCCTTGCTAGTATCAGCTCGGTTTCTCGTCTCACGCTTACCTCTCGCACAGCTGAGCAAAATGAAGCGTGGCAGGTTTACGCACAGGGACGAGAGATGGAAACTACAATTAAACCTGCGTCTCATCCAGTCGGTACAACAGTTGAAGTGGCGAATCTCTTTTTTAACACGCCAGCTCGTCGTAAATTCTTACGCACCGATAAAACAGAATTTGCTCATATTGATGAAGTCATTCGCCGAATTGCTTTAGCAAAATTTAATATCGCTTTTACGCTCACTCATAACGGCAAAATTGTTCGACAATACCGCCCAGCGGCAAATGAAGAACAACAACTAAAACGCGTTGCTGCCATTTGTGGCGGTGATTTTGTTCAACATGCCTTACGTATTGATTGGAAACATGATGATCTGCATCTTTCTGGCTGGGTGGCGACACCTGAATTTACCCGTTCTCAGAATGATTTAAGCTATTGCTATATCAATGGACGAATGGTGCGTGATAAAGTGATCACCCACGCCATTCGTCAAGCTTATGCGGAGCATTTGCATACTGAGCAATACCCTGCATTTGTACTATTTATCGATCTCAATCCACATGATGTCGATGTCAACGTGCACCCAACAAAACACGAGGTGCGTTTCCATCAAGCGCGTTTAATTCATGATTTTATCTGCCAAGGCGTAACAAATGCGCTCAATGCCATTCCTCAAGCTGAATTGGATTTAGCGTCAACGATGAATGAGGCAAGAGAGCCTTCGGCTTCATATCAAACCCACTATGAACCTAAACCCAATCGTGCGGCGGCTGGGCAAAATATTTTTGCCTCGCATTATCATCAGCCTCGTGAAAAACAATCAGAGAATCGACCGCACTTTTCAAACCGTAGTGACTACGTTCCGTCATATGGTTATCGTGAACAACCGACAAAGACCGAACAACGCTTATATGGGGAATTAATACGCCCTGCGGAAAATTCTCAAGTTTCAACAACACCTGTCGTTGAACAACTCCCACAGACAAGTGAAACAGGCTATTTACGTGCATTGGCATTAATTGAAAATAAAGCATTGCTTTTACAACAAAATCAGCAGTTTTATTTGATGTCATTAGCTAAATTGCAAACCTTAAATTATGAATTAACCTTACAACAAGGTGAAATTTCACAACAGCCGTTGCTCATTCCGATTATTTTTCGCTTAGATGAAAAACAATTTGAACAATGGCAAAAACAAAAAGCCTATTTTCAACAAAGTGGTTTTGAATTCATTGAGAATGAAGCCCAGCTACGCCTTACATTAAACAAAGTACCCGCTATTTTACGTACACAAAATTTACAAAAATGTGTGGTGGGTCTGCTTGCTAAACATCTAGAAAATATGCCTGATTTCCTGACCGCACTTTGTCATACGCTAGAGATGAAACCAATTCAAGTATTAGCGGATGCGGTCAGCTTATTAAGTGAAACGGAACGCTTACTGAATAAAACTCATCAAGAAAAATTTAATACATTACTGAAACCGATTAACTGGCAGCCTTTTTTAAGCGATTTGTAATATGACACAAAAAACTGACTCCAAACCAACCGCACTTTTTCTGATGGGGCCAACGGCCTCCGGAAAAACAGATCTTGCTATTCAATTACGTCAAAGCCTGCCCGTGGAAGTGATCAGCGTCGATTCTGCATTAATTTATAAAGGCATGGATATTGGTACGGCAAAGCCTTCTAAAGAAGAACTAGCCCTTGCCCCCCACCGCTTAATCGATATTTTAGATCCCGCTGAAAGTTATTCCGCGATGAATTTTCGTGATGATGCACTCAGAGAAATGGCTGATATTACCGCGCAAGGTAAAATTCCGCTTTTGGTTGGCGGCACTATGTTGTATTACAAAGCATTGATTGAAGGCCTTTCTCCCCTTCCATCTGCTGATGAAAAGTTACGGTTAGAGATTGAAGAAAAAGCGCAGAAATTTGGCTGGCCAGCACTTCATCAAGAATTACAAAAAATTGATCCTATTTCTGCAGAGCGTATCAATCCAAATGATTCGCAGCGAATTAATCGTGCATTAGAAGTATTCTATTTAACGGACAAATCATTAACGGAATTAACCGAACAAAAAGGCGAAGAATTGCCTTATCAATTTTTACAGTTTGCTATTGCACCAGAAGATCGCGCGGTATTGCATCAACGTATCGAACAACGTTTCCATAAAATGATCGAATTAGGTTTCCAAGAAGAAGTGGAAAAACTCTATCAACGAGAAGATCTCCATCCTGATTTGCCTTCTATCCGCTGTGTGGGCTATCGCCAAATGTGGGAATATTTACGTGGTGACTATGATCATGAAGAAATGGTCTTCCGTGGCATTTGTGCGACTCGCCAATTAGCCAAACGACAAATCACCTGGCTACGCAGCTGGAAAACACCATTAAATTGGCTAGATAGTCTGCAACCGCAACAAGCCAAAGAAATCGTACTACGCAAGATTGACGAACATTTTAAGGGGTAAATTATGGCGCTTTCACTTCCGCTTTCGACTGAAAAACTCATTCAACTTGGCGAAGTGCTTTGCCAATATTTCCCCGAAATGAATCTTGATGAATTAACCCAACAAATCGAGCGAGATGCAACAGATCTCACGACGCCAATCGGACAAATCAACTATGCCATCAGTCTGTCTGATTTCTTGGAAAAAGTCTTAAAAAAACAACCGCACTTTTTAGCTCAATGGTGGCAACATCCTCCTCAATTTTCAGATTGTCAACATTATGGCAGCTGTTTAGCTAACCAACTCTCTACTATCCAAAACGAAGAACAGCTTTACAAAACGCTACGAGATTTTCGTAATCAAGAAATGGCGAAGCTCAGTTTCTGCCAAAGCTTGAATCTTGCCACCGTAGAAGAAATTTTTATTCGTCTTTCTCAACTTGCTGAGAGCCTTATCATTGGTGCGAGAGATTGGCTGTATAAACAAGCTTGCGAAGAAATGGGCACGCCTTGTGATGAAAATGGCAACCCACAGCAACTCTATATTCTTGGTATGGGAAAATTAGGTGGTTTTGAACTAAATTTCTCCTCTGATATTGATTTAATTTTTACCTATCCTTCACAGGGAGAAACCGTTGGTGCAAGACGAGCCATTGACAATGCTAAATTTTTTACCCGTTTAGGACAACGTCTGATTAATGCATTGGATCAATTTACGCCAGATGGCTTTGTCTATCGTACGGATATGCGCCTTCGCCCTTTTGGTGACAGCGGTGCGCTAGCCTTAAGTTTTTCTGCAATGGAGCAATATTACCAAGATCAAGGGCGAGACTGGGAACGCTATGCCATGATCAAAGGGCGTATTTTAGGCGCTGATGCGCAAGATCCCTATGTAAAAACCTTGCAGCAATTACTTCGCCCCTTTGTGTATCGACGCTATATTGATTTTAGTGTGATTCAAGCTTTACGTGAAATGAAAGGTAAAATCGAGCGTGAAGTACGTCGTCGTGGCTTAAAAGACAATATTAAACTAGGCGCAGGCGGAATTCGAGAAATCGAATTTATTGTACAAGTTTTTCAACTGATTCGTGGTGGACGTGAGATTAAGCTCCAACAACATGAATTGCTTAAACTTCTCCCTGAAATACGAGATCTTGGGTTAATTACACCTGAACAATATCATGAATTAAGAGAAGCTTATATCTTCCTTCGTCGCACTGAAAACGTGCTACAAGCCATTGATGATCAACAAACGCAACTACTTCCAACAGATGAAGAAAATCGTCTTAGATTGATGGTTGCTTGTCGAGAATACACTTATTTAGATGAGAATAATCAGGCTACGATAAAATCTTATCCAATTGAAAACTGGGATGATTTCTATCAAATTCTACAAGCACACCAACAAAAAGTGCGGTCAGTTTTTGATGCATTAATTGGTGAAGAAAAAGATGAACGTAGCGATGAGAATAATCAGTGGATTGATTTTTTAGAAAGTGATCTTGATGACATTGAACAAATGTTGGTTGATAATCACATTGATGATGACGCAATTTCCGATATCTTAGATAAACTTATTCAATTCAAAGAGGGACTTGCGCGCCGTGTTATTGGCTCTCGTGGTCGAGAAGTTTTAGCTCACTTATTGCCAAATATCTTCACTCAAATATTTGAACAAAAAAATTACCGCACTTTATTGCCACGCATCCTCAATATTGTCGATAAAATTGCGAGTAGAACGACGTATTTAGAATTACTCTTAGAAAATCCCCAAGCCATTGAGCAGCTAATTGAACTATGTGCGCAATCCCAGATGATCGCTGAACAAGTGGCTCGCTATCCTATTCTACTCGATGAATTATTAAATACTGAAGCGCTACGTAATCCATTACCGTTCACACAGTATCCTGATGAATTGAAGCAATATATGCTGCGATTACCTCAAGATGATGAAGAACAATTTATTGACGGTTTACGCCAATTCAAACAGTCTATTTTATTACGCGTTGCAGCGGCCGATATTCTCGGCGTATTGCCTGTTATGAAAGTGAGCGATCATCTCACTTATCTGGCTGAAGCGATCATTGATGCCGTTGTCAATTTTGCTTGGCAACAAGTCAGTCAACGCTTTGGTGTACCGGAACATCTAGTAGGTAAAACAGAAAAAGGCTTTTTAGTCATTGGCTACGGTAAATTAGGCGGAATTGAACTCGGGTATAAATCCGATTTGGATTTAGTCTTTTTATACCAAGCGGTTGAAGGCCAAACTATTGGAGGGAAAAAATCCATTGATAGCAATCAATTCTATTTAAGATTAGCTCAAAAAATTGTCAGCATTTTTAGCATGAATACCAGTGCAGGCGTACTTTACGATGTTGATATGCGATTACGACCTTCAGGCGATGCAGGCTTATTAGGCTGTTCACTTCAAGCATTTGAAAACTATCAACTCAATGAAGCATGGATTTGGGAAAAGCAAGCACTTGTCCGTAGCCGTGCTATTTTTGGAGAAACTGAATTAAAAACAGAATTTGAAAAAATTCGCTGTAATGTGCTTTCTGCTCAAAGAGATATTAATCAGCTAAAAATTGAAGTAAGAGACATGCGTGAAAAAATGTACGAACATTTATCTCATACAAAAGAAGGCTTTTTTAATATCAAAACAGATCGTGGTGGTATTACCGATATTGAATTTATCGCCCAGTATCTGATGCTCGCGAATGCCCCAGCTAATCCAATATTAACCAAATGGTCTGATAATGTCCGTATCTTTGATTCAATGGCAGAATATCACATTATTTCTCTAACAGAATGTGAAAAGCTCAAATCCTGTTACGTGACACTGCGTAATAAAATCCATCACCTGAACTTACTAGGAAATCCTGTCATTGTTGATGATTCGGCATTTGCAGAAGAAAGGGAATTTGTTTGTTCTTTCTGGAATAAGCTCTTTTCTTAAAAGATTAAAGGAGTCTATCTCCAGATATTTGGGATAAACTCCTTTTTATATATTCTTTACATAAAAACAGACTAACTTTCTACCACACTTATATTGTCAAAGTAATCTTTAACAAAACTCCATAAACAAAAACCCCAAGCCATTCAGCTCAAGGTTCACATTCAGTACCTGGCGGTGTCCTACTCTCACATGGGGAAGCCCCACACTACCATCGGCGCATCGGCGTTTCACTTCTGAGTTCGGTATGGGGTCAGGTGGGACCACCGCTCTATCGCCGCCAGGATTATTCCTTTAATAACTT
>NZ_JVSL01000029.1:0-64691 GCF_001053575.1 Parahaemophilus parainfluenzae | reverse complement strand
TATGAATTTCTAGTTAGCACCTATTAAGACTTCAAAATTAAAAAATATTTTTAAAACAAGTCAATCAACAAGTGCCCACACAGATTGTCTGATATATTGTTAAAGAGCAAAAAATAAATTGGTCGGCGAGATAGGATTTGAACCTACGACCCACTGGTCCCAAACCAGTTGCGCTACCAAGCTGCGCTACTCGCCGTCAGATTTCTCAATTAAGAGAAGATGGGGTGGCTAATGGGATTCGAACCCACGACAACTGGAATCACAATCCAGGGCTCTACCAACTGAGCTATAGCCACCATTGATTAGTTGTTCATCGCATTGACTTTCTGGCGCGCTCGACAAGATTCGAACTTGCGACCTTTGGCTCCGGAGGCCAACGCTCTATCCAACTGAGCTACGAACGCGTTACTGCGTCGTTGCAGGGGCGTATATTAATGATTTCCCAATACCTTGTCTAGCACTTTTTTGAAAAAAAATATCAAAAGATAAATTTTTGTTCAATTTGTATAGAATTTATTATTTATTCGTCTATTTTTAGTGCTAAATAGTAAAAAAGGATAGCAAGTTGCTATCCCCTTTATTTAGTTTATTGTTTATTACGGCGCGCTCGACGTTTCATTCTTCGTACCCATCGAGTAATTTTCCATGCTTTTGTTATTGAATAAGCATAAAGGAAGAATAATACAATAAACGCAATAAACATTGCCCATTCATTAATATAGAAGACTTCGCCTAATATCCCGATTGTGGCACAAATTGCCGCAAAGAAGGTAATTAATAAAAAGGCTTGGCGAGAGGTTAATCCAGCACGAACCATTAAGTGGTGTACGTGTAAACGATCCGGACGAAATGGACTTTTCCCTTTACGTAAGCGACGATAAATAATGGCCACCATATCAATTAAAGGAACAGCAATAATCCAAAGTGCGGTCACTGGATTCATCGGATGCCCTTTTCCTTGCGTACTTAAAAGTAGAATCCAAATAATAGTAAAGCCGATTAAAGTACTTCCTGCATCGCCCATGAACACTTTATATTTTGGTCCGAACGGAATCCCTAAGTTTAATAATAAATAAGGCAGAATCGCTACAATTAAACCAAAACTCCAATATGCCATATCCATCTGTCCATCACGGAACATTAAGATACCAATGGCAGCAAATGAAACAATAGACAATCCACCTAACAATCCATCAATACCATCAATCATATTAAAGGCATTAATAATCGCGATTGTGGCAAATACGGTAATAATCAATCCAATAGAACCAAGCGTTAATTGGAATGGCCCTAGAATTTGGCCTAAATGATCTAAATAAACATTACCCAAATCGATCATCAAAATCGCAAGCACCGCTTGAATCCCTGCACGCAAGAAAGGGCTAATATCAAAGCGATCATCTAAGATACCGATTGCAAGTAGAATAAAGATACTGAATATATAAAGATAAGGTAAACGAAGTTGATCCCACTCCATTAAATAATAGCAAAGGTTTCCCATAAAAAGAGAAACACCGCCAATCAGTGGAATCGCACCTTGGTGACGCTTACGATAATTTGGTTTATCCACCAAGCCAATTTTATTCGCAATTGGTCGCATCACAATCAAGGTTAAAAATGCCCCTAAGAAAGTTACAATAAGACTTAGCATAGTTTGTATCCTAAAAAATTTTTTGCAAAGGATAACATAAAGAAAAATCAGCACACAAAGATTTTTCTCAAATTCAGTTTTTTAGTACAATATGCCCACTTTTAATATAAGGATTAAAAATCATGACAAAATCAACCGCACTTTTCTCTCGTGCACAAGAAGTTATTCCTGGTGGTGTAAACTCCCCTGTTCGTGCTTTTAAAGGCGTAGGTGGCACACCCGTATTTATTCAAAAAGCCAAAGGCGCTTACATTTACGATACCGAAGGCAAACAATATATCGATTATGTGGGTTCTTGGGGGCCAATGATTTTAGGTCACAATCACCCTGCTATTTTGGATGCTGTATTAAAAGCAGCAGAAAATGGTTTAAGTTTTGGTGCACCAACCCCCTCTGAAATTGATTTAGCGGAATTAGTCTGTGAAATTGTGCCATCTATTGAAATGGTTCGTATGGTGAGTTCAGGTACTGAAGCAACCATGACAGCTATCCGTCTTGCGCGTGGTTATACCAATAGAAGCAAAATCTTAAAATTTGAAGGTTGTTACCACGGTCATTCTGATTCACTTTTAGTAAAAGCAGGATCGGGCGCATTAACACTTGGTCAACCAAGCTCACCAGGTGTACCTGAAGATTTTGCAAAACACACTTTAACTGCAGAATATAACAATCTTGATTCAGTTAAAAAACTATTTGAAGAATTCCCTAACGATATCGCTTGTGTGATTATTGAACCAGTTGCAGGTAATATGAACTGTGTTCCACCAAAAGAAGGATTCTTACAAGGCATTCGTGAAATCTGTGATCAATATGGTGCACTTTTCATTATTGACGAAGTCATGACTGGTTTCCGTGTTTCACTTGCAGGCGCACAAGCTTATTATGGTGTAACACCGGATCTCACCACATTAGGTAAAGTCATTGGTGGCGGTATGCCAGTGGGTGCAGTGGGTGGTAAAAAAGTAATTATGCAACACCTTGCACCGACCGGTCCGGTTTACCAAGCGGGTACCCTTTCAGGCAACCCGATTGCAATGGCAGCAGGTTTAGCTTGTTTAACTGAATTGAAAAAAACTGGTAACGAACAACATCTTGCAGAATTAACTACAAAACTTTGTGATGGCTTAAAAGCATTAGCTAAAAAACACAATGTGCCATTCGTGATTAATCATGTAGGCGGAATGTTTGGTCTTTTCTTCACTGACCAAAAACAAGTTACCTCTTATGCAGAAGTCATGAAATGTGATACCGAAAAATTCAAAGTGTTCTTCCACAAAATGCTCGATCAAGGCGTTTACCTTGCGCCTTCTGCTTTTGAAGCGGGCTTTATGTCTTTAGCTCATACAAATGAAGACATTGAAAAAACGCTTGCTGCCGCAGATATTGCATTTGCAGCGGTTGCTTAAAACGCAAAGTGCGGTTAAATTTAACCGCACTTTTTCTTTAATATCACATCATAATCGCTCATAGAGTACATTTTCTAACCATCCCCTTTCCTCTTCGGTTAATGCCATTCCTTTTTCATTTGTCAGAATAAAGAAGTCTTCTGCTTTTTCCCCTACAGTCGTAATTTTTGCATTACAAAGATTGAGTTTTAACTCGGTGAAAATTTGACTGATTTGAGCCAATAAACCGGGTTTATCTAAAGCAACGATTTCTAACTCCGTATGCTCTTTTTTACTTTCTTTCAAAAAACGTACATCTGTTTTCACGGTGAAATGTTGCAACTGTCGATTATTTGCAAAAGACATGGATGGCAATTTTTCGCCTAATAAAACAGAGGTTAATACTGTTTCTAATTCTCGGCGACGTTCTGAACGAACCAATTCACCATTTAATTCTGTGATGATAAAGCTATCGAATACATACCCATCATCCGATGTTAAAATTTGAGCATCATGAATACTGAATTTTTTCGCACCAATGGTTGAAACCACTTTATTAAATAAGTTGGCTTGATCAGGGCAATAAACGAAGATCTCAGTCCCACCGCTAGAAAAACGGTTACTAATTTTAACCAGTACTTCACCATCAAATTCAGCTAACAACGCTGTATGCCACGCAATTTGTTTTGGGCTATTTCGTAAAAAATAATCATCAGGACAACGTTGCCAGAGTGCTAAGATTTTTTCTTCCGATAATTCTGGTTGATCTTCGGATAAAATTGCCAGCGCCAATTGGCGATTTTCAAGGATCTTTTCGTTATTATCTAATAATAAATTCATCCCTTGTCGGAATTGTTGTGACGTATAATCATAGAGTGAGGCAAATAAAGAACGTTTCCAGCTATTCCACAAGGTACCATTTGTTGCACAAATATCCGCGACCGTCAAACAAGTGAGATAATCTAAACGCACATGATTTTGTACACTTTCCGCAAAGCTCATCACAACTTCTGGATCATGAATATCTCGACGCTGTGCAGTGATTGACATGAGCAAATGCTCTCTCACTAGCCAAGCCATCGTTTCAATTTCTCGACGATCAAAGCCATGCAAATGAGCAAATTCAGCTATATCTTCAGCCCCTAACTCTGCATGATCCCCTCCTCGACCTTTCGCAATATCATGGAAAAGTGCGGCAACATAAAGCAAAGTGCGGTCAGAAATATGACTAAATATTTGATGGCAAATGGGATGGGGTTCTGCTTCATCTTCAGCTAAGAAACTTTCTAATTTCAACATCACTCGCAAGGTGTGCTCATCCACGGTGTAAATGTGGAAAAGATCGAATTGCATCAAACCTTCAATCCCCTGCCATTGTGGCAAATAAGCCGTTAACACACCATATTGGTGCATTGGAAGGAATGCTCGCTGAATGGCTTTCGGTTGATTAAATAACCGAATAAATTTCTCCCTTGCTTCAGGAATATCACATAATTTCTGCGTCAAGCTTTCCAACGAAATCTGAAGTTGGCGTAATGTTGAGGAATGAATTTCGGCTTGTTCATGCTGCGTTAGATAGAAAAAAAGATCCAAAATACGATCTGGATAACGTAAAAACAGATCATCTTTACGTAAACACAAACTTTGATTTACTAGTTCAAAATTATCATCCAAAGGATGAATAGAAACCTCGCCATCCGTTGATAAAAAATGTTCTTTATAATGCTTAATCAGGATATCGGTTAAACGAGAAATCGTGCGTAAAGCTTGGAAAAAACGTTTCATCATTTTTTCGACACCACGATTTCCCTCGCCTTCAAAACCAAGCATCTCGCTCACTTTGATTTGACGATCAAACAACAAGCGGTTGTCATAACGTTTTAAAATCAAGTGTAAAGCAAACCGCACTTTAAATAAAAATTCTTGGCTTTCTAATAATTGTTGGTGTTCTGATGGATAAATAAAGCCACTTTTCAAAATGCCATCAAGGGTCATTTCCCCAGTGTGTCGTAATGCGATCCAATATAAAAGATGAAGATCCCGCAAACCACCTGGGCTGTATTTTAAATCAGGTTCTAGATTATAGCTGGTGTTGTGATAGCGCTGATAACGTTCAATTTGCTCTTGTACTTTGGCATCAAAGAATGGTTTTATCGCCCAAAAATCTGGCTTTTTCAATATTTCCCCTAAAGCATTAAAAAGGGATAAGTCACCCGATAAATAACGGGACTCAAGCAAATTGGTGGCAATAGTAATGTCCTGTTTGCCTTCCTTTTCACATTCTTCTAAAGAACGAACACTATGCCCTACGTCAAATCCACAATCCCATAAGAACTGCACAAATTGAGCAATTTTTTCTTCCGTTTCAGACTCTCTTTCTTCTTTTGAAAGAATAAGAACATCTAGGTCAGATAAAGGAAAGATTTCTTGTCTGCCATAACCGCCTACTGCAATTAAGGTGAGATTAGCTTTATCTAATTCAAATTGCTGCCAAAGCTGTTTTAACAAATTATCACAAAATTGTGTACGGCTAGCGATCAGCTCAAAAACGGAATAATCAGCAAAATGCTGACGTTCAAACTCCTTCAAATTTTCACGTTGAATTTTGACCGCACTTAGCGTGAGTGGAGAGTTGAAATGATAAGGAAAAAGCATAGGTATTCCACAAACAAAACAATTATAAAAAAAGCCCACTATCGTAGGCTTTTAGCTGAACTTAAAGGTTATTCATCATACGTTGAATTCGCCCTTCCGCAATTTCTTCATCACGGATTGTCATCACTTCACAACCGTTTTCGGTAACCACAATTTGATGCTCATATTGCGCTGAATGGCTACGGTCTTTGGTTTTTACTGTCCAACCATCGCCCATAATGCGCACTTCTTTTTTACCCGCATTGATCATTGGCTCAATGGTGAATACCATGCCAGGTTTTAAAACCACACCACCATCATCAGCATAATAGTGTAATACTTGCGGTTCGCAGTGGAATTCAGTTCCCACACCATGGCCACAGTACTCTCGTACTACGCTAAAGCCTTGGCTTTCGGTATATTTTTGTACCGCTTTACCAATTTCATTTAAACGAATACCTGGCTTAACCGTACGTAATCCCACATAAAGCGCTTCTTGTGCCGCTTCAACCAATTTTTGGCTACGAATATTGGTTTCACCCACGACATACATTTTAGAGTTGTCTCCGAAATAACCGTCTTTAATCACGGTCACATCAATATTGACAATATCGCCCTGTTTTAATTTTTTATCGTCGCTTGGAATACCATGGCAAACCACTTCATTTATAGAAATACAGGTTGCTTTCGGGAAACCATGATAATTTAAGCAAGCAGGAATCACTTTTTGTACATTCACCATGTAGTCATGACAAATGCGATCCAATTCTCCCGTCGTCACCCCTTCTTTTACATAAGGTTCGATCATAACCAAAACATCAGATGCTAATTTACACGCTTCACGCAACTTAACAAGTTCTTCTTCAGTTCTTAATGGAATACCCATTATTTCTCCTTATTTAATTAAGATTTATCCGCGCATAATAGCACTAATTCCGTGAAAAATCTTGAATGAATTGACGGGTTATTGGATAATACGCAAATTATTTTAGGAAAGTGGGAATATAATATATGTCAGATTTAGATATGGCCGTGCCGCTAACTTTTACTGATGCGGCAGCCAATAAAGTAAAAAGTTTAATTAGCGAAGAAGAAAACAACGAATTAAAATTACGCGTTTATATCACCGGTGGCGGTTGCAGTGGTTTCCAATATGGTTTCACCTTTGACGATAAAGTTAATGAAGGTGACTTAACCATTGAAAAAGCCGGTGTGCAATTAGTGATTGACCCAATGAGTTTACAATACTTAATTGGCGGCACCGTGGATTACACTGAAGGCTTGGAAGGTTCTCGTTTTGTGGTGAACAATCCAAATGCAACCAGTACCTGTGGTTGTGGTTCTTCATTCAGCATCTAACATGGATTTTCAATTTACCCATTATCTAGGCAATGTACATGCTAAGTGTTCAATGGAACACATTGCCCTAGCCAATTGGTTTAATTCAGAAGTGCGGTCAAATCCTCAAGCGTTTTTGACCGCACTTTCTGCCTGTGAGCAGATTAAAAATAATGATGAAGTCACACTGATTGGTTCTGAATACACGCTTTTTATCAATACCGATGAAGTGATGATTCGCGCCAATAATCTTGCAATTGACACAGATGAAATTTTAGAAGACGACTTCCATTATTATGATGAAGAAAGTATCGCTTTCTGCGGTACAACAGACTTCATTCACTTTCTTAATGCCTATTTTGAATTTATTGCTTAACCTCATTCTCTGAAGCTAACTATTATGTCGGAAACGGAAAACACCTCATCAGAACAACAAGAAACACAAGCGCCAAATAAGCGTCGTTCTTGTAAAATCTTTTTAGCCAAAGCAGCCTTTACTTTAGGGACGCTCGCCGTATTTTATGGCGGCTATTTAGACTGGCAAATCCGTTCAAAAATGGATGGCCAAATTTGGCGTTTACCGGCAGAAGTGTATAGTCGTTTAGAAAGCGTAAAACTGTCTGATAATCTTTCTTTTGACGAAGTGATTCAAATCTTATTGGATAACGAATACCGTCAAACTACTATGATTGCAGCACCGGGCGATTTTAAACTCGAAGATGATACCATCGTGTTACTTCGTCGCGCGTTCCCTTATCCGGACAAGCCAGAGCCTCAACGAGTATTACGTTTACGTTTTACCGATAACAAACTTTCTCGTATTGAAGATTTAGTCAACGTCAAAGCGGTTGATGAATTCCGTCTTGCGCCTAAATTAATTGCCATGTTGGAATCAGACAATGAAGAGCGTTTAGCGATTCCATTACAGCACTACCCTCGCTTACTCATTGATGCCTTATTACTGACAGAGGATCGCCGTTTTTATGATCATAACGGGATTAACCCTATCGGTATTATGCGTGCAATGATTGCCAATATTAAAGCAGGTCAAACAGTTCAAGGTGGTAGTACGCTCACTCAGCAATTAGTGAAAAACTTGTTCTTATCCAGTGAACGTTCTATTACGCGTAAAGTTAATGAAGCGTTGATGTCATTAGTATTAGATTGGCGATATGATAAAAACCGTATTTTAGAAACCTATCTAAACGAGATTTACCTTGGTCAAAATGGTGATATCCAAATTCACGGTTTTGCATTGGCTAGCCAATTCTATTTTGGTCGATCTATCCGTGAAATTAGCCTAGATCAAATTGCCCTTTTAGTTGGCATGGTGAAAGGCCCCTCCCTTTATAATCCATGGCGAAATCCACAATATGCACTCGATCGTCGAAATGTGGTGTTAAAACTGATGCTTGATCACCAAATGATTGGGGATGAGTTATATGAGATGTTGAGTAAACGTCCATTAGGAGTACAAGCTAAAGGACAAATTTCACGTAAATACCCTGCTTTCATTCAAACATTACAAGCGGATCTTCGTCGTCAATTAGGGGAAAATAAAACCTCTGCACTACTTGGTGCACGTATTTTCTCCACCATGGATTTAAAACAACAGGAACAAGCTGAAAATGCTGTGGTGAATACAGTTAATCAATTGCAAATACAAACTAAAAATCCACATTTAGAAGGCGCAATGATTGTCGCGGATTATCACTTGGGTGAAATACGTGCTGTTGTCGGTGGATTACAAACAGAATATGCCGGATTTAACCGAGCCTTAATGTCAAAACGTCAAATTGGTTCTTTGGTAAAACCATCCATTTATTTGACCGCACTGATGAATCCGGAACAATTTCGTTTAAATACGCCAATTCAAAACCAGCCAATCACGATTTATGTTAAAGGTAGCCAACCTTGGCAACCTCGTAACTACGATCGCAAATATAGCGGTTCGGTGATGTTGATGGATGCCCTTGCTCGCTCGCTGAATATTCCAACGGTAAATATTGGGATGAAAGTCGGTTTAAGCAAAGTGATCGATACGCAAAAAGCCATGGGCTGGGATAATGTAACGATTCCAAAAGTGCCTGCAACCTTGCTCGGTTCTTATAGTATTTCACCTTATGATGTGACCAAACTCTATCAAACTATTGCAAATCAAGGTGGCAAAATTGAGTTAAGTACCATTCAAAGCATTGCCGATCGTCAGGGGAATATTATTTACGAACACAATACAGTACCGGATCAAGTGGTGCCGAGAGAAGCCGCCTATCAAACCTTGTATGCGATGCAGCAAACCGTAGAACGTGGTACCGCGCGTAGCTTACAAAATGATTACGCAGATCTTCGTCTTGCAGGTAAAACAGGCACGACCAATGATGCCCGTGATACTTGGTTTGTCGGTATTGATGGTAAAAATGTCAGCACCATTTGGCTAGGTCGTGATGATAACGGTGAAACCAAATTGACAGGTGCTTCAGGTGCATTACAAATCTATAAAGATTATTTAAACCGTGTTGTCATTGAAAAACTAAAACTCGGCCAACCTTCTACGATTAAATGGGTTGGCATCAATGCTTACGGTAGTTGGAGCTGTGGTAGTAATCGAACAATTCCAGTTTGGGCAAATAAGGATCAAAACTTCTGTGCGTCTGCGCAAACAACGAGTACGGCGACTGCTACCGCTGCACAAACTACGCAATCGCCACAGCCTGATCAACCAGAATCACCAAAACAAGAAAGTGTATGGGATGTGTTAGATAATAAAGCGCCTGTTGAAGAAGCGGCACCCGCTCAATAAACTCGCTTATTTTGACCGCACTTTAATATCTCGATAAAGCGCCTAACAAGGGCGCTTTATTCTTTTGAGCATAAAATAACCATCTAGGATTTCCACCTCTTATGAATTTTTTGATCTCAATCACAAAAATTAGAATTATTTATTGTCATTTCACTGATATCAAAGGATAATCATGAATAGGAATTAATTTCATTTGAGGTAATGAGGTAAATAGACGATGCTATCCCGTTCTATTCGATTTTTCTTTTTAATTTTTTCACTCGCCTTTTCTTCTTCACTCCTTGCACAAGATAACTATCAACAATGGGTTGATGATATTACGGCTCGCTTAGATAAAACGTCTCAACTTATCCAACAAGGAAATACAGATGACGCCCGAACTGAAGTGCAAATGGCTTATTTTGAAGTCTTTGAAAATCTAGAAGGTCCAATTCGCATCAATTTCTCCGCACAAAAAAGCTACCAAATGGAAGCCACGTTTGGCGAGATCCGTAAAATGATCGGTGAAGGAAGCTCACAAAAAGAGATTCAAGCTAAAATCGATCAACTTAAAAAAGAATTAAAAGAAGTGTTGCCATCTCTGGTTGAAGGTCATCAACTCAATGCCGATGGACAACATGGTGTTTATGATAATCAAGCGATTGCCCCTTATTGGCAACAAAGTTTTAAAACTATTGATGACTTAATCGCTCAAGGGCTTGAAGCGTATCAAAATGGTGATCTCGCTAACGCGAAAAAATTGTTCCAACAAGCACAATATGATGGCTATAAAAACTCAGAAATGGAAATGTCCATTCGTCAAAATCGCTCTGCAGAAATTTCAGCGACAATTAATCAACAGTTTTACAATATCATCCGTTTAAGTGAACAAGCCGATCAAATCACAGAAATTGGCTATCAAAGTACGCAATTATTACAAGATATTGAAGAAAACTTGCCTAACCTGCCAACGACACGTGAAGAACAAAATGTTCAATCCAATGCAGCGCAGCAAGCAACAGATAATCAACAAGAGCAAGATTGGAATAAGATTAAACAAGAGATCAATCAACGTATTCAACAAGCTATCGCGCTCTATCAACAAGGTGAAAGCAAAAAAGCCATTCTTTCCGTACAAGACACCTATTTTGACGTGTTTGAAAGTACAGGGATGGAAAACAAAATTGGCTCTCGTGATAGCAATTTTAAAGCGGAACTTGAAGGCTACTTTACTCGTTTAGTGAGTTTAATGAAAGCTGAACAAGGTGATAAGTTACAAGCACAAGCTGATGGTTTAGACCAGAATCTAACTAAAGCGGTTGAAATGTTACAGGGTGGAGAACAAAGTGATTGGTCGATGTTCTTATATAGCCTTTTAATCATCCTTCGTGAAGGTTTGGAAGCCTTGTTAATTGTTGCGGCTATCGTGACTTACTTAATTAAAAATAACCACCAAGATAAATTGCCAGTTATCCGTCAGTCTGTTTATGTGGCATTAATTGCCAGTGTGATTACCGCATTTATCTTCCAACTTATCTTTGAAAATTCAGGTCAAAACCGCGAATTGCTAGAAGGCTTTACGATGATTTTTGCCGTCGTCATGCTCTTTATGATGAGTTACTGGTTATTGTCTAAAGTCGAAGCACAAAACTGGAAACGTTATTTAGAAGGTAAACTCTCTACTGCCCTCACTACTGGATCACTCATCGGCTTATGGCTTACCAGTTTCTTAGCCGTATATCGTGAAGGAGCGGAAACGGTATTGTTCTACTATGCCCTCGTGGGTGATGCGAAAAGTGCGGTCAGTTTTATCTACCTTTTCGCAGGTATCATTGTCGGTGTAATTATTCTCACCATTTGCTACTTCGTGATGCGTTATACCGTAGTGAAATTACCGCTTAAACCATTCTTTATGTTCACGGGTTCTTTCATGTATTTAATGGCCTTTGTATTCGCCGGTAAATCTGTTTTAGAACTCATTGAAGGCAAACTTTTCGAGCCAACGCTGATTAGCGGTGCGCCTGAAATTTCGTGGTTAGGTATTTATCCTTATATGGAAACCCTAATCCCACAAGCAATCTTACTCATCGCTGCCGTATTTGCTCTGTTTATTATGAAATATCAAAGCAAAAAAGCCGCGTAATACCCAACAATCCTTTAGGAGAAAAACAATGAAAAAAGCACTTTTAGCAACAGCATTATTTGCGGGTATTTTCACCGCGTCTACTGCTAACGCATTCCAAGAATATCCAATCGGTGAAGCGGTAACCATGAATGAAATGGAAATTGCGGCGGTTTATCTCAAACCAATCGATATGGAACCACGTGGCATGGGTTTACCTGCTGCGAAATCAGATATCCACTTAGAAGCGGATATCCATGCAGTAAAAGGTAACAAAAATGGCTTTGGTGATGGTGAATGGATGCCTTACTTAACTATCAACTATACTTTAGTGAATACCGATACTGGTGAAAAACAAGAAGGTACTTTCATGCCAATGGTAGCAGGTGACGGTCCTCACTATGGTGCAAACGTGAAAATGATGGGCGTGGGTAACTATAAATTAACTTACCACATCGACCCACCATCAAAAGCAGGTATGCACCGTCATACTGACTCTGAAACGGGTGTAGGCCGTTGGTGGAAACCATTTGATGTAAGCTATGAATTCAAATTCACTGGCATCAAATAATCTAAGGTAAATATTAATTTTACCGACTTGCCTTCCCTTGTATTTCAGGGGAAGGCAATAGCATTTCATTTAACCTTAAAATATCGTCTGTTTTATCCTATTAAATGGTCAAACTATGAATTATTTTTTTACTTTCCTGCTTCAAGCACTTTTACCTTTTTCATTATTGCTCGGTGTTTATCACAGTAAACAATCCTCTGTAAGTGCAAAAAAAATAATTTGGCTTAGCCTATTCGGTTTTATTGCCGGTATCGTATTGCGCCTTAGTTTACCTGCGGGACAAATCACCAATTTAATCGTCAATGGCGTAATATTGGTGCTCTTGATTATCTTTACCTTATGTTTAATTTTCGGCAAAGGTCGCTTACCAGTCTTTTGGCAAACCATATTAATGCTTATCGCGGGAAGCTTCTGGGCAAAAGATCCTAATATTACTGCCCTCGTTTCTACTGATGTTATCAATACTGATTCGATCTTACATATAAGTGCGGTCATTTTTGCCTTTGTTTTTTGTTTATGCTTACAAGGCTGGATCTATTTACTTCTAAAACAAGCGGTAAAAACACAACAAAAATCAACCGCGCTTTTAAAGGGTGCAATTAGCCTTCTCTTAATTTGCTTACTTGTTCCACTTTTTGGCGAACTCTTATTAATTTTAATGAAACTTCAAGTGCTTGAACTCACCAAACTACGTTTAAGCTTTGTTGCGAAATCAGGCGAAATCACTCGCTGGTTAAATTACATCTGTGCCGCCTTACTCTTCGTTGTACTTGCCATCTTCTACGGCAAAATTCATTTATCACGCAAGCAACAAGTTAATGCCACACAAGAACCCATTGAAAAACGCCAGAAATTAGCTGCATTGCGTAACTCCTCTCGCTTACTTGGATGGGGCTATTTGGCCTTGGCAATTATTTTTGCTACACAACTTTATTGGGAGCAAATTGCTTCTCGTCCACCACAACTTTCAGAAGCAATTCCTCTGACCTTAGATGAAAAGCAACAAGTCCATATTCCAATTGAACAAGTAAAAGACGGTAAGTTACACCGTTTTGTCTGGATTGCTGATGATGGTAAAGCCGTGCGTTTTTTTGTTATTAATCGTCAACCGGATAAATTAAGTCTAGCTGCAGTATTTGATGCCTGCTTGCTTTGTGGTGACCAAGGCTATGTTATGGAAGGTAACCAAGTCGTTTGTGTGGGCTGCGGCGTACATATGTTTATTCCATCTATTGGTAAACCGGGTGGCTGTAATCCTGTGCCGATTGAAGATTGGCAACAAACTGAGACTGAAATTCTCATTAATCGAACCAGCTTAGAAGAAGGGTTAAATTTATTTAGCACGATTATTGAAATCGATGTAAAAGATCCGATTAGTGGTACCCAAATGAAAAATACTAAAACTGAGCACAAATATAATTACGAAGGTAAAACTTACTTCTTTGAAAGTGAGAAAAATCTTGATTTATTCCGTGATAACCCTGAAAAGTATTTAGGTAAGGGGGAATAATGCTAGCAAGAATGTTATTTCAATCTTGGCGTTTCAGCATTAAACGTAAACTGTTGGCTGTTATTACTATTTTCTTAGCGGCTGGCTTAGTCTCTGCGCTATTAGCTGTTTCTATTGATATTGGCGACAAAATGGCAAAAGAGCTCAAGTCTTACGGAGCCAATATTTTAGTTGAACCCGCAAGTAATGCAGCCCTACCTGATGAACTTAGTCATAACGCAGATTTAAGCAGCCAAGATTTTCTCGATGAAAAAGAACTGCCTAATATTAAAGATATTTTCTGGCGAAATAATATCGTAGGTTTTGCCCCCTTATTAAGTGCAGATGTAAAAGCTGAAATGCTTTCCGAAAAAACTCACGATAAATCAACCGCACTTGGACAAATTAATGTGCTAGGTACGTTTTTCGATCACAACATCCCTGTACCGGATGAAGATGATTACCACACAGGACAAAAAATTATTAGCCCTTATTGGCATGTTCAAGGGGAATGGGTAAACGATCTTGAAACACCAGAAGGTGAATTTATTCCTGCGCTCATTGGTGAACAATTAGCACAACGAACTGGCCTAAAACAAGGCGATAAAATCAAACTTTACTATCAAAATGATGAACTTAATAATCAAAGTGCGGTTGAAATTACCGGGATTTTATCCACAGGTGGTGCTGAAGATAATCAATTAGTCATGCCACTCAATGCTGTGCAAAAATTACTGGGGTTAGAAGGGAAAATTCAATCAGTCAAAGTCTCTGCGCTTACCGTACCTGAAAATGACCTTTCTCGCAAAGCGCGTGCCAATACCGATGCATTAGATGCCGAAGAGTACGATCGTTGGTATTGTACGGCTTATGTTTCGTCTATTTCACATCAGTTAGAAGAAGCCATTTCTGGTGCCATTGTTCGCCCTATTTGGCAAGTTGCCGCGTCAGAAGGTGTGGTCATTGGTAAAATTCAGTTATTGCTTGCTGTCGTTACTCTCGCTGCTTTAATCGCGGCAGCCATGGGAATTGCCTCATTAATGAGTACAGGGATCATTGAGCGCTCAAAAGAAATTGGGCTAATGAAAGCCTTAGGCGCATACCAATGGCAAATCGCCTTATTATTTTATTGTGAAGCCATTATCAGTGCCTTAATTGGTGGATCGCTTGGTTGTATTGCTGGATGGAGCTTAGCAGGATTTATTGGTTCAGCGCTATTTGGCGTACCATTGAGTTTCGCTTGGATTGTCATCCCTTGTGTATTGATGCTGTCTATTTTAATTGCTGTGGTGGGCACTTGGTTCCCAGCCCATCGTATTGCCAAACTTTACCCTGTGGAGGTGCTGTATGGCCGCCAATAAAAGTATGTTTTGGCGTTTAATCTTCCAAGCATTACGCCTACGTTTACAACGAGTATTTATTATCTTCTCTGCGCTGACTGTCGGTGCGTCTATTGTAACCGCAATGGCAGCAGTATATTTCGATATTAATACCAAAATGAGTCAAGAGCTCCGTACTTTCGGGGCAAACTTTTATATTGGTGCAGCCAATGGTGGATTGATGAAAGAACGCCAATTAAAGCAAATCCTACACAACGCCCCAGATAATTTCATCACAGCCGCCAGCCCTTATTTATATGGTGTTGCACGAAGTGATTTAGAAAAAATCGTCATTATGGGCGTGTGGTTTGAAGATATGCATGTTCTGGCACCTTATTGGCAAATTACCGGCTCAGCCATTAATGTGAATTTTGATGATCGCAATGCCATGATTGGGAAAACCTTAGCTGAACGACTCAATTTAAACGTTGGAAGTAAATTAACTCTGTCTAAAAATGCGGTTGAAAAACATGAATTCACGATAAAAGGTATTGTTGAGGCAGGCGATGCCACAGACAACATGTTAATCGTTAGCTTAGAATTTGCGCAAAGTTGGTTAGATAAAGAAGGCTTGGCAAACAACGCCTTGCTCAATGTCAAAAATGAACAAGGTAACGTCGCACAGTTTGCACAAGACATTATGCAACATCAACCTGATCTGACTGCCCGCCCGATTCGAAAAGTCTCTGCTTCTGAAGGGCAGATTTTAGATAAAATCAAAGGCTTAATGGGGTTAATCTCATTGGTTATTTTGATTCTCGCCACCCTTTGTGTAAACACCACATTGATTGCGATTGTTGGTGAGCGAGCAAAAGAATTTGCACTACAAAAAGCCTTAGGCGCCAAACAAAGTGACATCATTAAACAGATTAGTACTGAGATCCTCATCATTGCACTTTGTGCAATTGTTGCGGGACTGATTTTCGGCTACATCTTGGCACAATTACTTGGATTAACCGTATTCAAATCTTATATTGATATGCGTCTGCCGGTTATTCCAATTACTATCGTCTTATCGTTATTGGTTGCCTTTATTGCGGTGATTGTACCAACCAAACGAGCTTTAAATATTCAAACCGCAAATGTATTAAAAGGGGAATAAAATGAGTGAATTTGTAATTGAAACGCAACATTTATATAAACGATTCGGGCAAGTCACGGCTTTAGAGGATATTAATATTCAAATTCGCCAAGGTGAGTTTATTGCAATCATGGGGGCATCGGGTTCAGGTAAAACGACACTCATGAATATTCTGACCGGTTTAGATACCGCCAGTGAAGGTAAAGTCATTTTAGATGGTGTCGATGCGGCACAACTGGATGAAGTGGGTCGTCAGCGTTTTCGTGCAGAAAAAATTGGTTTAGTCTTCCAACAATTCCATTTAATCCCTTATTTGACCGCACTTGAAAATGTGATGCTCGCACAGCACTATCATAGTGTGATTGATGAGGTGGCGGCTAAAGCGGTACTCGAACAAGTGGGATTAGGTCATCGTATTGATCATCGTCCAAGCCAACTTTCTGGAGGCGAACAACAACGGGTATGTATTGCTCGTGCATTAGTGAACCAACCACCCGTTATTTTTGCCGATGAACCTACGGGTAACCTCGACGAAAAAAATGAAGCGCTCGTACTGGATTTACTACAAGAGTTAAATCGCCAAGGTAGAACCATTGTGATGGTGACACACAACCCAGAATTGGGTGAGTTGACTGATCGTGTTATTTATCTCCACCACGGAAAATTTGTAAAAGAGGAAATTCATGAAAAATAAATTCGTCAAACTACTTGCCATAAGTGCGGTCATTTTTGGCAGCGTTTCTTGTAAAGATGAAGTCGCTGCAATTGGTCAAAAAGCACCAGACATCGCTGCCTATGATTTACAAGGTAAAGAAGTGAAACTTGATGATTGGAAAGGCACTCGCTTACTGACATTCTGGTCTGAAACCTGTGGACGATGTGTCGCAGAATTAAAAGAATTCGAAAAATTGGCCGAAGCTAATCCAGATAAAGTTCAGCTTATCGCCATTAATGTAGATGGCGATAAAGTGGATACCAAAGCCGTGGTCGCCAAACGTCAGCTTACGTTACCGGTTATCAAAGACCAATTAAAAATTACTGCTGAACGCTATCAGCTTATCGGTACGCCAACAAGTTTTGTAATTACACCTGAAGGTAATATTCAGGCTAAATATGAAGGCGCGATTCCCTCAGAAGATTTAGATAAATTATTTAAAGGCTAGCCAAAATGAAAAAACGAATTTACTTACTCTCTACACTTTTACCTGTTTTAGGCTTTTTATTTGCCCCTCCTGCCCTTTCTGCCGAAGCTGACTTAGTGAAAGCAGAAAAGGTATATAAACGCTCTTGTGCAACTTGTCATGGGAAACAAGGCGAAAAACCAGCGATGGGTGAATCCAAAATTATTAATCAATTAAAACCAGAAGAAATTTCAACCGCACTTTTAGAACGAAAAGCAGGAAATATTCCTAGTGCAGGAAGCCCGGCAAAACAACGTTTAAGTGAGCAAGATATTCATAATTTAAGTGAATATATTCAAACACTAAAATAGTTTTTGAATTTTTTTTAAACTAATTCTAAAATATACGGTCTTAGAAGGGGCTTAGTTTTACAAGCTAAGAAATTTTTATTATATCAATAAAGGATTTTTTATGAACAAATTCACTAAAATCAGCGCAACTGCATTATTTGCATTATTCTTAACTGCTTGTGATAAACCAGCAGATAAACCGGCTCCAGCAAAACCTGAAACCACTCAGCCTGCGCCGGAAGCTAAACAAGAAGCAGCTCAACCTGCTGAAGCAGCAAAACTAGCTGAAGCAACACCAGCGCAAGAACAAGCTGACTACAACAAACTACTTGAATGGAACGCAAGCCAAGCGCAAGCTCAAATGGCTGCTCAACAAAAACTTCAATCTGATTTAACTGCTGCTGTTCAAGCAAAAGATGATAAAAAAATTGAAGAAGCAATCAAAACGTTCAACAAAACTGTTGAAGATACAATTGCAAGCTTAGATAAATTAGATATTACAGCACCTTCAGTGAAAAGCATTAAAGATCAAAATAAAGAAGTGCTTGCATTATCAAGCGAATTATTAGTTGATCAATTAAACTTAGCAACTAAAGCGCCAACTGAAGAACAAACTAAAGCTTACCAAGCTAAAGTTGAAAAACTACAAGCTGCAGTAGCTAAATTACAAAAAGACGGTGCTGATTTAGCACAAAAATTTGCGCCTGCAGCACCAGCTGCTCCAGCCGCTCCAGCTGCAAAATAATTAATCGTTAAAATGAAAAAAACCTTACTGTAAAAAGTAAGGTTTTTTTATGCGCTTATTTTAGTATTCTGCTTTTCAACACATCCACAAATCGCTCTGTCAACCCATCCCAACGATCTAAATATAACGCAGGCTCAATCAACTCTAATTCATTCAATAAAAATGTATTGTTAATAATCGTTCCATCTACTCGTGCATAGACAGGCATCTCTGGCAATTTATGTAAAACATGGCGCGCTGTTTCAATAATATGACGATCAACCTCAACAGGGATAATTTCAACTTTATATTGTGAATTCGCTCGCCATTCATTTTGAGGTGGCTGTCGGCGAATAGCATGACTAAATACACCATTGAAAAAAATCAAACTGGTTTCACCATTTGTGGCCACTTCAGGAATAAACGGCTGTAACACAACTTGCTCACCATACGCAGAAAGATCGGGTAATGCTTCACCTTGTTTTAGTTTTGTCACCAAATTACCGCTCTGCCCTACAGCAGGTTTGATGACAAATTCTGACCAATCTTGGCGTTCAAGTGCGGTCAAAATTTCAGATGTTTTTGCAGAACAAATAAGGGTTGGAATAACATTGATGCCCCAATTCTGCAAATCACATAGATAGCCTTTATGGCTATTCCATAACATTAATTCCGCAGGATTGATGAACGCATTCTTATGCTGTTTCATCCATTGAATAAATTCATTGTAGAAATTCGCATAATCCCATGCTGCTAAAGGCAGAATAAAATGACTCTGTAATGTTTCTTGCCAAGGCAAAAATTGAGTAGGAATACCTTGATTAGAAAGTTGTGTTTGAACAGGAATAAGATTTTGAGGGACCGAAGGATACGTTTTACAAGTGGTAATCGTAAGCATAGTAAATAATAACGGATTTAAACATAAAGAAGATGCGCCAATTATTTAACTGGCGCATCGATTTCAAAGATTATTTTACTTGAGCAAAATATTTTTCAAGACGACCTTTATTCGTCATTGATTTCTTCTCAAGATCTTTCACTACTTTCTCTGCTTGTTCTTTGTTTGGTAGATTATCACCCACTTGAATCACACCATTCATATTCATTGAACGATGTACTGGGCAGGTATAAACATAAACACCTTCTTTATCTAAAGTGATTGTGAGTTCCTGATCTTCTTCAGATTGGAATTTTTGTGCGCCTTCAGGAATCGCTTTACTGTGTACAAAGTGGCTTTTATTTTCTGCACGAAATGTCACCGTATCACCTGGTTGTACTTTTAAATAACCCGGTTCAAAAACCATTGAGCCTTCACTGTTTGAATTCAACATTTTGATGTCATAATGTGCGGCTTGAGCAGCAAAACTTAATCCTAATAATGCTGCAAGTGCGATTTTTTTCATTTTCATTTCCTTCTTAAGAATGCGCTGATTTACGTTGTGGACGAACCACCGGCAAACCTGCACTACATTGTAATAATTCAACGTTTACACAATATAAACGATTAATGGTTTCTACTTGTAAAACATGATGAGCGTCGCCCACGCCTTGCACTTTACCTTCACCAAGTAAAATCAACTCATCTGAAAATTGAGCAGCAAGACTTAAATCATGTAATACCATTATAGTAATCAGATTTTTCTGTTTCGTATAGGTGTAAACTTCTTCTAATAGATTAAGCTGATGATGCATATCTAACGCACTCACCGGCTCGTCCAACATTAAAATCTGTGGCTCTCGTAATAAAACCTGGGCAAACATCACCATTTGACGCTGTCCCCCACTGAGATTCAGAATATCACGATGGGCTAAATGACCAATACCTAATTGAGCCATAATGCTTGCTGCTTCAGTAAGAAGTTCATCGCTTACTCGCATCGTTAGACTATCCATTCGTCCCAAAAGGACAACTTCAAGTGCGGTCAAACTTGCATCTACTCGGCTATCTTGAGGCATATAGCCAATGGGTTTACGCCAATCGGCTAACTTCGTCCGTTCTAGCTGTTTGCCTTGATAGGTAATCATTCCTTCATGTGGTAATTCACCAAAAATGGTTTTCAGCATGGAGGATTTTCCTGTGCCGTTTGGCCCAAGTACCGTATACACTTTGCCTTCCTCAAAACGGACATTAATGTGATCCGCAACGGTGAGATCACCTCGTTTTACCGTAAGATTCTTTAATTCTAACATTATTGTCCCCGCTTGTTATTTAAAATAATCCAAAAGAAGAAAGGCACACCAATAAACGAGGTAACGATCCCCACGGGGAATAATGCGCCAGGGATAATGACTTTGGATAATACCGAAGAAAGGGATAAGAATGCAGCACCGACTAACATTGCCCCCGGTAAGAAGAAACGTTGATCTTCACCAAGCAACATTCGAGCAACATGTGGTGCAACTAAGCCGATAAAGCCAATCACGCCCACGAAACTGATTGCTGTCGCCGTCATCATAGCGACAAGAACTAAAACCTTAATACGTAATACTTGCAAATTGATGCCAAGACTCGCCGCTCGATCTTCCCCTAAACGAAGTGCGGTCAATTTCCAAAGCTCTTTTGAAAGTAATGCGACACAAATTGTAGTTACGACAATAATGATGATTAAGCTTTGCCACGTCGCTTTATTTAAACTACCAAATAGCCAGAATAGGATTTGTTGTGAGACTTCCGGCGCCGAAATAAATTGCACCAATGAAAGTAAGGATTGGAAAATAAAGAGCAATGCAATCCCCACCAACACGAGCATTTCAGAGCTAAAACGACGTTTAGAGGCAAATAAGAAAAGAATCCCCGAGGCAAGCATGGTCATGACAAACGCACCAATTGGTACGGCAACTTGTACGGGTAAACCAAAACTTCCGAAAGCAATCACAACAGAAGCCCCAAAACCTGCCGCAGCCGCAAGACCTAATGTATAAGGACTTGCCATCGGGTTATTTAATAAGGTTTGGATCTCCGCCCCGCCAACAGCCAATGTTGCCCCGACTACAAGCGCCATCAATGCCATGGGTAAACGTAAATTATGCACAATATTGTTCGTCATTTTATCGACTTCACCAATGCCGAATAAGGCGTTCACAACTTCCGACACCGATAGCATCGCAGGGCCTGTCATCACATCAAGGATTAGACTGACCACGCCAATAGCAAGAAAAGATAAAATAACAAACCAGCGTTTGCGTTCAAGCTTACGCTGGTTAGCCACAATATCTGCTACAACAGAATTATTTTTCATGAATTAACGCTTCCCTTATTTGCTTTCAGGGAAAAGATAAATCGTACCTTCCGGGGTAACCGGTAAGTAGTTTTTATAGAAGTTTAAGTAAGTTTGTTGAGGATCTAAATCTTTAAACAGATCAGGATAAGCGGCTTTAGCCACAAACTGAACAGAAGCACTGTCTGATAAAGTACGAGAGTTCGCATGATAGGCTGCATAAACACGGTTGTTTTTCACTGCCGGTAATTCAGCCCAACCTGCACGATGTTTGAATGCGTTTAAACGACGTTCCGCTTCGGCTTTTTCAATACCAAAGCCCATTACCATACCGTCTTGATTTTTCTTCAATTCAGTTTCACGGCCTGTAATAATAATTGCATCCGGTTTCGCGGCTAACACTTTCTCTGCAGCCAACGTACCCCATTTGCCAATTTCTGCCGGCGCCACGTTTTCTGCACCAACAAGGCTAATCATAGAGCCCCACATGCTAGAGAAAAACGTCATCCCTTGTTCAGCTGGGCCACCACGACCAAACTCCACGTACACTTTCGGTTGTTTTGCTAATTTTGCATTTTTAACCGTCGTCTGGATATGTTCAACAATGTCTTTATATTCTTTCGCAATTTTTGCTGCGCGATCTTTCTGACCTGTTAATTCGCCAATAATTTCAGTAGATTTAATGTGCTTATCTAAGGTTTGAGCATTGTAATCTAATACCACAATTGGAATACCCGCTTCATTGATAGCATCTAAATCAGATCCTAGCATTTCGTACTGCCAATCAGCTAAGACTAAAAGATCTGGTTTTAATGAAAGCACTTTTTCTACAGAGAACGTGCCTTCCTCTACTTCACCCACATCATCTAATTGATTCAATTTTGGTACCGCTTTGCTGAATAACTCCCAGCTTGCTGGTGCCCAAGAAGACCATACTTTCTTAGAAAAACCGACAACGTTATCTAACGCTTTGTCACCACCAACTGCCATATAATCTTGGTAATAGAAACCAAGTACCACACGTTTTGCCGGTAAATCAACGGTGACTTCACGATCAAGTATATCTTTTACTTTCACGGGATCAGCATTGGCAAAACCTGCACTTAAACCAAGAATAGTGGCAATCGCTACAGTTGAAAAACGTCTTTTCATAAGAAAAATCTCCTGAGTAAAATTAAACAATTTAAATGATAATAATTATCGATGCGTATAATAGCGAAAACGATTGCTAAATTCAACTCAGGCGTTTAATTATTCTTCGTAAGCTTCGTCAGTTAACGTTTTTAAGAATGCTTCTAATGCATTAATCTCTTCATCTGTAAGCGGTTTGGCTTTTAAAACATCAGGATTAATGGTTTGAGCATATTCGGCTTTATCCCACGCTTTTCCTGTTTCAGGATTAATTTTACGATTAGGATTATTAAAACTGTCTTTAAATAGCAAAACGGTTTTTAGATCACGGAAAACGCCGTTATGCATATAAGGTGCTGTGACGCTAATATTACGCAATGTTGGCACTTTAAATTTGCCTTTTTGCTTTTCATCACCTTTCACCATAGGATTATCCAATAATCCATTATCCACAAAATCTGCCGCAAGTTTATTCAACTTAATTAACGCTTGGTTACTTGGTACGCCGATATTGAAATAGCGGTAATTCGTAAAGGTTTCTTTTGCTGAATTCGCTTCACTTGATTGGTGGCAGTTACTACAATTTGTGCGTGTTTTATCGAAAAATAATGCCTTACCTTCAGATTCAAGTGCGGTCAATTCTGCTTCACCTTTTAAAGCACGATCATATTTTGAAGAGAATGGCGCAAATAATTCCTGTTTTTCGAACTCGCCAATGGCTTTTTCCATAATGGCATAAATCTTGTCGGTATCAGCCCAAATGCTTTCGCCATAAAGATCTGTAATAGGTTTGTAATAGGTCGGATCTGCTTTTAAACGTTCAACAATAGCTTTCTTAGCTGGCATACCCATTTCTACTGGGTTTACTGGTGGTCCACCTGCTTGCTCGGCTAAATCTTTCGCACGACCATCCCAGAACTGTCCGCCTACATAATCTTGAATTTTTTTATCGAAATGAAAATCCGGTGAGAACATTGCATAAAGCGCAGTATTGGCATTGCGATTACCATGAAGATGGGGATTATCCCCTTCTGAGACTATTTGGTTTGCAGAGTTTTTACGTTGATCCACAAAAGCGGTATCTGGACTATGACAGGTTGAACAGCTTTGTGTTTTATTAAAAGAAATCGATTTATCAAAAAACAACACTTCACCGAGTGCTTTATAATCCAATTCTTTTTTCGCTGCTTGATCAGCCAATACATAATTACTTTGCATCAGGGGGGCAAACAATAAAATAGAAAGCCATTTTTTTTGCATCGTTTTCTCCAAATATTCAAATTATAGATAAAAAATAATCCAACAAAGCTTTGTTGGATTATAAAAGGAAAATAATTTTCTACAAGCCGGTGGCCATCTTAATGCGATCAGCAAACATACCGATGCTCACGCCGAAGTAATTTGATTTGTTCCAATCTAAAATCGTGCGGTAGTTATTGGAAACCAAGAATGCGCGACCAACTTCTTTATCAGGGCGAACTAGCCAAAGATCAGCTTGAGAAAGCGCGGCAAGTTTATCTTGTTCTTGTTGGCTAAAGCTCGCTAAAGTGACGCCTTTAGACTGCCAGTCGCTGAGTGAACGTGCTTTATTCTTCTCAATACCAGAAAGCGATAAATCTAATGGTTGATTTAATGTTACTTCAACGCCCCAAGGCAATTTGTTATCCCAACCTACAGTGTGAAGATAATTTGCAATTGAAGCAAACGCATCAAATTGGTTCGTCCAAATGTCCTTCACACCATCATTATTGCCATCTGCTGCATAATTTAAGAATGCACTTGGCATGAATTGGGTTTGCCCCATTGCGCCAGCCCAAGAGCCTAACATTTTATTGCGTTGAATATGATCACGTTCTAACATTTTCATCGCATTCACAAATTCTTTGCTAAATAAGGCTTCACGTCTACCATCAAAGGCTAATGTGGCTAAAGCTGATAGTACATCATAGCTACCTTGATAATAGCCAAAACTACTTTCCATACCCCATAAAGCAAGAATATATTCTTGTTGAACGCCATAGCGTTGGCTTGCTTGTTGTAATGGCGCTTGGACTTCCCAATAACGCTCTTCGGCAATGTCTACTTTGTTTTGGGTCAGTACTTTATTCAAATAATTCGTTGTACCGTTTGGGTTCGGTAACTGTGGTTGATCCGCATTACGTTGGCTTCTCCCCGCTTGTGCACGATCCAAATCTACAGCCTTTTGCATATATTGAATATTATTTTGTGCATTCAATACTGACAACGATACGCCTTCAGCAGCCGCTTTGCCTTTTAAGAACTGAACATAATCATTAAAGTTATCTAAAGTTCTTGGTTTGCTATAAACAGCATTACTGCTTACTGACGGAATACTTTTCGTGGATGACGTTGTCGTTGTTGTCGTATTACTTGAACAACCCGCCAATAAAAGTGCGGTCGATAATGCCGTCATTTTTAACGTTGAGATTAAATTCATTTCTTTTCCTTTTTTAATGATCAAAATATCGCATTATTTGCGTAAAAATTTGTTATAAACAGCTTTCAATAATGAGGTTGGTAATAAGCGAGAACCTGAGCGCAAGGCAAAGGTGAATAAGCCTGAAAATAAGCCTTGAATACCTAAGCGATGTTTCAATTTAAATAAACGCCATTCTGCTTTCGCTTGGTTTAAACCACGACGACGCCCTACCATGCCATTACCCACGCGGGCATAAACTAAAATGTCCGGCAAGTTTGCCACTTTTTGACCTTGCGCCACGAGCTTAATCCACAGGTAATAATCTTCCTGTAAATCCTCATATCCACCACAATTAATAACCGCACTTTTTTGATATGCCACCGTCATGTGATTGAACGGACAACGTTTTTGGGTAAATTTAACGATATCTTGTGCTTCAGTCGGCACGTTACGATATGCCACGATGTCTTGAATATTTTCGCCAAACTCAGCAATCTGTCCTCCGAAAATAATTGTATCCGGATGTTGCTCAATAAACGCCACTTGTTTCGCAAAACGCTCAGGCACACAAATATCATCGGTATCCATACGGAAGACCCAATCGTGCGAACAATGTTTTAATCCTTCATTGAGCGCTTTACCTAAGCCTAAGTTCTTTGGCAAGTTCACTAAGTTTAAGGGTAATTTGGTTTCGAATTCAGAAACCACGGCTTCCAATTCTGGCGTTACCGCACCATCAAACACCAACACAATCTCATCTGCTGGATGGGTTTGAGCCACTAAACTTTCAAAACATTCTCTTAAATATTGTGGGTTTTCCTTAATATATAAGGACATTAAAACTGAAAATTTCATACTTCTCTCTCGTAGAGATTCTCTCTACAGCTATTACAAATTAATTAACATTAAGGCAATGATCATCTGAATAATTGTACTTTAACCATACGCCTTCATTACTATCATAGATTTTTATTAAATTTCTATCTTTACAAAAATAGCCATTACTAATAGCCACATACCCATTCTTCTTCACAAGTTCAGTATAGTGTTCTTTATCGCCAGAAAGTAATATACCTATCTTATAATATTTAAAACTCTCCATTTTTATTATCTTTGATGATAGCTTTTCTTTATAGATTGCTGAAAGTAATCGAATCCCTGCCTTTTCTCTAACATCTTGTTTTTGAGCATTAGGGCTACAAGAATGAATTAACGTTACTACAAAAAAAAGCATCAATATAGAGATGACTAATATATTCTTTCTCATTCGAACTACATAAACCGTTTCAAATTAATTGCCAATTTAGGTGAAATTAGAACCACAAAGGCAATAATTAGCTGCTTAATACTTTTCGTTAATTTAAAAATTTCAAAATAGTAAAAAGCCGCTTTACGGGATAAATTCATAATATGTGGGTAAGCCAACATATATTGTGCGTTGATAGCAAAATTCTTTTCTTGCTCTTCCGTTTTCACATAATGTTCACGGATATAATCAATCGCTTTTTGCGTATTAGTCGTATCCGTTGATACGCTAGAACGCTTGGTATGGAACGTACAATAAGTCAACGGTTCTGCCACTTTGCACGCTTTAAATGTTGGATCTTGTACAAGTTTCAGCAAAAAGTCGTAATCTTCCAATGAACGAAGTGCGGTGGATAATCCGCCAATTTTTAAAAACAGATCTTTTTTCACCCCAATCATCGGCATACCACCGATTTTATTCGCCAGTAAAATTCGCTCTACGCTAATCTCTTGTGGCTCAATGGGGTTAGTCACATAGCTAAAACCTTCATTCACCATTTCACATTTTGCTGGATGATAAACAAAGTTAACATCAGCATGCTCGACAATCACATCGGCTAATTTCTGACATTTATCATTTGCAAAACGATCATCGTCATCAAGGAATAACAGCCATTCATTATCGGCATTTCTTGCCCCGATATTACGGCTTTCTGCCGCCCCTTGATTGGTTTCGTTACGAATCACTTTAACTGAAAATGGATACGATTGTGTCACTTCAACGGGTTCTTTTGAGCAATCATCCACAATCACCACATCAAAATTATAGGTGGTTTGCTTGGTTAAACTTTCCAATAAGGCAGGAATTTCTTCTTTCCGATTATAAGAAGGCACGATGATACTAAACATCTTTCGGCTCCTTTTGTTTAAATAAAATAAGTTGTTTACCGTGAGTGCCAAAAAGCGATAAGAACATCAGCATGACAAACATAATACCTGGGAAAGCAAAGGTGTCCGCTTTGATATTACAGAACGCTAAAATCACGAAGGCAGAAAGGATAAATTTCCAGCTACCATCAAACCAGTTTAAGGCGACTTTGCGTACAAAATAGAATGTCACGGCAAAACACACTAAAGCATAAGACACACCACCATAAAGAATTTGGCGTAAGAAACCAGAGTCTGTATGTCCATAATAACGACCAACTTCTAACTCACCTGTCATATACATACCATCGCCATAAATGAACTGCTTAAGTGTTGGCATAAAGAGATGGTTTTTCATCAATGTATCCGTTGACGAACTGACAAATCCTGCACCATGTAATAAATTAATCACGGGCTCTAAAGCATGTGCTACATAAGGATTTTCAGGTAAGAAATAGGCCAGTAATAATACCAAAACAGCAAATGCAATGAGTGATGGCACATAACGCCATTTGAAATACACTAAAATGCTCACAACCGATAACAGAAGGAATGTACGTCCTGAAATCAAGCCAATACATAGCATAAAAAACACTAAAATACTTGGAAGCGTATTATGTTTAGCGTTGTAAGCCAGTAAGAAATGCAACAGCATCAAATAGAATAAACTCAGTTGAAAAAAGGCGGTTGCGGTGATGTTATATAAGCGATACTCCTGCTCTGAACCATAAAAACGTGCGGGCAACACCGCATTGGTTGAAAGCAAGAAATCAATCATAAATGATGCACCGAGTAAGCCAATCACGCCCACAACAAACTGCACCACCACACCAAATTGTAAATCACGCACCACCTTCAGTTGACCATTTACATTGGCATAGAAGGCATTATAAAGTCCCACGCCGAAGATAAATAAAATCAGCTCTTTCACATACATGGTGATGACAGAAAAATCTCGCGTACCGTTAACTAAAAGCGGAATCACACTAAATGCAATCAGCCCAATGATAACGGCTAAACTATCCACTGGCACGGTAATACCTTGTGGTTTCTGCTTTTTAAGATACTGATAAGCCAATACAGCCAATGCCGCTAAACCAGCGACGAATGACATTCGTACGACATGAAACAGCCAAGGATCGTAAAGATAAAAAAGATTAAAAAGTGCGGTCATTTTTACGTTATTTTCCTAAATTCTTTTTCACTGCTAAGATTTTTTTGAGTGGATATTTAATTAATTTCTTCACTAAATTATTAGATTTTGAACCACGAATCGCTTCCAAATTACTCACTAATTGTGGATTTTCAATGGCTACAAGCGGACGAACCACATTGTTATTAATCTGGAATTGGGTTTCAAATAATAAGAAATCATCAGCAAGCCAAAACGGTTTTTCTTGTTCGAGTTGCTTTAAAAATGCACGTGCCGCTGATTTTTTGATTAAGTATGCCACCGTACCTGCAAAATAGCTTTTATATGGATAAGCCACGGTGACATTACCAATAGTTTGGCGCAAGAATGAAAAAGTGGTTGGATAATTAATTTCTAATTCCACATCATTAAATTCAGCAATTTTTGACTGCCCGATTAATACAATATCCGCATCACACTTTTCGGTTAAGAGTACGATCGTTTTTGGCGATAAATTTGAATTGAATAACGCATCATCTTCACAGACTAACGCATAGTCATTTCCCGTCACATTTTGATCTTCTACGATCTGACGATAAACCGCTAAATGACTTAATGTACAACCAATTTCGCCTTTTGTGACGTTGCGCCCATAATGCTGTTCAAACTTCGTTGGATTGAATACTTCTGCCAATTCATCCCACTCTTTTTGCATGGTATTAATCGCTGAAAATACAACGAAATCTGCTGTATCCGGTTGAGCAAAAAACAGCTCACGACGCTGAACATCTTTATCTAGTGAAATCAAATATTTATTCATAATTATCTCAAATTTGGTTTTTGCAGTATTTTGATTACAACAAACGGAAATAGTTGCAAATTATACTAAAGAAATAGTCCAATGGCATGGCTTTTAGCACAACTTTAAAAAGCCTTAAAAAAATAACCGCACTTTAAATGCTTAAAGTGCGGTCTATTTTAAATGGATTAATATGTTATTTCTTTCAATTAGAAAATTGCAGTCGCTAAACCGACTACAACACTTAAAGAAAGCACTACAGCTAACATTGCGTAACCAAAATCACTCATTTTAATTTCCCACTTGTTTAGTTAAAGATAACCCATTCTAACAATAAAGCACGTTTTTTCAAAAATTTTTTATAATTTACTTAACCTATTTGGTGACAGTCTTTATAATAGGAAAAATTCTCTAGAGGCAAAATTATGGCAACAATTAAAGATGTCGCAAAAATGGCTGGTGTTTCCACCACCACTGTTTCACACGTAATTAATAAAACCCGTTTTGTAGCAAAAGAAACTGAAGAGGCGGTGATGCAAGCCATTAAAAGCTTAAAATACTCACCAAGTGCTGTTGCTCGGAGTTTGAAAGTCAACACGACAAAATCCATAGGGATGATTGTTACCACCAGTGAATCCCCTTATTTTGCTGAAATCATTCATGCCGTTGAAGATCATTGTTATCGTCAAGGCTATTCACTTTTTTTGTGTAATACACAAAATGATCCTGAAAAAATTAAAAACCACGTCGAAATGCTTGCCAAAAAACGCGTAGATGGTTTATTGGTCATGTGTTCTGAATACACACAACATTCACTTGATGTGCTTTCTAGTTTCTCGTCTGTGCCGATGGTGGTAATGGATTGGGGGCCAAATACAGATACCGATATCATTGAAGATAACAGCTTTACGGGCGGTTATCTTGCTACTAAACATTTAATTGATTGTGGTCATAAAGAGATCGGTCTTATTGCGGGTGAATTAGATAAAACGACTGCAAGAACCCGTTACGAGGGCTTTGTAAAAGCCATGAATGAAGCCAATCTACCAATCCATGAAAATTGGATTATGGAAGGTTTCTTCGAACCAGAGGACGGTTACGAGTGTATGAATAAAATTCTTGCACAAGACAGCCTACCTACTGCCGTATTTTGTTGTAATGATGTGATGGCATTAGGTGCAATTTCTGCGATTACGGAAAAAGGCTTGCGTGTGCCTGATGATATCTCGATTATTGGCTATGATAATATTCACTCATCGCGTTTCTATGCACCACCACTCACAACGATTCACCAATCGAAGTCTCGTTTAGGTGCACAAGCGGTTAATCTTTTATTTGAGCGTATCGCCAATAAAGATAACAATAATCACGAAAAACACCGCATTGCGATCCATCCTGAACTCGTCATTCGAAAATCAGTTCGCAACCTTAAATAAACATTAAACTTTTTGACCACACTTTGAATTTTATCTAAAAAAGTGCGGTCATTTTTTTACTTATTTTAGCCTTTTTTGATTTAATGCAAGTTTTTGATGTATAGCATTTGATCCCGATACATATTTTTGGTTATATCTCCCCTAGTTTTATTTTTTTCTTTATCGGAGTTCATATGACTGATGAGTATCGCACTCTCCGCCATAACATTAATATGCTAGGGCGTTTTCTTGGAGAAACCATTAATGATGCACAAGGCGAAGACATTCTCACCTTAATTGAAAATATTCGCCAATTGTCCAAACAATCTCGAGCGGGCGATAGCCAAGCACGTAAAACATTGTTGGATACCCTTTCCACCATTTCAAATGAAAATATTATTCCTGTTGCACGAGCATTCAGCCATTTTCTTAATTTAACGAATATCGCTGAACAATACCAAACGGTCTCTCGCCAACATAAAGATTTGCAATCTTCTAACCGTTCATTAAGTGCTTTATTTCAACGCTTAAAAGCATTAAATGTTTCAAAAGAGGAAGCCTACAAAACCGTTGAAAACTTGCTTATTGAGCTTGTATTAACCGCACACCCAACTGAAACCACTCGTCGTTCGTTAATCCACAAACACGTTGAGATCAATAAATGCTTAAGCAAATTAGAGCACGATGATTTGACGCCTAAAGAACGCGGCATTATTGAACGCTTGCTACTTCGTTTAATTGCTGAAGCATGGCATACCAATGAAATCCGTACCGTTCGCCCTACTCCATTCGATGAAGCTAAATGGGGCTATGCCATGATTGAAAACAGCCTATGGCAAGGGGTGCCGGAATTCTTACGTCAATTAAATGAACATGCTCGTGAATTTTTGGGGTACGATTTACCAGTGGGCTTACGTCCTGTCCGAATTTCTTCTTGGATGGGGGGTGACCGTGATGGCAACCCATTTGTTACTTCAAAAATTACTCAACAAGTACTCTATTTTGCTCGTTGGAAAGCAGCGGATTTATTCTTAAATGACATTAAATCGCTTGCTGATGAATTATCCATGGTGAAATGCACACCAGAATTTACCGAAAAATATGGTGAGCATTTAGAGCCTTATCGTTTTGTAGTCAAAGCACTTCGTGCAAAACTTATCGCCACTCTTGATTACTTTGATGATTGCCTGGCAAATCGTCCGCCACGCGTAAGCCAAGCCGATATCATCATGGAAGATAATCAACTTTGGGAACCACTCTATGACTGCTATCAATCGTTGATGGCATGCGGTATGCGGATTATCGCTAATGGTTCCTTACTGGACATTTTGCACCGCATTCGCTGTTTTGGGGTTACCCTTTCACAAATGGATATCCGTCAAGAAAGTACCCGTCATACCGATGCTATCGCAGAAATTACACGTTATCTTGGCATTGGCGATTATGCACAATGGAGTGAAGCTGAGAAACAATCTTTCTTGGTGCGTGAATTGAATTCTCGTCGCCCATTAATTCCAACCCATTGGGAGCCATCTGCAGAAACCCAAGAAATTTTAGATACTTGCAAAGTCATTGCCCAACAAAAACAAGGCGTAATTGCTTGCTATATTATTTCCATGGCAAGAAGTGCCTCTGATGTGCTTGCCGTGCATTTATTATTAAAAGAAGCAGGCGTGCCTTATCACATTCCTGTCGTACCACTTTTTGAAACCTTAGATGACTTAGATGCTTCTGAAGGAGTCATGCGTCAATTGTTTAATATTGGTTGGTATCGTGGTGTGATTAATAATCATCAAATGGTGATGATTGGTTATTCTGACTCAGCTAAAGATGCGGGAATGATGGCAGCTTCATGGGCACAATATCGTGCTCAAGAAGCATTAGTCAACTTAACCGAAGAACTAGGTATTGAACTCACTTTATTCCATGGCCGTGGTGGTACAATCGGTCGTGGTGGTGCGCCTGCACATGCGGCATTACTTTCTCAACCTCCACGCTCACTCAAAAATGGTTTACGTGTGACTGAACAAGGGGAAATGATCCGCTTTAAACTTGGTTTACCCGAAGTTGCGGTTGAAACCTTTGATCTTTACGCAAGCGCGATTTTAGAAGCAAACTTACTCCCACCGCCAGAACCTAAAGCAGAATGGCGTACCGTCATGGATGAGCTTTCCACTACTTCATGTGACATTTACCGTAGTGTTGTTCGTGGTGATAAAGACTTCGTGCCTTATTTCCGCAGTGCTACACCGGAACAAGAACTGTCTAAACTGCCACTAGGCTCTCGCCCTGCAAAACGTAATCCAAATGGTGGCGTGGAAAGCTTGCGTGCCATTCCATGGATTTTTGCTTGGATGCAAAATCGCTTAATGTTACCAGCATGGCTTGGTGCGGGTGCGGCAATTCAAAAAATTATGGATGAAGGCAAAGGTCATATTATTGAAGAAATGTGTAAAGCTTGGCCATTCTTCTCTACTCGTGTGGGGATGTTAGAAATGGTGTTCAGTAAAACTGATACTTGGCTTTTTGAGCAATATGATCACAACTTAGTGAAAAAAGAGCTTTGGTACCTAGGTGAAAATCTGCGTAACCAACTCAATGCGGATATTAAAACTGTGCTTTCGCTTTCTCACAAAGATGAATTAATGGCGGACTTACCGTGGATCGCCGATTCTATTGCATTACGTAATGTGTATACGGATCCACTCAATCTCCTTCAAGTGGAATTGCTCCGTCGTTTCCGTGAATCGCCTGAAAACCCAATCCCTGATGTCGAACAAGCCTTGATGATTACCATCACAGGTATTGCCGCAGGTATGCGAAATACTGGCTAGTCACAGCAAATATAAATAAGTGCGGTCAAAAACAACGATGAATTTGACCGCACTTTTTGTTTTCTGTTTCTTGCGGTATCATACGCGCAATTGACTTGATGAAGGAAAACCCAATGACAACTGATATTCAAAAACTCGATCCTGATACAGCGATTGATCTTGCTTATGATATTTTCTTAGAAATGGCGGGGGAAAATCTCGATCCCGCTGATATTATGCTATTCAATCTACAATTTGAAGATCGTGGTGCGGTCGAGTTTGTCGAAACTGCCGATGATTGGGAACAAGAAATTGGGGTATTAATCGATCCTGACGCTTTTGCTGAAGTTTGGGTGGGTTTAGTGAATGAGAAAGATGAAATGGATGATGTGTTTGCAAAATTCTTAATTTCACACCGAGAAGAAGATCGTGAATTCCACGTTATTTGGAAAAAATAACTACCCTTCTCACACTATATCAATTTACAAACTAAAACCGGTTTAATTTTAAATTAAACCGGTTTTTGCTTAACAAATACGTGGTAAAGGTTCGTTGCGTGGTAAGTCTAATAAACGACTTTGACCGAAAAGACCAACTGCACGAACTTTGCCATCAGTAGTCACCTCACCAATGACAGCTGCGTTTTCACCTAATGGATGGCGACGAAGTGCGGTCAGAATCTCAGCTGTTTTTTCTTTGTCCGCCACAATAACCAATTTGCCTTCATTGGCAAAATTTAACGCATCCAAACCGAGTAATTCACAAATACCGCGCACTTCCTGACGAATTGGTAACACTGTTTCATCAATTTGAACTCCCACTTTCTGTGCCTGTGCAAATTCATGAAGTACTGCATTCACACCACCACGGGTCGCATCGCGTACAGCTTTCACCCCTTCAATTGGACGAATGCAATCAATAAGCGGTGCAAGCACAGCACAATCACTGCGTAAATCTGTTTGAATACCAAGATTTTCACGTAAATTCAAAATGGTTGCACCATGATCACCTAAAGTACCACTGACAATAATCTGATCACCTGGTTGAATGCGATGCACACCCCAGTCGAGTCCGTTTGGAATCACACCAATACCGGCTGTATTAATAAACACTTTATCTATCGCGCCTTTTTGTACTACTTTGGTATCACCTGTTACCACTTGAATACCGGCTGACTGACAGGCTTTTGCCATAGACTGGATTAATTTTTTTAAAGTTTCTAGTGGTAAGCCTTCTTCCAAAATAAACCCACAGGATAAATATTTTGGTACGGCACCGCATACCGCGACATCGTTAGCAGTACCACAAACAGCGAGTTTACCAATATCTCCACCAGGGAAAAAAATCGGATCAATCACAAAGCTATCGGTAGAAAATGACAATGTTCCACCTAAAGCATTTAACTCTTGTAAAGCAATACGAGCCTGATCTTCGCCTTGTGAAAGGATTGGGTTATCAAATGCCTCGACAAAATAATCGCGGATCAACTCTTGCATTGTGGCACCACCATTTCCGTGTGCCATTGTAATAAAATCAGTCATTGTTTTATTCCCGTCTGTATTGATAATAGGCCGCGCATGCCCCTTCAGAAGACACCATCAATGCACCATAGGCATTGTCAGGATTACATTTTTTAGCAAATAATGGGCAATCAGCAGGCTTACATTTGCCGATTAATACATCTCCGCAGCGCGAATCCGGATCATCAGCAACTTGATGTGGCTGGCAAGCAAAATGCGCTTCTGCATCAAAGCATTGATAATCATCGGTCAGTTCTACGCCAGATTCTGCAATTTCGCCTAATCCACGCCACTCACTGCTGGCTTTCAAGCGGAACACTTCACTGATTGCCTGTTGTGCTAACTCATTGCCATGTTGGTGTACGATACGTTTATACTGATTTTCCACTTCACAGCGTTTTTCAACAATCTGTGTCACCAACATTAAAATTGCTTGTAGGATATCTAAAGGCTCAAAACCAGTGATTACAAAAGGCTTATGGTAGGTATCACACAATTCCTGATAAGGTTCAGAACCAATCACCATGCTGACATGACCTGGTGCAAGAAAGCCGTCAATTTTGACTTGTCCTTGTGACAATAAGCTGTGTAATGTTGGGATGATAGTGATATTTTGACATACCACAAAAAAGTTTTTTACCTGCTGTTTTTTCGCTTGTTGCAAGGTAATTGCAGCACTCGGCATCGTCGTTTCAAAACCGAGTGAAAAGAACACCACTTTTTTATCTGGATTATTTGATGCGATATTCAATGCATCAAGTGGCGAATAAACGATACGAACATCCGCGCCCTGGGCTTTGGCTTCTAATAATGAACCTAAACGTCCGCGTACTCGCATAGCATCACCGAAAGTACAGAAAATCACTTCTGGACGACGAGCAATCTCAATACATACATCAATTCGCCCCATCGGTAAGACACATACCGGACAGCCTGGACCGTGAATAAATTCAATACTTTTGGGTAATAAACGATCCAGCCCAAATTTAAAAATGGTATGAGTATGTCCGCCACAGACCTCCATCAAATATAACGGATTTTCTGGTGTAAAGTGCTGTTGGTTTTCCATTATTTTTTGTAGTCGCTGTAACAGACTTTTAGCCAGTTCAGGATCACGAAATTCATCAACAAACTGCATTTGATGCTCCTATCGTTCTTGCGCTTTTAACCAGTCTAGCCATTGCTGTAACCCTTCTCCACTTTGAGAAGACAACTGGATAACCTCAATTGTTGGATTCACTTGTTTCGCATAAGCAATACATTTTTCCACATCGAAATTTAAGTACGGCAGTAAATCGACTTTGTTTAAAATCATTAACTTCGAAGCCGCAAACATATGTGGATATTTGAGTGGTTTATCTTCTCCTTCTGTTACAGATAAAATCACTACTTTGGCGTGCTCGCCTAAATCAAACTCTGATGGGCAGACTAGGTTTCCGACATTTTCAATAAACATCAGACTATTTTTCTGTGGCTGCAATTTCACCAATGCATTACCAATCATTTGTGCATCTAAGTGACAACCTTTGCCTGTATTAACTTGAATCGCTGGCACACCGGTTTGACGAATACGATCCGCATCGTTTTCTGTTTGTTGATCGCCCTCGATCACATAACAAGGATAGTCATTTTTTAATGCATTTAATGTAGTCGTCAACAAAGTTGTTTTGCCTGAACCTGGACTTGAAACAAGATTAAGTGCCAAAATGTGTTGATTGGCAAAAAAGCGACGATTCATATCGGCTAATTGATTGTTGGCGCCAAGAATATCTTGTTCTACTTTCAGTAATCGTTGCTGGGTTTCTTCTTGTTGTGGAGAGTCAGGCATGCGGAAGGAGGAATGAGAAAAATTAGGTAGTTTTGTTGCATGTTGCGCATTGGAATCATTATGAACATGCGGTAATTCTCCGATTCTGACTTGATCTGGATGGCCACAGCCACAGGTTGTACACATAAGTCACCTCAATAATTTTTCGTTTATTCTGTAAATACTTAGAATCTATGGTAATTCACATGCGTTAGAATACCATATTCTCTATCTTAAATATATTCTTTGAAGAGAGATAAATACATACTATCAAGTAGTTAGCGTATTTTATATTCAAAAGATCAGGTTAAATTTGCCAATTTAGACATCTTGCTATTTTACGGCAATTTCTTTCACTCTAAATTCGGTGCCACTTCGACGTTGTAAACATGCGCTGTGACAATGTGGACAGCAATCTTGATAGGCTTCAATCTCAACTTCCTTTTGACATTGCCAGCACCATGCAATCGCAGGTAAATGAATAAAATGTAACTGACAGTTTTCAGCAACGGTATCTTTGCGCATAATTTCAAAGCAAAATTCTACCGCACTTTGCTCGACACAAGACAGTGCTCCAATTTCTAGCCAAATATCTGTCACTTCATGGATTTCATGCTTTTTCTTTTGTTGATCAATAATTTCCATAATATTCTGACAGAGAGACATCTCATGCATGATTTTCTCCTTAAAATAAAAAAGCAGTCTGTTCCAATTCTACTCTTTTTTGATGTTTATTTTCAGCATTTCTGTGTTTCGTTGCTTGATATTTAAACGTTGTTTGAAAAATTTTTACTGGTACTCGTACAAGAAATCATTTTAGTGGCACAAAATTAATGCCGCTATGTTGCAATAAGGTATTCATTAAATCATTATTTTGTTCAAACTGGCTACATTTGCCTTTGAGCTGAATTAAGCGAATTCTCAAGTGAGCCAATTCATGGATCCGTTTTGATACTTCTCGAATATGTCGATCTAGCAGCTCATTAATTTCCCTTTCCTGCTCTTGAGTAGCACATTGAGGATTGAGCAACATTTTGATTTCTTTCAGTGAAATATCCAAACTGCGGCAATAGCAAATAAAAGAAAGTTGTTTCAAATGCTCTTCCGTATAAACGCGAAAATTACCACTTGTTCGCTTAGCGGGTTCGATCAATCCTTGTTTTTCATAGAAACGTACGGCTTCCACCGTACAGCCAACAATGTTGGCTAGCTGACCAATTTTCATTTTTTTAAAATTACACTTGACTCTGAAGTTACTTCATATTTTATACTTTATCACAGTGTTCACATGTTAGAAAAGGAGAACTTCCATGAAAAAAACAGCATTACTTATCACTGCACTATTCGGTGCTTCACTCGCTAATGCACATAATGTTTGGTTGGAGCCCGTTAAGGATGTAAAAGGGCAATATGTGGTTAAATTTGGTCATGAGGAAACCGAAACCTATCCTCAAAGCAAATTAAAAGCGGTACGCCTACTTGATGCTAAAGGCCAATTGCAAAATGCCACAGTAAACTTTAAAGAAGGCGAAGCACACTTTGCTGCACCTGATGCTGCCATCGCATTTATTCGCTTTGATAATGGCGTTTGGTCAAAATTGCCAAGCGGTAAATATGTCGAAAAAACCAAACAGCAGGCCCCAGATGCTGTGCTTAGTGTTAATCCAGTCAAATTCGGCAAAGCGATTTTACACTGGGATGCGCAAGCAAATAAATCACACAACATGGATTATGAATTGATCCCACAAAGTGAACCGAAAGCGGGACAACCACTCGATATTCTCGTGTTAGTCAAAGGTAAACCTGTGCAAGGCATCAAAGTGGGTTTAGGCGAAGATCATCCATTCAACTTAACCAATGAAAAAGGTATTGCACAATTCACCCCTAAAGCGGGCTATAACAAAGTCTGGGCTGAATTTGACGAACCGGTTAAAGACAATCCTGACTATAGCAAACGTAGTGTTGAATATATGCTCACTTTTGATGCGAAATAATGAAAAGAGTTGTATTTTTAACCGCACTTTTCACCTGGTTGTGCGCACCATCAGCATTTGCTCATAGTTTGCATGTTTTTGCACAATATGATGGACGCACAGTTTCTGGCAAAGCCTATTATTCCGATATGACCCCAGCAGCAGAAACCTATATGGAGATTTTGCAAGCTGGCCAGGACTCCCCTCTATTGGAAGGCAAAACGGATCGCAATGGGCAATTTGCCTATCCGATCAATACCACTACCGAAGGTGCCATTAAAGTAGTGATAGAAGGTGAAGAAGGACATCGAGCCTCAATTGTTGCCAACAGAGTATCTGCGCAAACCACTAATAATAGTGACAATGCATTGATGTTGGTCCGCGAAGATATTTCTAAATTAAAAGACAAAATTTACCTGCACGATATTATTGGCGGTATCGGCTATATTGTTGGTATTTTTGGCTTATGGGCATTGATTAGAGCCTCAAAGATGACGCGTACGTCGCAATCTAAGGAAAGATAATATGCATTTATCGGAAGGTGTGTTGCATACACCCGTATTGCTTGGTGGTGCAGCTGTCGCATTAGTCTGCGTAATGATTGGTCTTAAACGACTCAATTCGCAGCAATTGCCGCTAACAGCATTGTTTGCTGCTGCTTTTTTTGTTGCTGGAACCATTCATGTACCGGTAGGCATTGGTAGCGTGCATCTCATCTTAAACGGCATGGCCGGCCTGTTTCTTGGCTGGGCCGTTTTCCCTGCTTTTTTAATCGCATTAGTCCTACAAGCCCTGCTCTTTTCCTTTGGTGGATTTGCCGTATTAGGTGTCAATTTATGCGTAATGGCATTACCCGCCCTTCTTGTATATTGGCTATTTGCAAAAAGACTTGAGCATGACAATTCCCGTCACACTCAAATTACTGCAGGAATTGGTGCTGGCGTGATCGGCGTTGGTGGTTCAGCCTTGCTCGCTTCTTTAGTCTTAGCGCTAGATGGCGGTAAAGCCTATAGCGATCTGATCATGCTTCTGGTGATATCACATATCCCCGTATTTATTATCGACAGTATCGTCAGTGTCGGCGTGGTCTTATTGTTAAACAAAATGTATCCAACAGCGCTCAGTGTGGTGAAATGAATTTCCTTGCTATTTTTCAACCGCACTTACGACTAATTTATGTGTTTTTGTGTGGACTTATCGTCAGCACAATGACACATATTTCAACGCTTATTATCCTTAATCTAGTCGTATTAAGCGGATTACTTATTGCGCTAATACGCTATCGAAAATCCCTTGCCGGTTATTTCAAATATTGGCTGAAACTGAATTTTTTCACTTTGCTTGTTTGGTTGACCTTAAGCTGGAAAATCACCGAACAAGGTTTAGCATTAAATCCAATAGGGGTTCAGCTTGCACAGCTCATCACACTACGTTTCAATTTAATTTTAAGTTTAACTCGACTCTTGTTAATTGATATGAACGAGAGCCTTTTATTGCAAGCATTGTGCCGTTTGCCATTACCTGAAAAACTACTTCATCTATTTGTTCTCACTGTTCGCTATATTTCAGTGTTCAGTGAAGTACATAAAAAGATGGATATGGCAATGCGAGCACGTGGCTACCAGCCAAAACTTAATGGCAGAACCTTATTTATTGCGGCGCAGCGTGTCGCCCTATTATTAATTCATGCACTCGTTAAAGCAGAAAAAACAGAAATGGCACTAAAAGCTCGTGGCTTTCAGCTGCATGATGTGAAAAAAACACAGGATAAATCTTGATGAACGTCCTCGAAGTCAAACAATTACAAATCATGCGCGAGCAGCGTGTGATTATTGATAACCTTTCTTTTGAACTCCCTGAAGACCATCGCCTTTTTTTACAAGGTGATATTGGTTGTGGAAAATCAACCTTATTACACTGTCTATTAGGTTTTATACCTTACCAACAAGGAGAAATTCGCTGGTTCGGTAATGTATGTCGACAAGAAAAAGATTTTGTACCACTACGTGGAAAGGTAGGCATCTGTTTCCAACATGCCGGCGATCAACTTTTTGGCCCAACCGTACTTGATGATGTCGCCTTTGGTCCACTCAATCAAGGGTTGAACAGAGATGAAGCCTATCAAATTGCATTACAACAGTTGGAACGTCTGAATATTGTTGGGTTAAAAGATCGCTCTGTAAATACCTTATCTGGTGGTGAACAGAATTTTACTGCACTGGCTGGTGTATTGGCGATGCAGCCAAAAGTATTATTACTTGATGAGCCAACCAATGGACTGGACGTAAAAAACATCGCCAAACTAACCGCACTTTTACGAGAGTTACAGTTACCAATGCTTATTGCCTCGCATGATTTACGCTTTAGTGAAACACTTGCGGATTCCTGTTTGTCTTTAGCCACAGATAGTGGTGACTAAATGCATTCATAACGCGTAAGGAAATAATTCAATAAAAAACGGGCGAACCATTTAAGTTCGCCCGTCATTCATTTATGACACTAATCAAGCTACAAGTGCGGTTTCTTTTAAGCGATTTTTTAATTTCGCGTATTCAGTTACCACATAGCGTTCAGCCCAGGCTTGGTCTTCGATTTTATCAATACGAACCGCGCTGTATTTGTATTCCGGCGTTCTTGAACCCGGGTTCAAATGTTCAGCGGTTAATTCGTTACATTTACCGATCCACCATTGATAGGTCATATAACAAGCGCCTTTGTTTGTACGAGTGCTCACATCTGCACGAGAAATAACTTTACCGCGTGATGAGGCAATCCAAACCAAGTCGTTGTTTTTAATGCCCAATTCCTTGGCATCCTGATCGTTCATTTGTACGAATCCCGGCTCATCAGCAAGTGCAGCAAGCGCTCGGCAGTTACCTGTCATTGAACGGCAAGAATAGTGACCCACTTCACGCACTGTGGAAAGTATCAATGGGAATTCTTCAGAAAGATCTTCCATTGGCGGCTCCCAGTCGCAAGCAAAGAACTCAGCTTTGCCGTTCGGACGGTCGAAGATTTGGCCTTTATACAAGTATGTTGTGCCTTGATCTTCAGGGCCTTCATCAGTACATGGCCATTGGATATAACCCAAGCCTTCCATTTTTTCGTAAGTTGCCCCTTTGTAAATTGGACAAAGCGAACGAAGTTCATCCCAAATTTCTTTGGTATTGTTATAGTGCATTGGGTAGCCCATTGCTGTAGCAAGTTCGCTAATGATCACCCAGTCATCCTTGACGTCGCCGGTTGGTTCAATGGCTTTATAGAAACGTTGGAAACCACGGTCAGCAGCACTATATACACCTTCATGTTCAGCACAAGAAGTGGCAGGTAATAAAATATCTGCTTCTGCGGCTGTTTGAGTCATGAAGATATCTTGAACGATAAGAAGCTCAACTTTCTCGAAGGCTTTTTTAACCGCATTAATATCAGGCTCAGTTTGTAATGTATCTTCACCCATGATATAGAATGCTTTAATTTTATCTTCCATGATCGCTTCAGGGACTTCACTCAACGGCACACCAGGTTTGGTTGGAATAGATGGCACGCCCCAAGCTTTCGCAAATTTTGCATTAATCTCTGGATTAGCAAAACTTTGATAGCCAGGTAATGTGTTGAATAACGCACCCATATCGCACGCGCCCTGTACGTTGTTTTGACCACGTACCGGGTTCACCCCAACATTTGGTTTACCTAAGTTACCAGTAAGCATTGCCAAGCTTGCTAATGCACGTACGGTTTCTACACCTTGACGGAATTGGCAAACGCCCATACCCCATAAAATGGTAGCAGTTTCCGCTTTCGCATAAGTGCGGGCAATTTCACGCAACATTTCAGGCTCAATGCCTGTGATGTGTTGAGTGGATTCCGGTGTATAAGCTTTCACGGTTTCATAGAACGCATCGAAGTTTTCGGTGTGTTCATCAATAAATTTTTGATCTTGTAACCCTTCTTCCAAAATCACATTCATCATCGCATTCAAGAATGCTACGTTAGACCCGTTAGCAAGCGGTGCATAAATATCCGCAATACGGGCTGTTTCGATTTTACGAGGGTCACAAACAATAACTTTCGCCCCTTTTGCTTTGGCGTGATTAATTCGACGCGCCACAATAGGGTGTGAAGTGGAGGCATTATAGCCAAAAATGAATACGCATTTAGTATCTTCAATCTCAACAATTGAGTTGGACATTGCGCCGTTACCGACCGATTTGAGCAGACCTGTTACAGAAGGGCCGTGTCACACGCGCGCACAACAGTCAATGTTGTTATTTCCTAATACCGCACGGGCGAATTTTTGCATAACGAAGTTCACTTCGTTACCTGGTCCACGGGAAGAGCCCGTTACCATAATCGATTCGTTACCGTACTTTTCTTTGATTTCACTGAGACGTCTTGCTGTGTAAGAAATCGCTTCTTCCCAGCTCACTGGTGTGAATGGTTCGCCACGTTTGTAGCGGATCATCGGTTGAGTTAGGCGAGGAGTCAGGATTTTTGTATCATGCACAAAATCCCAGCCATAATATCCTTTTAGGCATAACTCCCCTTCGTTTGTTTTTCCGTTTGCACCTTCAGCACCCACAATTTTGTTGTTTTCCACCAAAAGATGGATTTTACAACCTGAGGCACAATACGGACATACGGTAATTACTTTTTTAATAGCCATAGTAACGTCCTTATTTTAATACAACACGAGGTTAGAGATAGAATTAGAATAATTAATTCTGGGTATATATTACACCCAAAATCAGTTCATAGTCTTACAAAAAACATGGATTTATTGATATAAAACAGGTTTTCGTAATATTTTTAAAATATGTTTAGAAAATCCCCCCACTTTTTCTACAAAACAGGAATCTCTTCAAGCGATCTTCCCTCTTTTAAAAAATCATACATAAATTGCACAGACTCTTTTACACTTTCTGTCATTGGAAAACCAAAGGAAACCAGATCGGGTTGGAGCCCAACAAAAACAATTTGTTTAATATCTTGTTCCAGTTGTTCAATGAGGTAATTGAGCGGCATATTATGTGTACTCATGAAAAACATTTCCGCAATACTCTCTTTTTCAATGATTCGGATTTTACCCGGTGCTAATTCCATATCAGCCGCATCAAAAATCAAAAGCAGATCGGGTTTCATATCTCGCACAATATGTGCAACATTTTCGGGGGCCGAGCCACCGTCAAGTGCGGTCCAATTTGGCAATGGATTTTCACTTAATAACTGATAGAGATAAGGACCCGCACCGTCATCCCCCATCATGCTGTTGCCAACCGTTAAGATCACATTATTCATCACGACGTTTCACCATTATATACATCACTGGTTCACGTTGAATCGATGCTAACGTATCCATTAAGATCTCAACCCACTCTTGATGCTCTGGTGTGAAATTAGCTTTGTTCTCATCCATTGCTTTCGCCAATAAATTGACATGGCTGGAGTCAATCACAATTTCACCAAATCGCATTAAGCCGGCAAATTTACGTTTAGCATCCCCTTCTGGAAAGCTCTCTACAAAACGTTGATAATCGTCGTAGTCGCAAATTAGTAACTTTTTAAAACAATCTATCACGCCAACATGGTGACCAATCGCCAAAGAGTAATACATTACCTGTTTTGCTTGCTCTGGCACTTGTTCATCGTTTTCGACGAAACGTTCGTTTAATAAATAGAAAAAGACTTTCGTTGTCATAACATTCCCATTTTTATAGGGGCAATCACTTGCCCCATATTAATTATCCCGAAAACGGCAGACTAATCGCATGCAAACGATTGACGATTTCGCTTAAACGCGGATCGGCTTCGCGTTCTAGGTATTCACCTAAACGTACACCAAATGGCACCTTGTCATTTTCTGTCATCATTGCCATAAATTGGTTAGCAATGTTGCCACCTTGACGATAACCGGCTAGACGACGCGCTTCTCGTTCAAGACTAATACGCAAATCCAACGGAATGGTTGGGAAACGTAATTTAGCTTCTGCGTTAGGATCGGCTTTTTCTTGTTTGCCTTTAAGTTTTTGATCAAGTAAACCAAGCGCGACAGCAAAACCATAAATAGTGGCGGCAGGTGTCGGTGGGCAGCCAGGGATATACACATCAACCGGTACGATTTGGTCAGAACCACCCCATACACAATAGAGATCGTGGAAAATACCGCCGCCGCAACCGCAAGCCCCGTAAGCGATACAAATTTTTGGATCCGGTGCAGCTTGGTAAGCACGCATGGCTGGCGTACGCATCGCACGGGTAACCGCACCTGTGAACAAGAGAATGTCCGCATGGCGAGGTGATGCTACCACTTTAATACCAAAACGTTCTGCATCAAATGTTGGCGTAATAGTACTGAAAATCTCGATTTCACACCCATTACAACCGCCACAGTCCACACGGTAAACGTAAGCTGAACGTTGAATATCTTTCAGCAATGTTTGTTTCATTTTGGCTATATTTTCATCAATACTAAACGGTGTTGATATACCATTAACCGGCATTGGAATTTGAGTGTTCATCGTCTTTCGCCTCCTGCTAAAACTTTAGGTAAATCAACCGCACTTTCCTCACGTTGTTCGATTGCTTTTTTAAAATTCAAGCGAACTGGCTCCTTAAAGTCGATCAATTTCATCCGCATATTGGATTCCATATTTGCGGTTTTTTCTAAACTATGTTGACGTTTGCAAACCGGACAGGTATGTAATTCCGCCAATTTTCGTTTCACTAACTCTGGATTATCCAAAGTTTGTTTGAATAAATCGATGGTGTAATTTAGTTCTTTATAAGAAATAAACGGTTTACCACATTCTTGACAGGCGACTGTCGCAAAGGTCGTTTCTTGGAAAAGATCCTGTTTATTGGTCACTGATAGTTCAAAATCTTGTGATAAGCGAATGGCTTTAGTTGGGCAAACCTCTTCACAACGACCACAGAAAATACAACGACCAAGGAATAATGACCATGTACGGTCGCCTGTCACTGGATCTGTTCTCATGGTCAACGCATTGGCTGGACAGGCAATAGTACAAGCCGCACAGACAATACATTGATCAGAATTAAGTTCCGGTTTTCCTCTAAAATCATCATCGACTTCATAAGGTTTGAACGGATATTTGGTGGTGACATCACCTGCTTTAAATACCGTTTTTAGTAATTTAAACATATTCCGCCTCCCCTACTATTTCAATGGTGAATTTTTACGTTCGATACCGTAGCGTTCAATCTCTTTATAATCTACGGTTTTCGCTTTGCGTTTACGCACATCCACCACGGTGACACGGTCGGTACAAGAATAGCAAGGGTCAAGACTACCAATAATAAGTGGCGCATCAGACACTGTATTGCCACGCAACATATAGCGCAAGGTTGGCCAATTAGCATAAGTGGCAGCACGACAACGCCAACGGAAAAGTTTTTGGTTGTCTCCTAGCATTGACCAGTGAATATCTTCGCCACGTGGTGCTTCCGTAATCCCCAAAGCAAAACGTCCAGGCGTATAATTGAAACCTTCTTTTAAGATTTCGCCACTTGGCAAATTGTCCACCATGTAATCGATGATATTCATGGATTCAAACACTTCATTAATTCGCACTTTCACACGAGATAACACGTCACCATTGGCTTCAGTGAAGAGATTGAAAGGAATATCACCATAACCGGAGAATGGGTGTACTTTACGCACATCACGAGCAAAGCCAGAACCACGAATCATTGGCCCAACCGGGCTAAAGTCACGAGCGATATCTTTTGTCAAGACACCGACACCCACCGTACGTTGTTCCATATTCGGTGTATTCAATAAAATATCGGTTAAGGTTTTGAGTTCTTCACGCATTTCGCCGATAAGTTTAATACATTGCTCACGTTGATGTTTCAACATATCACGACGCACACCACCGATAAGGTTAATACCATAGGTTTTACGTGCACCGGTTAGCACTTCTGCCAAGGTCATAGATTTCTCACGAACGCGGAAGAATTGCATAAAGCCAGTATCAAAGCCGGTAAAGTGACTAGATAGACCTAAGTTTAATAAGTGACTGTGTAAACGTTCTACTTCTAACAAAATCGCACGAATCCATTCTGCACGTTTTGGAATTTGAATCCCTAAAGCACTTTCTACAGAATTGGCGTAAGCCACACTATGCGTGAAACCACAAATCCCACACACACGGTCAGCCAGGAAGTTAACTTGGTCGTAATCCATACGGGTTTCCGCCAATTTTTCCATACCACGGTGCACATAGAACAAACGATAGTCCGCATCAATGATATCTTCTCCATCTACGAACAAGCGGAAGTGTCCAGGTTCATCCGAAGTGATATGTAATGGACCGAGTGGAACGATGCGCGCTTCGCCCTTTTCGTTAATAAATTCGTATGTTTCTGTCGCAGTTGTTGGATCGGGACGTAAACGATAATCCATGGAATCTTTACGTAATGGATAAAGATCATCCGGCCAATCATCTGGCAACACTAAGCGACGTTGGTCTGGTAAACCGACGGCTTTCAAACCATACATATCAAATAATTCACGTTCGCCCCAAACCGCCGCTTTGACTTTTGGTGTCACAGACGGAAATTCTAAACTCACAGGATCAACTAAGGCTTTAATGGTGATAAAAGTTTTCACTTCCCCTTCCATGGAAAGCACGTAGTACACTGCATAGTTGCCATGAATTGAACGTTCATCATTCCCGAATACCAAAGGTAACCAACCTTCATGTTGATAATAAAGGTATTCAACAACATCAGGTAACATATTGGTTTTAATGGTAAGCGTAACCTGATTTGGTGTTGACCACTCCTCATCCAAAATGGTATTTGGAAATTTTTCATTGACTGCTTCAATGTAATTTTTGCCAATCATTTTGGCTGGATCGACTGATGTATTTTTAGTTAATTCCATATATTTATCCCTCCTGTCGATCATTGCGCTAAACTTTGCCAAGGTAAAACTAACATTTCACCAAAAGACACTTGTTCAGATCCGAGTACAATTCCGACCGCACTTTTTAATAACTGCAAAATTGGTTCGGCAATATGAATACCCATAATAAACATGAATAACAATAAAATTGCCATCGCCACGAGTGAAACTTTGTTCACATCCCCCACTTCAACATTATCCGGTTGTTTGCCTAATACGGTTTTTAATACCATTAAAGACAATCCAGCTAACACGATAGTAAGTAAAATTAAACAGAACACCATTAACCAAGTTTTACCTGCGTAAATACCGGCAACAGCAATACTGAATTCACTGACGAACACGTTAAATGGTGGGATACCACCTAGTGCTAACGCACCACCGGCAAATAACACCGCCGTCATTGGTGCTACACGCCATAAACCACGTACTTGGTTCATATCACGGGTTTTATATTTTAATAATATGTTACCTGAAGCACAGAATAACAAGGTTTTCGCTAAACTATGGTTGATGGTATGTAATAAACCCGCAAATACACCGATTGGGCCACCTAAACCAAAGGCAAAGCTAATTAACCCCATGTTTTCAATACTGGAATATGCCAATAAACGTTTGATGTCGAATTGGACGATAATAAACAACGCTGCCACTAATACAGAGAGTAAACCAAATACCAACAATAAGGTTTGCGGGTATGTAGAACCGACTGCTTTAGAAACTAAGATGTAATAACGCAATACCACCAACATGGCACAATTCAATAATACAGCAGATAGAATCGCACTCACTGGACTTGGTGCCTCACTGTGTGCATCAGACAACCAAGTATGCATTGGAAATAGACCGCATTTAGTACCAAACCCAACCAAAATAAAGGCAAAAGCAAGATACATGAGCATTGGATTTAAACCCGCTGCCTGTTGATTGATTTCTGTCCAGAAAATAGCTTGGCTTGGATCAGCTAAAAGATTTGTTCCATTAGAGAACGTTAAAATTGTGCCATACAATCCAAACGCCACCCCAACTGAACAAATAATGATGTATTTCCATGCTGCCTCAAGAGAGGTTTTTTGTTTGTATGTGCCGACCAAGAATGCAGAACTTAATGTAGTTGCTTCAATGGCTGCCCACATCAAAATCACATTATTGGTGATCACAGAAATAATCATGGTGAAGAAAAACAAATGCAAAAAACCGTAATAATTGCAGTATGTTTTCAAATCAAGATGCCCTTCGCGATATTCAGTACCAATATAACCGATAGAATAAATACCGGCTAATGTTCCTACAATAGCGATGAGACCTAAGAAAATAGCAGATAGACTGTCGATGTAAACCCAGTTATTTAATGCACTGATTTCCCCCTGAGTTAGCACACCATTAATAATTTGTAAGGCAAATGCTAACATCAAAATCAAACCTGTAACATGAAGTGCGGTACAAATTGTCCGTGCTTTTGTCACGCCACAAGCGAAACTGGCAAGTGATATTGCTAAAGGTGCGATTAATAACGCGATTATCCATTGTTCATACATAGCGTTACCCCTTCAAACTCATAAGTTGTTTTGCATCTAATGAATGGAATGTACGGTAAATTTTGTTTACCAACACCACCATTATGATGACGGCAAAAATAGCATCTGTGGCAATTCCGATTTCCACTAACTCAGGTGCTTTATTTGCCAATAAGGCTAATGTGAGATGAGAACCGTTTTCCATCAAACAATAACCGAATACTTGTTTTACGATATTGCGTTGGCTAACAATGCATACTAAACCTAATAAGAAGTGACTTAATGACACTGATAATGCCGGTTTAAGATGGGCAACCAACGGTAAATCGATTGGGACAACGACAAAGTAGCACAATGTCACTATCACTGCTGTGATCGGGATCAACCAAGCGACATTTATTCCAGCCGGAGTTTGACTTTCATCAACTTTTTTCATCGCATAGATTAAAATCGCTGGCACCAAAACCACTTTGGTAATAAATGCGCTGATTGACCACATATAAAGTTCATGGGCTTGCATTTCATTGGCAAGATAGACAAACAACAATACTAATACCAACGATTGCAAACTGTAAAATAACGCAGCTTTTTTGGCGGTTCGAACCATAATTACGCAAAGAGAGGTAATAATGAGTAAACACGCAAGTCCATTTATCATTAACATAGAGTCCTCCTTAACCTAACCCGCCAAACCTAGCCAATATGCAGCAATGAAGCTAGAGCATACAGACATCACCATGAGAACCACTAATACAATACTCATAGAAAGCGTAATTGGTTGTGCTTCAGCAACAGCTTCTGACGGTTTACCGATGACACATTGTCCGAATTTATATAATAACCATACAAATGTCGCGGTAGATTCAATTAAAGCAAGCACCATCAACCAAGTAATCCAGCCGTATTCTTGGCCTAACTCAAATCCGGCCGCAAATAATGGATATTTACTGAAGAATCCGTTAAATGGTGGTACCCCGGCAATCGCTAACGCGGCCACACCAAATCCTGCACCGACCACTGGCATTGTACGCATAATACCTCGTAACAATGGCATTGAACGGGTTCCTGTCGCATAACTTAATGAACCCGCAACCAAGAAGAATAAGCTTTTCGCGAAAGCATGGTTGAAGATGTAGCTAATCGCTGCAACAAAGGCCAATTTAGAGCCTAATGCAGCAAGAGAAATCCCAATGAAAATATAAGACAGTTGGGTAATGGTTGAATATGCCAATAAACGTTTTAAGTCAGTTTGTGGCAAGTACATCAAGAAGCCATAAATTAAGGTAATCATCGCCATAATGATACCGACTTCACCCACAATATGTGGAATCTCACCAGCAGACATCACAGAACGAGCGAAGATATAGACCCCAACTTTAACCATTGATGCGGCGTGCAAATACGCACTCACCGGTGTTGGTGCTTCCATCGCATTCGGCAACCAAATTTGCATTGGTAATTGTGCTGATTTCCCCCACGCAGCAAACATCACACCGAATAACACGATGGTTTTCGCACTCGGATCTAAATGTTCTAACGCGGTGATAGAGAAAGTACCTGATTGGCTGAATAAATAAGCTGCGGCAATATATAACCCGATTGCCCCCACGTGGGTGATAATCAAGGCTTTCATTGCGGCTGCTTGAGCTTTAGGTGTTTGGTAATAACTGATTAATGCCCAAGAACATCCCCCAGTAATTTCGAAGAACAATAATTGTCCTGCTAAAGTTGAGGAATACACCAAGCCTGCCATAGCACCGATAAAGATGAGCAAGAATGCATAAAAACGTGGTAACCCGTTATGTGGGTGTTCACGGTTTTTATCGGTTAAGTATCCGCAAGAATATAAGCAGATTAAGAAACCTAAGGCCACAACGGCAAAGGCAATTAATGTACTGACTGCATCAAGCGTTACACCAAAGATCGCGGTTTTATCAAAAGCGACGATGTCATAAGTGACGCTTTGATGACCATCGGCAAACCATTGTCCTGCGACTAACAAGGTTCCCAGCGTAGCAAGCGCAGCAAATACTGTGGCAATTTGAGCAAAATGTTTTTTGTTCAAACCGACAATAAATGCCCCTACGAAAGGTAAAATGATTGTAATCAGAGCTAAACGTTCCATATTTGTCCTCCTTACAACCCAGTGAAGTAAAATACAAACGCCAACACAGAAATGCCGAAGCCGACCACGGTTAAACGTCCTGTTAACATAAAGCGGGTACGAGAAAGTGTGTTTTCAAAAACACAAGCCAACACGAATACCACTAATAATTTCACGAAGAATAAAACAGCGCCTAAAATGACCGCACTTAAGCTCATCTCTGTCGGGATACCGAAAGGAAGCAACACGCTCACAAAAATAGATGCCACAACCATAGATTTTAAACTTAAGCCGATTTTTAATAAGGCGAGTGCTGGACCAGAATATTCAGTCAATGGACCTTCTTGTAATTCTTGTTCCGCTTCTGCCAAATCAAATGGAATTTTACCCATTTCAATAAATACAGCGAAGAATGCTGCAGCGATAGCAATCACTGTCGCAATTGGATATTGCCAAGTGTTTTCGGAAAGTGCATTACCGATAACCGCAAAATTGGTTGAACCAGCAATTAACGCAATGACAAGGAATGCCAGCATGAGAATTGGCTCTACCAAGACTCCTAATGTGACTTCACGACTTGCCCCTAAACTTGAGAATGTGCTGTTTGAATCCAAACCCGCAATTGAAAAGAAGAAACGGAACAAGGCGAATAAATAAATCACAGTGATTAAATCACTGCCTGCGCCAAACGGTGCGACACGGGTAAACAAAGGCAAGCTCATGGCGACTACCATCACAGTGCTAATTAGCACATAAGGCATCACTTTAGAAACCCAACCCGCATTGTCAGACCAAATGTTTTGACGTTTCATTAATTTCGCAATATCGCGATAATCTTGTAACACGCCCGGACCGCGACGAGATTGAATTCGTGCTCGGATCATACGTGAAATACCGGAAAATAACGGTGCAAGGGCAAGCAAAATCAAGGCTTGCACGATGGCAAAAACAAACATTCCGGCAGATGTTGCAATTTCTGAAGGTAACGTAATCATCTTCAACCTCCTACATCAACGCAATGGAAAGTAGTATTGCCACCAAGGCAATCACGAAGTACACGCAGTACACACGGAAGTCACCTTGTTGCAACCATTGGATTTTTGTTCCTAACCACGGAATAAAACGAGCGATAGGCATCGTCATTTTTTCTTCCCAGAAAGGTTCAGCTTTTGTTGCGCCTTTAATTACCGCTTGGATGCCTTTATCACCTAAAGGTGCAGGATCCAACACTTCACGCAAGGTATAAAGCGATTTGAAAATCGTACGTAACGGACGAGTGAAACTACCTGCAGAGGCAGCCATATCTTGTTCATAAGCATAACCACAAGCCCATGGATTGCCTTTTGCACGATCGGATAAACGTTGATTTTTGGTGAACGCATAGAAACTAAATGGCAAGAAGAAAAATGCCAATAACATGATAGTCACCATTGGTGTTGAAAGTGCAGTATGCGGTTCAGCTTGTGCAACCACTACTCCATTTTGAGCCAACATTAACGGTTCGCTATGAGCAAGTGCGGTCGAAATTTTCGCAATTATTGGGGTCACAACAGATGCCCCCACACCTAACAACACACAACATAACGCTAATACCGCCATGGCAATCACCATTGGTTTTGGTACTTCGCGTGCATTAGCTGCTTTTTCACTACGTGGTGCACCACCAAAGCTGATACCGTACACTTTCACGAAACAAAGTGCCGCTAACGCACCAGTCAATGCCAACATAATGATGGCAATCGGACCCGCAAGTTTTAAGACGAAATCATCACTTTGGCTTAAGGTGAATAAAGATTGATAAGTAAACCATTCACTGACAAAACCGTTAAACGGTGGCAATGCCGAAATCGCCATGGTACCAATTAAGAAACAGAATGCAGTGTAAGGCATAAGTTTGCCTAAGCCGCCCATTAAGTCCATGTCTTTAGTATGCAAGCGATACATTACTGAACCTGCACCTAAGAATAACAAGCCTTTGAATACAGCATGGTTAAGTAAGTGGTATAAACCACCAAGTAAGCCCACGGTTGCCAACACTGGATGATGTGTCGCGATACCAATCATACCAACGCCCACACCCATCATAATGATACCGATATTTTCTACCGTGTGATAAGCCAAGAGTTTTTTGATGTCATGTTCTGCCAAGGCATAAAGTACGCCGAGTACAGAAGATACCGCACCGAAACCGAGTACGATAACGCCATACCAAACATTGGTAGAACCGAGAAGATCAACACCGACTTTGATGATCCCGAAGATACCGATTTTAACCATCACACCAGACATCATCGCTGATGCATGAGAAGGCGCAGCCGGGTGAGCTTTCGGTAACCAGCTGTGTAATGGAATCATCCCGGCTTTGGCGCCAAAACCTAAAAATGCCAAAATAAAGGCGGTAAAGGCAAGCGGTGCCGGTAAAGTGGTTTGACGGAATGCGCTAAATTCAAAACTACCGGCATAGCAGTAGAAAATGAAGAAGGCGATCATAATTAATACCGAACCGGCATGCGCAATAAAGAAATAAAGCAAGCCTGCATTTACGGCATTGTCATCTTGTTCGGTAAGGACTAAGAAATAAGATGCCAATGACATCATTTCAAAGAATACAAGGAAGTAGAACGCATTATCGCTGGTCACTAACGCAACCATGGAAGCGATAAATAAATTCATAAAGAAACCCATGGAACCTGCGCCTTTACCTTTGTATTCTTTTACATAAGAGAAAGAATAAAGTGCGGTCACAATCACTAATAAAGAAATGACGCACACCATAAACGCCGCCAATCCGTCAATGCGGATGGAGAACGAGGCAAATTCAAATGGGGTTTTGAAAACATCAACGACTGTGTCGCTGCTGATCAGAACGGGGATGCAGGCAACTATACCTAACACTCCAGCAAGTACACCGGTCACGCCGGATATATTGATTGAAAGTTGTTCGTTTCGTCTCACTGCGAGCGAAATAAACGCACCTACGACATAAATCAACAGGGTCGTGATGAGTAAATTGATAGGTAAACTCATAATATCACTCCATTGATTACAAGTTAAACACACTAATTATCTTGGGATAGCAGGCGAAGAAACCATTGCCATTTCACGTTTTCTTTCGTTAGCCTGCTTGATACTCTCATCACTAATAATAAATAAGGTTTTGGTCGGACAGGTTTGTACACAAGCCGGACCATCTTCACGGAAATAGCAAAGATCGCATTTCACCGCAATGGCTTTCACGCCTGGTTGCCATGCCAGCATATTGTGTAAATCCGTATTATCTGGTGCAGTACGAATATCTCGTTTTACCGCATCAGTGAAGGAGAACCCTTCGTAATAAGTAGGTGCGTCAATCGGTGCTGAACCATGTTGGGTAATTGCACCGAATGGGCAAGCAATACCACAAAGTTTACAACCGATACAGAGACTTTCGTTAAGTTGAATGGTGTCATTAATATGTGTGATTGCGTGCACCGGACACACGGTAGCACATGGTGAATCATCACAATGACGACAGAGAATTGGCACGGTTACATCATCATTACGCATGACTTGTAAGCGTGGAAAAGATTGTAATCCGAAAGCTTTATGCACTTCGCTACAAGCGGCCATACAGGTGTTGCATCCAATGCAATCCTTCGGATCACCGATTACAAAACGATTCATACATTCCCCTCCTTGTATGTAAATAACGTTTTAACAATAACCACTCTAGTTATAAGGATACTCCTGTCGAAAAGTAAAGCTCAAGAAGTAATTCAAAGATTTGTGATTAAGATCAAAAGATTTTGATTGTTTTTCTACTGCTGTGATGCGCCTGTTAAATAACCGTGAAACATAATAATTTTATGTTAAAAATGTGAACAAATTTTCAACAAATAGACATCACCCTATTTGAAATATCGATATACAAATTTAAGTGGTTACGTGATAGAATTTATCCTTCGCTGTATGTTTATTAGTACACAATAAACAATTTATCTCATAAACATTCAAACTAAGGACAGATTATGTGTTTAGGTATTCCGGGACAGATCATTCAAGTAGCTGACAGCGCATTACAGCTTGCTGTAGTCGATGTCTGCGGAGTAAAAAGAGAAGTTAATATTTCATTAATTTGTCAGGATGACCCAAAACCTCTGGTTGGCAAATGGGTGCTCGTACACGTTGGTTTTGCCATGACAATTATTGATGAAGAAGAAGCCAAACAGACGCAAGAAGCCTTAATTGCGATGAGCCAGCTAGAACACGAAGTCGGCGATTTTCTTGGTCTCAATCAAAAATAAACAGGATTGCGTTATGCAAGGGATCGAATTACGCATAAAAGGAAAAGTTCAGGGCGTGGGGTTTCGCCCTTTTGTCTGGCTGCTAGCAAATCAATATAAGTTAAACGGAGATGTCAATAATGATGGACAAGGCGTATTAATTCGTTTTGTCTCCCCACCAGCAGATGCACTCAAGCAATTTTTGTCCGACCTGCAAAACAAACTCCCACCGCTAGCGCAAATTACTGATATTACTCAGCGTCCAATAGATTGGCCAGAAGCAACTGCCGTAACGGGCTTTACCATTCGGGAAAGTGAAAACAATCAAATGGACACGCAAATTATTCCTGATGCAGCAACCTGTCCACATTGTTTAGCTGACTTATTCGATCCCAACAATCGACGTTATCACTACCCCTTTACCAATTGTACCCATTGCGGTCCTCGTTTTACCATCATCAAGGCAATTCCTTACGACCGAAAAAACACGGCGATGTCTGTTTTTCCGCTTTGCCCACAATGTGAAAAAGAATACAAAGATCCCGCTGATCGTCGTTTTCATGCTCAACCTAATGCTTGTTCAGTCTGTGGACCCCATATCTGGTTGCAGGATCGAGAAAAAACACTTTTTACTCATGAAACAGCACTAAAACAGACCGCACTTTTATTGCAACAAGGTCACATCATCGCGGTTAAAGGCTTAGGCGGTTTTCATCTGGCCTGTGATGCGAATAATCAAAAGGCGGTTGATTTATTACGTCAACGGAAGCATCGTCCCACAAAACCATTAGCCATTATGGTGCCTGATCTGCAGTTTTTACAGGATTTGAGTTCTCAAGAAACAGAATTGCTAACCAGCAGCGCTGCACCGATTGTACTACTAGCAAAACATAAAGTACCCAATATTACTGATAACATCGCGCCTAACTTGCAAGAAATCGGCGTCATGCTTCCAAGTAATCCACTACAACATTTGTTATTACGCGCGATTAATCGTCCGCTAGTCATGACCTCAGCTAACACAAGCGGACAACCTCCCGTACTGAAGAATGAATATGCGGTAGAACAATTAGCTGATTTAGCTGATTTTTATCTTTGTCACAATCGCGATATTTTACAACGTGCCGATGATAGCCTCGTTCGTGTTGCCTTCGATGGATTAGAAACATTGCGTCGTGCTCGTGGCTATGTGCCAGATGAAATACCACTTGAAACACAAAGCACAAAAAATGTATTAGCATTGGGTTCTGATCTGAAAAATACATTCTGCTTACTACGTCACAATAAAGCCGTACTGAGCCAACATATTGGTGATACGGCAAATGAGCAAGTGCAGTCGCAATTAAGTGAAAACCTTGCATTATTTCAGCAGATTTACCAATTTAAACCAGACATTATCGCAGTGGATGCTCACCCTGGCTATTTTTCATCTTCTATCGGAAAACAACTTGCTGAGCAGCAACAAATCCCCCCCATCGAAGTACTCCATCATCATGCTCATATTGTCAGCGTGATGGCCGAACATCATTGCAATGAACCTGTAATCGGTCTTGCACTAGACGGTATTGGCATGGGGGAAAATGGACAGCTTTGGGGGGGCGAATGTCTACTCGTTGACTATCAACATAGTCAATATTTAGGTGGTCTGCCTGCTGTGGCTCTGCCAGGAGGCGATCTTGCAGCTAAACAACCTTGGCGCAACTGGCTGGCTCACCTGCATCAATTTGTGCCACAGTGGCAAGAAATTCTCACTAAAACCTGTACAGAACCGAATTGGCAAATACTAGTCAATGCTATTGAACGCAGACTAAATTGCCCATCTATATCATCTGCGGGTCGCTTATTTGATGCCGTAGCTTATACTCTCGGTATTGCACCAACCATTGTTTCTTGGGAGGGCGAAGCGGCCTGCCATTTAGAAGCACTGGCAAATACCTCATCTTTGGCGACACAAGCACAAAGTGCGGTCAATATTCCAGTAAAAATACCGCTTATCGGCAATAAACTGGATTTGGCTTATTTCTGGCAAAGTTGGTTGAATTACCATGCGTCTGTCGCAGATAAAGCCTTCGCCTTTCACTATGCTCTCGCCCAAGGTTTTGCTGAACTTGCTACAAACCAAGCACGCAAATACCGATGCCGTACTATCGTATTATCTGGCGGTGTGATGCATAACCAACTATTACGCCGCTTATTAAAAGAAAATCTGAGCGAACTCCATGTACTAAGTGCGCATAAACTACCAATGGGTGATGGCGGACTCAGTTTAGGTCAGGCGGTTATTGCCATGCATAGAAACTGATAATCCCTAATATTAAATATAAGAAAAAGAGTTAATCGAAAATAACGATTAACTCTTTTGTTTTTGTATTTATTTTTTATCTTTTATAACGGAATACTGGAAAAGAAAACCAATAGTAACGGTGGCAGAATATTCGTCACAAAGCCAAATGAAATCGCAATTGGCGTGACTTCAATACCTCCCGCTTTTTGAATAATTGGCAAAGTGCAATCTATTGCTGTCGCCCCCGTAATCCCAATTGCAGTCGAACGGAAATGACGCATAAATAATGGGATGACGAATAAACTGACAATTTCACGGGATAAATCATTAAAAAAGGCAATACTACCCTGTACTGGTCCCCATGCATTGGTCAATACTACACTGGATAACGAATACCAACCCATTCCAGAGGCAAACGCCAGTCCTTGCGTAATTGGCATCGCTAAAACGAAAGCAGCAATGATACCGCCTAGTAATGAAGTAAAAGTAAACACCATCCCCGTTTGGAAACCTCGTTTATTGAAAAGGGCCTCTTTTAAGGAAATACCGTTATTTCTTAGCTGAATCCCCACAAAGAAAATCAGTACGATCAATACATACAGATTAATTCCAGTAGGCAACATGAGATAGGATTTGAATAAGAAACCACAAAGGGTACCAATCACCACTGTGCCGGAAAGTTTGAGCGAGTCAATTAAGGAGTGCCAGCGAGAATCAATTTTACCTTGTGATTTAAGTGGCTCAGCGGGGTTAAAGCGGTCATAAAGCATCAAGCCAATCATATTGGATCCCAAAATGATCGCCGATAGCGTCACCGCAGTTGTGCCAATAATCGGCAGTTTATGCTCTAAATCATCTAACTGACCAAGTAAATAGCCCATTAAGAAAAGAATAATGTAAAGCAAAAACATCACGATATGATTTATTTTTGCAATATAGGATTTATTGTTGACCTTTAATAAATAGCCTAACACCATTGGTATTAAGACAATTAATAAGCCATTTATCATATCCTGCATCATACATCTCCTTTCTTATTCCATTGAAGCTAGCATACCCCTTTTCACCCCTTTTTTCAAAGCGCATAAAAAAAGTGCGGTCAAATCAACCGCACTTTTAATCATCTAAAAATTAAACTGATTAGCCATTTACTTGGCGACGTGCTAATACAGCATCAGATAACTGTTTTAACACGATTTCTGTATCTTCCCAACCGATGCAAGCATCAGTGATACTTTGTCCGTAAGTCTGCGCTTTACCATCGACTAAATCTTGACGACCTTCAACAATATGGCTTTCTACCATAACACCAAAGATCTGTTTTGAACCACCTGCAATTTGTAGGCAAACATCTTCACAAACTTCCATTTGTTTTTTGAATTGTTTGCTACTATTGGCATGGCTGAAATCAACCATGACATGTGGAATACGACCTGATTTTTCGATCTCTGCACAAACTTTTGCAACGTCTTCTGCTTTATAGTTAGGACCTTTATCCCCACCACGTAAAATGATGTGGCAGTCTTCATTTCCTTTTGTTGAAACAATCGCCGAATGACCAAATTTTGTCACAGACAAGAAGTAATGTGAAGCTTCTGCCGCCCCCATTGCATCTAAGGCTACTTTTACGCCACCATTTGTGCCATTTTTAAAGCCTACCGCACAAGATAAGCCTGAAGCTAACTCACGGTGAACTTGAGATTCCGTTGTTCTCGCACCAATTGCGCCCCAGCTCATGAAATCAGCTACATATTGTGGTGTGATCATATCTAAGAACTCACCGGCTGATGGTACGCCTAAGTTATTGATGTCAGATAATAATTTACGTGCAATACGCAAACCATCATTTAAACGATATGTATCATTTAAATAAGGATCGTTGATTAAACCTTTCCAACCCACTGTTGTACGCGGTTTTTCAAAGTAAACGCGCATTACCACTTCAAGTGTATCTTTATATTTATCACGTAATACTTTTAAACGTTTTGCGTAATCTAATGCGGCTTTAGGATCATGAATAGAACAAGGACCAATTACCACAAGTAAACGGTCATCTTTCCCATGAATAATATTGTGCGCATACAAACGGGTTTCATGAACTAAATCAGCCGCTTCTTGACTTGCTGGAAATTTTTCTAATAAGGCAATTGGAGGTAATACCTGATCGACTTTTTCAATTCGGGTATCATCATTTGCAACTTTTACTTCGATTTCTTCTTTCTTCGTCGCCATATGTCACTCTCTAAATCTTAAATGTTGTGCTTAAATCTAATGGCGTTACTCTACACCTATTTTTTGTACTAGTAAACTAGTTCATTTGAATTCTTACACAATTATTATGTGATTGCGTAAGATTTATACTACCTAAGCAGTAAAACAGGGCGTTATTAAACTATATTTCCGCCTTAGCTGGCAAGGCTTTTGACATAAAAATAGGTTGAACCAGCCCTATTTAAACAAAATGATTCTTTTATCTTTCAAATTAACAAAGAGGTTTAGATAAATGCGGGCAAAAAGAACAATTTCAACATCTATCGCACTTTTTAAAAAAATTTTTTCAATGCCCTTGTTTTTACTGAACATCCCCCTCATTTTTTTGTCTGATTGAACACTGATTCAATCATTTATTTTTACTTGGAGAACTCTATGAAGAAAAGAAATTTTGTATTAACCGGTATAGCATTAGGTTTAAGCGTGTTTGCAACCTCTTTATCCGCTCAAGCGGCTATTCCAAATGAGATTGTCGAACAAGGTAGCCTTGCGCCTATGTTAGAAAAAGCACAAGCAGCAGTAGTCACCCTTTCTGTTGAAGGCAAAGCAAAAGCAAACAGCCGTTCAGCATTACCTGATGATATTCCAGAAGAATTTAAATTTTTCTTTGGTGATCAATTTGGCGAACAATTTGGTGGAGATCGTGGTGCATCACGCAACTTCCGTGGTTTAGGTTCTGGTGTCATCATCAATGCCGATAAAGGTTATGTTTTAACTAATAATCACGTGGTAGATGGTGCAGATAAAATCACCGTAAAATTACAAGACGGACGTGAATTCAAAGCAAAACTTGTTGGAAAAGACGAACAATCTGATATCGCTTTAGTGCAAATCGAAAAACCAGCAAATCTCACCGCGATCAAAATGGCTGACTCCGATAAATTACGTGTCGGTGATTTTACCGTTGCTATTGGTAACCCATTCGGCTTAGGCCAAACCGTCACCTCTGGTATTGTTTCGGCACTAGGTCGTTCTACTGGTTCAGATAGCGGTGCGTATGAAAACTATATCCAAACGGATGCGGCGGTAAACCGCGGTAACTCTGGCGGTGCATTATTGAACTTGCAAGGTGAATTAATTGGTATTAATACCGCGATTATTTCTCCAAGTGGTGGTAACGCAGGGATTGCCTTTGCGATTCCAAGCAACCAAGCCAACAATCTCGTTCAACAAATCTTAGAATTTGGTGAAGTACGCCGTGGTTTACTCGGTATTAAAGGTGGCGAATTAAATGCCGATTTAGCAAAAGCCTTTAATGTCAGTGCGCAACAAGGTGCATTTGTAAGTGAAGTCATTCCAAATTCTGCTGCCGAGAAAGCAGGCTTAAAAGCAGGTGATGTAATTACCGCAATGAATGGTCAAAAAATTTCAAGTTTTGCCGAAATGCGTGCGAAAATCGCGACTTCTGGTGCGGGTAAAGAAATTGAACTCACTTACTTACGTGATGGCAAAACTGACAACGTAAAAGTAACTTTACAAGCAGACGATGGCTCTCAAACGGCAAGTAAAACAGAACTTCCTGCATTAGATGGTGCAACCTTAAACAACTACGATGCAAAAGGTGTTAAAGGTGTAGAAATTAGTAAAGTACAGCCAAATTCAATGGCGGCACAACGCGGTTTAAAATCGGGTGATATCATCATCGGCATCAACCGTCAGCCAATTGAGAGTACGCAAGACTTACGCAAAGCGCTAGATGAAAAACCATCTGCCGTTGCACTCAATATCTTACGTGGTAAAAACAACTTTTACTTATTAGTACAATAAAATGAAAGTGCGGTCAAAATTGACCGCTCTTTTTCTTTATTCCGATATCATAAACTGCTCTCTCAATTGATGAAGCTGATCGCGTACTGCGGCGGCTTTTTCAAATTCGAGATCTTGAGCAAATTTATACATTTGTTGTTCCAATTTCTTAATTTGTTGTTGGAATTCTTTCGCGGACTTAGGTGCATTGTAAAGTGCGGTCGGTTCAGCTGCTGTTTTACCACGCTGTTTCGATTTGGCTTTTTGATTTGCACCTTGGCCAATATCTAATAATTCACCCACTTTCTTATTCAATGCCTGTGGAACAATGCCGTGCTCTTCATTATATTTCATTTGTTTTTCACGACGGCGATTCGTCTCGGTAATGGCTTTTTCCATAGATTTAGTAATACTATCAGCATACAAAATCGCTTTACCATTTAAGTTTCGGGCTGCACGACCGATGGTTTGGATTAAGGAACGTTCGGAACGCAAGAAACCTTCTTTATCCGCATCTAAAATTGCCACAAGAGAGACTTCTGGAATATCCAAGCCCTCACGTAACAAGTTGATACCAACCAATACATCAAATTCGCCTAAACGTAAATCACGAATAATCTCTACACGCTCAACGGTATCAATATCTGAATGCAAATAACGCACACGAATACCGTGCTCGTCTAGATAATCCGTTAAATCTTCCGCCATTTTCTTCGTCAGTGTTGTCACTAAAACTCGCTCATTTTTGTCCGCTCTTTGACGCGCTTCAGACAGCAAATCATCCACTTGAATGGACACTGGGCGAATTTCAATTTGCGGATCGAGTAAGCCTGTTGGACGTACCACCTGATCGACAATTTCACTGCCTGATTTTTCCAACTCATAAGGACCTGGTGTTGCGGAAACGTAAATCGTCTGTGGCGCTAAACGCTCAAACTCTTCAAAGCGTAATGGACGGTTATCCAATGCAGAAGGCAAACGGAAACCATATTCCACCAAGGTTTCTTTACGAGAACGGTCTCCACGATACATCCCACCAATTTGTGGCACAGTTACGTGCGATTCATCAATAATCAAAATCGCATCAGACGGCATATAATCAAATAATGTCGGAGGCGGTTCGCCTTCATTTCGGCCAGAAAGATAGCGTGAATAGTTTTCGATGCCTGAGCAATAACCAAGCTCATTCATCATCTCAATATCAAACTGCGTGCGTTGGGTAATGCGTTGCTCTTCCAACAATTTATGCTCTTTGATGAAATATTCACGGCGTTGAGCAAGCTCCACTTTGATTTTTTCAATAGCATCTAAAATACGTTCTCTCGGTGTCACATAGTGGGTTTTCGGATATACCGTAAAACGCGGAACTGCGCCAAAACTAGTCCCCGTTAAAGGATCAAATAAACTTAAACGTTCAATTTCATCATCAAATAATTCAATTCGTACCGCTCGATCGTCTGATTCTGCAGGGAAAATATCAATCACTTCACCGCGCACACGGAATGTACCACGCTGAAAAGCTTGATCATTTCTTGTATATTGTAATTCCGCTAACTTCGCTAAAATCTGACGTTGATCGATAATTGCCCCTTGTTGTAAATGCAACATCATTTGCAAATAGCTATCTGGGTCTCCCAAACCATAAATCGCCGAAACAGATGCGACTACGATAGTATCTCGACGCTCTAAGAACGACTTCGTAGCTGAAAGACGCATCTGTTCAATTTGATCATTAATTGAAGCATCTTTTTCGATAAAGGTATCACTACTCGGTACATAAGCTTCCGGCTGATAGTAATCATAGTATGAGACGAAATATTCCACCGCATTTTCAGGAAAGAACGCTTTCATTTCCGCATAAAGCTGAGCAGCAAGCGTTTTATTGGGGGCAAGTAACATTGCGGGACGATTTAATGTCGCTATGACATTTGCAATAGTAAATGTTTTGCCTGATCCCGTTACCCCGAGAAGGGTTTGATGCGCCAAACCATCCTCTAAATTTTCGACTAATTTTTCGATTGCTTGGGGTTGATCACCGGAAGGTTTAAAATCGGAATGAAGAATAAAAGGCTTAGTATTAATTTTCTCTGCCATAAGTGCGGTCAATTTTTTTACTGTTTTAGAAGTGTGGTTATTTTAACACATTTATTACTCCAAATTGAGCGATAAAAATCCAAGTTTTACACACACTTAGGCGTGTCAAGTCTTAAACACTTCAAAATTGAAAAATATTTTATTTTTTTTGCTGGACTTTATTTAACGTATTGATATTTAAACAAATATTACCGAATGGCTAATAGATGAGCAATTTGAGACAAAGCCAGTCTGCACCAGTGGTTGACCATTTTAAACAAAAACAATCCACAAAGTTATCCACAGGCTTTGTGGATAGCAAAAACGGTAAATTTTTTTATGATTTTTTTCATTTTGAGTATTGACAAGCGACAGGTCGCTCATTAAAATGCGCGCCTATTCTTTGTGATACCAAATTTATTCCTCCTTAGTTCAGTCGGTAGAACGGTGGACTGTTAATCCAT
>NZ_JVSL01000028.1:0-1669 GCF_001053575.1 Parahaemophilus parainfluenzae | reverse complement strand
GCTTTACCTGTGTTAACAATCCAACCTGCGCTGTTGATTGCATCCGCTACATTCTTAACTGTTGCAACTTTATTCTCATCTCCAGTAGTAACTGTAACTTTTCCTGCGTTAGGTTGTGTTACATCATCTGAAGCTTTAGTAATGTTACCAGTCACTACACTTAAGTTACCATCATTGTTAACAGTAACAGTTTTACCATCAGTTTTCACATCATAGGTTACATTTACAACGTCTTGACCATTTGTATTGGTTACAGTCACGTTAGCTGTTGTGCCTTTACCATCAACATATTCAACACGATCACCTGGATTTACAGTAACGTTTGCTCCATCAGTTGTTTTTGTAATCCAACCTGTGTTGTTAATGGTATTCGCTACATCACCTACTGTGGCAACTTTATTGCCTGCATCAGTTGATGTATTTTCATTACCATCTTTACCTACAACCGCTTTACCAGTTGTCATATTTGCTGAAACATTACCTGTTACTTGTTCAACAACATTCGTTGCATTTACAGAAAGATTAATTGTGCTGGTATTGCCGTCAGTTGTTGGTGTAATTTTAACTGAATTGTCACTTGCAAAGTTCACGTTGTTACCGTGAGTTACGGCATCAACAGGTTGACCATTTGCTTGTAAGTTCCAGCCTGCTTTTAACACATCTTCAACTGTCGCTGCATCTTTACCTTTGTAATCTGGTGCAGTTGTGTTTGTAAGATTCGCAGATAAATCAGCTGTTTTGGTTGCATTAGCAACATCACCTTCCACTTTAACTGGGGATTCTAAGTGTGTAGTTAAGTTACTTACTGCACCATTCGTAATGTTGGTACCACCAATTTTGATACTACCGTTGTCAGCGACTGTAATGTTGTTCACACTTAAGTCGTCAGATGTAGCATAGATGATATTGTCACCAACACGTTTCACTTCTAAGTTTTTACCTGCTTGGAAGTTAATTTGACGACCTGCCCCCACTTTAGTAGCTGTTCCAGCTTCAGTTTTGAATGAGTTTTGGTCATCTGCTTTACCTGTGTTAACAATCCAACCTGCGCTGTTGATTGCATCCGCTACATTCTTAACTGTTGCAACTTTATTCTCATCTCCAGTAGTAACTGTAACTTTTCCTGCGTTAGGTTGTGTTACATCATCTGAAGCTTTAGTAATGTTACCAGTCACTACACTTAAGTTACCATCATTGTTAACAGTAACAGTTTTACCATCAGTTTTCACATCATAGGTTACATTTACAACGTCTTGACCATTTGTATTGGTTACAGTCACGTTAGCTGTTGTGCCTTTACCATCAACATATTCAACACGATCACCTGGATTTACAGTAACGTTTGCTCCATCAGTTGTTTTTGTAATCCAACCTGTGTTGTTAATGGTATTCGCTACATCACCTACTGTGGCAACTTTATTGCCTGCATCAGTTGATGTATTTTCATTACCATCTTTACCTACAACCGCTTTACCAGTTGTCATATTTGCTGAAACATTACCTGTTACTTGTTCAACAACATTCGTTGCATTTACAGAAAGATTAATTGTGCTGGTATTGCCGTCAGTTGTTGGTGTAATTTTAACTGAATTGTCACTTGCAAAGTTCACGTTGTTACCGTGAGTTACGGCATCAACAGGTTGACCATTTGCTTGTAAGTTCCAGCCTG
>NZ_JVSL01000027.1:0-8915 GCF_001053575.1 Parahaemophilus parainfluenzae | reverse complement strand
AAATGTCTAAAGAAAAATTTGAACGTACAAAACCGCACGTAAACGTGGGTACAATCGGCCACGTTGACCACGGTAAAACAACTTTAACAGCAGCAATCACAACTGTATTAGCAAAACACTACGGTGGTGCAGCTCGTGCATTCGACCAAATCGATAACGCGCCAGAAGAAAAAGCGCGTGGTATCACCATCAACACCTCACACGTTGAATACGATACTCCAACTCGTCACTACGCACACGTTGACTGCCCAGGACACGCGGACTATGTTAAAAACATGATTACCGGTGCGGCGCAAATGGACGGTGCAATCTTAGTAGTAGCAGCGACAGATGGTCCAATGCCACAAACTCGTGAACACATCTTATTAGGTCGCCAAGTAGGTGTACCTTACATCATCGTATTCTTAAACAAATGCGACATGGTAGATGACGAAGAGTTATTAGAATTAGTAGAAATGGAAGTTCGTGAACTTCTTTCTCAATATGATTTCCCAGGTGACGATACTCCAATCGTACGTGGTTCTGCATTACAAGCATTAAACGGTGTTGCAGAATGGGAAGAAAAAATCCTTGAGTTAGCAAACCACTTAGATACTTACATTCCTGAACCAGAGCGTGCAATTGACCAACCGTTCCTTCTTCCAATCGAAGACGTGTTCTCAATTTCAGGTCGTGGTACAGTAGTAACAGGTCGTGTTGAGCGTGGTATCATCCGTACTGGTGATGAAGTTGAAATCGTTGGTATCAAACCAACATCGAAAACAACAGTAACTGGTGTTGAAATGTTCCGTAAATTACTTGACGAAGGTCGTGCAGGTGAAAACATCGGTGCATTATTACGTGGTACCAAACGTGAAGAAATCGAACGTGGTCAAGTATTAGCGAAACCAGGTTCAATCACTCCACACACTGACTTCGAATCAGAAGTTTACGTATTATCAAAAGATGAAGGTGGTCGTCACACTCCATTCTTCAAAGGTTACCGTCCACAATTCTATTTCCGTACAACTGACGTAACTGGTACAATCGAGTTACCAGAAGGCGTGGAAATGGTAATGCCTGGTGATAACATCAAAATGACAGTAAGCTTAATCCACCCAATCGCGATGGACCAAGGTTTACGTTTCGCAATCCGTGAAGGTGGCCGTACAGTAGGTGCAGGCGTTGTTGCGAAAATCATCAAATAATTGATGTATTAACTGTAACAAGTTAGATTAAGAAGGCGTATCGAAAGATACGCCTTTTTGTTTGCCTAAAATTCAGTGAAATTATAATGAAAGTTCAAATTAAACATGTGAATGTTAGGGAGAGAGAAATATTCTTTGGAAGAAAAGAGTGGCGGAAGGTCATGGGAGTTGAACCCACCCGGGAACGCTGGCGTCCCCAACAGGATTTGAAGTCCTGCCACCTCACCGGAGATGACGACCTTCCGTTATTGAAATTGCGGTTACTTTAGCGTAAATTAGTTCGCAATTCAACGCCATTTTGAAATAGGAATTAAAAATGACCGCACTTTTTCAACAACTTCCTTCGGTAGATAAATTTTTAAAAACACCAGAAGGTGAAATGCTTTTAACCGAATTTGGTCATTCAGCTGTCGTGCGTGAATTGCGCCAATTATTGTCTGAAGGGCGCGAGTTTATTAAACAGCATCAAAATTTACCGCACTTTTTTGCCGATCACCTAAGTACATTGCATTATTTACAAGAACGATTGACTCAACAAAATCATGTACAAATTAAATCAGTTCATAATTTAACGGGCACGGTATTACATACAAATTTAGGGCGAGCATTATGGGCTGAAAGTGCACAACAAGCGGCACTTCATGCGATGAAAGGTAATGTTGCACTGGAATATGATTTGGAAGAAGGCAAACGTAGTCATCGGGATAATTATATTAGTGAGCTACTTGCACAACTCACAGGTGCAGAAGCTGCTTGTATCGTTAACAACAATGCAGCTGCTGTGCTCTTGATGTTGGCCACCTTTGCAAAAGATAAAGAAGTGATTATTTCTCGCGGGGAATTAATTGAAATTGGCGGAGCATTTCGCATTCCAGACATTATGGCTCAAGCAGGCTGTAAACTTGTTGAAGTCGGAACCACAAACCGCACACATTTGAAAGATTATCGTCAAGCAATCAATGAAAATACTGCTTTCTTAATGAAAGTACATTGCAGTAACTATCATATTAGTGGATTTACCGCTTCGGTTTCAGAACAAGAGTTAGTTGATCTTGGACGAGAGTTTGATATTCCAGTGATGACGGATCTTGGTAGCGGTGCATTGATTGATCTAAGCCAATATGATTTACCGAATGAGCCGACGGTGCAAGAAAAAGTTGCACAAGGCGTAAACTTAGTGTCATTCTCGGGCGATAAATTATTGGGTGGAACACAAGCCGGTATTATCGTCGGTAAAAAAGAGTGGATTGCTCAGTTACAAGCTCACCCATTAAAGCGCGTGTTGCGTTGTGATAAAGTGATTTTAGCCGGGCTTGAGGCAACATTACGCCTTTATCTACAACCCGAAAAACTCACAGAAACGTTGCCAACTTTGCATTTGCTCACTCAATCAATGGATGTATTAAAAGAAAAAGCCGAACAACTTAAAGCCTGTTTAGCAAATCGTTTAAAAGATTATCATGTAGAGATTGAAGAAAGTTTTGCTCAAATTGGGAGTGGTTCCCAACCGATGGCGACGATTCCTTCTATTGCGGTAACGATAGCTGAAAAAACAGAGGCAAAATTGACCGCACTTTTAACGGTATTCAAAGCGTTAGAACAACCAATAATCGGTCGTGTTGAGAAAGGAAAGATTTGGTTAGATTTACGTAGCGTGGCTGACTTTAAGGCATTATTAGATACGGTGGAAAAATTATGATCATAGTAACATCAGGGCACGTCGATCATGGTAAAACAGCCCTTTTAAAAGCACTGACAGGTACGAATACCGCCCATTTGCCGGAAGAAAAAAAACGTGGCATGACCATTGATTTGGGTTATGCCTATTTACCTTTAAAAGAGAAAGTACTTGGGTTTATTGATGTACCTGGCCATGAAAAGTTTCTCGCCAACATGTTGGCCGGGCTTGGTGGTGTGCATTATGCCATGCTTATTGTTGCAGCCGATGAAGGGATTGCCGCACAAACTAAGGAACACTTAGCGATTTTGCGTCAGCTTCAATTTACTGAAATCATGGTAGTGATTACCAAGGCTGACCGAGCAACAAATGAGCAAATCGAGGCTCTAAAAAAACAAATTCAGACAGATTATCCATTCTTAGCTGAATCTCATTATTTTATTACATCGGCACAAACAGGCTTAGGAATTGATGCGTTACGTGATTATTTAGCCAATTTACCGGAATTAGCTGAAATAAATAAACCATTTCGTTATGCCATCGACCGTGTCTTTAGCGTGAAAGGGGCGGGTACAGTGGTAACGGGCACAGCATTTGCGGGTACAGTATCTATTGATGATGAACTCTTCCTTTCTACGGGACAAAAGGTTCGCGTTAAGAATATTCATGCTCAGAATACGCCGAGCGAAAAAGGCTTGGCTGGTCAACGCTTAGCGCTCAATTTAAACATTGATTTAGATCGTATTCCAATGCAGCGTGGCGATTGGTTGTTAGCCTCAGAACCACTTGAGCCAACTGATCGTATTACCATTGAAATTACGCCTGAAGTGAATTTGAAAGATAGTCAACCTGTGCACATTTATCATGCAGCAAGCCGCACAACAGGTAAGCTTACCTTGCTTGAAAGCAAAAATGCAATGAAAAATGACTGCACTTTGGCGGAAGTCATTTTAGAGCAGCCATTATTTTTGGCCTTTGGGGATAAATTAATTTTACGTAGTGGCGATGCAAAAGTATTAATTGGTGGGGCGAAAGTACTCGAAATTTATTCACCAAAACGTTATAAGCGTACAGAGGCTCGTCTAGCGTTCTTGGCTAAACTTAATCAGGCTAAAACCGCCACACAACGCATCGGATTGACCTTACAAAAAGAGGCGGTTTCAGCTCAAGCGCTAATGTGGAGTGAGCAGCTAACTGAAAATCAACTGGCAGAAGCGTTGGCTGAAAACGGTGATATTCGTTTCCAAAATTGGTGTTTTAATCGTGATTATCAACGTGAAAAAATGCAGCAAATTTTGACCGCACTTGCTACCTATCATGAACAACATAATGATCAGCTTGGTTTGAGTAAAGCCCGCTTGTACCGTATTGCGACACTAAACCAACCAGAAAATCTGATTTATCATTTCATTGAAGAAATGCTTGATGAAGGCCAATTGCAGCAAACTCGTGGTTGGTTACATTTGCCTTCACACAAAATCCAATTTTCAGCTGAAGAGCAAACATTATGGAAAGCGGTGTTAGCAGAATTTGAAAAGGCGCATGGACAAGCCATTTGGGTGCGTGATATGGCAACGGCATTGGCGCAAGATGAAAGTGTAATGCGTAATTTTATGTATAAAGCGGGTAAGCTAGGTTACCTCACGCCAATCGTAAAAGATCGTTTTTTCCTGACAGAGAGCATTTATGCTTATGCTCGCTTAATTAAGGAAATGGCAGGCGAAGAAGGTAAAGTTGCCGTAAATGAATTACGTGATAAGCTTAATTTTGGTCGAAAACTGACAGTGCAATTGATGGAATATTTTGATCGCACCGGCTTTTTACGCCGTAAAGGCAATGATCATATTCTACGTGATAAAGACACATTTGATTTATAGGTAATACATGAAAAAGACATTCATTTCAGCCTTAATTTTAACTGCACTTTTTACGGTAACAGGTTGCGAAGATAAAGAAGCGAAAGCAACGATTGAGCAACAAACACAGACAATTGCGCAACTGACGGCAGAAAATACGCAATTAAAAGCTGAAAAAGAGAAGGCGGAGAAGGTTATTCCGGCAATTATTGCTCAAGATGATGTGATTTTTGATAAAGAGGAAACCATCAAATACCCTAAATCGACCAAAGAAGATGAATATGTCCCTACTGAAGGTAAACTTCATTACAGTATTTCTACACTAAAAACGAATATTGAGTGGCTAGATAAACTACTTTTAGAGCAAATTTCAAAAAATGCTGATGGTAAACCAAGAAGCCGCGAGCAGCTTATTGAGGATTACCAAAAAGCATATGATGAAGCTAAAAAAGAAATGTTGGAATCTCCAATAATGGGGATTGATGAAACCTTAGAGTTAGCATTTAGTCACCAAAGAGGTAAGCTTGCTGTATTTTTAATAAACTATTACAGCTATGGTGGTGGCGCTCATGGAGTTGGTGGTTATCATTATCTTAATGTTGATTTAGAAATGAAAAAACTACTTTCATTTGATGATGTTTTTAAACCAAACCAGCAAGCTAAATTAAAAGAGTTGCTTTGGGAACGTTACACTCGATATGGTGAGGTAAAGGATGAGGAAGCATTTACATCAAAAGACGCTTTTGAAGTGACCGACAATTTCTATTTAGATCATGATGGAATTCATTTTGTATATAACGTGTATGAAATTGCGTCTTATGCGGAAGGACCACAGGAGTTGGTGATTGAGTGGTGGAATGCCTCTGCGTTATTGAAGCCTGAATTTCTTCAGAAACAGTATTACCCTGTTTCGAATAATTCGGCAGAATAACAAAATGCGGTCAATAATGGCCGCATTTTTATTGGCCTTTTTTCACCCAGTATTTAAAAGGGGGGTCTTGGGTTTCACTCGCTAAAAGCGTATGTTCCATAAATTGGCAGAAGCTGGGAATATCGCGAGTAGTGGCAGGATCGTCCGCTAAAATAAGCAATACTTCACCTTCATTCATGTGGCGGATGTTTTTTCTCACAAGCATTACAGGTTCAGGACAACGTAAACCAACGGTATCAAGGGTTTTATCGACAGTAATTTCAGTCATTGTTATTCATTAGTTTTATTGAAATTGAGCTACATCATACAATAATTATGGGGAAATTTCGATAAATCCGCTATCAATGATAAACTACGCAACAAATTTACTTGAATAATATTCCATGGCTGAATACCTTATCCCCAAAAGTACGGTCGTTTTTGAAGAAGAAATTAAGAAAAGTCGATTTATCACGTATTTGCAACATACGGAAGGACTTGAACAAGCCAAAGCTTTTTGGACAGAAATTAAAGCGCAGCACCCTAATGCCCGCCATCATTGTTGGGCATCAGTGGCCGGCAAGCCAACGGATTCTCAACAATTAGGCTTTTCCGATGACGGTGAGCCAGCAGGCACTGCAGGGAAACCGATGCTATCTGCTTTGCTAGGTAGTCAAATTGGTGAAATTAGTGCCGTTGTTGTTCGTTATTATGGCGGTATTTTATTAGGCACTGGCGGTTTAGTTCGTGCTTATGGAAATGGTGTGCAGCAAGCTTTAAAATTATTAGAAACTGAACGAAAAGTAGAACGTCAGTTATTCCAAGTTCATTGTGATTATGCACAATTAAATTGGATCCAAATTTTATGTGAACAACATCAAATTGAAATTTATCAGCAAGATTTTCAAGTGCAGATTACATTGCAGTTAGGCATTAGTGAAGATCAAATTAAACCTTTTGAACAAGCATTAATTGAGCGTTCGGCAGGAACGTTGAAATTAGAAGAAATGAATTAAGCGAGATATTGTGCATATTTTATCCATTATTCGGATTATCGGCATTTTAATTATGTGCTTTTCCGGCACGATGCTGATTCCAGCCTTTGTGGCGCTTATTTATGGCGATGGCGGCGGTAAAGCGTTTATGCAAGCTTTTTCATTGAGCTTAACCGTGGGCATGTTGCTTTGGTGGCCTTGTCATCACCACAAACAAGAATTGCGATCTCGTGATGGTTTCTTAATAGTGGTGGCATTTTGGTTCGTTCTAGGTGGGCTAGCAACCTTGCCATTGCTATTATTTGATTCCCCCCATTTAACAGTGGCTTCCGCCGTGTTTGAGGCATTTTCTGGGCTAACAACCACGGGTGCTACCGTCATGACGGGATTAGATAATTTACCGAAAGCCATTCTGTTTTATCGCCAATTCCTACAATGGTTAGGCGGGATGGGGATCATCGTACTTGCGATTGCGATTATTCCTTTATTGGGTATTGGCGGAATGCAGTTATACCGTGCAGAAATGTCAGGCCCAATGAAAGATCAGAAAATTCAGCCTAGGATAGCGGAAACGGCAAAGGCATTGTGGTTTGTTTATTTCTTTTTAACCATGTCTTGTGCTTTGGCTTACTGGCTAGCGGGTATGACACCGTTCGATGCGATTACGCATAGTTTCTCAACCGTATCTATTGGCGGCTTTTCTACGCATGATGCTAGCATCGGGTATTTTAATAGCTCAGCGATTAATTTTATCACCGTCATTTTCCTGTGGATTTCGGCTTGTAACTTCGCATTGCACTTCAGAGCATTTTCGACCTTAGGACGAGAAAATATTTTGAAGATTTATACAAAAGATCCAGAATTCCGCTTCTTTATGAGTATTCAAATTTTGCTTATCGTGGCTTGTACATTGGTAATGATAGGCCATCAATATTTTGATTCCTCATGGCAAGATTTTGAACAAGTAGTATTCCAAGCCGTATCGATTTCAACGACGACTGGTTACACCACATCAAATTTCGTTGAGTGGCCTTCTTTTGTGCCAATGTTATTAATTATTGCGTCTTTTATTGGGGGCTGTGCGGGATCTGTTGGTGGCGGTTTGCGTGTTGCACGGATTTTAGTGTTATACCTTCAAGGTGCGAGAGAGCTGAAGCGATTTGTTCACCCAAATTTAGTGTATCCAATTAAATGGGGCAAAAATGTCCTTGATGAACGTGTGATTGGGAGTATTTGGGCCTTTTTCTCTGCATATCTATTGGTATTCACTATTTGTTTGTTAAGTGTGATTGCCTGCGGTGTTGCACCTTTTGATGCCTTTAATGCAGTGTTGGCAAGTATTAATAACCTTGGACCAGGCTTAGGTTCAGTAAGCAGTAATATGACAGCGATGCCAGATAGTGCTAAATGGGTACTAACTATTGCGATGGTGTGCGGTCGTTTAGAAATCTTCACACTATTGGCGCTCTTCACACCGGCATTTTGGAAGGAATAATGAAAACATTAATTTTATATTCAAGCCACGATGGGCAAACAAAAAAGATTGCTGAATTTATGGTTCAGTATCTTGAAGGAGAGATAGTAGTTTCACCGCTAACGGAGGAACTGGATCTTCAATTTTTTGATCGGGTGATTATTGGAGCATCCATTCGCTATGGTCATTTTAATAAACAGTTATACCATTTTGTAGAACGCCATCATGAATTGCTGAATACAAAAAGTGCGGTCTTTTTTGGCGTAAATTTGACCGCGAGAAAAGAAGGAAAAGATACGCCAGAGGGAAATGCCTATGTGTGTAAGTTCCTTCAACGCATAAAATGGACGCCAGCAAAAGTAGGTGTATTTGCAGGTGCATTGTTATATCCACGCTATAAATGGATTGATCGTGTCATGATCCAATTGATTATGAAAATTACAGGTGGTGAAACGGATACGACCAAAGAAATTGAATATACCGATTGGGGAAAAGTAAAGACATTTGCAGAAAGCCTGAATTTGTAGAATAAAACACCATAAAAATTGTGTTTTTTAGACGATTTGATTAAAAGATCTTCAACCAAGAAAAAATTTACATTTTTTTACAAAAAGATCTTGCAAAGGCATCTGAAATGCCTATAATACGCCCCACACAACGACGCGCTGTTGTGACTCTTAAGAAAAACCAGTGCGTCGTTNTTTTTTGCTCTTTAACAATATATCAGACAATCTGTGTGGGCACTTGTTGATTGACTTGTTTTAAAAATATTTTTTAATTTTGAAGTCTTAATAGGTGCTAACTAGAAATTCATA
>NZ_JVSL01000026.1:0-4600 GCF_001053575.1 Parahaemophilus parainfluenzae | reverse complement strand
CGGCATAACGGCGGAGCCTCCGCCGATTTGATAAAATACCTTGTCGTAAAGTGCGGTTCCTTCGGCAGACCCGCCGTAATTATCAGCGATGGAAGAGACACTAATTGTCATGATTCCAACCCCGATAGCTAGAGATAGTTGATTTATTTTCATTATGATTACTCCTGGATCCAATCAATACTGTATAAATACACGCCACGAGGCTTGCAACAAGAGTATGGTCGCCAAAGCGCCCAGGCAAAATCTTGTTGCGTTAAGTTTTGATAAGGATATAACAATGAAAGACAAGAAATTTGTTGAGGTAGTAGATATAAGTTCTAATCATACTATTGTCGTGGGTACGGTAGGAAAAGGAAAAAGAAGCGATATGTTTAAACAGTTATTGAGAGAAGAAGAGAACAATGAAATACCTGAACCTCTTATTGGTGATCGTGTAATTTCTACTGATGAGTTAATTCATTCAGATAGAACAAAGTATTAAGTTTTGAGCAATAAACTATGAATACATCAGAAAAATTAATTCAAAAACTAAAGAAACAATTTCCGGAACAATGTGGACACATAAAAATGCTATATCGTTGTTATGGACTTAATGATGGTGTGAGCTTTAAATGGGCATCCAATGGGATTGGATCAACAGTAATTTTTAGTTATGACACTATGACAGATTGCTTAAAAAATGAAATAGGTATCAGTCGAGCTATATTCAATGGCGAATATAGAGGTTGGTTAGTTGGTGTTAATTAAAGAGATAAAATGTTATGGCGTTAATTGGTTTTGCACGAGTATCTACACAACAGCAAGATTTAACAGAACAAATTCGACTTTTAAAAGAATACGGTTGCACGAAGATTTTTGCCGGCAAACATTCCGGAAAGGCAGATCAAAACAAAGAGCAAATTGATGAATTACTCAATTATGTACGAGAAGGTGATGTTGTCGTTGTTACCAAGCTTGATCGTCTAGGTCGAAGCCTGACCCAGTGTTTAAATACACTCGAATTTTTCAAAAAGAACACTATTGGCTTTATAGCGATATTGCAAGGTATTAATACGAGAGTACAAGATAACCCAATGGGAACGGCATTGATTCAACTATTGGGCATTTTTGCTGAACTTGAACGCAATTTTATTGTGGAGCGTACTCAAGAGGGTAAAAGAGTCAAAATCGCTGCCGGTAATTTAGAAGCTAAAGGCGGAAGACCGCGTAAAGTGACACCTGTTATTAAATCTAAAATCATGTTAGATTTTGAAAAGGGAGCCTCTTTGTCTCAAGTCTGTAAGAAATATACATTATCAAGATCAACGGTTGCCAATTTAAAAAGTGAATATAGGAGTCTTAATAATGAGTAACTTAACCACTCAATTTGTTCCATTCTTCCTGTCATGCTCTCAATTCCTAGGGGGAGCGACTCCCGCAATAGTTACCAGATATAACCTTAAAAACCTACTTAAACAGAACTGGACTCACTTTAAGCCTAAACTTACACCATCTAATGTTCTCGGAGAGAGACGTTATTTCTGGGAGTTTTTTAGCGGGCATTGTATTGAGTGGCGTTATCGAAAATACGAAGGGAGAATAGGCTCATCATTTAACCAAGAATTTTTGCCGATGTTCACAAATTTGCTTTCTTCTGAAATGATCTTGGATTGGAAATGTGAGATACAGACAATAACGAATGTTAGTTGTTCAAAATCTTGCTTAAGTGATTTTTCCGATCTAAATGATGTTGTTACGCAAAATAGCCGGGAGCTTATCTCAGAGATCACATTGGAAAATTTGGCTAAAAATATGAACCATTATGAGAGCAAGATTTTTCATGAATCCACACAAACTGTTTCCTGTGAGTTATGGTCAAAAACATTTACCTGGCATAATACCGGCGGAAGTCATCATTTTGCAGCGGCAAGATATATTGCGAATAAATTAGATGAGGAAATAGATCTCACCGCTAAGCTGGAAATTACTTATCTTGATGAGCAGAAATTCCGTGATTTATTCTCAAAATATGAAATATTCCTGATTTCAAGTAAGAATACAGAGCAATATCGCATATTATTTGAAACGTTATTGAACTCTAAGGTACCTTTTATTACTGCACCAATAGATAGTTATTTTAATGATCGTAAAGATTATTCGGCCTTAAAACTGTTGGCTTTTTATCGGACAGACAAGAAGTCCGCTCCGATTATAGATCTGTTTAAAAATTCTAGTGTACTTGACTTATATGGCTATTTTTGTACGTTGCTTGTGCAGCAGTTAGGTGCACAAGAACGACTGAAAAAAATTTTATATCCACATCATAGATAATGAGCTAAATAAAAAGCGACCTATCCAGGTCGCTTTCTTTTCTATAAACAGTACCTATTTACTGCAAGGTTTGTAAGATTCGAGTTGAATCAATACATCTGTTTTATGATCTGCTGTGTGCGCACCAAATAATGACCCAGTGGCCAACATACAACCAGCTGGTAGCTTTTCGCCGACCCAGACTATTTGAAGTTTTTTAGCACCGTTAAAAGTATCATAGAGCCCGTCAGAGCCTGCTCCGGCAACTGCGGTAATCGGTGCCGGGAGATACAACATCGGATAGCCTTTTTCTACCTTTAATGTGCCCTCAAGTGTCACCGGTGTATCATAGTTAACCGATGAAGGATTTGCAGCAGATACATAACCCGCACTGACTAATAATGATACGGCGGTTAATAGCACTTTACATTTCATCATAAATGCTCCTATTGAGTGGATGTTTTGCCTTCTTTCCAACCTTCATGTTGTCTAATGGCATTGACTACGCGGCCAAGCTCTGCGTCAGATAATGTACTCATCTTACGTGTGCTGTCAAGACCGGTTTGTTTACGAATAGCAGCTTGGTAGGCTGCGGTATTGTTTTCACTTGGCGGAGCGTAGCGGGCAATGGCATCGGCTATCGACAAGTTTTTATAGTTTTGGGTGCGCATGAGTGCCCCTACGGCGCGTGCACCAGTTTCGGCATCTGGGAATATAGCAAATCCGCCCGGGCCGACGCCGATAGCGCCGAGGGATTTAGCGAATGCACCGGCTCGAATATTACCTGGATTATTATTTCTCCAAGCAAGTGAGCCTCCTTCCCGGCGAACTAACTTACCATCCGGGGTTCGATATACGGTAGCCCGACCATCAGCGTATGCGTCCTTAGATTCGTATTTTTTCAGGTTGGCGCTACTACTGCCTCCGGCGCCTGAGCCGCTACTTGGGTCTTGGCCATGGCTGCCAGGTCCCCAGAGACCATTTAATTTATTAAGTCCGCTCATATTCGGGATAGGTAAGTTGATTTGTGGGTCATCTATTTGGAAATTGCCCTCGTTACTGTTGTCAGATTGTGCATCATCAACACTGCCGCTGAGTTGTTTAGCTCGGTTCTCATTATCATCTGGACTATTATTTTGTAGTGATTTCTGACGGTCTATAGCTCGTTTTTCAAGTGTAGCTAATGCTGTATTACCTGTAATTTGACGTTGTAACCGCATTTCCATTTCAGTTTGTTCTATTTCACGGTCAAGTGTGGTTAAATTTTTCTCCATTTCTGCCAAGGCTTCCTTGTTATTGGCTACATTAGGCTCTTTCATTCCCGTAAGCATCGTACGACGGAGTAACAAGGCTTTTTCTAATGTTCTAGAAATAGCAATTTCACTGGCTAGTCTAGGAGCCAGTAATCTTACATCTGGATCCTCTTTTAATGCCTCAAGTAACCCACGTGTTACCGGCATTTGCGTTGAGCTAATTGCCCGTAAATCTTCTGCTGTCGGATTTTTGGTGTTCAATACCCGTTGAAATTCATTGAGTAAGGCAATGTTTTCTTCTTCGATGAGTGGAGCAAGACCTACTCCTGGTTTGGATGATGGGCTACCACATACTGTACAGGTAGTTTTTATGGACTCTCCCAATACACGAGTTCCCCAATCAGCCACTTCTTTAGGCGACTGCCAGGTGCTACATAATGAGCCATCACAGTCAGGAATGGCGGATTTATTTGTAACGGGTTTACCGTTAGACATATTAAAGCCTGCGGTCAAAACACCACCTAGTACATTGATAGGTTCTTGATTTTGACCACCTTGTTTTTTGCCACCGATCCAAGGAATACCATTTTTCCCATCCTCTTCTTCCATTTGTTTTTTGGCGAGATTAGCATCCTTTTGATTTTGTCCGATACTACTGTAATTTTGACTTTTGGCCATCATATTCCAGCCAGAATCAGCAAGGTAATCTGCCGCTTTATTTGATAACTCCTCACATGAAGTTTTTAAATTATCAAAGTCTAAGCGGCCTTGTAATACACCATTGGTAAGGAGGTCGTATAATTGTGGATTAGCTCGTTGGATAATCATAGCAGGCATACTAGCAACCGCACCGGTAGCAGATTGAATAATATTTCCCATTAAGTCCTTGAAGCCCTCGGTAATCCCGTTTAATTGATTCTTTACTGTTGTCTTAATGTCAAAGTTGCCACACATTAAATTGGCATTCCAACCAATACCTAAGGTTAATTCATGAGGGCGTTTTCTTGAGGGGGCCGGCATAACGGCGGAGCCTCCGCCGATTTGATAAAATACCTTGT
>NZ_JVSL01000025.1:0-23681 GCF_001053575.1 Parahaemophilus parainfluenzae | reverse complement strand
CAGGCTGGAACTTACAAGCAAATGGTCAACCTGTTGATGCCGTAACTCACGGTAACAACGTGAACTTTGCAAGTGACAATTCAGTTAAAATTACACCAACAACTGACGGCAATACCAGCACAATTAATCTTTCTGTAAATGCAACGAATGTTGTTGAACAAGTAACAGGTAATGTTTCAGCAAATATGACAACTGGTAAAGCGGTTGTAGGTAAAGATGGTAATGAAAATACATCAACTGATGCAGGCAATAAAGTTGCCACAGTAGGTGATGTAGCGAATACCATTAACAACACAGGTTGGATTACAAAAACAACTGATGGAGCAAACGTTACTGTAAATCCAGGTGATCGTGTTGAATATGTTGATGGTAAAGGCACAACAGCTAACGTGACTGTAACCAATACAAATGGTCAAGACGTTGTAAATGTAACCTATGATGTGAAAACTGATGGTAAAACTGTTACTGTTAACAATGATGGTAACTTAAGTGTAGTGACTGGTAACATTACTAAAGCTTCAGATGATGTAACACAACCTAACGCAGGAAAAGTTACAGTTACTACTGGAGATGAGAATAAAGTTGCAACAGTTAAGAATGTAGCGGATGCAATCAACAGCGCAGGTTGGATTGTTAACACAGGTAAAGCTGATAACCAAGACTCATTCAAAACAGAAACTGGAACACCAACTAAAGTGGGTGCCGGTGATAATGTTAACTTCCAAGCAGGTAAAAACTTAGAAGTGAAACGTGATGGTCAAAATATCATCTATGCAACATCTGAAGATTTAGATGCGAAAACCATTACTGTAACTACAGTTAAAGTAGGTAACGATGGTAAAGATGGTAAACCTGGTGTTGATGGTTCTATTGGCGTAACCGGTAAAGACGGTGCAGCTGTTGCGATTAACGGAAAAGATGGTTCAATCGGCCTAACTGGACCGAAAGGTGCAGATGGTAAAGATGGTGCGTCAGTTACTATCAAACCAGAAAAAGGCACAACCACAGTCGCAGAGCGTGATGGTGGTAAAGAGATTAACCGTGTTACCTATACTGATAAAGATAAAGATGGCAATGACATCAAACGTGAAATTGCAACTCTTGATGATGGCTTGAAATTCACAGGTGATGATGGTCAAACCGTTAACCGCACTTTAGGTTCTAACTTAAATGTGAAAGGTGGCGCAACAACCTCAACCACAGCGAAAAATATTCGTGTGACTAAAGCTGCAGATGGTCAAGGTTTAGATGTGAATCTTGCAAACAATATCGAGCTTGATAATAACGGTAGTATCAAAATTGGTGATACAACTGTAAATCAAGATGGTATTACCATCAATAATGGACCAAGTGTGACCAAAGGCGGTATTGACGCAGGTGGTAAAACTATCACTAACGTTGCGCCAGGTAAGAATGGTACAGATGCAGTTAACGTAGATCAATTACGTGGCAGCCTCACAAATATCCAAGGTGATATTCATAAGGCTCGTAAAGAAGGTCGTGCGGGTATTGCTGGTGCGAATGCTGCGGCTGGTTTACCACAAGTTTACTTACCAGGTAAATCAATGGTTGCAGCTTCAGCAGGTACTTTCAAAGGTCAAAATGCATTGGCTGTAGGATACTCACGTTCAAGTGACAATGGTAAAGTTATCTTTAAACTTCAAGGTAATGCGAATACTCAAGGCGACGTAGGTGGCTCTGTAGGTATCGGTTACCAATGGTAATTTAACTTTCCTTTAAAATAGATAAAACCCAGCTTCGGCTGGGTTTTTTTATGAATAATATTTATTAATGTCATTTGATGATTTAAACTAAAACTAAAACTAAAACTAAAACTAAAACTAAAACTAAAACTAAACCTAAACCTAAACCTAAACCTAAACCTAGGAATCGAACATGTCCAATTCAACTAATGATTATATGAATATTGCGTTTGCTGTTGATGCAAAATACATACCACACTTAGAAACCTTGATTAAATCTATTTGTTATCATAATAAATGTGTTAATTTTTATGTATTACATAATGATATTCCTAAGGAATGGTTTGAAGGCATTCAGCTGAAGCTGGGGAAAATGGGATATCAGCTTTTTCCGGTACATATTTCTGATGATGTTTTTAAAAATTATAAAACCTTAGCGCATATTTCTTCATCAAGCAGCTACTATAGGCTATTGATCCCAAACCTTATTAATCAGGAGCGTGTGTTGTATTTAGATGCAGATATTATTGTAAATGGTTCGTTAGCTGACTTTTATTATAGTGATCTTGAGGGGGCGCCTGTTGGTGTAGTGAAAGATTATTGTGCCTGGGACAACTTTTCTTTTCCCTATCTAGATGCGAATGTTTCAACTAATTATTTTAATAGCGGTGTATTGCTCATTGATACCGTGAAATGGCGAGAAAATCATTTGGTTGATATATTACTTACGCTTGCAGAGAAGTTTTCTGATAAAGTCCTGTTTGGCGATCAATGTATTTTAAATATTCTTTTGAGAGATAAAGCAAAATATTATAGTTTAAATGAGAATTGTCAGGTTCATTACATTGAATTAATAAAAAGAAAGTACAGCGATAAATTTGTTAATCTAAGCTCTGAACCAATTATTATTCATTATAGCTCTACACAGAAGCCTTGGGATAATAAAAATGACAGCTTGTATTATCGTGAAAAATATTGGTTTTTTCGCCATTTAGATTGGACATATTTATTGATTAGACCGAGTATAGACAATTCCAATTACACTAATTTATAGCCTTCTTATTCACATTTAGGCACAATAGAGCAAAATTCCAATGAGTAAAAAAGGATAATGAAAATGACTAAACATTATGATTATATTGCGATCGGTGGCGGTTCAGGTGGGATTGCTTCAATTAACCGTGCGGCAAGCTATGGCAAAAAATGTGCAATTATTGAAGCAAAACATCTCGGTGGTACTTGCGTAAACGTAGGTTGTGTACCGAAAAAAGTGATGTTCTATGGCGCACAAGTTGCAGAAGCCATTAATAACTATGCACCTGCTTATGGTTTTGATGTAGAAGTGAAAAAGTTTGATTACGCGAAATTAGTCGAGAGCCGTCAAGCTTACATCGGTCGTATTCATACGTCTTACAATAATGTATTAGCGAAAAATAACGTGGATGTTCTAAATGGTTTTGCGCGTTTTAAAGATGCGAAAACGATTGAAGTGAGCTATGCAGATGGTTCAACAGAATTAGTGACCGCCGATCATATCTTAATTGCGACGGGTGGCCGCCCAAGTATTCCTGCAGTAAAAGGTGCAGAATACGGAATTGATTCAAATGGTGTATTTGCTCTAAATGAATTACCCAAACGTGTTGCAGTGGTAGGCGCGGGTTATATTGCAGTTGAATTAGCGGGTGTTTTAAATAGCTTAGGTAGCGAAACACATTTATTTGTGCGCCAACATGCTCCATTGCGTAATCAAGATCCATTAATTGTGGAAACCTTGGTTGAAGTGTTAGCACAAGATGGTATCCAATTACATACCAAAGCATTACCAGAAGAAGTGGTTAAAAATGCGGATGGTTCGCTTACCTTGAAATTACAAGATGGTTGTGAAACTACAGTGGATACCTTAATTTGGGCGATTGGTCGTGAACCTGCTACTGATGTGATTAATCTTGAAGTAACAGGCGTGAAAACGAATTCACGCGGACAAATTATTGTTGATAAATACCAAAATACAAACGTGCCTGGCATTTATGCTGTAGGTGATATTATCGAAGGTGGTATTGAATTAACACCAGTTGCCGTGGCGGCCGGTCGTCGTTTGTCTGAGCGTTTATTCAATAACAAACCGAATGAGCATTTAGATTACAACCTTGTGCCAACGGTTGTGTTCAGCCATCCGCCAATTGGTACAGTCGGTTTAACTGAGCCACAAGCGATTGAGCAATATGGCGAAGAAAATGTGAAAGTGTATAAATCCTCTTTCACGGCAATGTACACCGCTGTCACCGAACATCGGCAACCTTGTCGCATGAAATTAGTGTGTGTCGGCAAAGAAGAAAAAATCGTAGGCTTACACGGCATTGGTTTTGGTGTGGATGAAATGATTCAAGGTTTTGCGGTGGCAATCAAAATGGGTGCAACTAAAGCAGACTTTGATAATACGGTAGCAATTCACCCAACAGGTTCAGAAGAATTTGTCACAATGCGTTAATTGTAGATAAAGAAAGTGCGGTCAAAATCTCTGATGTTTTTGACCGCACTTTTTATTGTGATTTGTTATTAGGCTGCTGCACGATTGCCTAATGTACCATCATCTTCCATTTCTTTAGCCACACCGACGACCTCAGCAATTTTGTCCCCTTCTTTGAAGAATACGAAACCACCATGTTCCATTTTAACCCAAGGTTCATCTTTGGTGAGAGGGAACGTCGTAATGATGGTGACTTTGTCGCCATCTTTTGCGTAATCATTAAAATCAATGACGCCATCATCATCAATGCGGTGTGCTTTACCAAAAGGGGCTTTACGTGTTAAGTAATGCAAATTGGTTGAGCAGTGGGCAATCATCCATTCTCCATTCGAAAGAATAAAGTTAAAGGTGCCTTTTTGTGAGAGCTCTTTGGTAATGTCTTGAATGGCTTCAAAAATTTCCATTTCAGACGGTTTACGACGGAAGCGATTTTTTAAATATTCTGCCATATAACAAAATGCGGCTTCTGAATCCGTTGAGCCAATCGGTTGACAGAAACTCTCAGACATATCTGGCACATCTTTTAAATTACCGTTGTGAGCAAACACCCAGTTTTGTCCCCAAATTTCACGAATAAAGGGATGCGTGTTTTCAATGGTTACCCCACCTTGCGTTGCTTTACGAATGTGAGCAATCACATTAAGCGATTTAATTTTGTATTGTTTTACACAATCCGCAATAGGAGATTGAGAGGCTGCATGGTTATCACGAAAAATACGCACACCACGACCTTCAAAAAAAGCGATACCGAAGCCATCTGAATGGCAGTCAGTAAGACCAGCACGACGACGGAAACCTTCAAAAGAAAAGACAATATCCGTCGGTGTATTACAGTTCATTCCGAGTAATTGGCACATAAATTCCTACAACTTATTTTTATATTTTTATAACCTTATAATGTGTGCTGATTTAACACCATAATGCGTTGAAATTCAAGATGGATAACAAAGGATTTTTAGAAGAAAATGTTACATAAAATAACCTGAAAATCTTTCTGATCTGAAGGCTAGGGATGAGCACTTTATTAAGTCAATAAAAAAGGCGTGTTTATCACGCCTTTTGCTATATTTTTTAAGATTATGCTTTAATTTCGGAGCGGCTTTTTAAGAAAAAGAGTGCGACTGTTGAGATCAACATCACAAAGCCAACGCCAACATATAAACTCTGTTTGTCCCAACCCATATCTAATAATTGGCCGGCAATCGTTGGAGCAAGAATTGCACCAATACGACCCACACCAATCGACCAGCCCACACCAGTGCTACGAATATCGGCATCATAAGTAAGCGGATTTAAGGTATAAAGACCGCTGATACAGCCATTCATGAGTGCTCCAACTAAAATACCGAATACCATCGCAATCCATAAAACGGACGAGGATAAGATAAAGGTAATGATTGCTGCAGAAGATAAGACAGTGAATAAAATTAACACGCCGCGTGCTGTCCAACGGCTAGCCAGTAAGCCATAGATTAAGGCGCCACAAGTGCCCCCTAATGAGATCATCATTCCAACGCTCACACTTTGCTCTGTCGTCATGCCCGCTTCTTTTAATAAGGCTGGAGTCCATGAGCTGATAAAATAGAAGCTGAACATGATTGCAAAGAAAGCCGTCCAAATTAACAGGGTAGAATGTAAGTATTTTTCGCTGAATAATTGGCTAATAGGTAATTTACTTTTAACTTTTTCTACTTTTGCAGGAAGTTTCCAATCACCGGCTAAACCAATTTTTTGGGCGATTAAATTTAACCGCATTTCCGCATTTTTAGGTTGTTTAGAGGTAAGGAAATCAATGGATTCCGGTAACCAAATAAATAACACCACTAAAAGTAAACCGGTTAAGATAGCGCCTGCTAGGAACACAGAACGCCAGCCATACTCACCTTGTAGCATCACGGCAAACATGCCACCTAATACCGCACCGATACCAAATCCTGCTGCATAGACGCTGATCGCAAAACTGCGCCATTTACGAGAAGAATACTCACTGGTGATCACGTTTGTGCCCACTAAAATACCGCCGACACCAAGCCCAGTGATAACGCGCCAGAAACCAAGCCATTGATATTGTGAGATAAACGCCGAACCTAACATCCCAATAGCGGAGAGTGATACCGCCATTAATAACAATGGACGGCGACCAATTTTATCCGCAAGTGGTGCAAGGAAAAGTGAGCCGGCAGTCATACCAAATAAGCCGGCACTTAATAAATAACCTAACTCAATCCCCGTGAGGCCAAATTCGCTACGAATGGCTGTTGCGGTGAAGGCCAGGGCTAATACATCAAAGCCATCAAGTAAATTCATGATGGCAGCCATCACCACAATCATCCATTGATAAGCCCCCATTGGGCTTTGTTCTATTTTGGCTCTAAGAGAAAGGGTTTCAGTCATTTTATTTCCTTAAGTTAAGCAAACTGGCGGGAGCTTGCGAGAGATTGAAGTTTACGCAAAATCATGCTGAGTACCACGCCATAAGCGGGAACAAACAAGACGATGCCGACAAATAATTTAAATAAGTAATCGACAAATCCAAGGCTAAACCAATGTTCTGCCATAAATGGATCGCTACTTTTATAAAATGCGACACAAAAGAACATAAAGGTATCCGCAAGGGAACCAAATGTCATGGAGCTGCTCGGGGCAATCCACCATGTTTTTAATTGGCGTAAGCGGTTGAATACTAACACATCTAATAATTGTCCGAAAACATAAGCACAGAAGCTGGCGAACGCAATACGGAAAACAAACATATTGAATTCACTTAATGCACTTAAGCCTTGATATTGTCCATTAGAGAAAACAACCGAAACAATATAACTCACGATAAGCGCTGGAATCATCACGATAAAGATGATCCAACGCGCTTCTTTTGCCCCAAATACACGTACTGTTAAATCGGTGGCTAAGAAAATGAATGGGAAAGTGAGTGTGCCCCATGTGCTGTGGAATGAGAAATCATCAGCAAAACCAAGTGCGGTCAATTTTAAATTGATTTCAAATGGAATTTGAACGAAATAGTTACTGGCTGTGATGATGAAGATGTGAAATAAGCTTAATAAAATTAAAGCAAAACGTTTTTGTTGATCATTGAAGATCGGAGTATTAATTTTCATTTTAAGACCTTTTTAGTTGGTTAATCGGGGGTAGGGAACCCGACATGAGAAATAAATCCGCCAAATTGGCGAGCCGTGAATAATACTAGAATTTATTTGGATTGCAAGAAAGTGCGGTCAAAAAATCAGGTATTTTATTTAAATTCAATAAAAATGATAAGAATTGTTATTTACAGTAAAATTATATTGTACTAGAATTCTCGGGCATTATTTATTCCACATATGCCAGGAGAGCATTTCAATGTATAAATCCAATCATTTAAAAACAACATCATTCTTCGCATTTAGTGCGTTAACAATCGCACTTTTTTCAAACTATTCTCATGCAGAAGAGAAACTTGAGGAAATTAAAGTTACTGCGGAAGATCAGGTAAAACAATCGCTTGGTTCTTCTCTTGTGACTGCAAAAGATTTAGAAAAACGACCTGCGACAAATGATATTTCTGAAGTATTACGCACTATGCCAGGTGTGAATTTAACGGGTAACTCATCTACAGGACAACGCGGAAACAAACGTCAAATTGATATTCGCGGAATGGGACCTGAAAATACATTGATTTTAGTGGATGGTAAACCGGTCACCTCTCGTAATGCAGAACGTTATGGTGTGCGTGGTGAACGTAACTCTCGTGGTGACAGCAACTGGGTGCCGATTGAAGCGATTGAAAAAATTGAAGTATTACGTGGTCCTTCAGCAGCACGCTATGGTTCAGGTGCAATGGGTGGGGTGGTGAATATTATCACTAAGCCTGTTACCAATGATTTACACGGTAGCTTAAGTTATTACACCAACCAACCAGAAGATAGCAAAGAGGGTGCAACGAACCGTGTTGGTTTTAATCTAAGCGGAGCGTTAATTAAAGACGTATTGCAATTCCGTTTATATGGTAACTGGAACAAAACTCAAGCGGATGAAGTCGGTATTAATGGTGATCCTGCGATTGCTGGTCGTGAAGGTGTACGTAATAAAGATATTAATGGTCGTTTAGTGTGGAATATCAATGAGAAAAATAAATTAACCTTGGATTCTGGTTTCAGTCGTCAAGGCAATATTTATAACGGTGATACACAAAATAGCTCAGCAGGGCTTTACAATAATAAAAACTATCCTGAAACCAAAACGTTGGCAGGAAATAAAGCTGAAACTGCTCGTTTATATCGTCAGAACTATGCTTTAACCTATGAAGGTAAATTCGATCATTTTGACAATAAAACTTATATTACTTTTGATAAAACTAAAAACAGCCGTTTACCAGAATATTTAGCGGGTGGTCCAGAAGGTAGTTATTCTAGCACGTCAGCTTTTAGCGATTCTATTCTTAAAAATACGCGTTTTAGTTCAGAATTCTATATCCCATTTACCTTGGGTGTAGATCATATGCTGACAGTTGGTTTTGAAGGTGCACATAGCAGTTTAGATGATGACGCTTCTATGACACAGTTACTTGGTGGACGACGAGACAAGAATACAGGGAAGGTGCTTTATGATTTGAAAGAACGCCTACCAACCGGCATCTCAAATGTACGAGGTGGTCATAGCAGTCAAACTGAATGGGCAGTATTTGTTGAAGATAATATTTCAGCAACCCAATCTACCATCTTAACACCATCTTTGCGTTATGATTACAACACCTATTCTGGTTCTAATCTAAGTGGCGGATTAAACTTCTTACAAAGCCTCAACGATGATTGGAGAATTAAAGGTGGGATAGCAAGAGCTTATAAAGCACCGAATCTTTATCAAACTAACCCGAATTACTTGTTGTTTACTTTAGGTCAAGGTTGTCCAACGAATGTACCAAATAATAAAACTTGTTATTTCCAAGGTAATAGCGACATTAAACCAGAAACCAGCTGGAATAAAGAAATCGGAATTGAATATGATAAAGACGGGCTTCTTGCTTCTGTGGCTTACTTCCGTAATGACTATCGTAACAAAATCGTGTCTGATGGTGAATTTATCGGTTTAACTAACTTAGGTAACTATGTGTATAAATGGGGTAATGCAAACCGCGCAGTGATTGAAGGTTTTGAAGGTAATCTGACATTACCACTAATCCAAGATAAATTAAACTGGGTGAATAACTTCACTTATATGCATAAAACCAAAAATAAAGATACAGGTAACCCGCTTTCTATCGTGCCGAAATATACCTTGAATTCAAGCTTAAGTTATAAAATTACCGATAGTTTGGATGCAATGTTAACTTATACGCAATACGGTAAACAAAAATCCCGTAAAAATCCGGAAAACCGTATGGAAAATGGTAACGGCAAAAATATTAATCAGCTAGCTAACTCAGAAGATATCGGTAGCTATGCAGTTTGGGGATTAAGTGCAGGTTATAATTGGAAAGATACAATCAGCATTCGTGTTGGCGTAAGTAACTTATTTGATAAACGCATTTATCGTTCATCAAGCAGTACAAATTACAATGCTCATACTTATAACGAACCTGGTCGTGCTTATTATGCAACAGTTAAATATTCATTTTAATTGAGTATTTAGAAATGATAGAAAAAGTGTGGTCGATTTTGACCGCACTTTTTTATTGATTGAATTTGAAAAATGGTGAATTTCAGGTAATAAAAAACCCTGCATAGGCAGGGTTCTTCACACAGATTCAAATTATTTTGTACCTGGGATTTTGAAACGGCTGTTAAAGCGTTCAACACGACCACCAGTATCAACAACACGTTGTTTACCAGTGTAGAATGGGTGGCAGCTACCGCACACATCAAGGTTGATGTCTTTGCCTAAAGTTGAACGAGTTTTGATCACGTTACCGCAAGAACAAGTTGCAGTGATCTCTTTATATTCTGGATGAATACCTTGTTTCATAGAAAACCTCAAATTGAAGCCACGCCGCTATAAATGCTCTCCACTTACACCGCGTGAGTTAATAATCGCCGACAATCCGGCACCAAATAGACTGCGAATTATACTGAAAAAATCAAATTGATCAAGAGGTGTGCTTTAGTGATAGAATCATCACAAAATTTTTGCTTATTTTGACCGCACTTTAGGAAAGTTATGTTAGCCCAATCCTCTGTGAATGCCCCTTTTGCCCATTCTGTTTTACAATGGTATGAAAAGTTTGGGCGTAAAAATTTGCCTTGGCAACAAAATAAAACCCTTTATGGTGTTTGGCTTTCCGAAGTGATGTTACAACAAACTCAAGTTTCCACAGTCATCCCTTATTTTGAGCGATTTATTAAAACCTTTCCTAATGTGACCGCACTTGCTAATGCGTCGCAAGATGAAGTATTGCATTTATGGACGGGACTAGGTTATTACGCCCGTGCGAGAAATTTGCATAAAGCCGCTCAAACCATCAGAGATGAATATCAAGGCGAATTTCCAACGCAATTTGAGCAAGTTTGGGCATTAACAGGCGTGGGGCGATCGACGGCTGGCGCAATTTTATCTTCCGTACAAAATCAACCTTATCCAATTTTAGATGGTAATGTAAAACGCGTTCTTTCTCGTTATTTTGCTGTTGAGGGTTGGCCTGGCGAAAAGAAAGTCGAAAATCAATTATGGCAGTTGAGTGAACAGGTTACACCAACCACGAGAGTCGCTGAATTTAATCAAGCGATGATGGATATCGGCTCGGCGATTTGCACTCGAACAAAACCTAAATGCGATCTTTGTCCTCTAAATAATGATTGTTTAGCTAATAAACTCGAAAAGTGGACAGAATTCCCTGGAAAGAAACCGAAAAAATTGTTGCCAGAAAAACAAAGCTATTTTTTGATTTTATCTTATCAAGGGAAAGTCTGGCTAGAACAGCGCGAAAGCAAAGGCTTATGGGGCGGATTGTATTGTTTTCCTCAGTTTGATGATAAACAAACATTGCTGAATTATCTGAAAGAACAAGGGATTACCGAGTATCAAGAATGGGTAACTTTCCGTCATACGTTTAGTCATTTTCACTTAGATATTCATCCCATTTATGTTGAAGTTGATCGAAAATCTGAAGAGAGCGCTCGTTCAGATTGGAAAAAATTGTCAGAAAAAGGAAAAGAATCTCAATCTGGTCTATTAAGTGCGGTCAAATATTGGTATGATCCAACGTCACCTGAACAGATCGGGTTAGCTCAGCCTGTGAAAAATTTATTAACGCAATTTGTAAGGAATTATTATGGCTAGAACTGTTTTTTGCGAATATTTGAAACAAGATGCGGAAGGATTGGATTTTCAACTGTATCCCGGTGAATTAGGTAAACGTATTTTTAATTCAATTAGTAAACAAGCATGGGGTGAATGGATCAAAAAGCAAACCATGTTAGTGAACGAGAAAAAACTCAATATGATGAATGCCGAACATCGTAAATTATTAGAAGAAGAAATGGTGAATTTCTTATTTGAAGGCAAAGATGTGCATATTGAAGGTTACGTTCCCCCATCTAAATAACAAAAGATTATGAAAAAGTATTTATTATTGGCGCTACTTCCACTTTTATATGCTTGTAGCGACTCGCCAACCCATCGACGTGGCATTAATTATGACGAAGTGTTTTCAAAAGACACGCAAGGTTTAGATATTTTAACTGGTCAATTCTCCCATAATATCGATCGTATTTGGGGGGTAAATGAGCTTTTAGTGGCGAGTCGTAAAGACTACGTGAAATACACGGACTCTTTCTATACGCGTAGCCACGTAAGCTTTGACGAAGGTACAATTATTGTTGAAACTCAACAAGATCTTAATCGCTTACACAATGCGATTGTCCATACTTTATTGATGGGTTCCGATGCGAAAGGGATCGACTTATTTGCTTCTGGCGATGTGCCGATTAGTACTCGTCCTTTCTTATTAGGTCAGGTTGTGGATAACAATGGTCAGCAAATTGCTAACCAAGTGATTGCAAGTAACTTTGCGACTTATTTAATCCAAAATAAATTACAAACTCGCCGCTTACAAAATGGTAACACTGTGCAATTTGTGGTGATCTCAATGATTGCAAACCACGTTGAAGTGCGTGCACAAAAATATATTCCATTAGTTCGTAAAGCTGCAGAACGCTATGGTATTGATGAAAGCTTGATTTTAGGTATTATGCAAACAGAATCTAGCTTCAACCCGTATGCGATCAGTTATGCGAATGCAATCGGCTTAATGCAAGTGGTACCAAGCACAGCAGGTCGTGATGTATTTGCGATGAAAGGTAAAGGTGGACAACCATCTGCACGTTACCTTTATGATCCAGCAAATAACATTGATGCAGGTGTCTCTTACTTATGGATTCTGCAAAATCAATATTTAGATGGTATTACTAATCCTACCTCTAAACGTTTTGCAATGATTTCTGCCTACAACAGTGGTGCAGGTGCAGTATTACGTGTATTCGATGAGGATAAAGATGAGGCGATCTATAAGATCAATCAGATGTATCCTGAACAAGTATATCGCATCTTAACTACAGCACATCCATCGTCACAAGCAAGAAACTACTTGTTGAAAGTGGATGCAGCTCAGAAGAAATTCCGTGTAAGACGATAATTTCAGAAATTAAATACCATGCCCGAAAGACTTTTCTCTCGGGCATTATTTTTTCTATAAAGTGCGGTTATTTTTAGTTGAGTTTTTCAAAATACGTTCTTTTTATAGACGTTTTGGTTATTAACCATTCAAATACACTAAATTTTTCACTTTTTTTGAATTTAATTGTTGACCGATACCCGAAAAAATAGTTTAATACGCTCCGTTGTCAGGCAGTAGCCAATAACGATAACGCCTCGATAGCTCAGTCGGTAGAGCAGGGGATTGAAAATCCCCGTGTCGGTGGTTCGATTCCGCCTCGAGGCACCATTTCCTCCTTAGTTCAGTCGGTAGAACGGTGGACTGTTAATCCATATGTCGCAGGTTCGAGTCCCGCAGGAGGAGCCAAATTCTAAGAAGCCGCTAAAGTAATTTAGCGGCTTTTTGCTTTTTAGAATTCAGCATTATTCTGTTGTTTTCCTCTCTTTAAAATTTGCTCAAATTTCTCACCGCAGTTTTTTGATCTAGATAAATATTTATGTAAAAAAGTCACATAAAATTGTTAGCAAGATCACACTTTATTATTTTGTACTTTGCGATCACCCCCTAACGTTATCATAATGCCACCATTAATTTAATGAATGAATATTCATTGGATAAAGATTTTATAATTTAACTTTAGAGGGTGATTTATGAGCACTAAAACTAATAAAAAATGGAATAAATTTGATACAGCTTGGGTATTAAATTTATTTGGTACTGCGGTGGGCGCAGGGGTATTATTTTTACCAATCAATGCAGGGATGGGCGGTTTCTGGCCATTGGTTGTGATGGCGATTTTAGTCGGACCGATGACATATTTTGCGCATCGTGGCTTGGCTTATTTCGTGTTGTCTTCTTCTAAACCAGGCAGTGATATTACCGAAGTAGTCGAAGAACATTTCGGCCCGACCGCTGGGAAATTAATTACATTATTATATTTCTTTGCGATCTTCCCAATTTTATTAATTTATGGAAACGGGATCACCAATACGGTTGATTCTTTTATCGTCAACCAATTAGGCATGGCTTCACCAAACCGTGTGATTCTTTCTTTTGTATTGATTGCAATATTGATTTCAGTCATGTTGTTCAGTGAAAAAGTGATGTTGAAAATCACCGAATTACTGGTTTATCCATTGGTGTTGATTCTTTTTGCATTATCGATTTATCTCATTCCGCAATGGAATGCCTCAATGCTTTATGAACTCCCGACTGCTGGTGGCTTTATCACGACATTGTGGTTAACTATCCCAGTCTTGGTTTTCTCTTTTAACCATTCTCCGGCAATTTCTTCTTTCACGCTTTCTCAACAACGTGAATATAAAGATTTTAATACAACGGAATATCACATTGGTCGTACAGAAAAAGGCACTTCAACTGTATTACTTTTCTTCGTGATGTTCTTTGTGTTTAGCTGTGTATTAACCTTAACACCAGCAGAGTTGCTAGAAGCAAAAGCACAAAATATTAGTATCTTATCTTATCTTGCTAACAAATTTGATAACCCATACATTTCTTATTTTGCACCATTAGTGGCTTTCTTCGCGATTACAAGCTCATTCTTTGGCCATTATTTAGGAGCACGTGAAGGTTTAGAAGGTTTATACCTCAAAATGAAAGGTGAAAGTGTGAATCGTAAAAAATTAAATTACGGTACTGCAGTTTTCTTTTTACTCACTTTATGGGGCGTAGCGATTATTAACCCAAGTATTTTAGGTTTAATTGAATCCCTTGGCGGCCCAATCATTGCGATGATCCTTTTCATTATGCCTATGTATGCGGTTCGCAATGTTCCAGCAATGAAACGCTATCAAGGTCGTTTTAGCAATGTATTTGTTACAGTTATGGGATTAATTGCTATCTCCGCGGTCGTATATGGATTATTATAAGCGGCTTTTTAGTTTAGCTTAGGATTTAAAATAATATGATTAGTGTATTTGATATGTTTAAAGTGGGAGTTGGGCCATCCAGCTCCCATACTGTTGGCCCGATGAAAGCAGGCAAGCAGTTTATTGACGATTTAATCGAGCAAGGTAAATTTGATGCGGTTGCAACCTTGCACGTTGATGTGTATGGCTCTCTCTCAATGACGGGACATGGTCATAATACAGATATTGCGATCATTATGGGATTGGCTGGTTATCTACCGCATGATGTGGATATTGATTTAATCCCAACCTTTATCGAACAGGTTAAACAAACTAAAAAACTGTCGATTGCACAGGGCAAAAAAACGGTTAATTTCGATTGGGATGCCAATATGGTATTCCATAATTCCTTTTTATCATTGCATGAAAACGGTATGACCATTACTGCATTAGATGCTGATCGTAATGTGCTTTACCGTCAAACCTATTACTCTATTGGTGGTGGCTTTATCGTGGATGAAGCGCATTTTGGTCAAGAGGAAGAAAATCCGGTGACTGTGCCGTATCCTTATCAACATGCTGAAGATATTTTGAAACATTGTCAGGAGAGTGGCTTAATGCTCTCAACCGTGATGATGAAAAATGAATTAGCATTGCGTGATAAAAAAGAGGTTGAAGCACATTTACAGAATGTTTGGAAAACCATGAAAGATTGTATTGAACATGGTATTAAAACAGAGGGTGTGTTACCAGGGCCTTTAAAAGTTGCTCGTCGTGCGCCATCACTTTATCGTCTCTTGGAGGCGAATAGCGGCCGTTTAGCACATGACCCAATGTATGTGATCGACTGGGTGAATATGTTTGCCCTTGCGGTAAATGAAGAGAATGCGGCAGGTGGTCGCGTCGTAACAGCACCAACTAATGGTGCGTGTGGTATTGTGCCGGCGGTACTTTCTTATTATGAAAAATTTGTTGCACCTTTAACGCCAGAAGTCATAGAACGCTACTTATTGGCTGCCGGTATGATTGGTTCCCTTTATAAGATGAATGCATCTATTTCGGGGGCTGAAGTCGGCTGCCAAGGTGAAGTGGGTGTGGCATGTTCAATGGCTGCCGCAGGTTTGACTGAGATTTTAGGTGGCACACCAGTACAAGTGTGTATCGCAGCTGAAATTGCGATGGAACATAATCTTGGCTTAACTTGCGACCCGGTTGGTGGTCAAGTACAAGTACCTTGTATTGAACGTAATGCTATTGCTTCGGTGAAAGCGATTAACGCTAGCCGTATGGCATTACGCCGAACCACTAATCCTCGCGTAACCTTGGATAAAGTGATCGAAACCATGTATGAAACAGGTAAAGACATGAATGCCAAATATCGCGAAACATCGAAAGGTGGCTTAGCGGTAAAAGTAGTGTGTTCTTAAGATTTCATTGATAATAAAAGAGCGGTCATTTTTGACCGCCTTTTTTATTTCCCTTTCACGTCAATAATAATTACTTCAGACTGTGAACCTAAGCGCATTGGGATGCCCCAAAAGCCGTAACCAGAAGTGACAAAAACATGTGGATTGCCAATTTTTTCATGACCATAATCCAAACGATACATCATTTTTGTGATTAAACTCGCGGGGAATACTTGCCCTTTATGCGCATGCCCTGAAACTTGAATATCAAGCGGGAGTGACGCATGTTTTTCGATATCTGTTGGACGGTGATCCAATAGAATAATCGGTAAGTCAGTATTCACTTGCTTTAATAACGTCTCGGTACTTGGTCTATCGTGAGCAAGGTTGTCGTTTCGCCCAATCAGTACGAATTCATTATTTAGCGTTAATGTTTCATCTCTTAATACAGTGATACCCGCTTTGCGAATTTCTCGATCAATTCGATCTTGATCACCTAATAAGTCATGATTGCCTAGTGTGGCATAAACGCCCATTGGAGCCTTGAGTTTCGCTAAATGGGGTTGCATTTTTTCGGCTAAATAAGCGTTGACGTTATCGTCCATAATATCGCCAGGTAGTAAAATGATATCAACCTTTTCCTGCTGCATAATATCAGCCAATTTATCCAATTCTTTCCCGCCAAATAATTTGCCTAAATGGAGATCGCTTGCCATGCCAATTCGCAATGGTTTAATCGGTTTATCTAGCGTAATTTCATAATGAATAACACGTGTGATATAGGCGTTATACACACTTAAGGCAGTGATACCAATAAATAAAATCGGGTAAGCAATGCGTAAAGTGCGGTCGATTTTGGTGATGGATTTGGATTTTCGGAAAAGAAAATGAATACACCCTACGGCAATACTCGCAAAGGCTGAAAAAAGGAGTAGTGAGAGCATTAAAGCAATAAGTCGGAATACCGTAAAAAGCTTTAAAAAATGGCAAATAACTAAGACATTAGGAAGCAAAAAGCTGACAAAAGTAATTGCTCGTCTTGTCTTTTGAGAGAGCGGTTTGTTAAGCCACCAAATCAGCGTTTTATTAAAAATATAAATCAGCAGTTGTAACAAAATAATAGCTGCCGTAAATATGAAGTAATAACGAGTTTCCATCTGCAATTCCTAAATAAAAGTGCGGTTGTTTTTGACCCAGTTTTGAAGTGTGGAATAATAAATTTCTCTGTTCCCAAAGGCAAATTTTTTCGCTAAAATGCGGCTCGTTTTAGTTTACTTAAGAAGGAAAATCCCATGTTCGGAAAAGGCGGTTTAGGCGGCTTGATGAAACAAGCCCAACAAATGCAAGAAAAAATGCAAAAAATGCAGGAAGAAATTGCCCAATTAGAAGTAACAGGCGAAAGTGGTGCAGGTTTAGTAAAAATCACGATTAATGGTGCGCACAACTGCCGTCGTATTGAGATCGATCCTTCTTTAATGGAAGACGATAAAGAAATGTTGGAAGATTTAATCGCTGCCGCATTCAACGATGCAGTCCGTCGTGCAGAAGAATTGCAAAAAGAAAAAATGGCTTCTGTAACCGCAGGCATGCCATTACCGCCAGGAATGAAACTTCCATTTTAATTCATCGGGTGTGTGAATCTATAGGTTCACACATCATCTATTTTCTCCCATCATAAATATTATGCAAAGCAGTCCACTTTTAGAACATCTTATTGAAAACCTTCGTTGCTTGCCGGGTGTAGGCCCGAAATCAGCGCAGCGTATGGCTTATCATCTTTTACAGCGCAATCGTAGCGGTGGGATGAATTTAGCACGCGCGTTAACGGAAGCAATGTCTAAAATTGGGCATTGTTCACAGTGTCGTGATTTTACCGAAGAGGAAACGTGCAATATTTGTAACAATCCTCGTCGTCAAAATTCAGGCTTGCTTTGCGTGGTGGAAATGCCGGCGGATATTCAAGCGATTGAGCAAACCGGCCAATTTTCTGGACGTTATTTTGTCTTAATGGGACATTTATCGCCTTTAGATGGTATTGGTCCAAAAGAGATAGGTTTAGATTTATTGCAAAAACGTCTGGTAGAAGAGTCTTTCCATGAAGTGATTTTAGCGACCAATCCAACGGTGGAAGGCGATGCCACAGCTAATTATATTGCTGAAATTTGCCATCAACATAATATTAAAGTGAGCCGTATTGCTCATGGGATCCCTGTTGGAGGCGAGTTAGAAACCGTGGATGGCACTACCTTAACCCATTCTTTCTTAGGTCGTCGTCAGATCGACTAATCTTATGCGCCTGTTTATTGCCGAAAAACCTAGTCTTGGGCGAGCGATTGCCGATGTATTGCCAAAACCTCATCAACGGGGTGATGGTTTTATTAAATGCGGCAATGATGATGTTGTGACTTGGTGCGTGGGGCATTTGCTCGAACAGGCAGAACCCGATGCCTATGATCCAAAATTCAAACAATGGCGTTTAGAACATTTACCTATCATTCCTGAAAAGTGGATTCTGTTACCGCGAAAGGAAGTAAAAAAACAACTTTCTGTGGTAGAAAAACTCATTCATCAAGCTGATATTTTAGTTAATGCAGGTGACCCAGATAGAGAAGGGCAGTTGTTGGTGGATGAAGTGTTTAGTTATGCCAATTTATCCGCCGAAAAACGTGATGGCATTTTGCGTTGTTTGATTAGCGATCTTAACCCAAGTGCGGTCGAAAAAGCGGTACAAAAACTCCAACCGAATCGTCATTTTATTCCATTGGCTACCTCCGCACTGGCGCGTGCTCGTGCCGATTGGCTTTATGGCATTAATATGACTCGCGCTTATACCATTCGTGGTCGCCAAGCCGGTTATGATGGTGTGCTTTCCGTTGGGCGAGTACAAACGCCCGTATTAGGTTTGATTGTTCGCCGTGATTTGGAAATTGAAAATTTCCAACCCAAAGATTTCTATGAAGTGTTGGCATGGGTGAAAGACGAAAAAACGTCTGAAAATCCGACCGCACTTTTTTCTGCACTTTGGCAACCAAGTAAAGCTTGTGAAGACTACCAAGATGAAGATGGTCGCGTGCTGTCTTTAGGCTTAGCCGAAAATGTGGTGAAGCGCATTACGGATCAACCTGCCGAAGTGACAGAATATGTAGATAAGCGCGAAAAAGAAACAGCCCCTTTACCTTATTCCTTGTCAGCATTGCAGATTGATGCGGCAAAACGGTTTGGCATGTCAGCGCAAAGCGTGTTGGATACCTGTCAGCGTTTATATGAAACCCATCGGTTGATTACTTATCCACGTTCTGATTGTCGCTATTTGCCGGAAGAGCATTTTGCTGAACGACATAAAGTGATGAATGCGATTTCACAGCATTGTCAGACTTATCAAACCTTGCCATCAGTGGTGGATACTGAGCAGCGCAATCGTTGCTGGAATGATAAAAAAGTGGAAGCGCACCATGCGATCATTCCGACGGCTAATACGCGCTCGATAAATCTAAGCATTGATGAACAGCGTATTTATGAATTGATTGCGCACCAGTATTTATTGCAATTCTGTCCAGATGCGGAATATCGTAAAAGTAAAATTACCTTAAGTATTGCAGGCGGTACTTTTGTGGCTCAAGCGCGCAACTTGCAAACCGCGGGTTGGAAAGAATTGCTTGGTAAAGAAGCCGAAGATGAAAATCAAGAGCCGCTATTGCCGATCGTGAAGAAAGGGCAGATCCTGTATTGCGAACGAGGCGAAGTGGTGAGCAAAAAAACGCAACCGCCGAAACCATTTACTGATGCGACGTTGCTTTCCGCCATGACAGGGATTGCGCGCTTTGTGCAAGATAAAGAATTGAAAAAAATTCTGCGTGAAACGGATGGCCTTGGCACAGAAGCCACCCGTGCAGGTATTATTGAATTGCTATTTAAACGAGGTTTTTTAACAAAAAAAGGACGTAATATTCACAGCACAGAAACGGGGCGGATCCTCATTTCAGCACTACCGGATATTGCCACACAACCTGATATGACGGCACATTGGGAAGCGCAGTTAACGGATATCAGTCAAAAACAGACGAGTTATCAGCAATTTATGTTTACACTCAATCAAATGCTACCTGATTTAGTGCGCTTTGTGGATTTCACTGCGTTACGTCGTTTAAGTCAGATTTCAAAAGGTTTAAATGCGGCACCTGCTAAACGAAAAAGAGCGCTCAAAAAATCGGAAGATTTAAACGCTGAAAATTGATTAAACTTAATACAATTAAGTAAAAAAAATGGGAAAGCGCTTGCGAAAAGCATGAATTTTATATAACATTTGCTCTCAGTTTTCTTGCGAAATCGCAATTTAGAGAAGAAAGAATAATGTACAATATTTTATTATTTATTTATGTATTAGTTTGTATCGCCTTAATCGGCTTTATCCTTGTTCAACAAGGTAAAGGTGCGAACGCAGGTGCGTCATTTGGCGGTGGTGCATCAGGTACTATGTTTGGTTCTGCCGGTGCAGGTAACTTCTTAACCCGTACCAGCGCAATCTTAGCAACTGGCTTTTTTGTGATTGCTTTAGTGTTAGGTAACATTAACTCTCATCGTGGTAACGTACAAAAAGGTTCATTTGACGATTTATCTCAAACTGCTGAACAAGTTCAACAACAGCAACAACAAGCTGCTCCAGCAGTTGAAAACAAAAATAACGATATTCCGCAATAAGGAATAAAAACAGAATAAACGCTCTGGTGGTGGAATTGGTAGACACGCTATCTTGAGGGGGTAGTGGCCGCAGGCCGTGCGAGTTCAAGTCTCGCCCAGAGCACCAACTATAAACCGACTTAATCAAGTCGGTTTTTTTTCGCCTAAAATTTGCTTGAATAGCTAGTTATTATCCCCTGTTTTGGTTACAATCGGTCAATTTCTTTTTCTAAAACCCCATTAGGAGAGCACTATGAACTTCCCTCAAATTGCCCAGCAAGTGATTGATAAGCTTGGCGGCAAAGAAAACATCGCCACAGCAGCACATTGTGCAACGCGTTTACGTATTGTGTTAAACGATGAAAGCAAAGTGGATAAAGAAGGTATTGATAATATTGAAGGCGTGAAAGGGCAGTTTGCTGTCGCCGGTCAATATCAAATTATCTTCGGTTCAGGTACGGTGAATAAAGTCCATGCTGAACTCACCAAATTGCTTGGTATCGGCGATGTGAGTAAAGCCGAAGTGGCTGAAGCAGCATCAGGCAATCAAAACTTATTGCAACGTTTGGTGAAAGGCTTAGCAGATATTTTCGTGCCAATCATTCCGGCAATCGTCGCAGGCGGTTTGTTAATGGGTATTCACTCCATGCTTACAGCGAAAGGTTTCTTCGTTGATGAATTAAGCGTGATTGATATGCACCCAGGTCTTGCGGATTTGGTGGACTTCATTAATACCATCGCGAACGCACCATTTGTGTTCTTACCTGTATTACTTGGTTTCTCTGCAACCCGTAAATTTGGTGGTAACCCGTTCTTAGGGGCTGCACTTGGGATGTTGTTAGTTCACCCTGCATTAGCAGACGGTTGGAACTACGCATTAACTCTTGCTCAAGGCAAAATCCAATACTGGAACGTATTCGGTCTTGAAATTGAAAAAGTCGGCTATCAAGGCACTGTTATCCCAACATTAGTTTCTGCTTGGGTGTTAGCAACCTTAGAAAAAACCTTCCGTAAGTTTGTACCTTCTTATTTAGATAACCTCATTACCCCATTATTCTCGCTCTTTATTGCAGGCTTCTTAGCATTTACCGTAATTGGTCCAATCGGTCGTGAAGCAGGTTCATTAATTGCATCAGGCTTAACTTGGTTATATGACACCTTAGGTTTCGTTGGTGGCGCAATCTTCGGGGCATTCTATGCCCCAATCGTGATCACGGGTATGCACCAAACCTTCATTGCGGTTGAAACACAATTATTAGCTGAAATGGCAAATACAGGCGGTACCTTTATTTTCCCAATCGCTGCAATGTCAAATATCGCACAAGGCGCAGCCTGTTTAGGTGTGGCAGTGGCATTAAAAGATCCAAAAGTACGCGGTTTAGCGGTACCATCAGGTATTTCTGCATTATTAGGGATTACTGAACCGGCAATGTTCGGGGTGAACTTACGTTATCGTCAGGCTTTCTTTGCAGCGATGATTGGTTCAGGTTTAGCAAGTGCTTTTATCGCATTCTTCAATGTAAAAGCCATTGCATTAGGCGCAGCAGGTTTCTTAGGTATTCCATCGATTAAACCGGATAGCCTTGCAATGTACAGCATTGGTATGGTGATTTCATTTGTGGTGGCATTCACGCTTTCAGTCATTTTCGTGAAACGTGCACAAGCAAAAGCATAATCGAAATAAAAAAGAAAAAGCACGAGTTTAACCTCGTGCTTTTTTGTTTGGAAAAATGTGTCTAAAAACGACCGCACTTTCAGTGAGAATTAGCCTTCTCGACAATTTAACCAAGCTGTTCTCATGCCTTGATTGTTTTTGTAATACACCGAATTATGCTCACGCGCAATCAGATCCACATGGTTTCCATCAATTGGCTCATAAGAGCGATAAATCACTTCAAAGCGATTTCCGCGTGCATTTAAGGTGCGATTTTCCACATGATCAAAAGGCACCGCTTTTCCGCCATCTAATTGAAAATAAATACCAAAATTATCTTTCATGCGGCTTTCTCTTGAAAGCGGGAAGTAAGTGGTTAAATAAGAATTCGAGCCCGTTTCTGAATTACGGCAAGAATAGTAATAACGTTTGTAATTTTTCGGATTGTTTAATTCCGCTTGGCTAATGTTATTTTTAAGGTATCGTGTTTTAACGGTTTTCTTTGGTTGTTGTGTTGTGGTACAAGCAAACAAACCTACGAATGTAGCCGTGAGTAATGCTATTTTCAATTTATTCATCGATAAAGTTCCGAGAGTAGAGTGAATGAGAAAGGGAGTATGATAGCGGAAATTGGGGATTGTGCAATATAGAAAGGGTAAAGTGCGGTTAGTTTTTGAAGTGTTTTTCTTGGATTCAGACAGAGGCAGGTAAAATATGCGACATACTTTATCAAGGTCAAGGATGCGTAGGCGTAAACGTTCTTCTTCTGTTTTTGGTGGGGGAGGCATTTTAGCGTATTTGGGGTTCATACTTGGGCGACCTTTAGGTTTGGGATGGAGCCCATTTATACCGTTTTTCCGAAAGGCCTTCAACCATTGACTAATGCTTCCACTACTAGCAATACCAAAGTAAAGTGCCGCATTTTCCATCGTAAATCTGCCAGAGAGAATGGTTTGAATAACGCTATGTTTAAATTCAGGAGAATAAAGTCTTTTGCGGTGTAATACTGCTAATCCATTAGTGCCTGAATATTTGTATTGTGCAATCCAACATCTAACGGTTTTTGTCGCTAAATTGAAATGCTTCAATGTGAAAGCAAGGTTTTCGTGATGTTCGAAATAGAAATTCACGACTTGTTGTTTGAAAAGTTGATTGTATTTAGTCATAAAAAATCTGCACCTTAGTGAGTTGGTTGTTTAGTC